>JAUMVK010000022.1:0-64898 GCA_030530205.1 Thermoguttaceae bacterium | reverse complement strand
TTTAAGGGCCGCGGAGGGAGGAACATTTTGAAAATTGTTCCTCCCCCGGCCCCCCTCTTTCAAAAACTTTTTGATCTTTAAATGGTCTGGAATGGATCAGGAATTAATCACTTCTTTCCCTTGATCTTCTTCGTGATTTCAGCGACCAGTTCGTCTTTATGGATGCGCTTCTGCTCCAGCGTGTCGCGGTCACGAAGCGTGACGGTTCCGTCCTGCAGCGTCTGCGTATCGACCGTGATGCAATACGGCGTGCCGATCTCGTCCTGACGACGGTAACGACGGCCAATCGCCCCCTTCTCGTCGTAGAACGTCACAAAATGCTGCTTCAGCTCGCCGTAGATCTCCGAGGCCAGCTCGGGCATGCCGTCCTTCTTCACGAGCGGGAAAACTGCCGCTTTGACCGGGGCAAGACGCGGGTGGAAACGCAGCACGACCCGCTTCGACATCTGGCCGTTTTCGTCCGGGCATTCGTCTTCGTCGTACGCCTCGCAGAGGAACGCCAGCGTCGCGCGGTCGGCGCCCGAGGACGGCTCGATCACGTGCGGAATGTAGCGTTCGTGCGTCAGATCGTCGAAGTAGGAAAGGTCTTTGCCGCAGCCGCGGTACTTCGGTTTCCCGTCCGGGCCAAGCTCGACTTCGAGTTTCCCGTCTTTGTTGATGAGTTTTCCTTCGGAATGGCTGCGGAGGTCGAAATCCCCGCGGTGGGCGATCCCTTCCAGCTCGCCGAACTCGCCTTCCGGCAGGAACGGGAACTGGTACTCAATGTCGGCGGTCCCGACCGAGTAGTGCGCCAGTTCTTCTTTTTCGTGCTCGCGCAGGCGGAGTTTTTCGGAGGCCAGACCCAGGTCGATGTACCACTGGAAGCGGCGGTTGCGCCAGTACTCGTACCAGGCGCGGGACGTGCTCGGAGCGCAGAAGAACTCGCACTCCATCTGCTCGAACTCGCGGGACCGGAACGTGAAGTTGCGCGGCGTGATCTCGTTGCGGAAGCTCTTTCCCTGCTGGGCGATCCCGAACGGGATGCGGATTCGGGTGGAATCCAGCACGTTTTTGAAGTTCACGAAGATCCCTTGCGCGGTTTCCGGACGGAGGAACGACACGTCGTCTTCCCCGCCCAGTGCGCCGACGACCGTCTTGAACATCAGGTTGAACTCACGCGGCGCGGTGAGCGTTCCGAGGTGCTTTGCTTCCGGCGCGAGGACCTGAGAAAAATCGTCGAATTTTTCCAGCGAGATCAGCTCGTCGCCGAATTTCATCTGGTCGGCGTCTTTGGCGCGAATGCCGAAGAATTTCTGGGCGCGGGCGTGAATGCTTTCGTCCCAATTGTCGGCGGCGGGGTCGCCAAGGACGAAGGCTTTCTGGCCTTTGGCTTCCACCCAGCGGCCGCGGAGCTGGTCGTAGCGGTAGCGGCGTTTCGATTCGGTGCAATCGACCATGAAATCATGGAAAAGGTCGTAGTGGCCGGAGCATTTCCAGACCTGCGGGTGCATGATGATCGTGCAGTCCAGACCGGTCATTTCGTACTTTGAGGGCGCGCCTTCGTCGAGTTTCTGCTCGTTGTGGGTCGAAACCATGTCTTCCCACCAGGCGTTTTTGACGTTCCGCTTCAGTTCCACGCCGAGCGGGCCGTAATCCCAGAACCCGTTCAGTCCCCCGTAAATTTCGCTCGATTGAAACAGAAAACCACGTTTTTTGCAAAGAGCGACCAAGTCTTTCATTTCCATAGCGGACCCCTCTGTAAATGATGAATTATGAATGATGAATTATGAATTCGAGTATTGTACCACAAAATGAGAAAAAGTCCAGTCCCCCCGGCAGAAAGCAGGACCAGGTTTCCGGGAGGGAAAAGGGGAAAAAGGGACCGGGCCAGGGTGAACGTCCAGCTTGCCGCAGGGGACCATTTAAACACGGATTTCCACGGATTAAAAGGATTAAAAAGATTTTTCAGGAAAGAGTTTAACCTCTTTTCTTTTTTCTTTAAAAATCCGTATAAATCCTTTTAATCCGTGAAAATCCGTGTTTAAATGAAGGTTTGCAGCGGGACCGGTTTGGGGTTTAGCCGAAACATTTTCTCAGCCGAATCATTTCTCGTAAACTTCCGGGCGGCGTTCCATTTTGTAAAGCTGGTACGGGTCGCCGAACGACGGGCCGACGGAGAGCCAGAAGCTGCGTTTGCGCTCGTTCAGGTCGAGTTCCTTGAACGCGAATCCGTTTTGGTCCGTCGTTTTGGCAAGCCATTCACCGTCCCGGTCCACGATGACCGACGGGAGGTGCGACTGCTGCGTCGAAACGACGAGCGGGACCGACGAGTCGATCGCGCGGGCCGACCAGATCTTGCTCCAGTGGCTTTCTTTGCCGTCGCCGGCCAGCGGGAAAAGCAGGATCTCCGCCCCTTTGAGCCGCAGAAGTTTGGCGGTTTCGGAGAACCAATTATCCCAGCAGATCACGATCCCGACCTTCCCGAAATCGGTCTCGAAAACGGGCAGTTCGCCGCCGGGGATCACGCCCTTCATGGCCTCGCTTGTGGAAAGGTGGACCTTGTGGTACACGCCGGCGAGTTTGCCCTCGCGGTCGATCAGGAACGACGTATTATGGAAGACGTTTTCGGGCGTCACCTCGTGCACATTGGCGCAGATCCACGTTTGATGTTCCCGCGCGTAACGACTCAGAAGCTCAAACGTCGGGCCTCCCGGAACCGGTTCGGACTTTTCCGGGTACGGCGTCTGGACGTTCGCGTCCACGAAACACTCGGAAAAGAGGATCAGGTCCGTTTTTCCCACGCTCCGGAAAATATTCTGAAGCGTTTCTTCCATCGCGCGGCGATTACCTTCGAGCGTTCCCGACGGGTCGTTCCAGGCGTTGGCGGCGACGATCCGAACCAGCCGCGGAGCAGGGGGGACCGTTTCGGAGGCCTGGACGTTTCGGAAGGTCGCGGCGGCTTTTCGCCACTTGAAAACCAGCTCCAGCCGCAGACGGTCGCAGCCGTCCGGGACACGGAACGTCTGGTCGAACACGCGCACGCCATCTTCCCGGTCGGTGAACTCGACGTAATCCCTCTGTTGGGGATTGGTTTTTCCCGGCTCGAACCACGACGCGAGGATCATGCAGTCGTTCCCGGCGTTGGCGTTTTCAAGCCCCTCCACGACGGCTTCGGCGGTGATCCTGCACCCGGTTTTTTCCTTGACGGGCACAAAACCGCCCCAGGATCCGACGGAATTTTCGGTCGTCAGTTCGATTTTCAGCCCTGTTTCCCCTTGCGAAAAAACGGGTTTCGCGACGATTTCCGGTGCGACTGCCTCCCACTCCGTCGGAGTAAAGGCATCAACACAGGTCCCGCAGGAGAAAAGAAACAAAAAAAGAAGTTTAAGCTTCATACGCATTTTTATTTGTTGGAGTTTGGATTGTTGGTATATCTTATATCTGTTTTGCCCTACGCAGTTTCCGGGCGGCCCAAGCCATCAGCTCTTCAAATTTCTTTAACCTTGTCCTGGTGAAATCAGCGATCTTCTTCAGTTCTTCGATGTCCTGCTGATCCACAACAAAAGGTACGTTCAAGCGGGTCCCTGGAATCCTGGACCAGATGTTTCTCCAGTAGGGGTTGGAGTTTGAACTCATGGAATACCCCTTCAGTCCACCGGAACTGAATTTTCCGGGCACGAAGAATGGGTTTAATGCGTTTGCCGAGATTGTCCCAAAGTGGCAATTATTGGTGGTCAGCCAATATGGCCTCATACGGGATACCGCATTGGAAATTTCTTCTCCCGCGTTCATGGCATCGTTGATCGTGACTTCTATCGGCATACGATGGCCGTTATCGATCCGATCATCGTAAAGCAGAATCGGAGCGATATTCGCGGGACCAAGGGAGCCGATTGAATCGCGAAGCTCTCCATCATCGTCCGGAGCAACAGTCCATACATATTCATTTCGTTTGCCGGAAAAATAGTAAGGACGGACTTTCCCGGTTTTCCCGCTAAGAAAGTATCTTGTTATCGGGGCGGGTTTACTGCGTATATACCATTCTCCGTGTCGGGGAATCCGTTTTTTGGGGGGTAACTCGGCATCAGCCCTCCCCAGGAGTGTATTTGCGATAATGTAATCCCCCTCCCACGAATTCGGACAGGACCTGTGGTTGTTGCCTAGCGATGTGGAGTAGGTTCGGAAGAAAATCGTCTGCGTCCGATCTTCCCGTTTCCAGGGAGCGGATCGCCATTTCGCCTGTTCTTCCGGCGGCAGGTTTTCCCAGTAATCCTGCGTCAGAAAAGCGGTTGTCTGCGTATGGAAGACAGGGAAATTTCCGCTGGCAATGGGAACCTCGATTTGAAGGACTTGAGGCTTGCTGAAATCCCAGTCTTTGTAACGATTTATGCTTTTCTCTTTGCGGATATTGTCAAGATTCTGTCGAAACATTTACTCGGTTGTATCGTTTTAATGTTGTTCAGCCCAATTCCGGACACCTTATACTGCCTGGAGTTATCAGGCTTGCTGCACGATCCTGACACGTAAAAATGGACTTTGTCCTATTAATCCAGTTCCAGTTTCTTCTCCTGGTCGATCGTTTGAACGTACTCAAGAACCTCGCCGCTGATTCGATGGATATAATCGAGGTTTTTGAGTAATTTCTTTTTCTGGGAGTAAGTCCGCAAGAACTGAAGGTCGCTTATCAGTTCGGACTGTTCCTCCCGAAAACGGGTATTTTCTGCCTGAAGTTCCGCGTTTTGGTTTGTAAAGTTATTGACGTCTCTCAGAAGCTGGGTTTTTAAAGCGTTATTCTTCAGAATATCAGCTTTCAATTCTTCTCGCTTACCCGACTCACTTTGGATTTCCTGCCGGATCTGTTCAAGCCGGGTTGTTAATGTTTGAGATTGTTCTGTAAGCTCATCGTAACTTTTTCTGGCTTCGTTCAATTTTGTGATGAGTGTCTGAAACTGATTTTGCGCCTGTTCGATCTCCTGTTTTATCTCCACATTGCGACGGGTTAAAGCGTCATTGGCATGCTGCAGATTCGACTGCTTTTCATTCTCCTCTTTGAGTTTCGTTTCCAGAGAAGTCAGCTCGTTTCTCATACGCTCAGCGCTGCTTTTGTAACGGCTGTTGGCTTCTTTCAGACTTGAAAGTTCAGAATTCATCCTTGACGTTTCCGCAGCAAGTTCGTTCTGGACCTTTTGAAAATCTTCGTGAAGTTTACGAACAAGCCCCGTTTGTTCTTCCCAGACAATACCGCACGGGACCGGGAAATCAGGGGTTTGCTCGTAGTTCGTCTGCGCTTCGGTCACGTTGTCGGTCATCAGGTAGTGTTCGATTCCTGACAGGTTGGAAATTTCAAAAATCTCTGCCGGAAAATTGTGTGTTCCAGTGCTCAAATCAAGATAAAACACTTTGCCTGACTGACAGAATTGAGCCGCCGTGTCTGTCTCTTTCAAAAGCCCGTTCAGGGAATAAACCATTCCCGGGTTGGAAAGATACGTGTTAAACGTGTATTTCCAGCGGCAGGTGACCGGCAAAAGAGACCATAGTTCCCGGAAAAGGGGTAAAATATCTTCTCTTTGGTTCTGGCTGTAAACAAGATAAACCGGATTTCCCCGTAAAACGAGGAGCGCTGCCACGCCAGCAAAGGAACGGCCATCCAGTTCAAATGGGTAAAGAATACTTTGCCACGTGCCGCAGCGTGAGTTTTCTTCCCTGCAGCCGTCATAACGGTTCAAAAACTGTCGGGTATTCCGTTCCAATCCAGCCTCATCAGAAGATTGCGGAGTAAAACGATACCGGCTCAGAACGTACACCGGCCCGTCTTCATAAAGGAGGGTTTCCTCCTGACTGAGTTCCAGATGACTCGCCAGAAAGCTGGGACGCCCGGAATAATCAACGCTCGCACAGCTTCGGGAAAGAAAGACATTATTCCCTGCCAGCGAAAAAGCCCAGGAAACAGGGGATTCCTCCCGGCTTCCGATCCGTGTATAGACACTGTTGTCGGAAACCCATTTTTTCTCTTCGGGCGTGGCCGTGGATGAGGCGAGGATCAGGCCGTAACCGGATACTCGATCGGAACCATAAAGGAATTCTTTGGGCATTTTAAGGCCTTTCTGTAGAAGAGAAATGAATTATGAATCATGATCAATTCATAATTCACAATTCATCATTCATCATTTGAAAATCACTCGTTCCACACGACGGCTTTTTGACCTTCGACGACTTTGCCGATGACCCAGTTCTCGAGGCCCATGCCGTCGAGCGAGGCGCGGATCGCTTCGACCTGGTCGGCCGCGAGGACCATCACAAGGCCCAGACCCATGTTGAACACGCGGTACATCTCATCTTCCTCGATCTCACCGAGTTTCTGGATCCAGCGGAAGACAGGCTTGACCGTCCAGCTTCCGCGGTCGATCAGCACGCGCGAACCAGCCGGAACGACCCGTTCCAGATTTTCGTGCAGGCCGCCGCCGGTGATATGGGCCACGCCATGAACCGCCTCGCGGAAGTTTTCCAGGATCTGCATCGCCGGCTTGACGTAAATGCGGGTCGGCGTGAGAAGGACTTCGCCCACGAGCTGCCCGTCCAGTTCCGTGCCGGAATTCTGGATCGTGTCGAAAACGTTCAGCTCGCTCAACGAGAAAACCACCTTGCGCACGAGTGAGAAGCCGTTCGAGTGCAGCCCGGTCGAGGCAATGCCGATGACCACGTCGCCCGGCTGGATCTTCGAGCCGTCGATCAGATTCTTTTTCGAGGCCACGCCGACGCAGAAGCCGCCCAGATCGTAATCGTCAGGCCCGTACATGTCAGGCATAATGGCAGTTTCACCGCCGAGCAGGGCGCTGTTGGCCTGAACGCAGCCATCGGAAATGCCGCTGACGATTTTTTCCAGAAGCGGCGGATTATCCTTTCCCATCGCCACGTAATCCAGGAAGAAGAGCGGCTCGGCCCCGCAGCAGATGGCGTCATTGACGCTCATGGCGACCAGGTCGATCCCGACCGTCGAGTGGGAGTTCATGGCTTGGGCGATCTTCAGCTTCGTCCCCACGCCGTCGGTGCAGGAAATAAGGACCGGGTCCTCGTAATTGCGGCGGAAGGGCGAACCCTTTTCAAAGTCCAGCTGGAACATACCGGCAAAACCACCAGGCAGACGGCGGACTCGCGGGGTTTCCGTCCGTTCCATGAGTCCCGGCAGACGTTCCATCGCGTTACGGTACAGTTCCAGATCAACACCAGAGTCTTTGTAGGTTGCTTTTGCCATGATATGCTCCAACTGATATTAGGGTTCCAATGAAAAGAAAAAACTTCAAACCTCCATTTTACACCGAAATCCCCTAAACGTCCAGCCCCCCCGGGGGGATTTTCAGAAAAAAAGGAGGGGGATGCAAAAGAGGGTGTTTTGGAGTGGAGAATTGAGGCAATATAATTAAGGTTCCTTTCGGGTCTTACCCTTCTCGTAGATAATTCCCAATGAAAACCTCGCGGTGAACAACAGCCAGACCACAACAGGAATCTCATTTTGCACAAATCTGTTTCCCCCCCTCTTTCTAAAATGAAGTATTCTGGTATAATCAAAGAATTCGTGAATCGAAGTGCACTTTGGGAATAGCTCAAAAGCACTGTCTCCCTTTCCTTTAAGTTCATTTTCACTTAATAGCCATGCAGAATTTTACGTATCAGAACACAGTCAAAATCGTTTTTGGACGCGACACCATCAAGCAGATCGGTCCTGAAGCCGCAGCGTACGGCAAGAAGGTCCTGCTAGTTTACGGGCACGGGTCCGTAAAGAAGAACGGCCTTTACGATGCCGTTGTCGGCTCGCTCAAAGCGGCAGGTCTGGAAATCGTAGAGTATCCCGGCGTCAGCCCGAACCCACGTCTGACGCACGCTCAGGCTGGGGCCGATCTGGCGAAACAGGAAAACGTGGACCTGATCGTCGCGTTGGGCGGTGGGAGCGTCATCGATGAATCCAAAGCGATCGCCATGGGCGCGATTTATGACGGCAGCGTGTGGGACTTCTACAGCGGTAAGGCGACACCCGAAAAGGCGCTCCCGCTTTGCGACGTTCTGACCGTTGCGGCTACCGGTACTGAAATGAACGGCGGCACGGTCATCACCAACGAGCAGACCCAGCAGAAACTTGGTCTCATCGTCCCCTGCCTCATGCCGAAGGTTTCGATCCTGGACCCAACCGCTACGTACTCGCTGGGGCCGAAGTACACCGCGTTCGCCGGCGTGGACATTTTCGCGCACATCGTCGAGGGGTATATCACCAACTCGGACCCGGAAACGCCGGTTCAGGACGTTTACGCCGAGGGGCTGATGCGGACGGTCATGGAGTACACTACCCGCTGTGTCGCGGACGGGTCGGACTACGACGCCCGCGCCAATATGATGTGGGCCTCCACGATGGCGTGGAACGGTCTGCTTCTGGCGGGGGTCGAGAACGCCGTCTATCCCGCGCACCTGATCGGGCATTCCATGTCGTGCCTGTACGACACGGCGCACGGCGCGTCGCTTTCGGTCGCCATGCCATGCTGGCTGCGGAAGATGAAAGGCTTCTGCAAACGCCGGCTGGTCCAGTTCGCGCGCAACGTCATGGGTGTAGCGTGCCGGGACGAGGACACCGCGATCGAGCAAGGCATCACCCGGTTGGAAAAGTGGTACGAAAGCATCGGCGCGCCGATCACGTTCACGCAGGCGGAACTGCCGCTGGATTCGTTCGACAAAATCGTGGACAATATCGCATACTGCGCTCCGTCGTGGGGCTTGGATATGTACACGCGCGATTTCGTCGCTGACCTTCTCCGGCCTGCGGCCAGATAGTAGTAACCGTCATGAAAAAGTTCCTCCTGTTAGTACTAACTGCCTGCTTTTTAAGTTCCACCGTAGTCTGGGCGAAAAGCCCGGCACTGCTTCGGACGGCTCAGGACGGTCCGGAATACCAGGCCGCCCTGACACTGGGGAAGACGCTATGCCCGGATTTTCAGGAAGTGACGGCCGACGGGCTGGCGGACGTCTCCGTTTTGTGGATCCATCTTGGCGATTCGGAGAAGTACGCCCTTTCGGACCCGGACGCCTCGAAGATCAAAGCGTTCGTCGAGCAAGGCGGAGGGCTTTTTCTGACCGGGGCGTCGTGGCCCGCGCTCAAACAGTTCGGGCTGGAAACCGTCTTGCCGCGTCAGTTGGCCGGGGGGCATGACCACACGCTGGCCGCAGTCATTCCGCTGCCGATGAAAAACGGCGTCCATCCGGTTTTTCGTGGTTTGCAGCGAGGAAACCCGCACGGGCAAAATCGGGCGGCGGTTTACTTCTCCGACGGCGGCTACTCCGCGTTTTCTGACTTCCACGCGATCCAGCCCCGCGGTGGGACTCTGTTAGCAGCGTCCGCAACGGGCGACGAAAAGCCGATCTGGGAGTACGCGCTGGGAAAGGGCCGAATAGTCACGTCCGGCTGGCGGCTGACGTGCTTCTCCGACCCCAGAAACGTCTTTTTCAGGAATCTGGTCCAATTCACGTCGAACGCCCTGAACTACCTCCAGACACCGGCGGCATGGGTGGAATTGACGCCCTACGAGCCGAACGCTCAGCTGAACGACCGCCAGATCGCAGCAATGGAGCGGGATTTTGCGCACGAGGCCGAGTCGCTGAAGCTGGCGATCCGCGACCTGATGGAGTCGTACCCGCAGGAATACGTCAACGGGCAGAAGTACCTTGATGAACTGGCGGAACTGGAAAAAGTGTCCGTGGCCTTAAAGCCGGAAGCCCGATTCGACCGTCTGGACTCGCTGAAACGCCGGGCGCTGCTCGAAAATCCGGTGCTGAAAAACGTCCGGACGATCCTCGCGATCCGGCGCTCCGAAAAGAATCTGGGCCTCCCCGCCAACTGGTCGAGCAATTCCAGCCTGCATCACACCGGCTACGGGAACGAGATCGTCGCGATCCCGGTTTCGGCTCAGGCCGTTCCCGGGCCGGGAGACGTGAAAACTGTGTACCGGCCGCAAAGTGATGAGTACGTCGGCGAGCTGGACCTCCATTTCAACGCCGACCGCCTGATGTTTTCCAGGCCGGACCTTGAAAAAGACGGCGGGAACGGGCGGTGGCAGCTCTTTGAGATCCCGCTGACGGAAGAGATCCTGGCCGGAAAGAAAACCGCCCAGCCGCGCAAGATCCCGACGATCGACCACCCGGACGTCGATAATTACGACGCCTGCTACCTCCCCGACGGCCGGATCATCTTCACTTCCACGGCCCCGATGGTCGGCGTGCCGTGCGTTCGCGGGTCGTCGCATGTGACGAATACGTACGTCCGCCACCCGGACGGGCGCATTTGTCAGCTGACCTTCGATCAGGAGCACAACTGGAACCCGACGGTCATGCCGAACGGGCGGATCATGTATTTGCGCTGGGAGTACACCGACACGCCGCACGCGTTTTACCGGCTTCTCTTCACGATGAACCCGGACGGGACGAACCAGGTGAGCTACTACGGGAGCAACTCGTACTGGCCCAACTGCATGTTCAACGCGAAGCCCACGCCGGAAAACGCCAACCGGTTCTACGCGGTCGTGGTGGGGCATCACGACGTCGCGCGGGCCGGGGAGCTGGTGCTTTTCGACACGTCGATCAGCGATTTCGAGGCCGACGGCGCAGTCCAGCGGATCGGCCAGCGCGGGAAAAAAGTCGAGGCGGTCCTGAAAGACGGTCTGACGGGTGACTCGTGGCCGAAGTTCCTGCACCCGGCGCCGCTCTCGGACAAATACGTCGTCACGGCCTGCAAACCGTCCCCGTCCGCGAAATGGGGGATCTACCTCGTGGACGTTTTCGATAATTTCGTCCTTCTGTACGAGCAGCCGGGATTTGCGATGCTGGAGCCGGTCCCGGTGCAGAAAACGCCGATCCCGCCGGCGATCGCGGACCGGACCGACCCGGAAAGCACGACCGCGACGGTTTTTCTGGCCGACATTTACTCCGGCCCCGGCCTGAAGGGGATCCGCCGCGGCGAGGTCAAGCAGCTGAGGCTTTTCACCTACAATTACTCGTACCACGGCATGGGCGGTCAAGTGGACCGCGTCGGGCTGGACGGGCCGTGGGACATTCGCGCGGTTTTGGGGACCGTGCCGGTCGAGGAGGACGGCTCGGCGCACTTCACCGTGCCCGCCAACGTCCCGATCGCCATTCAGCCGCTCGACGAAAACGGTGCGGCGCTGCAGCTCATGCGGTCGTGGTTCACGGCCATGCCGGGCGAGGTCGTTTCGTGCGTCGGGTGCCACCAGAACACGAGCCTTGCGCCCGTCCGTCAACGAACGCTTGCGGGAAACCGGCCGGCCTCGGAGATCACGCCGTTTTACGGCCCGATGCGTGGTTTCTCGTTCCGGCGGGAAGTTCAGCCCGTCCTGGATAAATACTGCGTGGCGTGCCACACCGGGCGCCGCGACCCCAACGCCCCGGCCCTGGCAGCCGTTCCAGAGACGTTTTCGCTCGAAAACACGGACGATTTTCCCATCAAAACCGGGTCGGAATACTACGGGCAAGCCGCGCATTTCTCCAATTCCTACATGAATCTGCGCCGGTTCGTTCGGGGCCATACCATCGAGTCGGACGCCCATCTGCTTTCGCCGCGGGAGTTCCACGTCTCGACGACGCGCCTTTTCCAGACGCTGCGGAACGACCCGGCCGGGCATTACGGCGTGGCGGAAATGCTCTCGCCGGAGGACTGGGACCGGCTGACGACCTGGGTCGATATGAACACGCCGTTCCACGGGACGTGGATCGAGATCAGCGGCCCCGAGCGCACCGACCGTCTGGCACGGCTTCGGGAAGAACTCCGCGAGATGTACAGCGGCGTGGTTCAGAATCAGGAAGGGATTTTTAACCCCTACGTTCCCGGGGAGATCAAACCGGTTCTTCCGCCAAAAGAGAAAATCGACGCTGGACTGAAGGCACACGAACCGAATCGGCCGGTGCCGGCGGTCACGCTTCTGGAAGCGTTCGACGTTCAGAAAACCCGCTCGGTCGCGCTCCCGAACGGCGAGAAGATCGAATTCGTTTACGTCCCCCGCGGGACGCTCAACGGTCAGCCGGTCGGCGGGTTCTGGATGAGCAAAACGGAAGTGACCAACGCGCAGTTCCACGCCTTCGACCCGCAGCACGACAGCCGGTACGAGTTTTCGGACTTCCTCCTGTTCAGCCTGGAGGACCGGGGATTCCAGACCGACGGCGACGCGCAGCCGGTCATTCGCGTCTCGTGCGAGCACGCCGAGCAGTTCTGCCAGTGGCTGACGCAGCGCCTCGGCGCCGAAAGCGGCCTGGTCTGCGCCCTCCCGACGGACCTGCAGTGGTCGTACGCCGCCCGCGCCGGGTCGGGAAATCCGAAATTCTACTACGGCGGGTCGGACGACGATTTCAGCCGATTCGCCAATTTGTCCGACTTCACCAACTACCACATCTGGACGTACGAGCCCTGGAGCCTGCCCTCCGGCAGCATACCTGCCTGGCGCCCGGCCGACGATCGGTTTGACGACTCGGCGCACGCCACGGCCAACGTCGCGTCGTACCAACCCAACGCCTGGGGCCTGTACGACGTCCACGGCAACGCGGCGGAATGGCTCGCCAGTGACGGCGACACGGCTCTTGCGGCCGGCGGCTCGTTCAACTCCCGCCCGTCCGAAAGCACGTTCGACTCCCGCGTCCCGTACCCGAAAAACCAGCCGGTTTACGACGTCGGCTTCCGGGTCATTCTGAAGTAGGGTCCTCAAGACCTTCGTTTCCTCCAAAGTGCAATTCAAAGTGCAAATTTTGCACTTTGGAGGAATTGAAGTTTCCCAAAAGATACCAGGCGATTTTCAGTTCACTTCACCCATAAAAAAACGGGAGGTCGGCTTTCGCTTTCCTCCCGCTCTGTTCGCTAACGTGCAAATCTTACGTGACGACTATTTCCTGCTTCTTTTACGGGAATACAGCAAGCCGGCAATGCCGAGGAGCATCAGTGCCCAAGTCGCTGGTTCCGGAACGGACGGATCGACCGGACCGGGCGGAAGCGCGCCAAGTTCAAGGATCCCCGCGGAGTTAAGCATCCAGGAGTCGCCGGTGTACCAGTCGGGGAACGCCACCGAAACGCCTGCGACGTCCATGTTTCCGCCGGTGACACTGAAAATCGGGTACGTGTCCAGCGTGTTCAGCTCGTTCGTAATGTTGAGGAACAGAGTCCCGCCGAGATTTATGTTCCCGTTATTGACCGTGATCGTATCCCAGTCGGTGTTGTCCGCGTTAAAGTCGATCACGATCGTTCCGTCGCCGGACTGCGTGTAGTTGCCGGCGATCGTCGCGTCCACGATCTGCAAAACGCCCGGGTTGTAGGTCCCGCCGTTCTGGGTGAGGTCGCCCGTGACGGCTTTCGCATCGAGCGTACCGCCGGTCCACTCCAGACGGTTGGCCGTGGTCAGGGCCGGGGTCGTGACCGTGCCGCCGGTGATCTTCATGCTCGAGCCGTTCTCTTTGATGACGATCGGGTTGGCGTTGAGCTGACCGCCCGAAACCTCGACGTAACCGACGTCCGAATTACCGATCGTCAGCTCCTTGGTGACGTTCATCTGGCCGTTCTCTTTGATGAAGACTTTACCCTGAGAGCCCGCGTTGTAGCTGATACGCGCGGCACTGGAAAGGTTCATGACGCCGTCGCCTTCGATGGTCAGTTCACCGACGGAGCCATTTTCACGGCCGACGCGCAAACTGGTCAGGTTGACTTCACCACCGGAAATCGTCGCGTAGCCGGTTCCGTTGTAACCGACGTTGATCTCGGTCTGGGTGATCGTCAGCGTACCGTCGAGCATGTTGAAATTGCCGGTTGCCCCTGCGGCAAATCCGACCTGGAGCGTATGGAGCTCCGCGCTTCCGCCGTCGATGGTAAGCGTTCCCTCACCGCCGCCGTAGTAGCCCAACTGGGTTGCCGTGCTTGTGACATTAAGCTGGCCGCCTTCAAGGACTTCGACCGTTCCCTTGCCGTAACGCCCAACGCGGAACGTGTTGCCGGAATTGGTCAGCGTGACCTTGCCGTTTTGAATGGTAAGTTTTCCGGTTGAGCCTTCGGCGTAGGCGATGTTGGAGAGGCCCGCCACCGTCGTCTCGCCGCCCGTGACGTTCATGGTACCATCACCGGAGTCACCAACGCGCAGCTCTCCATTCCCGGTCAGCGTACCGCCGGAGACGTTCAGCTCGCCTTTTGTACCGGCCAGGTTGCCAACCAGAATATTGCCACTCGCGGTGACATTTCCGCCGGAAACGTTCATCTCGCCTTTTGCGCCGGCCTGATTGCCGACCAAAACATTGCCATTCGTGGTGACATTTCCGCCGGAAACGTTAATTTGGCCTTTAACGTCGTTTTCTTCTGTGGGAACCGTATTGTAACCAGCGATGATGTTGCCGGTCACGGTAACGTTCGCGCTATCGGAAATATTAATGGTCCCCTGATTGTTGAGGCCAGCGTACATGATGTAATTCAGACTGAGCGTTCCGCCGGAAATGTTGGCGGTACCCGTTCCGTTTTCACCAACGCGCAGGTCGCCGATGGTCACTTCGCCGCCGCTCATGTTGAACGTGCCAGTTGCTCCGGCATTATTGCCCACGTAAATATGGTTCGTTCCCATACTGAGCGAGCCGGCTTTGACGTTGAGTTCGCCGGTGCCGCTAGTGCCAACGTAAACCTTGAGCGAGTTGACTGTTCCGCCGTCAACGGTAAGCGTTCCGCTGCCCGCGGCGTTGTAACCGATGTGAATATCTTTGGCCGAGCTGTCAAACGTTCCGCCGGTCAGGACGTTCATCGTGCCGTTCCCGGACTGCCCGATACGAACGGTATGCTCAGGAGCTGACAAAGAAGCGCCGTTTTGAATGTTGACCGTTCCCGTCGATCCGGTATGGTTCGCGATGTACAGATACCCGTTTGTGGTGGCCGTGGTTGTGCCGTCCAGCGTCAGAGTTCCCGTTCCGTAATTTCCAACCGCGATGTCATCGGTGACCGTGAGCGTCGTATTGGTCAGGGTCGCGACGCCGGTTCCTGCTGGTTTATTGGTCGTATCTTCATTGCCGCCCACGTAGAAACCGCCGCTGGTGATCGTGATCGAGGCGTTATTGCTCGTATTCATCGTTCCCGTACCGGCGTTTCCAACGATGATGCGTTTGGACTGGGTCATTCCGCCGTCCACGATGAGAGTTCCATCGCCTGTGGCGGTGCTGCCAAGGTAGATCTCGTTGCCGGTATATGAAGAACCAGCCAGGACCCTGAACGTACCGGTTCCCGCTTCACCGACTCGCGTGGAGTGGGCGGTCGGGGACAGGTTGCCGCCGTTTTGCAGGATAAGTTCTCCGGTCCCCCCGGCGCTGTTTCCAATGTACACGTAGCCAGCAGTGTTAAGGACCGCATTATCCACGGTGAGCGTTCCGGTTCCGTAATTCCCGACGGTGATATTTCCCGGGAAGGTCTGGTTTACGCCGTTGGTAAACGTGGCCGTGCCTTTCGCGCCGGGTTTTGTTTCGGTCGCGACTTTTTCACCAAGCGTAAGCGCTTTGGCGTTCAGCGTTCCGCCGGTCATGGTGAACTCGCCGGTTCCGCCTTCATAGTACCCCAACACGAGCGCTTTTTCGCCGAGGTTGATCGTTCCGGCCTCCAACTTCAAAACGCCTTCACCCTTGCGGCCGACGCGAAAATCGTTGGAGGAGTAATTGAAGGTTCCGCCGTTGACGATCATTTGACCTTTTCCGCTGGCTTCATAAGCAATATTCGTCCAGCCCGCGGTCTGATTGAACTCACCCGCGGAAAGGATGAACGTCCCCGTGCCTTCCGAGGCGACTCGCAGGGAAGCGCTGGAATTGACCGTACCGCCGGTCATGTTGAGGGTCCCCTGCGCCCCGGACTTGTCGCCAATATAAATGTCCGGAACCGTATTTAAAGTTCCGCTGGAAAGGTTGTATTGCCCGTTGGCGCCGCTTTTGTAACCGATCGACAGGAATTTGTTATCGCCGGAAGCAATGGTATTGAGCGTAACATTACCGCCGGTCTGATCCACCGTAGCCGCGGAATCGTAACCCACGCGAAAACGCCCGAAAAATTCCAATGTGCCGTCCGAAACGGTAACATTCGCGCCGTTTCTCATGGAATAGTAACTTTTGTCAACCCGGACATATCCGCCGCTGACGGTGAGATCGTTATCCAAATAATTGTCCGTGCCGTCCACCTCGGGAATGCTCAGCGAGCCGTTGTTCATGACGGTCGTCTGGCCCAGGTTTTGCAGGCAGTTACTAATTGCCTTGATCGAGGCGGTATTTTCCGTTCCGCCGATCATCAGGCCCTGAGAGCCGGAAGGAACGAGCGACGTCGTACCACTGTAGAGTTCAATTTCATTCCCGAACGTGTTTTGGACCCAAACCGTGGTATCCGGTGACATGGGAGCGACGATCGTCGCCGCGTCTGTTCCCGGCGCGATGACGACATCAGCGTTCGCCCACGACACCATTGTTAAAGTCAGCAGTCCAACAATAAAACGATATGCGTTTTTCATAACAAAACCTATGAATAGGTGATAATAATTGGCTTGGAATTGTGCTAAATTTAAGCCTCATATAAAGAAGCATATAAATTTAAACTCAATTTCTTATAGTATTATATACGGATTCATAAAAATATTGATAAAAAGAGAAAAAATTTTAAAAAATTATGAAATTTATTGTTTATGACAAATTAAAAAAGATAAAATCGGTCAAATTCAGGCATAAAAATTTCGCCGAAGCGCATCAGTCTTCGAAACTTTAGCGATGTGGGAAACTTCGATCGGGTATGATATGGAAGAACGGCGCAGTGTATCTGGGCAAAACATCCGTTCATTGGCAGGTGTATATTAATCACATTTATATAGTGTGAAGTAAAGGGAACTAATTTCCCCAAATACGAAGGTTTTTCATCTCACCGTGAAACTGGTAGTCGGGTTTCTGCGTGTCTGAATATTGTCCCAGATACAAATCTCCATACCACTCCATCAACGGTTGGGAAACGGGAGTCTGAGCGACAGTTTTACCGTTTTGCAGGATCCTCATCTGGCCGTTCTCGATGATGAAATCCATGTGAAGCCATTCGTTCAGCGGAACTGGCTCGGTCGAGTCACAATCCGTTCCTGACAGATGAAACCGCCATTTCCCCTGGAATTTCTGGATAAACCAACCGCTGCGCTTCCACGCCCCGTATCCGATGGGAACAGGCATGACCCCTGCCTCGGTGAATTTTATATCGACCGAAATCGCCAAAAATCCGTGTATGTTGAGGTTTTCTTCAGTTGGTATGGAAAGCCACCCTTCTGTTCTCAGATCAACGGTCTCCATATTGAGAAGCTGACAAATTTGAGGAACTGGCTTCGGCTTTTGCTCCGGTACTTCCACAGAACCAACATAAACCGGTTCGGACTTTTTCGGCTGGAACATCGAGAGCGGGCAGCGGTTTTCGATGGACTTCCGCTCTGGAACGAGCCCTTCGGCCAGCGCGGCAAGATCGCTGATCGTATCGCCCGAAACGCGGCACGTCCCGCAGGTTTGGGCCGGATCACAGACGAAACGGACGGCGTAAAACCATTTCCCCGGCACGGCGTTGGCGTCGATGAACCGGTTCATCTCGGTCGTGCCGGCAAGCGTTTCGTCCGAAAGAGCAAAGTCCGGTTGTTCGCCTCGATGAATTTCCGCGACCAGGCCGATCACGCGTTTGTCGTTCGGCCACGCCAGTTCCGGCTTTCCGGATTGGGTCAGGCTCAAACCGATTTTCGGCATGACGTCCGGCAGCGGCTGCGGGAGGATCTGACGGGACCGCCCGGCAATCGCGCCGCCGTTCAGTTCAAACGCCCCCGGCATATCGATCCTCGGGGCGGAGTATGCCTGGCGCGCCGCCCGCCGGATGATCGCGAGGATCTGACGGTAAACCGGGTCGTCAGCCGACGGGATCGAAATCACGGCCTCGCCGGAATTCGGGTCGCTGGCCGCCACGGGCCGCCACGTTTGCGTCGGGAACCAGTCCAGCGGATGGACCGCGTGCTCGTACCGCCCGCCGGACATGATGCCCAGCCGCCGGAAATTCGGGTCGAACTTCACGTTCCGGCACGCGCCGATCCCGAGCCCGTTCCCGACCGCCATGGGAGCGCGCAGGACCCGACTGTATTCGGGCCGCTCGAGGTTGATCCAGTCGTTTTCAAACCGCGCAATGTTTCCTTTTTCGTCGGCGTGGCAGCGGGCGCAGCTGGCGTTTTTCATCACGTCCCGGATCTGCTGGGCCGCCTGTTCCCACGGACGGAGGATTGGGCCCGAGGGCGTGTAGTTCCACGTGCCGAAGTAGATCCCGTTACTGTCGATCCAGGTGAAAAGGAGCTCGCGCTCTTCCCTGGTCAGGAAATCTTTGTGCGTCGGGTCGTTCAGGACCTTCTCCGCCAGCGGCGCGTTTCCGGAGCCGTGTTCGTAAGGCTGGAAGATCCGGCAGGACCAGTAAGCCGTCCCGTTCATGCAGCAAATGCCGGAAATCAAATCGACGTGGTACTGCTTTTCCCTGCGCGAGGTTAAATTGTCGTAACTGATATTGAACAGGCGGGTGGGTGAGGAGGATAAATCCAGCCCCGCGGCGATCCCCTCGTCACCGCCGTGGCAGCGGACGCACTTCCGGTCGAAAATCGGCTGGATCATCGATGGGTAATCGATGTAGCCGCTCCCCCACGACTCGTCCTGAAGCGCGAGCGGCGGCCGTTTGCTCGCCAGTTTCATAGGGCCAGCATTACCCGTCGGCGGGCCGTATTCGTGGCAGCCGGTGCAGCTTCGGGCCGTGCCGGGAGCCGCCTGGATGAACGTCCTCATCGAGCGGATCAGGCGGTAATTTTCGTCGAGCAGCTGAAAGTAGATCGCGCGTCCCGATGGCGCTTCGAAACAAACGCTTCCGTCCTCACAAACCGGAACGATGCCGTGGTAGATTTTGGGGCTCCACGCCAAAGCGGCGGAGATGGAAAACGTCTGGTTCAGCCCGTTGTTGCCGGGGGAGGCGCTAACGCGGGAGGTTTCCTCAACCACGCGGAGCCATTTCACCGCGCCGCGTTCTACGCCCTGAAGCCCCTCGTAAACGTCAGTCACGAAAAAACTGCCGGTCGTTTTACTGCGATCGGTACGGTCAACCAGAACAGGCGGAACAGGACGTGGGACGATCGGGATCGGATTGTGCAGGTCGATCGTCGGGCTGGAGAGCAGCTCGGTTTTGTTCCCCCGGTCATCGATCAAGAGGAGCGAGTTGAACTTCCCGCCATTGGTCGGATTTTCCATCTGCCCGGAATACAGGACCAACGTTTTATCCAGTGCCCACGGATCGCACGACTGCCCGCGGTCGTAGGTTGGCTGATTCGGGTATTCCAGATTGGTGATCGCCTTTTCGTCGTTCTTTCCCGAGACGGAATTCTGAACGCCCGCTGAAATGTCGATGAACGCGATAGTCCCGCGCGGCGGCGCATTATGAGGGGCAAACGTCCCCACCACCAGATTCGGTTCACCGGGTACGGGCTTCGCCTGAAGGATCGCCTCGGGGAAGACCATATTGTTCGCGAAATACGCCGTTTCATTGGTCCCATCGGGATAGACAGACCAGAGGCTTTGGATCGTCAGCGCGTTTTTGTCGATGTACTCCCAGCGGCCGAAGAGGATCCTGCCGTCTGGCAAAACGGCCGGGTCAAATTCGGTCACATTATTCACGGAGATCGTGTGAATGTCGGAGCCGTCGGCGTTCATGACGTGCAGGATCGCCACGCCGTTATTCGCGCACGGCACCAGACCGCTGTATCGGGTGGACGTGAAGACGATCCGTCCGTCCGGCAGCCAAGCGGGGCGAACGTCGTGATGGCCTCCACCGGAACCCAGGTATGGATTCCCTTGGGCGTCGAGGTTGGTGAGTTGTTTCAGGCCGGTCCCGTCCAGATTGATTTTGTAGATGATGGAGTTCCCGTTGGGCGACCCTTTGTAACAGAACAGAATGGTCTTGCCGTCGTAAGAAAGAGCCGGGTCCGAATAGATCCCGTCCCCCAGCGTTGGGTCGGTCGTCGGGTCGATCACAGGCCGGATGCGGTATTTCTCCGGTGGGTCGGCCGGGTTTTCAAGAATATAAATTCCCCCGACGCCCGGATTCGTCACGCCGCGCCGCCACTGGTAAAAAGTGTCGTAGATGTGCAGGCCCTGGTAATTGTGCCGGGCCGTGAAAAGAATCGGGAAAGTCAGGCGCGCTTTCGGAGCCCTTTCAGTCTGTTCCTGCGCCTGGAGAAACGAACTCGTAAAAGACACGAGAGTCAAAACGAACAAAAGAAGGAATGAACGGGTTTTGAGTTTCATGATGGTATGCGGTCATAAAAGTGAGTGTGGCAGGCAGATCGTTGATTTCTCTGATTATAGCAGATTGTCACTGCTTTGAAAAGTGGGAGGTGAAGAAATATCTTGCCCGGTAAGTCGAGGGGTTGACAGTTAGAATCTTAATGTTATAATAGAATCAGTTTTTGAATCACCAATCAATTTAAACTTTATCCTGTTTGAAAAAAACTCATGAAACGTTTCCTGTTTTTGTTGGCCATTCTGCTTGCGGCAAACGTGTATGGCAAGACACTACACGTTGGACCCGGACAAACTTATTCCCGCATTGAAGACGCTCTTGAGGCGGCAAAACCCGATTCCCGGATACTCGTCCATCCTTTGCCCAACGGCGAGGCATACAAGGAGGTTAAACTGATGGTGACCAAGCCGAATTTGACCATTCAGGCGGCCGACCCGAATCAGCCGATCCCGCTCGACGGAACGGGGGTCAACTACACCGGCGCCGGTTCCACCCCCCGGGCGATCGTTCAGTTTTGCGCTGAAGGGTCCGGCAGTACGCTCGACGGCTTTATCCTTCGCAACGCGCACAACGATACCCATAATGCCGCGGGAGTGCGGATCTCTCAGGCGAACGACGTGACGATCTCCCGGTGTGACATTTACGGTTGCGATATGGGAATTATGAGCGACGGCCGCGCCGCACAAAAGGGCGTGGAAGCGCAGGGCGCAAACCAGCTTATCACCCATTGCCGGATCACGGATAACGGCGCACCGGAAGAACCAGGGTACAATCATAATCTGTATTTGGGCGGGGACAGCGTTACGATTCAATACTCCGAAATCGCCCGCGCAGTAACAGGACACAACGTCAAGTGTCGGGTTCATCGGGTCGTGATCTCGAACTGCTCGATCCATGACGCGGCCAACCGGGAGATCGATCTGGTGGACGGCAAAAACTGTACCGACGTTTCCGGCAGTAACGTACAGATATTTCGCTGCTCGATCAAGAAAGACGCCCGTTGCCAGGGAAATCACGGTTGTATTCACTTCGGGAAAGACGGCGGTGCGGCACACGATGGCGCGATCATCATGAGAAACAACGTGATCGAAACGCCGTTTTCCACGCCGGTGATCGAGCTGTCCGACGGCAAAGGGGTCGGCCTGTACGACAACGTCTTCTCTGATGCCGGAACAGGAACGTCTGCAACGCTCGTCAAAACGCGGGGAGAACAAACCATCAAACAATCCGGCAACGAAATCCCGGAAAGATGGACCATAAAACAGGAGTAATGACCGTGGTGAAATATCGATTTGTTTGTGTATTGATGATTTTTTTGTTCACGGCGGTTTCGTACGCGGAGACGGAATTGCCGCATGGCGATTTTTCCCAAATAACCCAGTCACAGCTCGCTTCGGACTGGGGCGTGAACAATGAAACGACCTCGGTTCTAACCGAAAAGATTGATGGAAAAGACGTTCCGATTTTGCGCCTGACCGTGAAAGAACCACGATCACATGTGATGGTCTATCGCCGCATGTACTTGCCGAAGAATCCGCCCAAAGCGCTGAAAGTTCAGCTCAAAGTCCGCTATACGGATGTGCAGTCCGGAGCGCAGAACTGGAACGACGGCCGATTGATTATGAACTTCAAATCGTCCGATGGGCAAACCCTCCAGCCGACTCCGCACGTTCCAACGTTCAAAGGAACGTCCGACGGCTGGCAGAACGTTGAGTATATCATTGCCGTGCCCGAAGGGGCGCAGTATGTCGAGCTGATGCCGTATTTCCTGCAGGCACAGACAGGAACGATGGATTTCGCCGCGATTCAGGTCACACAGACCGATCAGGCTCCTCCGGAAAAGAAGGTGAAACCGAAAACCAGGGCGAAGCCGTCAACCGTCCAGACGCCGGGAGACCTGACGGGTTTGTCGGAACCGATTCTCGTCAAGGGGAACCGGATCGTCAACCGAAAAGGCAAAGAGGTTTGGCTGCAGGGGCTTTGCGTCGATTCTCTGGAATGGAGTGCCGGCGGTGAGCACGTAGAGCAAAGTGTCGAGGTTGCTCTGAACGACTGGAACGCGAACGTCGTCCGGCTTCCCGTCAAAGAGGAATTCTGGTTCGGCCTGAACAAATGGCAGAACGACGGCGGGGAAAAATATCGTCAGCTCGTGGACCGCATTGTCGCACTTTGTGCCGAAAAGAAAGCTTATCTGGTCCTCGACCTGCACCGGTTCGGAACGCCCAAAGAAGAACATCAGAAGTTTTGGGCTGATGCGGCAGTTCGGTACAAAAATCATCCGGCCGTGATTTTCGAGCTTTTCAATGAGCCGCACGATCTCGGCTGGGAGGCATGGCGATCATCCATGCAGGAATTGCTCGACGTCGTACGTCAAACCGGGGCGAACAATCCGGTCATTGCGGGCGGTTTGGATTGGAGCTACGACTTGTCCGGCGTGGCCAGCGGTGAATTCGTCCTGAAAGATACGAAATCAGGACGGGGTGTCATTTATTCCTCCCATATTTACCCCTGGAAAACTGGCTGGCAGAAGGCGTTTCTTGACGCAGCGGAAAAGTACCCGATCTTCATCGGCGAGGTGGGAAATCTGCGTTCATGGGACGATTTCAGCTTCATTCCCAAAAGCGCTCAAAAAGAAGTGGTAGGCGTTGGAAGCCCATGGCCTGAGGATATGTTAGGGGTGATCCAGCACTACCGGCTTAACTGGACTGCGTTCAGCTTTCACCCGACTTGCGGGCCGAACGTGATCAAGGACTGGGAATACACGCCCACAGAATTCTGGGGTGTATTCGTCAAACAGGCTTTAGCCGGAAAACATTTCGAGACAAAAAAACTGCGGTAAGGAAGAAATTAAACCAGACAGTTTTGAAACATTTTTTGAGCCACACGATGGAGGGAATTGTTCTTTCAATTCCCTTTATCAATAATTGTGTATTTTCTTTCTTGACAGGTCGGTTACCTGGTATCGAGAATGTCTTGCTCTGGTTGTCTTTCAGGTACACAATTACCGGATGAACGGTTATTCTTTAGTAAATCTTTCCCTTTAAAACATTGAAATTCTTTTTGGAGCCAATCCGGTATTTTTCTGAATGACGTGTGTCGCAAAAATGGGGTTCTGTTTTCAAGAGCCCTTTGGAATATCCAGAAAATTTTCAGTTTTTTTGGGGAAAAAAGTGACGTTTAATCGTTATTATCTATAGAGGGCAAAAAAACATAATCATTCAAACAAGGAGAAAACTATGGCTAAAATTCATTTCCAATTTCCGATCAACCTTTGTGTCGCCACGTCTCATTTCTTTGCGGAAGCCTGCAAGAAAGGACTGGAATCCTGGCGGAGTCAGTATCTTTGGAATGTTTTGAAGGAAATTCTTTCCCAACCTCAAAATCTTTTGGCGCAGAAGAAATTTCTTCTACCCGTGGAAAAGGCGGAGATTGCCCCGGAAGTCCTTCGGAACGGGTTCAGTGTGATTCCCGTCCAGGACGAAGAGCTCCGTTTGATGATGGAAATCCTGAACCTGCCAACACCTCCTGGGGGCAGAAAATCAGTCCTCATTTCACGTGGGAAAAGTGACTTTCCAGAACTTCTGAAGTGTCTAAAAGAAACCGGGGTCATTGTCAATGTCATCGCGATCGATGAGCCGATGCCTGCTGGATTCGAATCTTTGGTTGAGAACTGGATAAACATTTCGGCCAGCCCGGAAGAACTCGAGAAAGCTGATGATGAAGCCACAATGCCGGTGGACCTGGAAGAAAACGTTGAGGCTGTCAGGACTGAAAAGCCGGAAGAAAACCAGACTGGTGTTTCGCTTAACGCTCCGGAAACGGAAGAAGTCAAGGATTCTGAACCCGAAGAAGAAGTGGTTGAAGCCGAGGAAGAAACGGTTGAAGAGAAACTTACCACAGATGAGGTTTTAGCCCGTCTGGCATGGTGTCAACCAGCAAAAACCAATGTGATTACCAAGGCACAGCGTAAAGTCCCGATCCGCGTAGTCACAGAGCCCAGATATGATGTACGAATTTATGATAAAGCGACCCGAATCGTTAATAAACTGAATGACGCGATCGAAGAATGCGCCCTGCAGAAAGAGCATTTGGCAAACCCGGAAAGTGCCGAAACCCCTGTGCAGCTCAGGATGATTGCAGCCCAGACAAAATTTTCCTCTTTGGATTTGATGAGCCAGATTTTCAGTCATTTGAAAATCGCTTATGATTGGCTTGGTCGGGTACTTTCGGAAACTCCAATTGCCCCTAATCTTGCTACTCCAATCATCTCTTGTGGAAATTGTGTTTTGCGCCTGCTTGGAATGTATTACCGTCTGCTTGGGAATCAAGGAGATGAAATTTACAATTCCTGTTTTGAATTCATCAATAGTGAAGTCAAAACGAATCGTAATCAGAGTCGGCTCGATATGAACTCACGGAGAAAAAATCCTTGGCCTTCCAGTGAGATTGGAAGAATCGGGAATGAACTTGAGAACCTGAACAGGGTTTACGCTGACCGAATCAGTGAAAGCCAAGTGAAGAAACGTCTCGAATCCAATGTCCAAAAAATGACTCGTCATCCTGATAATTACTCCGAAATTTTCGGTCTTGTCATGGATGATGTTCATCAGCTGTTTACTTATTTCGGCTGCAAACCTGACGATGATTTCATCTGCAACCTGTTTCGTCCTATCCTGAATAAATTTCCTGAAGAATCCGAGTACAACGACGATTTTTATAGAATTCGGTCTGAGATCGAATATAAGTCAACAGCCAATGAGATGTCAAAATACACGCCTTCTCAATTGGAAAACAAATACCATTCCGATCCTAACGTGCAAACCGTTCGCAAACACTTTCAGGATCAGACTCTGGTGGTGATCGGGGGGATTCCGAAACCGGAACAGAAGAAGAATTTTGAGGATGCTTTTGGCTGTGAGGTGGAGTGGGAAGAGACTTCCCATGGCGACTCGCTGGACAGATACCAACCGTATCTGCGTAATCCGCATGTTTGCGCTTTTATGGTTCTGATTCAGCTTTCGAGCCATAAACACTCTCAGGAACTTGGAGCCTTGGCGAGTAAAGGCGGTAAACCGTTCTTCCGTATTCACACGACCAACCCGATCGCTGCAGCGAAGGAAATCGTTGAACAGTATATCGAAGGTTGATGTTTTCCAGATAATCGTTATTCCCCGATTTCGTGTTTAAGCTCAAAATTTATGGCACGAGTCGGGGACTTTTGCTTCTTTAAACCAATTTTAGTAAGTCTATAATGAGACAGTTGATTAAAATTTATCATCGGTAAATTTGCTTCCTGTTTGTGTTTGATTTGGAAATCTTAAAGAATTTTTGAGAAATAATCTCACTTATTCGTTATATTCTATAGAGGGTCAAAAAAGAACCTGCTTAAAACTGAAAGGAATGATAATGAACGAATCCATTGAAAAGACTGAAATGAAACAGAAGAAAACCAACTGGCTGTACCTCATGGCGATGGTCCTGGTATTGATCCTGGCAGCAGTTTCCTACATGGCCGGCCACATTCCAGAGGGGAATACCGGAGTGGAGGTCAATCAGCCCAAAGAATCGCCTCTGAGTGAGGATCAATCTGAGAAAGCCCGCGCACTTGAAGAACAATTCCGCCAGAAAGTTCTTCAGGAAGAAAAGAAATTCCAGGAGAAAAACAACGAACTTTTAAACGATTTCGAGTTCAAACTGCAGGAAATAATCAACAGAAATTTCGACGCAGCCGAGAACGCGATCCCCTCGGTCGTTAAAGACTTCTCGAGTTTTGGAGCCTGCAACAAGCTTTGTTATAAAATGGCGAAAGACAAAATCACTGGCAGCTCAGATGCCCAGGAAGCCATCGAACAATCCCTTAACAAAGTATTGGACCACTGTGCCGTTGGTACAGTGGAAGTGGACCAGCTGTTGAAAAACTATGAGATTAAACTGGCTGAAAATAGTAATGAGTTTCGTGCTTCCATCGCGGCTGAGCTGAAAAAGCCCGAATTTAAGGTTCTCAACATGTCTGCTATTGAGAAAATCGCAGAGGATATGGTGGAAATTCAAACTACCGTAAATCGGAATATTCTAAGTACCATTAGCGCTGAGGTCGGTGTTGGGTTGGAACTGCTCTTCATCCGTTCTACTTACCAGGTACTCTCTTCGGTTTTAGCTAAAACGGTGGCAAAGATGGCGGGAAGTGGGACCTCAGGAGTCATCTGCGCAGCGGCCGACGGACCACTTCCGATTGGTGATGTCATTGGTGGTGGAATCGCTGTCGTGGGTCTTGCATGGACTGCTTGGGATATTCGTCAAGCAATAAAGGTAATACCTGAAAAACTCAGCGGTCAGCTTCACGATTCCATCACGAATTATAGATCAGAAATCAATCAAAATGCCAAGGATCAAGCTCAAAAACTATTGAACGAGTACAGGACGAGTACACGCGAATTAGTGAATGAAGTTTCGGACGGAATTTTTTGAGTGGTTTTCTGATCGAACAGTGATTTGTCAAATAAGAACCAAAACTTAAACACAAGGAGAAAAAAATGAAACATACGTTCTTCACTCTTGGGATTTTTGTTTTAGCCGCTATGGTTTTCACCGCGGGAGTTCAGGCCAGCCCTACCTCCAAGGTCATTCAGGAAGTTTTGGAACAGGCTGCAAAAGTCAGTGGGAAAACCCTGACCCCAGCTTCAAAAGAAGCCGCGGAAATAGCCATGAAGAAAGCCATTGCCTCACACGGTGATGACATTTTGAGAGTTATGAGGATCGGTGGCTTGGAAACTCTCGAACAGGGAGCCAAACATGGCGACGATTTTTGGCGTTTGTGCGCTCATTCGCCTCAAGCTGCCCGATCGCTGGCGCTCCACGCGGACGATCTTCTCCCGATTGCCCGCAGAATCGGACCGGAAGTGGCGGAACTTGAAGCTCGTGTACCAGGCATGACGCTGAAAATCGCAGAGCATTACGGCGACGATGGTGTTCGTGCCCTGACAAAAGCTCCGGCGGATGATATTTCCAGACTGGTTTGCGGAGCCCAAAACGCAGATTCCCCCGCAACCCGAGAGCTTCTTTTGAACACTTACCAAAAATCGAAAAATGGAGCGAAATTTCTCAGTAAAATCGACTGGAAAATAGTTGTTGCTACTGGGCTTTCCGCAGCAGCCATCACTTCCGCGTACAAAGTGAGCGATGGAATGGAAACTGCTCTTGAAAAACACGGCCCGGAAGTTACCAAAAACGTCGCGAAAACTTTGAGTTACATTACATGGAGCCTTGTTACTGTATTTGCGATAATGGTTTTGGGACTTTTCGCTCCCGTTTTGAAAACTGCATTAGCAACGATAACCCCCAAAAAATAAGCGTTTATCGAAATAATTTCCACAGCAGTGCCGCCCGGACCAAACCCAGGTTTCTTCAGGGTGATTTTGCAGGGCGGCAGTCTTGCATTTAGACAAATCTTCTCCCTTTCAGCGAGAATCAGAACAAACAGGGAAAAATATTCCACTCTCCCCACTTGACAAAACCGTTCTGGCAGATTAAACTGAATGTTGTGTCAGAAAAGTACTCTGAATGATTTATTCCTGAAAAAAAGATTGGAGAAAACCATGAACAGAACTATTCCTTTCATGTACTCGTTTTTCCTGCTTCTGGCGTTTGTCTTTTCCACGTCCGATTGGGCGGAGGCGAAACCCGCGATGGGGATCAACTTCGGCGGGCCGGCGGACTGGAGCACGGAACTGCCTTTCGCGAACGTCTTCATGGAATCCCGAAAATGGGTCAGCCAGCGTCAGGGGGAGGGCTGGGGGAAAGGGCCGGAACTCGATCTGGACGAGCGTGGCTGGGTGCGCCGCCTCGAGCCGGACTGCTTCGCCGAAACGCCCCTTTGCACCATCGACGGCGGACACTACCCGTCCGGCATTTATACGGTCCGGTATCGTGGAAAAGGGAAGTTGACGTTCATGAATGCTCAGGCCGTCAGTGAGAAACCCGGCGAAATTCAGATCCGTGTGGACAGTCAGCACGGCGCGTTCTGGGTGCAGATCCGCGAGACTGATCCGGCCGATTACATCCGGGACGTTCAGGTCTTTATGCCGGGACTGGGCCAGCCGGAAACCCAGCCGTCGGGCGTCTGGAACCCGGAATTTCTCGGCCGCTGGCGTGGGGTACACACGATTAGGTTCATGGACCTTCAGCACACGAACGGCTCGAAACTGGAAAAATGGTCCGACCGTCCCCGCGTGGGTGATGCAACGTTTTCCGAAAAGGGCGTGCCGTTCGAACTTCTCTGCGATCTGGCGAACCGGCTGGACGCGAATCCGTGGTTCTGTGTGCCGCACCTGGCCAACGATGATTTTGTACGCAAAATGGCCCAGAAAATCAAAAAGTGTCTGAACCCGAACCTGAAAGTTTACGTCGAATACTCGAACGAGGTCTGGAACGGCCAGTTCGAGCAGTGCCGGTACGCGCAGGAGCAAGGGAAAGCGCTTCTTCCCGACGAGCAGCCGTGGGTCCGCGGTTGGGCGTGGACTTCTCAACGGTCGCGGGAGATTTTCAAGATTTTCGAGGAGGTCTTTGGCGGGACGGACCGTCTGGTGAGAGTCCTCGCGACGCAGGCGGCCAACCCGTATGTTTCCGAGCAGCTTCTGAAATACTCAAATGCCGCGGAAGTGACGGACGCACTGGCGATCGCTCCGTATTTCATGAATTGCATTCCGAAAGAGTACGCCGATGAATTCATTCGCGGCGGTGTTGAGGGGGCGTTGGATCACCTCGAAAAGCAGGCGCTCCCCCAGTCGATCGAGTGGATGAAAAAGCAGAAAGAACTGGCGGACCAGTACGGCCTGGACCTCGTCTGCTACGAAGCCGGCCAGCATCTGGTGGGGCTTTGGGGGGCGAACGACCGCGAGGAGCTAAACGCCATTTGCCTTGAGGCCAACGCATCCGAGCGGATGGGGAAACTGTACGACGCGTACTTCCAGGCGTGGGAAGACGTCGGCGGCGGCCTGATGTGCCACTTCTCCTCAACGGGCAACTGGAGCAAATGGGGCTCCTGGGGTCTTTTCCGTTGGGCCGACGAAAAGCCTGAGGATTCGCCGAAGTACCGCGCGTTCGAGAGAGCGCTGAAAAGATGGGCAGATGTTAAGGATGTCCAGAAAAATAAACATTAAGATCCGATTTGTGGTTCATCCGTCAAAGAATACGTATGGCTTTTGCGCCCTTTAGATGACATGAGAGTTATTTCGGGGAAAGGTCAATTGATTGTCTCTTGTACCTTGATTTCAAACTCCATGTGGGCCAAAACGTCACGTTCGAGGTCCACACCGGGGGTGAGTTCCGTCAGTGTCATCACGCCGTCGATCAGGCGGAACGTCGCCCGTTCTGTGATGAAAAGAACGTCCTGACCCGTTTCGGCGGCACGGCGCGCGCTGAAGGTGATCTGCTCAACGTCCCGGACGAATTTTTTGACTCGACCTTCCTGAAGGATCTGCAGCCGGCAGTCGTGGAATTCGGCTTGCAGCCCGCCCGAGGTGAACGTCCCGCAAAAAACGACGCGTTTCGCGTTCTGGGTGATGTTGATGAACCCGCCGCAGCCCGCGAGTTTCGAGCCGAATTTGCTGACGTTAACGTTTCCGAAGCGGTCCGCCTGTGCCAACCCGAGGAACGCGATGTCGAGGCCACCACCGTCGTAGAAGTCGAACTGCTCGGGCTGGGTAAGAATGCAGTCCGGATAAGCCGCCGCGCCGAACGAACCACCCGAAGCGGGAGAGCCGCCGATCGTGCCGGACTCGGTGGTCAAAACCATCCCGGAAATTCCCATTTCGGCCGCGGCCTCGGAGATCCCCTCCGGCATTCCGATGCCCAGATTGACGATCGCTCCGGGCGTCAGCTCTCTGGCGGCCCGCTGCGCGATGAACTGGCGGATGGTGAGCGGCGTTTGCGCGTCCTGAGATTTCACGCTCGCCAGCCCCCCTTGAATGAACGCGGGATTGAAATCGAAGTCGTTGGTCATTCGGTGGTTTTCCGGCTGAGCGACCACCACCGCGTCCACCAGGCACGCGGGAATTTTGACCTGATGGGGGTCAAGCGGAGCGTCCGAAAGCCGTTCCACCTGAACGATCACCTTCCCGCCGGAGTTTTGGGCGGCCTGCGCCATGGCCGTGACTTCGAGGCTCACCGGCTCACGTTCGAGCGAGCAGTTCCCCTTCGCGTCGCACGACGTCGCCCGCAGAAAAACGACGTCGATCGGGAACGCCCTGTAAAGCAGAAACGGCTTTCCGTGAATAGCGATCCGTTCGACCAGATCGCCCGCCTGCCGGGCCTTTTCGTTGAGTTTTCCCCCTTCGAGCGACGGATCGACGAACGTATCCAGCCCGACGTGGGTGATGTTCCCTGGCAGGCTCTGCGCAATGTCGCGGTACAGGTGCGAGATCACCCCTTGCGGGAGGTTGTACCCGGCAATTTTGTTTTCAAGAATGAGCCGCTGAATGTCGGGGGCCATGGCGAAATGGCTGGCGATGATCCGGCCGACCAGCCCTTCCAGGGCGAGCCGGTTGATCCCGCAGCCGGGCGAGGTCCCGTCCCCCTGGCCGGCGCAGTGGACGACCGTCAGGTCTCGCGGTTCACCCGTTTCGAGAAACCGTTCCCGCAGGGCGATGAGCAGTTCCTCCGGCTTCATCAGCCCGATGAACCCTTCGACCGCAAGCGTCATGCCGCTTTTGATGTACTTTCTGACGGCCTCTTGCGCGGTGATCACTTCCATAACAGCTCGCTCCAGTTCGGGTCCAGAACCTCCAGCAGCTTTTTGAATCGGGCGTATTTTTTGGCGTACACGTCCGCTTTGGCGGCGTCCGGCTGGTTCACGTTCGAGAACTTGACGAACGCTTTGCACGCGGTCTTGCAGTCCGGAAAAGTCCCAACGGCGACCGCGGCGGCAATGGCGGCCCCGAGCGCGCCCAGCTCGGCGCCGTCTGGGACACGCACGGGCGTCTGGAACACGTCGGCGAACATCTGCCGCCAGATCGGGCTTTTGGCCGCTCCGCCCGCCAGGAGGATCTCACCCGGTTTGGAACGGAACTTGAGCAGGCGCTCGATGTGCCAGTAGTGGGCGAAAACGATCCCTTCACACACGGCGCGCATGACGTGCCCGCGATCCTGCCAGGCGTCCAGCCCGAACAGGACCCCCTTGCCGTCCGGGTTGGCCGGGCAGGCGTACAGGTACGGGAGAAACACCGTGCCGCTCGTTTCCGGCTCCGTCGCCGCCAGTTCTTCGTTCAGCACGTCGTAGATGGTCTTCCCGCTGTTCTTCAGAGCCAGCAGTTCTTTATCGGCCTTGAAAAACGTCGAAAGCGTCCATTCCAGGTTGCTCGTCGAGGTCGCGCTCCCCTCGAGCATGAGGTAGTAGCCCGGGATGGAGTACAGGGTGGTCATGAAAATGTCCTTGCTGACCACGGGCGCGGAGGCGATGTACTGATTGTTCCCCCACGTCCCGGAAATGAGGCAGAGGGATTGCTCGTCCGTCATGCCGACGCCCAGACCGACCGCGTCAATGTCGAACATTCCGCCGGCGACGGGCGTACCGGCCACAAGACCCGCTTCCTCTGCGGCTTCCGGCGTGACGCGCCCGCAGATCTGCGTCGTTTGAACCAGCGGCGGAAGCAAATGCCGGAACTTTTCCACGCCCCACGCCCGAAGAAGTTCGTCGTCCCACTGGCCCGTCTGATTGTTGAGCAGGCTCGTGGCGGATGCGTCGGTGAGTTCCATATACGCCTCGCCGGTCAGTTTGAACCGAACGAAATCTTTGACCATGAAGAGCCATTTCGCCTTCCGCAGCGTTTCCGGCTGATGGTCCTCAAACCACCGGAGCAGCGCGTTCGGCTGGGCCGCCCACGTGCGCTGGGTCGTTTTGCTCATCAGGGCGTCCACCAGGCCGGCCCGTTCCCACTGGTCCACGTACTCCCGGGCGCGGATGTCCGTCGAGCGCACGCCCACGAGCGGCACCCCGTCCCCGTCCACCAGGTACATGCCGTTCCCGTGCCCGGCGCACGCGACGCAGGCGATCTCTTTCGGGTCGATCCCGGCCTGGGTGATCGCAGAGCGGATCGCTTTGACGTTGCTCTGCCAAAGCTGCGCGCCATCCACCTCCTCCATGCCCGGCTCGGGGTGAAGAAGTTCGACTTTCTCCGAACAGACGGAAACCAGCGTTCCGATGCCGTCAAACAGGGCGGCCTTTGTCATGGACCCACCGTTATCGATGCCAAGGTAGTACATGATTTTGAAATGTTGATAAACTAATCGTTCTGAAAATTTTAAACTTTACACTCGTATTATACAAGGTTGGAAAGTTAATTCAAGGGCCGGAGACGAATTTTGAACGAAGAAAGGAAAAGATTTTGTAATTATTCGATTTGCCCGGAAGGCTGCAACCTGACCGAAGTTGCCAACCTGCGCTCCAACAGCGCAGTCCGTCACAGCGACCCAGGTATTAACGATCACTTCCTGGGGAAGTAGGGCATTCCTGATCGGGAAAGAGTTCGATTGGGAATTTACGCCCTACGTTTACGTTTGAAATGAAGGCCGATTCCGGTCAATTCCCTCTCTTCCCGAGGAGTTCGTTGAACTCGCGTTTGGCGTTTTCCACCTGTGCTCTGAATGCCGGGATCGATTGCAGGCTCGAATAGGCGATTCCTGCGGCGACGCGAGTCAGGTCCACGTCACTTTGCCAGTGTGCGCCTGCAATGACGCGGTTTTCGCTGTATTGCCAGGCACGGGCGAATATCTCGTTGGCTCGTGACGGATTGATCTCGGCAAGGATCAGCGCGGAGACTGTGCAGCGAAGTGTATGGCCGGACGGGTAGCTTCCCTCGTTGCGCCAGATCCCGTCTTCCTGGGGGCAAAGTGGCTCCTCGTTAAAATACGCGAAAGGCCGCTGACGGTGGAAGAACGCCTTCGGCGCGACACGCATCTGGTCGGTCGTGGAAAGACTGTCCACGATGAGTTTCCAGATTTCCGGGGTTTTCTCTGCCGAGATCTCCAGTCCGAAAGGCTCCGAATACGCATCGGCGATGGTTTCATACGACCACACCGCGTCATGTTGGGCCAAGGCCGCTTTTGCCGGGTCTTTGCGCTGTTCCTTGCCCCATTCGTAACGTGCGACATCGCGCTCAAAATCCGGGGTCCCCTGAGTGGGCGGTGCCGGCAGGCACTTGATGAGGTCGGGCAGCGCGTTGACATCGCAATAGGGATCCGCCCAGCCAGCGAGAGGGCAGAGGATGCAAATCACTGCGAGCAGCGCTTTCAGGTATTTCATTTTTGGTTCCTTTCGTTTGGGTGATCTGATCGTTCTGAAAACTTCCGATTTACCTCCGTATTATATCGGTTTGGCCGGTCCACTTCAAGGGCCGGGGGCGTTTTTTCATGCAGGAAAAAGAAAAGTTTTGCCCTTTTTTCCGGTTTGGGGCATGGAAACGCTTGAAATTAACCACGGATTTGGTATAATTTCTGGATAAACACTTTTTTTCAAGTCGTTTCCCTGTTTTGAAAGGAGTTTGAGATGGAAAAAATCAATCGTCGTTCCGCTTTGAAGGCCACAGGCGCTGCTCTGGCCGGTTTGGTCGCCGGGACCGCCATGGAGTCGCAGGCTCAGCAGATTCGCCGCCGTTTTCCGAATTTGCCTTTTCCAAGACCCGCAGCCGCCGCGCCAGCCGAAAAGGGCCTGAAGTTCAACAACGCGGACTTCTACGACCTGGATGGAAGCTTCAACGAGGACAAAGCCAAGGACGCGATCATCGCCCTGTGCCGTTACTTCAATTACCCGGTTTTCCCGGATCTGAAAGAACGCCTCTGGGTCTCGGACTACGGGACGGGCAAGTTCAGCGAGCTGGGGCTGGCGTGCATCGGGATCGTCAATAACGACCAGGACAAAAAGGGCCTGACGTTCATGATGCAAGACCTCTTCCTCCTGCCGAATCAGATGCTGCCGGAGCACTGGCACATCAAGGGCGAAGGTCAGGCGGTCAAGAACGAGGGCTGGTTCATCCGTCACGGCAAATCGTTTATCGTCGGCATCGGCGAAGATAATCTCCCGCCGGAAATCAAGATCCCCGAGTGCCACAATGGCGGGACCGTCGAGGTCAAACACGGCCAGTGGGCCAATCCCGGTGATTATGTTCAGCTCGCGAAAGTCGAAACGAAGCACTGGCAGATGGCCGGCCCGGAAGGCTGCATCCTGACCGAAGTCGCCAACCTGCACACCAACAGCGCCGTGCGTCACAGCGACCCGGGCATTAACGACCACTTTCTTGGGAAATAATTTGATTGGTTAAAACAAGAGGAACTGGGATCTCCATTTCAGTTCCTTTTTCAAGGAGAGCCTCCAATTATGTTACGAAAAATTGCTCTTTTGTTTCTTTTAAGCGCCGCGGCAGTTTTGGGTTCCGAGGTTGTTTTCGCAGCGGAAACCTGTGATCAGGTACCGGCTTTGAAAACTCCCCGGATGATCGATCTGGGCGACAAATACGTTACGCCGGATGGTATGGCGTACAATCCGTCAGATAACAATATTTACCTCGTCATTCCGGCCGCGGTGGAAGAAGGCGACGCTCCGCTGCTTGTCATTAAGCCGGACGATACGATCGAGGAAGTGTTTCGCATCCCCGCCAGCCCCGAAACCGGACATGCCGGCACGCTGGGGATCGCTTTCGGCCCCGACGGGAATCTGTACGTTGCGGACTCACAGGAAATCAGCGGCCACGTCAATCATAACGGTCGTTTGCTCCGAGTCGTTTTTGAGGATGGCAAACCCGTTCGCTGTGAAGTTCTGGCAACGAATTTCGTCGCACCCAATGGTCTGACCGTGGCCAATGGAAAGGTTTATTTCTGTGAAACCCGCGTCACGGAGGACACGCCAAGCCCGCTGACGTCCGGTTTGTTCTGCTTCGATTTGAAGGAACTGGATCCCGCCAAACCGTATCGGGCCAAGACCTACGTCAGCGAAACGGACTGCGACCCGCATTTCATTTTCCAGTTCAAGACCAATGACCCGGAATGGCGGGTTGGTGCGAACGGCTGCAGTTCCTCCGTGGACGGCAAGGTTTACGTTGCCAACTTCGGTGACGAGCAGATTTATGAGCTGACGTTTGACGCAGATGGATCAAAGGTAGTTAAAGTTCGTAACGTGATTCCGTGTCCTGTGGAACGCAAGAAGCTCATGTCGATAGACGGGATTCGCGTTGACAGCACGGACGGCTGCGTTTACTTCGCCGACTTTGCCGGCAATGCCGTTCATAAAGTCTGCATCGCAACAGGCAAGGTGACGACGCTTGCCAAAAATCCCGTTGGAACCGGTGCCAATGGTGCGCTCGATCGTTGTTCGGAAGTCTGCCGCCGTGGCAACAAGCTCTATATTTCCAACATCGATTTGCCGTTTGACAACAAAAATGACGCGCCGCATTCCATGTCGGTTATTGACCTGTAATGTGTACATTATGAGTTCTGGATCAGGATGATGGATTTCCTTATTCCTGATCCAGGAAAAGACTTATCGTGATTTCTTCGCCATTTCCGGCAAATATCTTCCCAAGTGTGGGGGTTGGTTGTACCCGATGTTCTGCCAGACGATCGACATACGATACAGGTGGTCTGTCATCAGGCACGGGACGCGGTACCGGGTCGGGATCGTCGTCGGGAAAATGTTGATCTGGGCCGGATTTTCGGCATTGTACAGAATGACCTCTTCGCGCCAGTCGCCCAGAAGATCCGCCTGAAGGTTGGGGTTCGATTTGGTCCCGTTGATCGTCGCGGAATGGTTCAACTTCCAGAACGTCGCAAGCCGGCCGTTTTGCCAGGAATCGATACTACCCCGGTCGAAAAGTTCGTCCTGAAGGTCGCCGTCCCAGTAGATCCGGAAGTTCTGGGATGGTCGGCGGTCAGAAATTTTCTTCCCGTCCAGCGTCCACAAACCGTCGGCGGCATGGGACCAGACCTCGTAACCGGGATGGTCGGGATCCACGTCGGCGGCCAGCCCGCGCCCGACATCGAAACCCGCATGGACACCCCAGAGGATCGCGCCGTCGGCGGAGCGCACCTCCATGCCGTAGTCGGCGTTTTTGTCTTCGTGAACATCGAAAACGTAGAGTTTCTCGTCGGCGCCGCTTGCGAACAGGTGCAGCGCGTCGCCGTGCCCCAGCCCGGTGCGGTATAAAACGGTCCCATCGTCGTCCAGGGCGGCAGCGCCGTAAACGATCTCGTCCCGACCGTCACCGTCCAGATCACCGACCGCCAGCGAGTGATTTCCTTCGCCGTAAAGCCCCTCGCCGGGCGTTTCGCTTTTATGGATCCAGCGGAGTTTCAGGTCTTTGCCGTTGAAATCGAACGCCATGACGTACGCGGCCGTGTAGTACCCGCGGCAGAAAACGGCCGACGAGCGCTTCCCATCGAGGCAGGCGGCGCAGGCAAGAAACCGGTCGCACCGGTTCCCGTAGTCATCCCCCCAGCCGTCACGGCTTCGGTCCATCCGGCGGATCGTTCGCGGAGCAGGGTAGTCGATCGTGCAGACCGCAGCACCCGTCTGACCGTCAAAAACGGTGAGGAACTCGGGGCCGTCGAGGACGCGCCCGTTTTTGTCGCGGTAGTCCGCCCGTGGATCGCCCAGAGCATGACCCTGACCGTCCACCGTTCCGTCGGCCGTCTTGCAGATCAGTTCCGCTTTGCCGTCCCCGTCGAAATCGTAAACCAGAAACGGCGAATAGTGCGCGCCGGAACGAATGTTCACGCCCAGATCAACGCGCCAGAGTTTCGTCCCGTCGAGCGTGTAGGCGTCAAGGAATGTCGTGCCCGTGTAGCCGCTCTGCGAATTGTCGCGGGAGTTGGTCGGGTCCCATTTGACGATCAGCTCGAACCGGCCGTCGCCGTCCAGATCGGCGCAGCTCATGTCGTTGGGGCGGTACTGGCACACGCTCCCGTCCGGCATGGTCTGCTCTGTGGGCATATCCAGCGTCAGTGTCAGAAAGCCGTCCTTCCAGACCTTGACCGCCGGGCTGCCCTCCTCCCCGAGCCGGACCGAATAGACTGAATCGCTCTTTCCGTCCCGGTCGAGGTAGTTCGTCCCGGTGGAAGCGTCCAGCCGGGCGATCGGTTTTCCGTCCCGCAAAAGGGTAAAGACGGCGCCCTCCTCGCCGGGCATGATCCGCCAAGACGTGAAAACACCCTCGTGAGTCTGAATCGCGACAGTGCCCCGATCAAGCCGTTCTTTCGCGTGCGTTGGAACCGTTAAAATGCCCATCAACAGAGCCGTAACAAGGATCAAAAAAACAAAAAGGAAAAACGTGTTTTTTTTCATGATTTGGGCCTTTCTGTGTATCCATAAAGCCTGTATTATAAACGAAATCAAGTCCAGCGTCAAGCCATGTCCATGCACTAATTTATGGAATCTTCAACATTGGTTTTGTCTCACAAGAAAAATTTCCTCAAAATCCCGTCTGTGCCTCTTGACTTTTTGGCGTGTTGAGCCATAATTAAAAAAGGAAGGTAGAAGCCCCGTTCGATTTTTTTCAAGGAAACCAGAGAATGAATCAATTTAAGGACAAAGTCGTCATCGTCACCGGCGCAAGCCGCAACACCGGGCTGGGAATCGCCCGAAAGTTCCTTCAGGAGGGTGCGTTCGTCTGCATGAACGCCACGACCGTTGAAAGTACCCGCAAGGGCGCCGACGCCATGCGCGCTGAAGGGTTTGACGGGCAGATCCTCGAAATTCCCGGCGACATTTCAAACCCCGCCGACGTGGACGCGATGTACGCCAAAGTCGAATCGGAGTGCGGGAAACTCGACATTCTCGTGAACGTGGCGTGCTACCAGGGGATCGGGCCCGCGTTTCAGGACGTGGAGTACTCCGAGATGGAGCGCGTGTTCCGGGTGAACCTCATGGGAACGTTTTACATGGGGCAGAAGGCCGCTCGGATCATGATCCGCCAGGGTTTCGGGACGATCGTGAATTTCAGCTCGAACACTTCGACGCGGGCGATCCGCAAACGTGCGGCGTACTGCGCGAGCAAAGGCGGGATCGACGCTCTGACCCGGGCCATGGCGCTGGATCTGGCGCCGTACAAGATCCGCGTCAATACCGTGACGCCAGGCTACATTTACACCGAACGCTGGGACCATCTCGATGACGCGACCCGGGCCCGCCGCCGGGCGAACGTTCCGCTCGGAGAGGAAGCCACCGCCGACTGCCTTGCCGACGTGGTTTTCTTCCTCGCCTCGGACGCCTCGCGCGGGATCACCGGCGAACGCTTCGTCGTGGACGGTGGAACCTCCATCCAGCACATGCCCGCCGATGTGGATATTTGACCCTGAGGGACAGCGTTTTAAAGCCTCTCCCTGAGGGGGTACGTACTGCCGGGGGGAGTCTGTCGGCGCGTTTACCACCCCCTCCAGTCTCGCTTGTGCGAGCCAGCCCCCTTAAGTAGCAGGTCGAAGCATCGTCCCCTAAATCGACTTGCAACAGTATTCTTTTCCACAAGAATGTGAAATCGAAAAGGAAATGTCTGAGGCAAATATCAGGGAACTGAAAAAAACATAAAGGCCTCTTTTTAAGGAAGAGTGTTCGTGCTGGTTCTGTTATACAGGATGGCCAACTCCTGACAATAGAAAGTCTCTAACTCATTCCACTCTTTTTCCAGTCCCCCTTGACGGGGAAGGTACTCTGCCGTAAAATAATCATATTCAAAATTTTGACCGGTCAGACAAAGGGGGTTACGATGAAGAAGAAAGCGTTCTTTTTTTTCATTTTTAGTTTCGTTTTTTCGGTATTCGTATCGGGTGCAGAGCCGGCGGCGCCTCCCACGTTCGAGGTGCCCGCAATGGAGTCCCTGACACTTGAGCGCGTTCCCGGGAAAGTTCTGCTCAAGTCAGCGGACGGGAAAACCCAGCTCGTGATTTACGCACTGAATCAGGCCGTGACGGAAAAACTCAACGTGCGCCTTGAAAAGGACTGCGTCGTCATGAACACGAACGGAATGGAGGAATCCGAGTTCGGGAACATCCAGGTCCGTTCGAACATTCTGGATCATCAGACAATGGGCGGCCATGCGTACGCGCTGTGTTACACCATTCAGGGCCCCCAGGGGCAGACAGGGAACTTCTATTTTGAAGGGCACACCCTTGGCGGGAAACACTACTACGAGGCTCAGAAAATCAGGTTCAATGATCGGCCCCAAAAACTCATTTTCTGCAAAGCAATCGCTGACGACCTGAAAGAACTTGGCCTTCGGTACGACTTCTTCGGGAAAGGCGAATTTCGTATCTACGCGACGAAAGTCGTTCCAATGGCATCGCTCCCTGAAGCGAAACTGGAAGATAAAAAAGCAGAACTTATTTTCAACGCGAATTTTGACGGTACCGCAGACGCACAAACCGCCAAAGGTCAAAAATCCCCAAAACGTGCTGAAAATCTGAAATTCACAGACGATTCCGTCTCGGGTCAGGCGCTTGAATTCCGTGAGAACGGGCATCCGCTCCTCGAGTACCTGACCACCGGGAACATTCGGCAGGAATATGGCTCCATCTCGGTCTGGGTCAAGCCGGACTGGAACGACCCGGAAAACAAACACACTTGGCGTTCCATCGTGAGTGAACCATACCCAGGAAACACGCGCATCGGGTCAGGCGCCATCGCAGGCTGGATCCATGAAGGCAGGCTCCGACTCGATACGAGCGACATGAACGACCAGTACATTCAAACCCCCATGCAAAAAGGGGACGCATGGGTCCATGTGGTCTTCAACTGGACGCCCGCGAGCAAGGAAATCTATATGAACGGGAAACGTTTCGGATCCATTTCGGACGGTTACCAGCCACAAAAACCGGCAACGCCGTATCTGTTCTCGCGTCTCCCAATGGAGGTCTTCTGCGTTGGCGGTCTGCCGGGGTGGCAATGCCTCGAAGGAAATCTGGACGAGCTGAAAATCTTCTCGGCCCCACTAACCCCGGAAGAGATCCAGGGGCTTTACCGCGAGTTTAGGCCCATCTCCCTGAAAAGAGATGGCACGCTCTGTGTCCTGGCTGAAAAGGAGGTCCAAATCTCAGTCTCGGTCCAGAACCAGGCCAAAGACGATTTGGAGGGGACTGTCAAAATCTTTGTCGATGATCAGCCTGAACCGGTTGAGGAACTTGAAGCCCATTTCCCGGCCAGTAAAGTCACACCGATCCACTTCAACGTGAAGTTAAACCCGCAGACCACTCCAAAGGGGCAAAGGATTAAATTCCTGCGTCTGCACGTTTTCCAGAAAGACCGCAACGGGGAAATCCTTGCCGACTCGCGCATTATCCCGGTCCTTCCGGTCCTCCATTCGGAAGAAACCTTGAAGGCCGAAGAAGAGAAGATACGGAAAGAAAGCGCACTGAAAAACCTCTGGACAGACGAACTGAAGCTGAAGCTCATTGAGGAGATCGACCCGATGACGCTCCCGGCGGATCGGATCACCAGTTTTGGCGAGAAGGCCGTTGGAGAACTTGACGGGCGTAAGTATCTGGAAATGAAGAATGAAAAAGGCTTCCGCTTCGCAATTCATCTGCCGGCCATTCAGAAGGGAAAACTCTACTGCTTCGAGTGGGAAATTCCAGATGATAAAATGCGGACGGTGGACATTATCGCGCAATCCGCCAAACTCACCGCCGGAACCGAGTACGAGCTTCAAACCGGCTACTGCACCGGCGACGAGTACCCGAACACGGGGAAGTGGATCGTTCAGCGTGATCTGCTCTGGTCCCGTGCTGATGATTACGCACTGGTCTTTACGACGAACCGGACCGTGACACCGGTCGAGACGAAGAATCCAAACTGCCCGAACGGTGAATGCGTTGGCGGCGGTGCGGCCATCGGAACGATCCGTATTTACGAGGTTCTGAACCCGGAACTTCCAATCGCCCGAATCAACCCCGCCCACCCCGTTGACGGTTGGACACGCCCGGTCGGGATCTACTTCGAGGACCCGGCGATCAACTGTGATTTCGGCGTGAACGGCTCGAACCTGGAAGACTACCCGGTTATGCTCGCGAATATCGTTTCCTATATGAAATATAGTGGTCAGAATATGCTCGCTTACCCGATGGTCTGGTACCATGGACCGATTGGCGACCTTTACAATCCGCGCAGTCACGTGCAGTGTTTCTTCGATGGGATTCTTTCCGTTTTTGACCGTGAAGGGCTGGAATTCATGGGGACGTTCAACCAGAACAACGTGACGTTCCCGGTCCCACGTATCACGTTTGACGACGTGGCTCCAAACGGTCGGCTGAATGCTTCGGCCTATACGATCCACAGTGCTGGGACGATTCATCCCGGCGGCTGGCACGGTTCTCCGCCCGTCTTTAACACGCTGCACCCGGATGTTCAGAAAATGACGCTCAAACAGCTCGACGACATTCTGGCGTTGGCGGCGAAACATCCGTCCTTTAAGGGGATCATTCTTCACCTTCCGCGTCATGCGCTTCACTCGTTGGGTGATATTACAGCCGGGTATAATGACTACCTCATCGACGCGTTTGAAAAGGAGACAGGCATTAAAATCGAAATTGACCACAAAGCCCCGGATCGAGGCCGGCTGGCGTATGAGTGGCTGATGAAAAACGCCCGTGAAGATTGGATCGATTGGCGGTGCAGGAAAATAGCCGACTGGTACAAAACACTGGCCGAGCATCTGCGCAAGGCGCGGCCCGACCTGAAACTTGGAATCAACTGCATGCGGCCAATCATTTACGAAACGAGCGAGTACGACGACGTTCAGGAAATGCGTGATTTCTGGGGTCTGGTCAATCGGGAAATGGGGATCGACGCGAAGTACTTCGCCGACGTTCCGAATATGTTCATTGACCAAACGCTTTTCCCTGCGGACTACCGTTGGACCGAAAATCGCAAAGATGAACCAAGCCGGGCACGTCTGCGCAATACCGAGGAAACTGCGGGGCAGTATGCCTCGTTGAAACCTTCCCGAAACGCCTGGATCCACCACCATGACCGTTACTGGGAATCGGCAATCGGGACCGACGAGAAAGTAAAACTGCAAGCCGACTGGCTCCGCGAGCATGGCTGGCGTGTTTCGACGCTCAACCCGACTGGTTTCTACGCGATGAAACACTACATTCTGCCTTTGAAATACCAGGACATTCTGGGCTTTACGAAGGGCGGGTTCCTCATCGGGACTTACGGAATGGAGAAACAGCTCGTAAAGTTTGCGGCGGCTTACAGAGCGCTTCCCGCTGTGCCCTTTGACGATTTGAAAGAGTGTTGCTCCGAAGACGTTAAGGTCCGTACGTACTCGAACGGAAAGTACACGTGGTTCTATGCCGTCAACGCAAGCGGGAAAACACAGGAAGTCACGATCCCGATGAAAACGCAGAAGGCTGTGGACCTCGGCGCGAACGTTCAGCGACCCGTGAAAAACGGGAAATTGACCGTGAAGCTCGAGCCGATGTCGCTGCGGTCGTTCCGAATCAAAAACGGGAAATCAAAGTAAAAAGCACAAAAGATGAGTGGGACGTTTTGGAGTTTTCTGAAACGTCCCACTCTTTATTTAATAACGAAGACTCTTCAAATACGCGGTATTCTGACGGATACTTTCCTCGTAACCGAGATTTTTGTCGATGGATCCTTCAATGATCTGCGCACCCGTAAATCCTGCGGCGGAGTAGGCCTTGAAGATTTTCGCGTAATCGAGGTTTGTTTTTCCGAGAAGCCCGCCGTCTTTGGCGTGGCAGGCTACGATTTCACCCTTGAGCTTCAAAATATCCTCGCAGACCGCGTCGGTGTCGTTATTGTACAGGTTGCGGATATTTCCGGGATCGTAGAAGATTTTCACTGCTGGGGATTTGATTCCCTCAAGCAGACGGAGGTGATTGTCGTATCGGAGAGGCGCTTCAATGGCTAAAACCACCCCTTTGTCCTCGGCTTTGGGAGCCAGTTCACGAAAGCGGCGGATCGTTTCGTCGTACTTTTCGTCGGTGTTCAGATTGCCCTTTCCAAAGAACGAGATCAGGACACTTTTGACTTTCATCGCGGCCAGCACGTCGATGCACGTCGAGACCTGTTCCACTGCGTCAGGGATTTCCCAGAACGGATTCCCGTTGAACTCGCCCATCGCGAGGCAGTCGATCCCAATACCGGTCTCGGCCGATTTTTCGAGTGTTTTTTCCTGATTCTCTTTCAGACGCAAATCGTTCCCGGTCGGGCGCAGCGGCAGGGAAATCTGGAGGCAGTCGAGGCCCAGCTGTCTGGCCTGATCGAAGTTGGAACTCCAGATCCCGACTTTGCACGGGGTCGATTCGGCGGCTTTCATCGAAACCGGCAGGGCACAGGCGGCAGCGCAAACGACTGTTCTTTGAAGCATTTGACGGCGGGTTAAATTCATGGTTTACTCCTTGAGTTTGAGGTTAAAAAAGGTGCAAAAATGTGGCAAAAATGCCGTAACTTTTCACTTTATCAGGGTAATCTCTGAAGCTTGAATTATACCTTAAACCCCCTCTAAAGTCAACCATTGAGGGTAAAATTCTCAGATTTTTTTAAAATTTTTAAACTTTTTTCGTTTTTTTTGCGAAAACCCTGCTTCCCCCCCTTGAAAAATTCCCCCACGGGTTTATACTCTATCTAATTTGTATGGACTGTGCTTATCTGTATTCAGGCAGTCTTTCCTGTTTTTCACACTGCGAGGAAAAAAAATGGCAAAACGTGAAGACATCCACAAGATTCTCATCATCGGCTCCGGCCCAATCGTCATTGGTCAGGCCTGCGAGTTTGACTACTCTGGCACTCAGGCGTGTAAAGCCCTACGCGCTCTTGGCTATGAGATCGTTCTGGTCAACTCCAACCCGGCGACGATCATGACCGACCCGGGAATGGCGGACGCGACCTACATTGAGCCGCTAACTGTCGAATCACTCGAGCGCATCATCGCGAAGGAACGTCCTGATGCACTGCTCCCGAACCTTGGCGGGCAGTCAGGTTTGAACCTTTCCGAGTCTCTTGCCAAAGCGGGTGTCCTCGATAAATATAATGTACAGGTCATTGGTGTTCAGCTCGACGCGATTGAACGCGGCGAAGACCGTCAGGAGTTCAAGGACACGATGGCAAAACTCGGAATAGACACTCCCCGAAGCGAGATTGCCAATGATGTTGCAACCTGCGAAAAGATTGCCGAGGAACTCGGCTATCCGGTGGTCGTTCGTCCCGCTTACACGATGGGTGGAACCGGCGGAGGAATCGTTTATAACCTCGAGGAGCTTCGGACGATCGCGAATCGAGGGCTTGCCGCCTCGCTCGTCCATCAGGTCCTCATCGAAGAATGTGTCATCGGCTGGGAAGAGCTGGAACTTGAAGTGGTTCGAGACGCCAAGGGGCAGATGATCACCGTCTGCTTTATCGAGAACATTGACCCCATGGGCGTTCACACCGGCGATTCTTTCTGCTCTGCGCCGATGCTTACCATTTCTGAAGAACTTCAAAAACGTCTTCAGGATTACGCTTACAAAATCGTCGATGCGATTCAGGTCATCGGAGGAACCAACGTCCAGTTTGCGCACGATCCGATTTCTGACCGCGTGGTTGTCATCGAAATCAACCCGCGTACTTCGCGAAGCTCAGCCCTCGCGTCCAAAGCGACCGGTTTCCCGATCGCACTGGTTTCCGCTCGTCTGGCCTCGGGTATGACGCTCGACGAGATGCCTTACTGGCGAGACGGAACGCTCGAAAAATACACGCCATCCGGTGATTACGTTGTGATCAAATTCGCGCGCTGGGCCTTCGAGAAATTCCACGGTGTCGAAGATAAACTCGGTACTCAGATGCGTGCCGTTGGTGAAGTGATGAGCATCGGCAAGACCTTCAAGGAAGCGATGCAGAAGGCCGTCCGCTCGCTGGAAAAAGGCCGCATGGGTATGGGGTTCGTGAAAGACTTCCACAAACTCTCCGGCGAGGAACTTTTCCGCCGCCTCAGCACACCCAACTCGGAAAGGTACTTCCAAATCTACGAAGCCCTGCGCAAGGGAATTACCGTTGACCAGATTTTTGAAAAGACAAAGATCAAGAAATGGTTCCTGAACCAAATCAAGGAACTGGTCGATGAGGAAGAGGCCTTGATCGCCGCCGGCGCCGCCATGACGGACGAGCAGCTGATCCAGGCCAAGAAAGACGGTTTCGCCGACAAATACATCGCCCAGATCACCGGCCAGAAAGAAGCTGACGTGCGTCACCGCCGTCTGAAACTCGGCTGCGTGGAACAGTGGGACGCCGTTCCGGTGAGCGGTGTGGAAAACGCCAGTTACTACTATTCCAGCTATAACATCCCGGCGGGCAAAGGCAACTGCCCGGTCTCCCCGAATAAAAAAGTCATGGTACTTGGCGGCGGCCCGAACCGGATCGGCCAGGGTATCGAGTTCGACTACTGCTGTGTTCACGCCTCGTTTGCCCTGCGCAAGGCCGGGTACGAAACCATCATGGTGAACTGCAACCCGGAAACCGTTTCGACTGACTACGACACTTCGAACAAACTGTACTTTGAGCCGCTGACGGTCGAAGATGTGCTGAGCATTTACGATTACGAGAAGCCGGACGGCGTTGTGTGCCAGTTCGGTGGTCAGACCCCGCTGAACATTGCTGCGGAACTGGCTGAAGAAGGTGTAAAGATCCTCGGGACCCAGCCGCATACGATCGCGCTGGCCGAAGACCGTGACCTGTTCCGCAAAATGATGACGAAGCTGGGAATCCCGCAGACAGAATCGGGTATGGCCTCGACGATTGAGGAAGCTCTTGAAATCGCCAATCGTATCGGTTACCCGCTGATGGTTCGTCCGTCGTTCGTCCTTGGCGGCCGTGCGATGGAAGTGGTTTACGACGAAGATCACCTTCGCCGTTACGTCGCGGCTGCGGTGGACGTTTCGCCGGAACGCCCGATTTTGATCGACAAATTCCTTGAAAACTCGATGGAAACCGAAGCGGACGCCATTTGTGATGGAACGGACGCGTTTGTCCCTGCCGTTATGGAACATATCGAACTTGCTGGTATTCACTCGGGTGACTCGGCCTGTGTCATTCCGCCGAAGAGCATTCCGCCGAAGCACATCGACACGATCGTGGAATACACGAAACGGATTGCGATCGAAATGGGCGTCGTGGGTCTGATGAACATTCAGTACGCCATCGCCCGCGATACGGTGTACATTCTGGAAGCCAACCCGCGCGCAAGCCGTACGGTGCCGCTCGTTTCCAAAGTCTGCGCGATTCAGATGGCGGCTTTGGCGACACAGTGCATGCTCGGCAAGACGATCAAAGATCTTGACCTTCACCACCGTGCCATCATGCATTACGGTGTGAAAGAAGCAGTCTTCCCGTTCAATATGTTCCCGGAAGTGGACCCGATCCTCGGCCCGGAAATGCGTTCCACGGGCGAAGTGCTTGGGATGTGCAGTTCGTTTGGTCTGGCGTACTACAAAGCGCAGGAAGCCGCCAACGCCTGCCTGCCGCGCAAGGGTACGGTCCTGATCACGGTAAACGAAAACGATCGGCCTGCCGTCCACAAAGCCGCTGCTCATTTCGCACGTCTTGGGTTTAAGATCCTTGCGACGGGTGGGACGTACGAATTCCTGCAGTCGTCCGGAATTCCATGTGAGCACGTGAACAAAATCTACGAAGGGCGTCCGAACATTTGCGACGCACTGAAAAATGGCGAGATCCAGCTGGTCATCAATACGCCGGCTGGACCGTCGAGCAAGTTCGACGACTCGTACATCCGTAAGGACGCGATTCGGCTGAAAATCCCGTACATCACGACGCTCGCTGCCGCGGAAGCCGCTGCGCAGGGAATCGAAGCGATTCTGAACGACGAAATCGTCATTCACTCGCTCCAGGAATTCCACGCGATGGTGAAGTAATCACGGGAGCAAAGGTTCCATAAACACAAAACGATGCCCGGTCGAATTGGCCAGGCATCGTTTTTTATTACGTCAACAGTATTGAGAGTTGCGCCACGTAGTTCAAGGAAGCGTCATTTCTCCCACTTCGTGTAGCCGGAAGCGGCGAGGATCACTTTCTGCGACAGAAGCTCGAAATCGTACGAGTACGGGTTTTCTTTCAAGCCGCGGATGTAGTGCGCGAACTCGGTCAGCTGGCCGATGTAGCGGTCCGTGTACGGTTCCAGTTTGAGCGCGTTCACCCCTTTGTGGTACTCGCCCTGGTCCTGGTCGAGCGTGAGCGTCACGTTCAGCGGGACCATCTTCCCCGAAGCGTCACGCGACCAGTTTTCCAGAGGGTCGAGCACGAACGAGCCTTTCGTCCCATGCGCGGCCAGCCGGCGGCGGGAGAAACCGTCGATCTTGCGCAGCGAGACGCGGATCTCAGCGATCGCCTTCTCGTAAAGCAGCACCGAGAGCGTATTATCGTTCAGGCCGTCTTTCGGGTCCGGCTTTTCAAACACGTGGATTTCTTCCGGCGCACCGAGCAGTTCCACCACAAAATCGACCAGGTGGGAGCCAAAGTCGTAAAGGCCGCCGCCGCGGTACGTGGCGAGCCACTTGCGGAAGCCCTCCGACGTGTCGTTACGGCACATGTCGAGCTGAATGTCGTGCAACTCGCCGAGCCACCCGCTGCGGTAAGCGTGCAGAAGGAGCCGGAACGCCTGATTCGTGCGGTACATGTAGCCCGGCTGGATCAGGACGTTCTTTTCGCGGCAGAGGTCGAGCAGCGTTTTCAGCTCGTTCAGGTCCTGCCCGAGCGGTTTATCGACGTGCATGTGCAGGCCGCGCGCCGCGCATTTCATGGCCGTGGGGAGCAGCTCCGTCATTTCCGTTTCGACCGCGACGGCCTCCAGGCCCGGAATGTTCAGGAGCTCTTCCTGGCTCATCCAGTTCAGGTTTTTGTAAAGCCCATCGTTCCGGTGGCGTTTTTCCTCTTCGGGATTTTCGGCCGCAATGCCGACGATCTCGTAGTACTGCGGGAGCATTTTCAGCGTGTTCATTTTCCCGCTCGCGTGTTCGTGACGCACGCCGATCTGGGCGATCTTGATTTTTTTGAACGGTTCTTCATTCGTTGCCGGAGCGTTCGGTTCATCCGCTTTCAGGGCACCGCCGAGCAGTGCCGCCGTGCCAAATCCAAGGCTGGTTTTCATGAATGATCTGCGAATCACGTTTAATCCTTTCATTTAAGGGGGGAGAGAATATGATTTTAGCCTCCTCTGAAAGGGGAGGGGGACCGCCGCAGACGGTGGAAGAGTTCAGAAAACGTGACGGATTTTCACCAGTTTCGGAACCCCCCAGTCTCGCTTCGCGAGCCAGCCCCCCTTTCAGGGGAGCCTTTAAACTCATTTACTGATTTTCAAAAAGTCTTTCTCTTCCAGGCCGCATTCCTGAATGACCTGGAACCAGCGGTCGTAAGGGATGATCTCGCCGTCGCCGTTGTTCGTGCCGACCGAGAACGTCGCGCCGGCGGCTTTGGCCATTTTGATGAATTTCACGCTCGGGAAAGTCGATTTGGCCTGAATTTCCAGCGCGACGCCATTCTTCACCGCCCGGTCGATCACCGCCTTCATACGTTCCTCCGTCCAGAAATGGTCATACCGATCCGCGAGCTGGGCCGGCAGGTACGTCGGATTCGCCAGAATCGTGATCGGCTCGTCGAGGATCTGCATCGTGTGCTGGAAGTACCGTTCCATCCACGCTTCCTCGTCTTCGATCACGTACGTATTCGTGCGCCACAGACGCACAGGCTGGCCGTTTTCGTCGTTCATGATCATCGTGTCGGCCAAAACGTAATCAAGCTGCTTCAGCACGTCGGGGCTAAAGTAGGTGAACCAGTCGCGGTCATTGACCTGCATGCCGATGGGGAGTTTCACCCCCTTTTCGGCCATGATCTTTCGGTTGAACCGGATGAAGGCCAGCAGTGACGCGTCGTCAAAGAGCGGCCATTCGCGGCCCGAGTTTTCGAGGATTCCCGACTGAATGCCGGTGACTTTTTGGCGTTCGATCGCCTTGACGCACGTTGTGCCAAGCCGCAGATGAATGTGGTAGTCGGTCAGCGTGAACGGCGCCGCCGCCTTGACGTGCTGGGCGTCCGTCGGGGTCGGTACATGCCAGAAAGATTTTTTTTCCTGTGCCATGGTAAACGGGGCCAAAGCCATAAGAGACGCGAGGAATAGGAGAGGGATGAATTTCGTCATTTTCGAAATGGGTGGGTTAGGAGTCTGGGGGAAACAAATCAAAACGAGAGTCAGAAGGTCGGGAAAGGAAGTCCCCGCAGCTCCTGATTCTCGTTTATTATGCTTCAACCCATCAAGAAAGTCAAGAGGGGCGGGAGGAATTTTCCTGATTTTTTTGGGTTCATTCGGTATCAGCATACAACAAAATAATTAAAACGACGACAGGTTCAGTGTATGTTGCTTTTATCTCTGGGTGAGATATGAAAGATGCGTCAGTGATGTTTTTAAGCCGCAAAGGACACAAAGAGCGCAAAGAGTTTTTCTTGTCACCGATCAGCACGCGATACGGCTCCGATCCGCCCGGTAAAATAGTAGGTGAAACGGATACATCGCCAGTCCAGGAAGTATCGCTCCTGTAATAGATCTCACGATTTTAATTGCGCCAAGCCTGAAAAAGTCTGAAATGACCTGGAGGGCCTTGCGCGATTTTGTAAATGGTGTAAAATAAAAGAAAAGAATCATCCAACCCACAACCTTTCAATCAGGAGATCCACCATGAGCACTTCTTCGCTCGAATCCGAAAATCCCACCCCTGTGAAAAAGCAGATGATGAGTGACAAAGCGTACGGCACGCTGCTGTGCATTTTGTCTGATACACTGTTCAGTATCGTGTACGTTTTCGTTCAGTTCATCAATAAAAATACGTTCAATCCGGATTCTGTCTTCAATCAATCGTGGCGCGGCGACTGGATCCTTTGCTTCAAAGAGTGGATCGCGGCGATGTTTGCGCTCCCGATTTTCATTTACCTCTGGCGGTCGGGCAAAACCTCCATCCCGGGCTGGAAAGTCATCGTCGGCCTGATCATTGCCGCGTTTTTCTGCGAGTACATCGGGATCGGCCACCACGTGCTTGCGAACGACTACATCGGGATGGCGCTCGGTCTGCCGGTCATTCGGACCATTACGATCCTTGGCTGCGCGATTTTTGGCGCTCTGCTTCTTCGGGAAAGAGTCACCGGCCTGAAAATGGCCATGATCGCGGTCCTGATTTGTGCCGTTGCGATGTTCGGCTACAGCAACTCGCTTGCAAGGAAAGCCAAGGAAGCGGCCAACGGTGATGTTCCCGCCGTTACCGTGGTTGAGGACGCTCAGACGCAGGATTTAACGACGCTGGAAACGTCGTCTCCGCAGGAGGCCAAGACAGAAGTGAAACCGGAAACCGAGACCGAAAAGCAGATCATGTACGCCGGTCTCGCCGTTCCGTTCGATGCGCGTACGTTCGGGTTCATCTGCGCCTTCATCACGGGCATGGGGTACGCGATTTACACGCTGATCCTGCGGGCCGTCATGAAGAAGCCGGAACTCAAGGAGGGCGAAGAAGCGCCGAAGCCGGTTTCTGCGTATTTCGTTGTTTCGATGGTTTTCGGGTTTGGTGGGCTGTTCGGCTTCATTGCGATGTTGGGCAAGATGCGTGCGGCGGAAACACCACTTCATCTCGGTGACCTGGCCACAGTCGTTCCGATGGCGTGCTGGCTGAACATTCTGGCGGCGGGCGTCCTGACGTTCATCGCGTTCTACCTGAAGAATCTTTCCTATCGTTACGCTTCCGCGTCGAAAGCTGCTGCGATGTCCGTGCTGCAGGTCCTCCTGAATATTTGCGCCGGAATGTTGATCTTCAGCGAGGCCGCGAGCTGGAACGGAACGATCTACGCCGTGTTCACGGTCGGAACGATCCTCACGATCCTGGGGATCATCCTTGCCAGCCGGACCAACTGAGTTTTCCCAAGGCACGGTTAAGGTGTTTGTGGGGACGACGCTTTTTGTGTCGTCCTCGTTATTTAACCATTAGACTTCTTGATTCTTTCGGCTGCGGCCTTTCCCACCGCTTCGCCCATGGCAACGGCGGAGCCGGTCACGCGGTAACTGGCGTGGGCGATGAAGTCCCCCGAAATGCAGCGGCCCGCCAGGAACAAATTATCCGCGTCTTTCGCCTCGAGCGCCCGAAGCGGGATCTGGAACGGCTTGAACGCCCCGTGGCCGATCGTCTCCGTCTTGTTTTTCTCGAAGTCGATCGCGTGAATGTCGATCCCGAAGCGTGACGTCGTGACGCCGTCCTCGAATTTTGCGCCCGCCGCTACATCATCGCGCGTGATCGTGTAACGGCCGTGGATCCGGCGTCCGTCGCGGTGGCCGATCTGCTCGGCAGTCGCCGCGACCCGGATCCCTTCCCACGGTCCGCCCAGTTTATCGAGCGCGGCGGCCATTTGGATGATCTCCCGCCGGGCGCGGACCGTCGCGTCAGAGATCGCCTGCGCGTCGTTCACGAGAAGTTTGTACTCGTGATTGACCATCATCAGAAGCAGATTCTCGTGGACCTTGAACAGCGTGGGGTTGAAGTACGACGGCTGGATCCCGATGCTCTGAAGCACGGCTAGGAACGCCTTGAAAGAATCGACGTGCCCACCCGGCCCCCACATTTGCGGGTCGTTCGAGATGTACTTCGCCAGGGCTTTGGAATCGCGGACAACGATCAGTGCGTTGAGCGTGGCGGGCTGGCCGTACCCTTCGGGGGTCGCGCCCATTTCAAACCCGCAGCCGGCCAGAGCGGCCAAATCGCCGTCGCCGGTGGCGTCGATGAAGACCGGCGCGCGCCACGCCTGGCGGCCCGATTTCGACTCGGTGACGATCGTTTCGATGTTCCTCCCCGACGCGTCGCGGTACACGGCCGTCACGGGACACTGGAGCGTGAACTGGACCCCCGCCTCAAGCATCATTTCCTCGCAGATGAAGCGCATGTACTCCGGCTCGTAAACGAAATCTTTCGTCGAGGCACAGCGGCGGGCGTGGAGCGCGTCGAGGCGGTGGATGATCTCCCACGCGGTCTCACATTTGTCGAAGTCGAAAATGTAGGTCAGAAGCCCGCTCGTCCAGATCCCGCCCAGTGAGCCCTGAAGCTCGAAAAGACGGACCCTCGCACCAGCCCGTGCAGCCGACCACGCCGCGGCGATCCCGGCCGGCCCACCGCCGCAAACGATGACGTCGCAGTCCTCGACCAACGGGATCTCCCGGGCGGCCTCCGTGAAGAAACCGGGCTTTTCAGGAGTTGCGGCCGAACAGACCGCAGAACCTGCGGCAAGGGCTAGAGACGAAGCGAGAAAATGACGGCGGGAAGGCATAAGAATTCCTTTCGATTCAAATGAAAAGGGCTGGGAAGGGTCCATTTCGCTCCTCACCAGCCCCAAAAATTTTAAAGCCCACCTCTTTGAGGGGGGTGGCACGTAGTGCCGGGGGGAGTTAAATGGCACGTCACGTAACTCCCCCAGTCTCGCTTTGCGAGCCAGCCCCCTCAGTGAGGGGGCCTTTTAAATCCGTAATCAGAACCTTTTACGGCCAATTTTGCCAGCGATCAACCCGAAACCCAGAACGAGCAGGATGAGCGTCGAGGGTTCCGGAATGGCGGCGGAACTTCCGATCGCGAGCGTACCGTCGGCCTGCAGGAGGTAAGTGAAACCGGAGGAAACGCTTACAGTCCAGTCGGCCAGCGCGCCAGGATTCAACCCCTGAATGACCGGGATGAGCGTATCGCCCAGATCCACGCCGTCCGCAACATTGACAGTGATCAGTTTGTCCGCGTCAGGGTCACTTGTAACGGTCAGTCCTTCACCAAAGAGTAACTGGTCGAATTCCGTCGCGCTGAAAATGTCGAGCACTATGTCACTATTAAAGCGGAGCTCACCAGCGCCGCCAACGTTCAGCGTCGTCCCGGTCGCGGCGTCCTTCGCACCGACGGCAAGGGTCGAGCCTTCCTGGAGGTCCATGACCGCACCGGAGTCCACCGTGATGTCGTCCTGGCCGTACATCGTCACGCCTTCGGCCACGCGGAGAATACCGGTTTTCACGTTGGTTTTGCCTTCGTAATCGACCGTTCCGCCGTAGGTCGTGCCGTCTTGAGTCGTGGTTGCGAACGTCAAAACGCCCGCGTTGCCAGCGGAATCTTCACGCTTCGTCAGCGAGCCGGGACCAGTCACGTCAGCGTAAAGGACGAGCTTGGAGCCGTTCTCTACGTTCCCGTTGTTGTTCGCGCGGTTGCAGATGGTCGCGCCGTCGTCGGTCAGCGTCACGGTGCCGAAAATCCTGGAAGTGCCCGTTCCATCAGAACGGATCGCCGCGGGGTAAGTGCCGTCATAAGCGCTCGAGTTGCCAAACTCGAAGTTTCCGTAGAAGGTCGAGCCGTTCATGTAGAGCTGCGCGGTATTCCCGATGATGGTCCGGCCGGGACCGAACTGGACGGTCTTTCCGTCGAGCCTGTACCGTCCATTGTTGGAGTTAATGTTCAAAGTTCCTTCAAAATCGGAAAAACCATTGATCTGCACGCCGCTGTCACTGGTCCAGGTCATGTTCACCGTACCGGTCCCCATGATTTTGTTCGAGGTGTTCAGGGCAAGGTTCACGTTCAGCGCCGCGCCTTCCGCGACTTCGATCGTTCCGTCACCACTCGGGTTTTGGTTGATCGTAAGCGCTCCGGAGTTCACCTTGATCGTTCCAGCGTTCGCGATGTCGGCGGTGAAATTGTACTCGTTGACCCGGCGGTAGTCGAGCACAGCGCTAGCGTTCACCGTGACTTTGCCCTTCCCAAGGGTGCCGGTCGTGCCGTCATACTGCTTCCCGTTGATCGAGCCGACGTAACCGAGCTGAACGGTGCCGCCGCCGATCGTCGTTTCGCCGTAGTCGTTCGTTCCGGTCAGGAGCAACCAGCCGTTCGAGGAGTCATTCAGCGTAAGATTGTAAGCCCCGGTCGTGTCGCCGTCGGTGTACGTTCCGGTAATATCGCCCGCGATGGCACCCCAGCCAATGACGTTACCGACACGGCTGATGATTTTTGTATTGGACGCAAGCTCCACCGGCCCCGTGATGTTCGGGAGGGAGACGTCCTCCGCGGTATTCAGTTTGGCCTGACTGGCCTCGTCTAAAGTGACATGGAAACGAACGGAACCCAGCCCCTCACTGTGCCCATTGCCAGAGAGGACGAATTTGCTCGGGTAATCCCCACACGGGCCCATGGCCGAACCGTCGTAGAACATGAACGACGCGCCGGAATCCACCTTCACCGTCGCATCCGGGCCGAAGTATTTCGCGTAGGTCATGAACGTACGGCCCTGTTGAATGCTGAAAGTCCCCTCAAATTGGGAGAGGTCGAAACGATTAATATTAAAGTTGATGTTGTTAGCGGTGTTCGTCGCGTAGAGCGTACCCGTTCCGGTCAGGATGATCCCGCCTGCCGCGGAACCGTCCGCGACGGCCGAGGTCTGAACGGTCCCGCCCTGAATGTCCACCGTGCCGTTGAAGCCGCTCAGGCTCGCGACCGTCACCGTGTTGTCGTTCTTCTTGACGATCTTGCCGCCTGCACCCCCAGAGGTGGACTGAATGGCCGAAAGAGTGAAATCATCCGTGCGGTTCAGCGTCAAAGTACCGGGCCAGGTCGTGTAAGTGCTCGAGCCCTCTGTAACGCTTTTGGACGGGGAAAGGTAGATGGTTCCATCACCGAGTGTCGCGCTCCCCTGGAGTTCCACGTTCATATAGTCGATTTCTGTCGTACCGTTCCAGTAGTTCTCGCTTTTTAGTACAAGCGTCGCATAGGTATTGACTCTGGAAGGGCTGCCATTGAAAACCAGGTTGTCCTTGGTGGTATCATCCGCCGCGTGTACCCCAGTGATAGCGCTCTCGATGGTGTTAGTAGCGTTACTCAAATCTTGACGTACCGAGATACCGGCTTTCCCTGAAACTGAGATCGGACCAGTGATTTTTTTGCCGTTCGTGTCGAAACGAACGAGGCCCAGGCCGTCGAACGCACCGCCCATGTCGTGCAGGTAGAGTTTGCAGTTCAGATCGCTGTTCAGCCAAAGCTGGGAGTTCCCCGTAATGTCCAGCGTCATGTCCGGGCTGAACGTGTTATAGCCGCTGCCGCGCAGACGCAGTTGCGGAGTGGTCGTCCCCATCTGCACGGTTCCCGAGAATCCGGTCAGGTTCGGCATGTTTTGCTGCGGATTGTCGTAAGTGCCAGTTGGCGCCAGATTAAACGTTCCCGTTCCCGTCAGTGGATTAAAAACCCAGGCGGTATGGGTGAGGACAGAACCTTCCGCGAGGTTGATCGTGTATTCCGTGCCGTAGCTGGAAATGTCCGAGTACGCGACTTCTTCGTTGGCGTTGGTCGTGATGGTTTTGGTATCCGGATCGACCGTGTAGGCGCAAACACTCAGCGCCATGAAAAGGACCGCGCAAAACGCACTTGAAAAACGGAAAATGCTCATCTGGGCACCTTATGAATGTTTATGTAAAACAATAATTTGACTATCAATATTCACTTATGAATAATATTTTATACGGAGGAGAGAGATTTACAAGCGAATTTTTTCAGAATTATTCAAAAAAAGAGAAAAAATTTAGAAATTTTCAGAGCGAAGCATTAAAAAGGCGAGCGGATGGTCATAAAGAGAGACAGCCTCCCCTAAAAGGGGAGGTGGCACGTAGTGCCGGGGGGGTTCCGAAACCGGGGAAAATCCATCCCACTGTTAGAACCCCTCCACCACCTTCGGTGGTCCCCCTCCCCTTTCAGGGGAGGCAGAAATCCATCATTTTCGATCGTTAAAATAAATCACTCGATCGTCACGACACCGCAGTCAATGTATTGACCACCCATCGTCTGACGGCAGTGGATCGCGATGGTGTTTTTGCCGGCTTTGAACGCTTTCATCACGCTCGGGTCCAGTTCGAACACCGTGAAATCGGTCACATAGCCCTTGGTTTCCAGGACTTTCACGCCGTTGACATAGACTTCAGCGTCTTCGTCGTGGTACATTTTCAGAGCGAAGGTTTTCCCGTTCACATCGTCCAGATCGAACGTCCGGCGGACCCAGACGTCCGGGGTCTTCCATTCCGTATCGGCCGTAACGTTCGGAGCGTTGCCGCCGCCGAGGTTCTTGCCGGTTTTCCAGGCCGAATCATTGAAATCGACCGCGAACCAGTTCTCGGCCGGGGTTTCGGTCGTGAAGGCCCATTCCTGACCCAACGGCACGACTTCCGTCACTTTCGGCAACGGTTTGTAGAGGCGCGCGTTGATGGCGGCCACGTTTTCCGCGCCCATCTTGTTGATTTTGCGGTCGTAGCTCATCAGACCGTTGACCTCGATTTCCACATCGGTCGTCTGTGTGTACACTGCCGCCGAGAGACCTTTATCGATCAGGGAGCGCAGCGCCACGATCAGGTTCTTGTACCTGGCACGGAGGCCATCCTGATCGGCAAAGGAGACATAGCCCCAGTTTCCTTCCGTTTTCCAGGCGTTACCGGGGCAGGGCAGACCGAGACCACCGAATTCACCCAGAACGACGGCGCGGTTTTCTTCCGGTTCAGGCATTCCCGGGCCGGGGTAGCGGTGCATGTCGTGGACGCTTCCACAGTTGCGGTCGGTCCAGCCGCTGGCGCAGTCACACAGACGTGTCGGGTCTTTTTCCATCGTCCACGCGACGACTTCTTCCGTATCGAACTGGCCCCAGCCCTCGTTGAACGGGACCCACATCACGATGGACGGCGAGTTCTGAAGCGTGTCCATGATTTCGCCCCATTCGTGGTAGTAGTTTGCCGTGGATTCGTCAGAACGATCAAAGTCGGGCTGGTCGCCACGGATGTATTTGTCACCGCTGGGCATATCCTGCCAGACCATCATACCCAGTTTGTCGCACCAGTAGTAGAACCGGCGCGGCTCGACTTTCACGTGTTTGCGGAGCATGTTGAAGCCCATCTTCTTCGTGATCTCCAGGTCATACTTCAACGCTTCGTCGGTCGGAGCGGTGTAAAGCCCATCCGGCCACCAGCCCTGATCCAGAGGACCGTACTGGAAGAGGAACTTCCCGTTCAGCAGCATACGGACGAATTCGTCGCCGTCTTTGCCGAGCGTCGAGGTACGCAGACCGATGTAACTCTCGACCGAATCGACAGTTTTCTGATTTACGCTCAGCGTGTACGTGACCGGGTACAGGACCGGGTTTTCCGGTGACCAGTACTTGACGTTTTTCACCTGACCGGCAATCTGGAATTTGCCGTCTTTGACCATTCCGCCGCCGCGGTAAAGGATCTCACCCGTTTTGGGGCAGCGGACCTGTGCTTCCACGAACACTGTAGCGTTCGCATCGGCGATGCAGGCTTTTCCGCGGATCACGACGTTCCCTTCCATGGCCGGGACGAGTTTACCGTCCACGACTTTGGCGGCGTAACCAGCAGCGCTGACGATTTTACCAGCTTTGGCGACTGGTTCCATCCAGACGGAACCCCAAAGGCCCGTGACGGAAGTGTACCAGATCCCTCCCGGTTTACGGACCTGCTTGCCGCGCGGCTGCCAGTTCTCGTCGGTGGGGTCATAGACTGTAACGGTAACTTCCTGCTCGCCTTCAGCTTTCAGGGCGTCCGTGATGTTGAAGCTGAACGGCGCGTAGCCGCCCGTGTGATTCCCGACGACTTTCCCGTTGACGCTCACTTCGGTTTTCCAGTCGCACGCCTCGAAGTTCAGGATCACGTCTTTATCTTTCCATCCGGCCGGGACGGTGAACGTGCGGTGGTACACGAGGAGGTTTTCTTTCCCGACGGTCTTTTTCACGCCGGAAAGCGCCGATTCGATCGGGTACGGAACCAGGATCTGGCCGTCCCACGCGCTGGCGGTCTGGTCAGCCGGGACGATGGCGTAGTCCCAGAGGCCGTTGAGATTCTGCCACTCACCGCGGACGAATTGCGGACGCGGGTATTCCGGGTGCGCGTTCTCGGGCGAGACCTGCTCCGCCCACGGCGTGAGGATCGGGTTTTCCTGGATCTGCCACTCGGCAGCGTTCAGGAGGGAGGAAAGCCCAAGAGCCGCGAAACAGCACACGGACACAAAAAAGGTTTTCATCATCTTCAAATTGCTCCTTAAAAAAATGGTGGTAAATGGAATGATTTCTCTCAAATATACATTAATCCCCCGCCGTGTCAAGGGGGGTGAGGAGTTTTCAGTTCCCAGAAGCTCCCAGAGAATTCCCAGAAAACTGAAAACTGGGAACTGAAAACTTCCTACTCCATCGCCTCGATCGCCTCAGCCACGGCCTTCCGGTGACGGTAGATCGGCGCGGGGTCTTTGCTGAACTCCGTCATGGAAGCGGTGATCTCTTCCGGAACGGTCAGGAGCGGCTCGTACTTCGCGCGCTGCTCGGGCGTGGCGGTCTTGAGTTTTTCCCGCAGGAGCCAGAGGAATTCAAAGTCCTCGCACCCTTCGCGGAGCATTTCCAGGCGCATACTCGCAACCGGTTCGTCGAAATTGGGCGTTTCTCCCGTGTTCGGAGTGGCGCAGGAAAGCGGCGGGTAGAAAAGCCGACCGTCGCCGTTCCCCCAGAAACGCTTCGTTCCCGGCGGCGTGTCGTACCCGCTGACGTAGCTCATCGGATCGAGGTACGGGTTCTGCTGCTCATTCGGGAAGGCCGTGTTGGACGTCCACCAGTTCAACGTCCAGATGAGAGTCCCGACGACGTCGTACTTCCACGTCTGCCAGTACCACGTGCGCAGTTCAACGGCGGGGTGGTCGGTGAACTCCGTGCAGTACGGCGCGTGCGGCCAGCAGCAGACGTACCACCAGAACCGCTCGCCCTTTTCCCGGCATTTATTCGCCAGCTCCTCGTTGAAATTCGGTGTGACCGGGCACCAGATGTCGATCTTCCCGAGTTTCGAGCCGGCGATCACGTCTTCCAACGGCTCCTCGGTCAGCATGGTCTGGATCTCCGGAGCGTATTTCTTGATCCGGTTCATGCCGTTCTTCACGAACTCGTAGTCCTTCACGTCCGGTTCATCGAACCAATAGACGTAGGCCATCCGGATCCAGCCCTTTTCCTTCAGGTGGGCCTCGACCTGCCGGACCATCGACGAGAACATCGCCTGGTACTCGACGGTATTCTCGCCGAAGCCCTTGATTTCCGGTTCGTACCGGTCGTGGAACGTTCCTCCGCCCATTCCGGGGAAGTGCAGGGTGAAGTTGGTGCAGCCGTATTCTTTCACCGCCTTTTCCATTGCCGGGTCGAATTTGCTGAAATCCACCTCGCAGCGCGAATTCTCGGGTTTTTCCTCATCGACGATAAAATTATACCGGATCGAGTCCATCCCCTCCGGACTGTAAACGCTCAGGCGGTACTTCCCGATGAACGCGAAATACATGTCCTGGATCTTCCGGCGGTCTTCGTCGGTTTTCGCGCCGTGGTAGGTGTACGCCGTCCCCGCGTAGAAGCCGTAGCCGCTTTCCGAGTGGTTCCGCTTCGGAACGTCGAAGTCCCAGACGTGCAGCGCCAGCGGAACCTCAACGGTCTGATCATCCAGCGTAAGCGTCACCGTTGCGGCATAGTCCCCGGCCTGCGTCCCGAACGGAACGTAAACCGTCAGCCAAAGCGGTGCGTTCAAACCCGCTTCGAGCGTCTTCGGGAAGACCAGCGGCGGCAGCGCGTCGGGGTAAAATTCCTTCACGGCCGTGGCGTCGGTCGGATGGTCCACAAAGTGGAAGAACTCGTCGCGGACCGTCACGTTTTCCGGCGCGATGAACTCGCTAGTCCGGTTTTTGAGGGGGGAGATCGTCACGTTTTTCAGCACCCGGCCGACTTTCGGCTTCAGAACGAGCTGGACCGACTCGTAGTCATTCCGTGCGGCAGAGATTTTCAGGCCGGTCCCTTGGGGGGCTTTGGCGGTCGGAAGGGCGCGTTTCCGGTAAATCTTCCAAGGCGCTTCGCACGTCCAGACGCCCAGTGCGTCGGAGGAGACGTCGAGTGTCTGGCCGTAATCCTCGCGGTAAAACTCGGCGACGTAGTACCGGCAGCGGACCGTGGCGGTCTTTTCGGCCCCCTGAGCGTCTTTCCAGGTCAGTTTCTTCTCGAAGACCTGCTCGCCCGGAACCTTTTTCGGGAGGGACTCCACCGGGGGAAGCAGGGCCTCAAACCCCTCGTCTCCGTCCACCAGTTCCCAGAAGCACGTGAAGCCGTGCGTTCCGGCGGCCTGCGTTCCGATCGGCGTATTCTCTTTCGACGCCTGGGCCGTGGGTCCGGTCGGAGAAAGCGGAAGCTCGACCTTCATCGAGTTGAGCTGCAGGTTAGACTTTTCCAGCCCCCTGAAACGGATCCAGACGTTTTCCGCGCCGCCCTCAACGGCCGGAAGATCGATGATCTGCGTGCCGCTCGAGGGTTGAACGGCCAGTTCGCTCCACGATCCGCCGTCCGTCGAATACTCCGCCAGAAGGGAGCCGCCGGCGTAGTAGCCCACGGTAAACTCGAATTTCCCGCCGAAGAAGCGCCCGTTTTCCTGAACGTCTGCGGCGCGGAAATGGTAAAGCAGTTCCGTATTCGTCCCGAAGCACCAGCGGTCCGAATTGAACCAGACGCGGGTACTGTCGAGCGTGCGGGAGTAATTCCCCTGCGAGCCGCCAAACGCCGAGGTGAAGCGGTAAACCTTGCCGGTCGGTTCTTCCGTGACCGATTCATCGTCACCGAGGCCGGAGGCGTTGAACACGGGCGTCAGGTACAGGAATTCGCACTCGGCGAACTGAAGCGTCGCGGCAGCGTTCCACTGCCCCAGACGGAGGGTCCCGGACTGTTCGCCTTCCGGAATTTTGAAGATGAGGGTTTTGGTTTCCCATTTTTCCGGGACGGAGACGTCGAAGTTGGCGAAGTTCATGCCGGTCATGCCGCCGCCGGAACCTGCGACGCGGCGCACCTTGTACCGGACCAGGCCGATTTTTCCGGGCACGACTGGAATATCATTCAAGGCCCAGACGGTCGAGTGTTTTCCGTCGCCGGTCAGTTCAAGAACGGTCCCCTGTGCGCCCGCGACGTTTTCAAGACGACGGCCCTCACCGCCCGAGAGTTTCCAGCCCGGGTCGGCAAGATCAAACGTCACCGCCTGCAAAGGCGGCACGGCGGACAAAAACAGAAAGACCAGAAGAAACGAGCGTAAAATGCGCATGGTGAAATCCTTTTCAAAAAAAGGGGAGACGTGGGGCAGGAACAAAAAAATCCTCAATGCGTTCAATCTACAACAAACCCCACGAAATGTAAAGGGGGGGCAAAGAAAAAAAACGGTCTTGCATCTTTCCGTTTTTTGTGGTATGATTCCACGAATGGGCGACCGCCGGGCCGTCCCGGTTTTTGGTTCGTTCCTTTTTTTGTTTTTTTGTGTTTCGCCATGCGCCGCCCCATTCCCCATCAAGACCTCGATAACGGACAGGACTCGTTTCTGGACGTCGTGTCGAATATCGTGGGGATCCTTATCATCCTCGTGGTGGTGGTCGGCGCACAGGTGAAAAGCGGTTTGACGTCGAGCCGTCTGAAAGAACTGGCGCAGAAAGAACAGTCGGCCAGCGCCACGGCAGAGGATGAACTGACGCTTCCGCTTCCGCCTCCCGAGGAGGACTCAACGCGTAATTCCGCGCTCCGCTCTCCATTACCGCCTCTCACGCCTGACGAACGGGAAAAACTCCAGAACGAATTGAAACTGGCTGCGGAAACCATTGAAACAACCGCTCAGATCCAGCGCCAGCTTGGTTCAGATGTTCAAGAGCTTCGGCTTCAGAATACCCGACTCGAAGCTGAACAAACGGCTTTTGCAGAGGAAATCGTTCAATTGACGTCCGCCCTTTCCATGATCCAGAAGGAATTGGCGACGAAAACAAGCGAGAAAGACCTTCAGAACCGCGAGTTGCTTGCGCTTTCGCAGGAATCCATCCAGTTGCAGAACGAAATCAAAGCGCTGGAAGCCAAGATCCAGTTTCTTCAAACCCCCGGCGCGGCCAACGGCGGCCCCAAAACCATCGAGCACAAAATGACACCGATCGTTCACTCCGTGGACAGTCGGGAGATGCACTTCATGCTTGATCATGGCTACGTCCTGCACGTCCCTCTTGACGAACTTATGAAGGAATACGAACGCAGAATTCCCGAGATAATGCGAACTCTCATGGTAAAAGGAGTCCGAACTGAAGTCCTGGGCCCCTACAAGGGATTCCGGCTTCACACAGAAACACGGCTTCAGGGTTCCAAAGTCGGCGTTTACCTGAAAGTCATTCCGCCTGACATCGAGGTCGAAGGCGAGACACTTGAGCAGGCACTGCTTCCCGGCTCAAAATTCCTCAGTGCGCTGGAAAAACTCACTCCGGGAAAAGATACGCTGACGTTTTGGATCTACCCGACCGGGTTTGGAACTTTTAACCCGCTGAAGGCGGAGGCTTACCGTCAAGGTTTTGCTGTCGCTTCCAGACCGCTCCCGGAAGGAACCCCCATCGCCGGGTCGCCAGACGGGCAGAAATCACAGGCGCAATGAAGTTAGGAGTTAGGAGTTGGAAAAGCCGTCGGCTTTTTATGGGTCGAATTCTTTCTGAAAGCCTCGTTACGCGAAGCGTCAACTCCTCACTCCACACTCCTAACTCTTTCACGCCCAGTCTCAAAAAAATTTGAAAATTTTCTAAAATTTCGACAAATTTTGAATCGGTGATACTTGACAAAAACCTCTAATGAAGTAATCTATATAAAGTGAGATAGTTTTTGAATCCACTGAGGCTGCGGCTCTATTCAAAAAAATTTAAGGGGACCTTCATGGCCAAAAAAAGAAATTTTGCTGCGATCCTCGTCAAGTGTGGGATCTTGACGAACGACCAGCTTGAGGAAGCAAAAACGTTTGCTGAAAGACAACACATCAAACTGGGGGATGCGCTTGTTCAGCTTAATTACGTTTCTGCGAATAATGTCATGCGTGCCATGGCGGAAGAATACGGCACGAAATTTGTAAAACTTTCAACAGTCGAGATTCCGCCGGAAGTCGTGGCTCTTGTGCCTGAACACATTGCCCGGGAGTTCAACATTGTGCCGATTGCCGCCGATGACGGTGAATTAACCATCGCGACAAGTGAACCTGAAGATTTCAACGCCATTGACAAACTGACCTTCATGCTCAATCGGCGTATTAATATTAATCTGTCGCCGAAAGAAGCCATTCAGAAGACGATCAACGCACTATACGGTCAGCAGGAACTTGCGCAGGCGATTCCTCTTATGCAGGAAGTTGACGGCAAGCAGGTAGAAACGAACATCGATTTCTCGGAAACCGACCTTTATGGAACTGGCGGGGATGACGAAAACGTCGATGAATCCAGTGCCATGATCGTTCGTTTGACGCAGCTCATCATCACCGAGGCCGTGCAGCTCAAAGCGTCCGATATTCACATTGAACCGTTTGAAGATCGTATTCGTATTCGTTACCGTATTGATGGTGTTCTGGTCGAACGTGAAAGTCCGCCACGTCGTCTGTTGGGCGCACTGCTGTCCCGTATTAAAATTTTGTCAAAGCTGGACATCGCGGAGCGGCGTCGTACGCAGGACGGTCGAATCAAGGTGACTGTCGGTGACAAAGAGCTCGACCTTCGTGTGAGTATCATCCCGACAAACCACGGTCAGTCTGTTGTCATGCGTATTCTTGACAAAGACAATATCAAGATCGGTCTGCGTCAGCTCGGTTTCGCGGAAGATGATTATACGACATTTAATACGTTGATCCGCCGCCCGAATGGGATCATTCTGGTCACGGGTCCGACAGGCTCGGGCAAAACGACCTCTCTTTACGCCGCTTTGAACGCCCTAAATACCCCCGACCGGAAAATCATCACGGCCGAAGACCCGGTCGAGTATTATTTGGCGGGGATCAACCAGGTAGAGATCAAACACTCGATTGGTTTGGACTTTGCGACCGTTATTCGTTCCATGCTGCGTCAGGCTCCGAACATCATTCTGGTCGGTGAAATGCGAGACCTTGAAACCGCCCAGATGGGTATTCAGGCGTCTCTTACCGGGCACCTTGTCTTCAGTACGCTTCATACGAACGACGCCCCTTCTGCTGTGACCCGACTGGCCGATATGGGGGTTCCGTCGTACCTGATCGCCAGTTCCGTTATCGCGATCATGGCTCAGCGTCTGGTTCGAACGGTCTGCAAAAAGTGCCGTGAGCCATTCCAGCCGCCGCAATCGGTAATCGATTCGATAGGTTTTCCGGAACACGCCCTGGAAAACGCGCATTTTATGCACGGCCGTGGTTGTCCTACCTGCAATATGAAAGGGTACAAGGGGCGTTTGGGCATTTACGAGCTGATGAAAATGTCGAGCAAGATCCGTGAATTGACGTTTGCGGAAGCCCCAACTGCGCAAATCCGTCAGGCCGCTATCATGGAAGGAATGAAAACCCTTTATGTGGACGGTCTTTATAAAGTATGTAAAGGGATTACAACAATCGAGGAAGTCCTCCGCGTCGCCAAGATGTCCGAAGAAGACGGGTGAGATCGAATGAATAACGAATAA
>JAUMVK010000021.1:0-66692 GCA_030530205.1 Thermoguttaceae bacterium | reverse complement strand
AACTCCTCACTCCTAACTCCTAACTCCTGACTAAAAAAAGCGGCCTGCCAGCCGCGAAGGACTAGCAGGCCAAAGAGTCATTCGAGGCGCTGCCCTCGTTATTTTCCAGGTGGTAATTATCCCACATTTCGTCGAGTCTGCGCAGGGCGCTGGGCAAATCATACACCTTATAGTAAGGATCCGAGCCGTCCTCGGGCGTAAACTTTTTAATGAGGTTCTTCTCCACGAGTTTTCGCAAGGCGTCGTCCACTTCAAAGTCAATGTAAAAGCCGAAGTTCTTCTCGAGCCACTCCTCGACGCGCTCATCCAGACGTTTTTCGGTCAGCGTTTCAGCCCGCAGGAGGTAGAGCATAAAATAAGCGAGAAACGCTTCTTTCACTTCCTGCGTTTCGGCCTGCTCGACCAGCAGATTCACCGCGCCCATGTTCCCGGCAAGGCTCTGGTGGTACAGGCTTTCCGAGTAGGTTTTGAGACACTTCATGCGGGAGGTGAAGAAGCCGGTGACGGAGCGGAACGCGCCCATGATAAACGTGTAGAACAGAATCGTACAAGCCCAAAGGCTTGCCGCTGCAGCTTGAGCTGCTACAAGAAATCCTTTAAAGATAAAAGCCCCTAAAGTACCTGAAAACGAAGCTCCGACTTTTACCTGGTCAAAAATCGGGAGCCGCAGCTTCACCTCAGGAACCACGACTTTCAGGTTTTCGGCCGGCACATCACGAAAAACCTTCGTAATGATCTGACTTCCATGCTCTTTTTTGTACCTGGCGACGACGAAAATACGCTTGAACTCGTAACTTTCATACGATTTTTCCAGGAAAAAGAATTTTTTGATGGTGAAAGTCTTTTTAGTAAGACCACGATAAAAGATCCTGAAAAAGTCCAGCTTCTTCATGTCCACCTTGATGGAAAGCACACCGGGGTACGGAGCTTCCAGGATTTCGTTTCGTTTGTCGTCCGGCAGCTCACAATAGTTGCACGCATTCAGCAGAAGCTCCAAACTTTCCAGGAGGTTCTGGCGGCAGGATTCTTTAAACTCTTCAGAATAATCTTTCCTGTATCGAACTTCCGCGTCAGGATCAAACGGGCCGAAAGCGCTTTTGAGTTTCAGGAAGGTTTTGTGATAGTCCAGATGATAGTGCTCGGCAAACATCTCGGCGAGGGTCTGGAACTTTGCGCATTCCTCCTCCGTAAGCCGCTCGTCCGTTAATGCTTTTTCCAGAATATCCTCAAAATAAACGGGAATAAAATGCTCCGCATCCGAAAGACTGGTGAGGTCCGGCAGTTTGGTCTCGTCAACAAGCAGGAGTTTGGTTAATCGGTCGTAAAATTTCATAAATCACTCGCGGAATATGAAAAAAACCGCCCCTAATATGCAGAGTGTGGCCCACAAATAGTTCCACGTAATTGGCCGCCGCATATAAAAAAGGGCAAACGGTACAAAAACGCTCAGCGTGATGACTTCCTGAAGGATTTTCAGCTGCGGAAGGGTCAGGAAACCGTTTCCCAGCCGATTGGCGGGGACCATTAACATGTACTCAAAAAGGGCGATTCCCCACGAAACCAGAACGACCTGCCAAATCGGGGCGTTCGGGAGGTTTTTCAGGTGCGAGTACCACGCGAAAAGCATGAACGTATTGGAGCAAACCAGGAGGAAAACGACTGCAAAAAATTTCATGATAAAAGATTTACCAGCCTTTCATTTCCCTTTTTCAAAAATTCTTTGCCAGTTTAACAACCGCTTTACACAGTTTGTCAGCTTCTTTTTGAGTCGGCGCCTCCGCGAAAACACGAATGATCGGTTCCGTGTTGCTTGGCCGGACCTGGATCCAGCGTTTCTCCCACGCCAGGCGCAAACCGTCCTGCGTATCCGCCTGCGCGTCTGAATACTGGAACGTCAGCTCGTCGTAGAACGAGTCCAGAAGTTCACGATCAAATTTTACTTTCGCCTTGGAAATCGCGTACTGAGGAAGCTCGGCGGCAAGTTCCGAAACCTTTTTCCCTGTACGGGCCATCAGGTCGAGCGCCAGCGCCATTCCGAGGAAACTGTCACGCACGAAACCGACTTGCGGGTGGATCGGTCCACCGTTTCCCTCACCACCGAAAATCGCGTTCAAGGCGATCATTTTATCGACCACGTTCGCCTCACCGACCGGCGTCATGGCGTACTCGCAGCCGGCTTCGGCGCACAAATCGTGCGTCATTTGACTCGTGGAACAGTTTGTCACGACCGGCCCTTTGGCGCCTTTGAGAAAAACATCTTTCACGCACAGAGCCACGGTGCATTCCTCGCCGATGTACGAGCCGTCCTCAGCCAGAATGGCCAGCCGGTCCGCGTCCGGATCCTGACAAAAGCCCACATCAGCTTTGTTTCCCGGGACCAAAATTCCCACGCCCTTCAGATTGTCTTCTGTCGGTTCCGGCGTATGAACGAATTTGCCGTCTGGTTTTTCATTGGTATTCGAGAAAATGAGCTTGCACCCCAGAGCCTTCATCAGTACCGGAGCCAAAACGCTTCCCGCGCCGTGGTTCGAGTCGATCAGGACAGTAAATTTCCGCTTCTTGATCGCTTTCACATCGACCAACTTCAAAATCGCGTCGATGTGCGGTTTCTGAAATTCTTCGGCCGGTGGAAGCGGTGGAGGAAGTTCCTGTTCCTCGTCTTCGTCCGCATTGTCGAAGTCAGCACAAATCTCGAATTCTTCCTCAAGAAGTGTATTGTAGAAACGCTTCACTTTTTCACCGTTTACGGCAGGAATTACACGTCCATCGGAGTTGAATAGTTTAATTCCGTTCCACGGGTTTGGGTTGTGACTCGCGGAAATCTGCACGCCGGCCGGGTAGCCGTATTTCTTGACCAGAAAACCGAGGGTTGGAGTGGCCGCGACACCAATATCAAGAGTTTTAACGCCCCCTGCACGAAAACCACGTGCGACTTCTTCCGCGATCCACCGGCTGCTTTCACGTCCATCGTTTGAAACGAGAACCGTTTTTCCCTCAACCCCACCCGCGTCGCGGTTTTGAAGCCGTAAAAACTCCGCATACGCGAAAATATAACGCTGAACGACGTCTGGCGTGAGTGTGGAACCCACTTCCCCGCGAAGACCTGAGACGGAAATAATTAAAGGAGTGGCGTTTTTCTTTTTCATTTGTTCGGTTTTATCAGTTGTCAGAGTTCTGCCTTGGCAGAAATAAGTAGTCAGTAATCAGTTTTTAAAAAATTTAGACGTGCTTTTATTGCCTCAGCCTGCAAGGGAAAAATACCCTTTTTATTCGGATTTCCAACTGCTAAAAGCTCAACTCGAGCACCTACAAGGAACAGGGAACAAAGTTTCCGAAATGAATTTGCAAAAAGCTGGGACGATAAAGGCACGTCGCACAAAGGTTTTTGTATTTTCTGCAGTATTCAGCTGCTCTGAAAAGGACCAACGATTGAAACTAATCGAAACAATCCATAAATAGTAAAGTTTTTTTATCCTCCTGAGGTTTGAGTTAATGAAAAACGGAGATTTTTCACCCGGGGCACTGAAATCCTGTCAGTACCCCGCCAAACCCGGAAAGATGCGAACTCGTTGGAAAGTCATGGGAATCTCCTTCATGGAAAAAACAGTTCCATCACTCAATTAGTGCCAGCCTGAGCAGCCTTTAACCTCCGCGGATGCCTGGCCGGGCAAATCCAACCAACAGTTACAAAACAAATACTAATTACCGGGGCCTTTCACTTCCCGTTGTGACCAAAGCGCTTTGGACAAACAGTAAACCAAAATTAAAGGCCGGTTTTACCCTGGCTGGGAGATATTGAAAAAAAGTTTACTGAAGTGGGCTTGGGTCGAACCTGCAAAAATGTGAAAGCACGTAAAACACGAACAGTTCCGGGTCACTCATCGCGACAAATTACCGAAAAGACGACCAAAAGGTACACAAGGCTGAATCAACAGGGCCTCAGAGGAAATCCTCCGTCTGAATCGGTCAAACTTGAAACGTCTCAGCGTTTCCGTGTTTCCACGGTCTGTTTCACCTAAAATTTATCGTCGGGAAACACCCTTTTCTCGCTTCATTTTCCTGAAAAAAAGAAAAAAAGTTTCCCATTTTCTCTAACGAGGACGATTTATTGTAGTTCTGCGTTTTTTGCAGAGGGTTCCGGTTTTAACCCCTGAAGCTTTTTTTATTTGCTTACTTTTGGGTTTCGGTTCCCCTTAACCAATATAGTATGACATATTTTCCTGAAAATGTCAAATGCGTTTCCCCCCATTTTAAAGATTTTTTAAGAAAAATATTGAAAAAACAGGAAAAATTTTCTCGTTTTTGAAAATAGAATGATTTTTTGAGAACTTGGGTAAATTTTTGAGGGCAATTTGTGCTTTAATTTTGCAGGTTTTGACAGACAAATCCCCCTCAAAAATGCCATGGGATATTTTGGTTAAAATTTAATTTGTCCCTCCCAGAGGAATCCCCTTCAATTCAAATGGGGCTTGAACCTCATAAATCCCGCAAGGTCTTGGGAAAACAAGTTTCCACCCGCTCAGATCCTTCAGGATTTCGTCGTTCACGGGAAAGTAGATCTCTGCGGCAATCTCGTTTGGAGTTTGGCGCAAAAGTTCTGACCGCTCAGACACGATCTCCGCCCCATCCGGCCCGAGAAGCATCGCGTCATTCTCATAAATCCACGTTCGGTGTGATTCCATCGCCTCGTGCGCTTCTTCATACCGGTAGCGCAAAGTCGCGGCCAGGTACGTGCCCGTTTTCGTCTTTTCGGTCCGCAGCCGGCTGAATGTCACCAAAAGCGCCGCGGTTCGGGCGGAAGCAGGCGTAAAGGCCCGATCGAGTTTCTGGTCCAGCGCGTCGAACGTGAAATCTTTCCTCGCTCCGCACGCCACGGCCGAGAGCGTCCCACGGATCGCCAGCGTTTTGGCCTCCGGAGGAACGAGCCGGGCGGAGAGCGGTACGTCGCAGAACGCGCGGAAGTCGTTTTGCCCGATCAGAATTTCGTATTCGGTCCCGGGGAATTTTACCGGCTCGCCGCCGTCAAAGGAACCTTCGGTCAGTTTCAGGTACGCGAAAACGGGCTGTATCCGCGGCTCCCAAGCCAGTTCCAGACGAAGAAGCCCGGCATTTCCCACGGTTTTTTGCATCTGGACCGCCTCAAGCCGAAAAGGCTGAAGGTACGCAGAACGCGGCGTCTGGCGGTCTGTCGGGACGAGTTTCAGCCCTTTCTTTTCGGGGAGCGCTTGCGGTTCCAGGTGAAGCTGATCGCAGAAAGCGTCGAGGAATGGCCAGAATTCCATCGCCGCCAGATTCTGCGGCTTCGTAAAAACGGCGTTTTCAGGAAGGTCGGCCTCGATCAGATTCCCCGTCTGTTTCGCAGCCAGAGCGAGCATTTCCGCGGCGCTCCCGGAAGTGTAATCCTCGGGAAACGTGACGACTCCCGCCTTGAGCGAGTCCTCAGCGACCTGACGCTCCAGTTCCAGCCGGACCCGGTTCAGGCGCATTTTCGCCTCGGGTGAGCGGACCGAATCAGGGAGAAGCGGCAAAATCCCCGGCCCAAGCTCCAAAAGCCCCTTTTCAGCCGCCGCACGCTTCGCCGCGGACGGGCTGGTCAGGTTTTTCACCAAAGCGTTCACTTCCTCGGGGCTCTGCGCCAGCGCAAATCCAGGGAGCAAAAGGAACGTCAAAATGAGCAGGAAACGTTTCATTATTTCTTCAAAATTCCAAATATTTCGCGAGGGATTCATGCCAGTCCGGCATTGCGGGGCCGCCAAGGGCGTGGTATTTGCCGCAATCCAGCACACTGTAAAGGGGACGTGGGGCCGGGGCGTTCCATTCCGCCGTGCTGATCGGGCCGACTTCAGGGGTCAGGCCGCAGAGACGGAAAATCTCGTGCGCGAAGTCGAACCAGGTCGTCTCGCCCGAGTCGGTCAGGTGGTAAAGGCCCCACTTTTCGTTTTCGAGAAGCCAGACGGCGGCGCGCGCCAGATTCGGGATCCAGGTCGGCGTGCAGCGCTGGTCGTTCACGATGCGGAGGTTTTTGCGCGAGGAGCCGAGTTTGCGCATCGTCTCGACGAAGTTCCCCGCCGTGTTCGCACCGAGCTTCCCGTACAGGCCGCAGGTGCGCAGGATCAGGTGCTTTTCGTGGGTTTTCTGAATGTTCTGCTCGCCCTCGAATTTGGTCACGGCATACACCCCCTCGGGGGCCGGTTCGTCGGTTTCCGTCAGGGGCGAGCGTTTTTTCGTGCCGCAAAATACGTAGTCCGTACTGATGTGAACGAGCGGAAGGCCGCGTTTCTCGCAGGCCCGCGCGAGATTCAGAGGGCCCAGAGCGTTCACCCGGCGGCAGATGGCCGGCTGCTGCTGGGCTGCATCCACTGCGGTGAAGGCGGCGGCGTTCAGGACCGCAGCGGGTTTTATCGCGTCGAGAAGTTCCTCAACTGCATAAAAGTCCGTAATATTACCGTCCGGCAGATCGACAGGAAAAGCGCGTTCGCCGAGCCGGCGGGTAAATTCGGAACCTAGCTGGCCTTTAGAGCCAAAAATCAGGTATTTCGGGAGCATAAAATGAAAGCGTCAAAAAGGAGGAGGTTTGGATGGGGAAACGTCTGAAAAACTTTGATGTTTTTGACTCTTTTATTATACACCAAACTTTATCCGGTGGAAGGGATCCGCGAAAAAATTTCTTTATTTGGGCGATATTCTTTTCGGGAGGGCAGTGAATGTTCCCCAGATTTGATCTTTTCAAAAAATTTCGTTTTTTTTCTCCCGTCTCCCCCCTTGAAGTGAAAAGGATTTCCGGGTATAATAAATTTTTGCCGTTTAAGTTCAGTGAGAGTATAGGCGAGCGGGGGACGTTGGTCTCCTGTGGGATTTAATCATTCGGTTCAATCAGGAAACAAAACCCATGAAAACACGTGCTGAAGAATACGCGGGTCTTTCCATCGCGATGGTCACGCCGTTCAAAAATGATAAAGTAGATTATGAGGCACTGGAACGGAACACAGAGTTCCTGATTCGCTCCGGCGTGACGTGCCTCGTCCCGGTCGGAACCACCGGTGAATCTCCCACTCTCTCCCACGAGGAACACGAAATGGTCATCACGACTGTCGTCCGCGCCGCCGCGGGCCGCTGCAAAGTGATGCCGGGAACCGGTTCAAACTGCACGAATGAGGCACTCCGTTTGACCCGCTGGGCCGAAAACACGGGCGCAGATGCCGCTCTGCTCGTCGCTCCGTATTATAACAAACCAACGCAGGAAGGTTTTTATCAGCATTTCAAGGCCGTCGCCGAAGCGGTCAATATTCCGATCTGCATTTACAATATTCCCGGTCGTTCGGGCAAGAACATCGAGCCGGAGACGATCCGGCGTCTTGCCGAGATCCCGAACATTCAGCTCGTGAAAGAGGCGTCCGGGATGATGGACCAGGCGTCCCGCATCATCGCCACGACGGATTTGACGGTGCTTAGCGGTGACGACAGCATGACGCTCCCGCACATGGCCGTCGGCGCGAAGGGGATCATTTCCGTGGTGGGGAACATCGTTCCGCAGGATATGGTGGCGCTTTGCAACGCGATGCTCAAGGGCGATCTGGAAACCGCGCAGAAATGGCACTACAAGACCTTCCAGCTTTGCCGCGATATGCTGAGCCTGGCGACCAACCCGATCCCGGTCAAGTGTGCGATGAAGCTTCTTGGAATGGACACGGGCGAGATGCGTCTGCCGCTTACTCCGCTGGACGAGAAGCAGGAAGCCTCCCTGATCAGTACGTTAAAGACGTACGGCCTTTTGTAAAGAAAAGACCCACGATTTTTCCGGATTTTTTTCAGAAATTTCAGGAAAAAGGATTTGAACCCCTTGATTTTATTGGGGGATGATACATAATAAAGATTGAACCATTGGCGTTTTGCGCCTTGGTGTGATTTTTTCCGTGACCCTAGAAACAGGAAACGTAAAATGTTGAATCGTCGCAATATGCTCAAAGGGACGGCCCTCGGTTTGGGTGCCGCCGCACTGGGCATGAATTCTCTCAACGCCGCTGAAAACGGCACAGCCCAAAAAGGAACTACACTCGTGAAACGCTACGAAAACGATTTCTATTACGACAAAGATGGCAATTTCCTCGTGAAAAGAGCCAAACAGGCGTTCTTCGAAATGTTCGACGCCTACCACTACCAGTACCCAGAAACCTTCCAGGACGACAGTTTCTTCTGGGTCATCGACTTTGGTCTTGGCGATTTCGCCAACTGCGGAATGGGCGGAGTGATTTGGCTCAACCGGAAGAATTTCCGTTACTTCAGCCATGACATTTTCCTCCTCCCCGGCCAGCAGATCGCGGAACACAGTCACGTCGTGACCGACGAAGCCCCGGCCAAGATGGAAACCTGGCACGTGCGTTACGGCTCCGCCTACAACTGGTCCGAAGGCGAACCGACCATCCCGGCCATCAGCAAACCGGCCGCGTCCCAGATCGATTCCATCCACTGCAACCACTGCGAGCTGATCAAGGTCGGCGACGTCCGTGACCTGAACGAGCTTGGCAAGTGGCACTTCCTCCAGGGGGGTCCGGAAGGCGTGATCATTACCGAATCCGCCACGTATCACGACGGAAACGGCCTGCGCTTCTCCAACCCGAAAATCGGGATCAAAGTCGGCTGATTTAAAAAAGAGCGGCCTCATTACCAACCTGTAGCGCCTAAAGCGTCCTCAAGCCCAAAATTCTCACTGGTTTCAAATTTCGAAATCCGTCTGATAAATTGGTCTCGATTAGAACGTTTTAGGCGGTTATCATGCGTAACATCGGTTCGGCTGTCGGTTTGCGTCTTTGCAGGCTTGCCAGATCCTCCCTGGTTCTGGCTTGTCTGGCTTTCACGATCAGGTACGGCGAAGAGCTGCCTTTGCTCGCGGTTTCCATTTTTTGTCCTAAATCCCATTTTGGTAACTTCTGAATCTATACAGGGTATTGACCAGATTTTCAGAAAAAACAAGAAGGGATAGTTGGCGGGGCAGTATGTGCAACAGGTTGGTAATGGCCCCGTTCGCAAGGTTTTTCAGGAGATCGTACTATGTTTCATCGCCGCGCGTTCACGCTCGTTGAGCTTCTGGTCGTGATCGCAATCATCGGGATGCTGATCGGTCTCCTGCTTCCTGCGGTTCAAATGGCCCGGGATGCCGCACGAAGGACGCAGTGTTCGAACAATCTTAAGCAGATCGGGCTGGGAATGCTTCAGCATGAGTGCGCGATGAGAAAGTTTCCACCGTCACACTCGCTCACGCCCGCAAAACACAACTGTCTCTCGCTCATTCTTTCGTATCTGGAACAGGGTAATGTCGCGATCCAGATGGATTTGACGCTTGACTGGAACAAAGAGCCAAACAAAACGGCGGCCAAGACGAATATCGCGGTTTTTCGCTGTCCCACGACGCCTGAACACTCGGACTACATCTCCGACTATGCTGCCAACACGAAGATCCAGCCCGCAGTTTACAAGCCTTTCGTAGCCGATGGAAGCGCCAAAAGCCGAAGTTTGTGGTACGGAATGCTTCGCCCCGATGATCGCGCGCTTACTGTGGCGGAAGTGAAGGATGGTCTTTCCAACACAATGCTCTTTTTCGAAGATTGCGGCCGGCCCGTTGGTTACACGGACTCCCGACCAGACGGTTCCAAAATCACCGGGGCGCAGTGGGCCGACTATCAGGCGTTTTTCTACTCGCATACGCTTACGGGGACCCGCTTCATTAATTGCAACAATCACAACGAGATCTACAGTTTCCACCACGGTGGCTGCTTCTACCTCTACGGTGACGGGTCGGTGCATTTCCACGAGGCGTCAATCGACCCGGACGTTTTCTTCTCGCTTTTCACGTACAATCAGATGGATTAATATTAATAGAAAAAGCCCCGGTGAAACATTCTAACCGGGACTTTTCTGAAAGGACTTTTCTAAAATCGATCAACCGATCGCGCGAATGGCCGGAGTCTCTTCCGAAGGCGCATCAGGCTGAGAAGCCGGAATTTGCGGAGCGGGTTTTTCTGTTTCTTCGACCCGAACGAGTTTGAGAGCTTTGCCGGACGTACGGCGTTCGGGCAGGAAACCACGCTTGCTTGCCTTCAGGAATTCCGCATACTCCGCCGCCATCCCTTCGGAGAAACGCTTGGTCATGAGCGCGATGTTTTCCTGCATTGGCCGTTTTTCTTCATAAAGAAGGCGATAGGCTTCACGGATACGCTTGATTTCCGCGTTAGGGACGCCCGCGCGGCGCAGACCGATGAGATTCACCCCAACGACCAGCGAGGTACCGCCGTCCACGTTCACAAAAGGCAGAACGTCCTGAACGATGTGCGAATTGCCGCCGACCATGGCGAACATTCCGATCTGACAAAACTGGTGGATCGCGACTCCACCTGAAATATTAGCGCGGTCACCGACGTGGACGTGCCCGCCAAGCATCGCGTTATTCGTGATGATGACGTGATTTCCGATGACGCAGTCATGAGCGACGTGTGCGTTGACCATCAGGAAGTTTTCGTCGCCCAGGATGGTGTTTTTCTCGGGATACATCGCGCAGTGAACGGTGCAATTTTCACGGAAAATGTTTCCGTTTCCGATGATCACTCCGCCGTATTCGCCGTAGGAACAAATGTGCTGCGGCTTTCCACCGAGTACTACCCCTTCGTGCAAAGTATTATTTTCGCCAAGCGTCACCCCTTTTTTGACAGAAACCCGCGGCAGTAAGACGCAGCCGGGACCAATCGTCACTCCTGACTCGATGACACAGAAGGGACCGATTTCCACATCGTCTGCGATTCTTGCTTCGTCGCTAATGATTGCTGTTGGGTGTGCTTTCACTGAATTATCCTCTGCGGCAGGCCTAAGTTCTGCCGCCGCTTGTGTATTTTCTTTTTAATATCATCCAGCCAAACAAGGCAAACTTACTTTATAATTGATGATAGTTTACCTCATTTTTGACTTTTTTGCAATATCCTTTAAGAGAAAATCCACAATTGTTTCAAAGTTTTTTCAAATTTCCCACCAGAAGTTCCTGTTACACAAAATGCGACAGTTGGGGAAGGCGTTTCGCCATGTCCTCTGGCCCCTCCGGTTTATTTATATTTCACATCATTTTCCTATATTTTAAAATTTTTTCAAGCCCCCCTTCCTCATTATGTTAAAATAAGCGCAAAAAATTTTAAAGATTTTGACTTTTTTAGAGAAAAAATCGGTTCAGATGGTTCTATTTTGATGGGTTAGTGGTATAATAGAGGAAATGGAATTTTGTTTTTAACTCCTAATGAAAGAGAACATCGATATGGCAGACCTGGAAAAAGAAACCAAATATGATGAAGCGATCGCGCTGAAGGAAAAGGGAGATGTACTTCAGGCGGTCGAAATGCTGGAACAGCTTTGTGTTGATTTTCCCGACTACGCACTTCCGCACGCGGCGCTGAGTATGATTTATTGCAGGCTCGATCAATTCCAGAAATCACTGGATCACGCGGAAATCGTTTGCGAACTGGAGCCGGAAGACCCCTTCAGTTTTGTCGCAATGAGCGCTCTGGCAATCAAATCCGGTGACCACGCGGGCGCGGAAGAGGCTCTTCAAAAAGCACAGCTTGCCCAACTGCGTTACTTCCACGCGCAGGCGGAAGCAGCCAAGACAAAAGCGGCCAATGAGGAAAAAAACGAGGAAACCCATGAGTGAATTAATTGTCGTTCGATGTCACGCCTGTAATGTTGGCATGAAAATCAAGCCGGAATATGCCGGAAAACTCCGCAAGTGCCCAAAATGCGGTGAAATTTTTATCGTTCCGCAGGAAGACGGCCAAACGATTGTTCCCCCGCCGGAGGTTTTGGAACAAATTCGCCGGCAAGAGGCAGCGCAAAATTCTGCCGAGCCCAAACCACAGGAACAACCGCAGGAATCGGCTCCGTCACCCTTTTCCGCTCCGTCTGCAGAAATCGTCGTTCCGGAAGAAGAAACCATTAAGCCGGTGGAGCATCCGAAGCGTCTGAACCCACAATTTCGCTACGTGATTTTAAATTCGGAACGAATGATCGCGTACTGGCAAATGAGTACAGGCTGGCAAATCAGCGATGGCTCTCGCCTGGTCCCGGCCAAACGAAACGCTCAGCTTTTGCCGAAACAGGGCGATTTCCGTTTCATCGAGATGCAGCTCGGCGATGTGGATGGCGAATTTCGCATCACGAAACTCCGTATTTTCCAGCTCGCAAGTCAATATTCAGTTTCCAAAATCGCAGGAGACGAAGGCGAAGTCCTTACAACGATCACCAAGGCGGCCGGTCTGACTCGCAGCCAAAAAGGCGCTTTGCTTCAAGGGCTGAAAGCGCATTTTATGCGCAGTGTGTGGGCAGATTCACCCGCGATTTACGATTTTTTGTTCAACGAAGATTTTCACAGCAGTGAGATCTGAGTCCATCCTCAGCCTCGCGTCGCATTTCATTCCTTCCATTTTCTCATGAAACTCGACACACTTCAAATCACGAATTTTCGCGGCATCCATTCGATGGATTTTGAATTTCATCCCCGTATGAATGTCCTGGTGGGGTTCAACGGGGCGGGAAAGTCCACCGTTTTGGATGCTCTGGCGATTTTGCTTTCCCGTTTCGTCACGCTTCTGCGCCGTGGGAAAAACTCCGGGCGGGACATTTCAGACGGAGATGTTTCGGCTGGCCGGGAGTTTTCCGCCCTTCGGCTCCTGCTTTCCCATGAGGACCAATTTTATTCCTGGGGCGTGGTCAAATCTCTGGTCACTTCGGAAAAAGAAAAAACGGACGAAATTCTGCAGAAGGACGCGCCGCACAAGTCCCAGCCGCTGCGGATCCTGGCCGACGCGATCCGTGCCGAAGTGGAGCGAAGCGGCGAGCAGTGCTCCGTCCCGGTGATGATTTACTACCAGACGAACCGGATCGCGCTGAATTTCCCGCGTTACGTCCACACGGACCGCGACTTTTCGCTGATGAGTGTTTATCACGACGCCCTTTCCTGCCGGGCCGATTACCGCGTCCTGCTCGAATGGTTCCGGGAACGGGAATCGATCGAGGATCGGGAATTTCGCCGCCTCGTGTTGGAAAGTCAGGGCGAAGCGACAAAGGAAATCTCAGAGGTTTACCGGGACCCCGCGCTCCAGACGCTTCGCAAGGCCTGGGCGACTTTTATGCCAGAGCTTTCCAACTTCACGATCCAGCCCAATCCTCTACGGTTGGAGGCCAAAAAAAATGGTGTACCGTTTCGGATCGATCAGCTTTCCGACGGGGAAAAAAGCCTTTTGGCACTGGTCGGCGACATTGCGCGGCGGCTGGCGATCGCCAACCCGACACTTTCCAACCCGCTTGAGGGGGAAGGAATCATTCTGGTGGATGAGATCGACCTGCATTTTCACCCGAAGCGCCAGCGGATGATCGTCCCGCAGCTTTTGGAGGTCTTTCCGAACTGCCAGTTCATCATCGCGACGCACTCACCGCAGATACTCGGAAATGTACACGCCGAGTCGATTTTCCTGTTGGTCGAAAACGAGGATGGGGTAATCGAACTGCGTCGTCCGGAAGAGTCCTATGGAATGACGACAAATGAAATCCTGGAGGACCTGATGGATTCGCCGTCACGTGAGCCGGGCGAGGAAGAAAAACTCCTTCATCTGTTTGAACTGATCGAACGGCGGAAACTGGCCGAGGCAAAAGCACTGATCGAGGAGATCCGGAACTACAGGAAATCGGAGCCGAAACTACTGGCAGCAGACGCGAGAATTCAATGTCTGGAAACCAGAATGAAGGAGAAAAAACCGGAAAAGAAATGAATTACAGGGGCGATGCCGGGAGTCTCGTCCCAGTATTCGCTCCCTCCTCTTAAATCGATTGTGACGAATTTTCAGAATATTCCTCAATTACGGTCTGTAAAATGCCGAAAATTTAAAAGTCTTTAGAGTCTCTATGTACAGATATTTTAAAGACAGAAATTTGTACAGTGTGTCCTAATGGAGGCTTAGGCTTTCAGAGTACCATGGATCGAGGTTTTTTATGATTCGTCATTTGCCGATTTTGCTGTTGGCGGCTGCGCTTTTCGCCGTTTTTGTGAACGACGCTTCTGCGCGCCAGCCTCGCGGAATAGGAATGTTTGGACCGACGGGACCGGGAACGACCTATAATAACTATACGCCCGCGTATGGTGAGCACTGGGGGAAGAATTACAACACCCAGGACTGGAATCGTTTCTACCACTATCCCTACATTTACTACCCGCAGAATTACTATCCGGCCACGTATTACCGCAGTGCGGATAATATGTACTACCGATATCCGCCGGAAATGCGTATTCCGATTTACGACAAGAAGAACTACAATTTCTACCCGGAACCGCATCCATATCACGATGGATTCCACTACACGGTCGATATTTTCTGAGTTTCAGGAAGTACGGCACCTTACAGAAAACGCTGGTCCTTGCGATCAGCGTTTTTTTTTGTTAAATCAAGAAAAAGAAAAACGCCCAAGACCCGTGTACGCGAGGCTCAAGCACTCCGGGAAAGTCCGAAGCCGCAATAAGCTCACGCGGAGTTGCGGAGATGCGGAGGATTCGAGACCATTCCATCGCTAAAACTCCGCGTCTCCGCATCTCCGCGTGAGACAAAAAGTGAAAAGGGTCAATCCGTCTCTCCGGCTTTCTCGCCCTTGACGTACCAGCGGAGGTAAGCGTCGAGAAATCCCTGAATATTTCCGTCGAGCACGGCGTGGAAGTTCCCCATGTAGTACCCGGTCCGGGCGTCCTTCACGCGCTGGTCCGGATGAAGGAAGTAGTTGCGGATCTGCGAGCCAAACCCGACTTTCGCCTTTCCTTCGTAGCGGTCGGCCTGCTCCTGTTCCCGCTTTTCCTCCTCGAGACGCGCGAGTCGGGCCCGGAGCATTTTCAGGGCCATCGCCCGGTTCTGGTGCTGAGAGCGTTCATTCTGGCACTGCACCACGATCCCGGTCGGGATGTGCGTCAGACGGATCGCGCTGGACGTTTTATTCACGTGCTGGCCACCGGCGCCCGAGGCCCGGAAAACGTCCTCCCGAATGTCCTGGTCGCGCAGTTCGATCTCCACCGCGTCGGAAACGTCCGGGTCCACATCGACGGCGGCGAAACTGGTCTGGCGCTTCCCTTCCGAGTTGAACGGCGAGATACGCACCAGACGGTGCATTCCCGCCTCGCCTTTCAGGTAGCCGTACGCCAGCGGGCCGCGGATGGCGATGGACGCGCTGTTGATCCCCGCCTCGTCGTTTTCGAGCCGGTCGAGAATTTCGACTTTGTACCCCTGCATCTGCGCCCAGTTGATGTACATGCGCAGGAGCATATCGGCCCAGTCGTTCGCATCGGTGCCGCCGTCACGGGCGTTGATCGTCAGAATGGCGTCGCACTGGTCGTTCGGGCCGCTCAGCAGGGTGAAGAGTTCCAGGTGGTCGAGGTCCTTTTCGAGCATTTCGAGATGACCGGGGACTTCCTCGGCAAACGACGGATCCTCATCGGCCATTTCGACCTCGGTTTCCAGGTCTTCGAGCGACGCCCACGCGTCGTTGAGCGGCTTCAGGACCGACTTGATGGACTTCAGCTCCTCCACGAAAACTTTGGTTTTCTCAGGGACCGTCCAGAAATTCGGGTCCTGGACCTGCATCAATTCGATTTCCTTGACGCGGGCAGTTTTTTCGTCGTATTTGAGCGAGTCCTTCAAAAGACTCAGGCGTTTGCGGATCGCTTTCACGCGATCGGTAATTTCTTTTTCCATGGTGATTTCAGGTTGAAAAGTACAAATCGATTAACTCTTTCTTTTATTTTAGCAGAAATCCAGAAAAAAAACAGTGGGGGCTGAATTATCTTTCTTTTACCTCTGCCGCGAGAACAAAACAAACGCCACGGAAAATGCCCCGAGCGCGATCGAGATGAGGAAGAAAAACACGTGCGAGATTTCCCAGAACGTGACGTTTTCGAGGAAGATTCGCGGCAGCGCCTCGATCCCGTGACGCAACGGGTTGATCAGCATCGCCTTTTGAAACCCCTCCGGCATCGACTCGAGCGGCGTGCCCATACCCGAAAGCATTGAGAAAGGGACGATGACGAGGAAAAGGCTCAGAAACGACTGCTGCAGCGTCCGCGTCAGGCTGGAGACCAGAAGCCCGATCGAAATCGAAGCTGAAAGGAACGCAACGAGCAAACCCGCAAGAAGAAGCCATGAACCGTTAAATGGAATCTGAAACCAAAAACGAATCGCCAACAGGCAAATCGTAATTGGAAACATGGAAACCAAAAGTGTCGTACCACCCTTGGCGAAAAGTATCTCCCACGTCGCGTACGGGGTCATACGAAGTTGATCGAACGTGCCGTATTCCCGTTCCCTCGCAATCAACATGGAACTGAGCATCAGAGCGTCGATGAGGGAAATCATGACCAAAAGCGACGGGATCATGAAGTATTTCATGTTGAAATTCGGGTTGAACCACGCCCGGGTTTCAATCCGGAATTTGTTTTGGTCTCGCTTTCCGGTATCCAGCCGCCGCGCGGAAAAATCTCGCAAGATCGACGAGGCATAGTTCAGGGCCATACCCGCACTACTTGCGTTTCGGCCGTCCACGATGACCTGAACACTTGGTTTTGAATTCCCGGCCAAGGCCCGTGCGAAGTCGGCAGGAATCACGACCGCCAGCCGGATCTCCCGATTTTCTATTTTGGAACGCATTTCCGTTTCCGAGGCAAGATCGGGGTGACGGATGAATGTCGGCGAGCCGTCGAACGCCATTTTCACCTCGCGGGATTCGGGTGAGTGTGAGTAATCCAGAACCGCAAAATCGACGTTTTTCAGGTCCAGCGTCACCGCGTACCCCAGAAGCATAAGCTGAACGAGCGGTGGGACGATCAGTGATGCCCGGCTGCGCGGTTCCTGAACGAGCTGGAGGAGTTCCTTGCGGAAAAGCGCGATGAGACGGCGAAGGATTTTCATGATCGAACGACTCCGGTCTAAAGTTTTTTCGGATTCTTCACCACGGCCAACGCCAGAAGCAAAACCGCGATTCCACTCAAAACGCTCAGGTTCCAGAACACATTCCGCCAGACATTCCCGACCAAAAGCGACGTTTGAAGAAATTCGACGTAGTACCGTGCCGGGACGAAATTCGTCACCCCCTGTAAAAACGCCGGCATACTCTTGATTTCAAAAAGGAAACCCGACAAAATGTACGACGGAAGGAACGTCGCGATGACCGTCACGATGACTGCAAGGAACTGATTTTTTGTCAGACTCGAAATCAGAAGACCAAGGCAGAGCGCGACTATCAGATAAAGACTGGAACCGAAAATCAGGATGGCGATATTCCCGCGCGTTGGAAGCCCGAAAAGATAATGCCCCAGTACGAGCGAAATCGTCAGGCCGACCATACCAAGACCGAAATTCGTGAACATTTTCGCCAAAAGCATTTCAATCGAACGCATAGGCGTCACGAACATACTCTCAAGGTTTCCCAACTCATATTCACGTGCCATAAGCATGGAAGTCAATAGCGCACCGATGATGGTCAAAATGATCACGATCATCCCCGGCACGATGTTAAACGCGCTGCGGTTTTCCTCGTTGAACCATTGCCGGGTCTGGATTTCCAGCGCGTTCGGATCCGCCAGAGACCCCATACACCCGGCAAGAACCGTCAGGATGTAACCCTGTTTCAGGAAAGCGGGACTCGGGTTGGACGCGTTCACAACGATCTGAACCACTGCGTCGCCCGATTGAAGTTTTCGCGTAAAATCCTGCGGCAAATAGAGGCTCGTATCGGCCTGATGTGTCCTCATAAGAGCCTCCGCTTCCGCCGTGGTACGAACGATCTGCGAGTCGAAAAAACCGTTGGACTGGAACCTCGCACAAATCTGACTCGCCATCTCCGACGGCTCCGGCACGACGATGACCATGCGAATGTTCCGCACGTCGGTCGAGACTCCAAACCCGCAGATCAACAGCAAAACCACAGGCAAAAGGATCCCCAGCGCAATGCTCAGCGGGTCGCGGATGAGCTGCTTGAATTCTTTTTGGGTCAGGATGAAAATTCTGCGAAAACTCATAATTAATGCGGAATTATGGGGACGACGCTTCCAGCGTCGTCTTTCGGAGTGCGGTGATACAGTCGCGCAAGCGACATTCACCGCTTTCTTTTACGGTAATTCTGCCTCGATGAGGTATTTGCCGCTACACTGTGCTGGACGTTCACCACGTGAAAAACCTTTCTGGTTGCTACGCTTTTCAGTCATTAAGTGAAAGCGGCAAATGAAGCCTTCGGCTTCTGTATTGCCGCACTCCGAAAAAAGGCTCATTCCTTCGTCACCAAATTCACAAAAGCGTCCTCCAGCGTCGGGGCGTCGCCGCCCTGATGTTTGATTTCTTCCACAGTCCCGACCGCGATGGAAAGGCCGTCGCGCATGATGACAAGCCGGTCGCAATACTGCGCCTCGTCCATGAAGTGGGTCGTGATGATGACCGCCACACCTGAATCGGCCAGGTCGAGGATCCGTTTCCAGAATTCACGCCGGGAAATCGGGTCGGTCCCGGAGGTTGCTTCGTCGAGGAAGACGATCGACGGATCGTGAAGAAGCGCACACGCCATCGCGAGCCGACGCTTGAACCCCATCGCCAGACTGGCAGCGAGCATTTTGACGTATGGCTCGAGCTGAAACGCTTTGAGCGCCCAATCTATTCGCTCACGCAGCAATTTCCGCGAAATACCATACGCACCGCCAAAAAACTCCATATTCTGCCGAACGGTCAGTTCTCCGTAAAGGGCGAATTTTTGCGCAACGTAACCCGTCTGTGAGCGCATTTTCTCAACGTTCTCCGCCAGTGGCTCACCGTCGAGGAGTATCTCCCCGCCGTTTGCCTGATCCAGAGCGCAGAGAATTCGGAACGTGGTGGTTTTGCCCGCCCCGTTCGCTCCGAGCAGGCCGAAAATCTCCCCGGCATGGATCTGAAACGTCAGGTCGTTCACCGCCGTGAAGTCTCCGAAACGCTTCACCAGATGACGAACCTCCAGCCGAACCGGCGCATCGGGTTTCACCGGGTTTTGACGTTTTAGCGGCTCCGGAACCGTCCCGCAGATGAGCGCCTGAAACGCCTCCTCGAAAGTCGGCTGCGGAACGAACTGCTCGGCCTGCCTGCGGATCTCATCGGGCGTGCCTTGCGTCAGGAGCCGGCCCTCAAAAAGGATCATCGTCCAATCGCAGTAATCCGCCTCATCGAGGTACGCTGTGCTGGCCAGGACGGTCATTCCTTCCTCCCGAACGAACTGGCGCAGAATTTGCCACAGCTCGCGCCGGGCCAGCACGTCCACGCCGACCGTCGGCTCGTCGAGAAGCATCAGTTTGGGCCGGGAAATCAGCGCGCAAATAAGAGCCAGTTTCTGCTTCATCCCGCCGGAAAGTTTCCCTGCCATGCGTTTTGTGAACGGGGCCAAAAGAGTAATTTCGAGGAGCTTTTCCACCCGTTCTTCAAGATCCGACCGGGAAATTCCGTGCAGCCTGGCATAAAGGGTGATGTTTTCCATGACCGTCAGGTTTTCGTAAAGCCCGAACTTTTGCGGAACATACCCGACCTGACTCTGGATCTTCGAGGCATTCCGCACGGAATCCAATCCCAAAACCGTTACTTTTCCCGCATCCGGCTTCCAGAGTCCGCACAAATGGCGCATGAGCGTGGTTTTTCCCGCTCCGTCCGGCCCGAGCAGACCGATGATCTGCCCCTCATCGGCCTGAAATGAAACATCTTCCAGAGCCGTTAGGGGGCCAAAACGCTTGGTAAGATTTTCGCAGCTGATGATCGGCATGTCACTGAGCCCCAATCCTGACCGTGACGGGCATTCCGAGCTTCAGCACGTCCTCAGGGTCGTCCGTAAAGACCCGCACCTCGTAAACCAGTGACGTGCGCAAGTCCTTGGTTTCGACGTTTTTCGGGGTAAACTCGGCCGACGGCGAAATGAAGCCGACCCAGCCATCGCATTCCGTTTTAAGCCCGTCCACCTGAATTTTAGCCTTCTGGCCCATTTTCACACGTGGGAGAAGCGGCTCCTCGACGTACACACGGACCCACTTGGGAGAAACCACCGCCAGAGTAAAGGCTGGAAGCTGCGGCGAGGCCATTTCACCGGGATCCAGCAGTCGGCTGCGGATGATCCCATCACACGGCGCGAAAAGCTCGCAGTCGGCCAGCGTCTGCTTCCGGATCGCCAGAGCCGCCTCGGCCTGCGTGAGCGACGCGCGACTCTGTTCGACCTGGGCCTCTGCCTGACTTTTCTGGGTTTTCACCTGCTCGAGAGAGGCCAGCGTCTGTAAATATTGAGCCTTGGCCGCGTTTTTCTCTTCTACTCGCGTCCCGTTCTGTAACTTTTCCAGATTGGCTTGGGCCAGTTTCTCCTGCGCAACGAGTTTTTTCCACGACGCCTCCGCGTTTTCCGTCTCCTGCTCGGAAACGGCACTGGAACCGGCCAGTTTTTTGTTTCGCTCGTAGTAGTTTTTCGCGGCGGGGATCTGCACGCTGAACATTTCGAGCGTGGCCTCCGCGATCGCAACGTCCTCTTTTCGTGACCCGTTTTCAGCTTTTTCCCACTCGGCCTTTGCAGCCTGCGCCGCCGCCTCAGCGACCGGAATGGCTTTTTCAGCGATTTCCAGAGCGACCTGAGCGGCCGTAACCGAAGCGGATGCCGCATCCACCTGAGCCTGCGCCTCCGCGATCTGCTGCTCCACGCGAATCGTTTCAAGTTTCCCGAGCGGATCACCCTTTTTGACGTGCGCCCCCTCCTCAACGTTCAGTTCCGCAATACGCTCGGATATCTGAAACACGAGATTTATCTGCCGATTATCGACGTTTCCGTTCAGTTCCAGCGGCTGATCTGGCCCGCCCTTTTCAGAAGTACAACCCACACAGAGAAAAAAAGACACCAAAAGCGCAATGGTTATATTTCTGAAATTCATTTTCGACTCAATATACGTTAAAAGAATCATGTAAATTACAGGAAAATCCATGGAAATGCCCGATTTCGAGCACATCTGTTCATCCCCCGGGGTTCTGAGGAATGCTGATTCCATAACTATTTCAAAAAGTTTCCAATGTTTAAAATAATAATTTATTTTATCACACACGTTTATTCGTGCAAGGGGCCATTAAGCTTTTTCTTCCCAAAAAGTCAATTTTTTATTAATTTGATGTAATATTTATGGAAAATTAAGATTTGTAAGAAGATACTCTTGACAAAAAACACACATCGTGTAAAATGAAGGGACTTGAGGGAGCAAAATTTATGAGCACAGAAAATCCATTTCTCAAAAGCGCTTTCAGATCCTGGTTCACCTTTGGAGGTCACGTCCTTCTTTCGGTCCTGATTCTTGGCTCGTCGATTCTTGCGGCCGTGGCCATTGGAACTGGCCGCAGTCCGGAACGGTCGAAACCTATTGAAGAAATCATCCCTTCCGTCAAAACGGAAATCGCCCGGCGCGAGACGAACGGGATCACGTTCCAGGTGGACGGCGTAGTGATTCCGTTCCGGGAGGTAGCCATCGCGTCCGAAGTTTCGGGAAACATCAAATTCCTGTCGCCGCACTGCCGAACGGGGCGTTACGTCCAAAAAGGCGAAATTCTGGCGCAAATCGATTCGCAGGATTACGAGCACGCTCTTTCTGAAGCCCAGCAAAGTCTTATCCAGGCCGATCGAGCCATCGAAGAATGGAAGGTTTCGGTCCAGAACATCGCGGACCGGGTGGAAGTCGCTGTCGCCCAGTTCAACACGCAGAAAAATGAGCTGGAACGCTGCAGGAAACTCAACGAAAAAGGCGCGGTCTCCCAGACCGAACTGGAAACGGCCGAGCTGAACCATTTAAACAAAAAGGAAACGCTCGTGACCCTCCAGAACGAGCAGCGGACACTGGCCGCCCAAGAGGAACGGCTCAAATCCGCCCGGGAAACGGCTCGTGTGGCCGTCGAGAAAGCCGAACTGAATCTGCGCCGGTGCACGATCTCCTCGCCGCTGACCGGGCTGGTCGTAACGCTGAACGTCGAGCAGGACAAATTCGTGCAGCGCGGCGAAACGCTCGTTTCGATCCACGATACTTCGCGGCTGGAAGTCCAGTGCAGCCTCTACATGAAGCAGGTGGAATGGCTCTGGAGCGAGAATCCCGGCCCGGAAACTTCTGGCTCTCCGAAAGATTCCAAGGTCCCGGCCGTAACAAAAGACGGTTTGCAAGCCGCTGAAACGGGAAGCCAGATTGCGGCCGAGGCAGAAGCGCAGGCCAAGGCGGAAAGTGCGGCGCTGCGTCAGTATTACCAGTTCGACGACACGCCGGTGAAACTCACATACAATCTGGACGGGATCATCTACCAGTGGGGAGGAACGCTGACGTACCTGGACGGCCCCGGCCTCGATTCCCGGACGCGCATGATGCCGTGCCGCGTGCTGGTGGAGGACCCGCTCAAGGTGGAATCGTTCAACGATGCAGGTATTCCCGTAAAAACGTCCATTTCGCCGACCCTGATGCCTGGTATGTTCGTGACGATCGAGATCCACGCCAACCCGGCCCGAACACTTCTGAATTTGGCCGAGACCGCGGTCCTGCCGGGCGGAACGGTCTGGAAAGTGGTCAAGAATGAAGACGGAAAAGATGTTTTGCTTCGTGCGCCCAAAATCACGACGGCCCATTACGAGTCCAAAACCGGCCGAATCATCGTGTACCGCCGCCGGGGCGTACTGGAAGAGGGGGACCAGGTGGTCATTTCGCCGCTCGCCTCGCCGGTCGAAGGAACTTTCGTGCACGTGCTGAACGACGAAACGGAGAGCGAGGAATAAACCCATGAAAAAACTCTTCGAATGGGCCGTTTCCAACGTGCCGGCCATGAACCTCATCATGCTCACCGTCCTGCTGATCGGCTACTGGGGACTCACGAGCCTGAACCGGGAAACCTTTCCTAACTTCGACATCGACATGATTTCGGTTTCCGTTGTCTATCCCGGAGCTACTCCGGAAGAGGTGGAGGAGGCAATTTGCCAGAAAATCGAAGAGGAAGTCCGCGATATTGTGGGGATCAAGAAGATCACGTCTTCCGCTTCGGAAAACATCGGGAGCGTTATGATCGAGCTGAAATCCAACGTGGACGACAAAAACCGCGTTCTGAATGAAGTCGATTCGGCAGTCGGACGCATCTCAACGTTCCCGGAACTCTGCGAGCGGCCGGACGTGCGGCTCCTTCAGATCGAGGAAACGATCATCCGCGTCGGGATCCTCGGCCCACCCGACTGGAGCATGGAAGCCCAGCTCAAACTTCGTGACGTCGCGGAAGAACTGCGCAATGAAATGCTTCAGCTTCCGAATATTTCCCGCGTTGACATCGTGGGGAGCAAAGACTACCAGATCGACGTCGAGTTCGACGAAAACACGCTTCGCAGTTACGGCCTGACCCTTCAGGACGTCGCGCAGATCATCCGCAAGGAAAATCACCAGCAGGCCGGCGGGACCATCCGCGCAAAATCCCAGGAAATCCTCCTGCGCTCCGACACAAAACAGGATTGGGGTGAAGGGATCGCGAAACTCCCGCTCATCGGAGTGGCAGAAGGAGCCGTTCTGACCGTCGGCGATCTTGGGAACATTCGGGACGAATTCGTGGACGTCGCGAGCAGCATTTCCATCCGGACCGTCATCGACGATGGGGCAACCGACCCGAAGACGGGCGAAAAGGTCCTGCACTACCGCCCCGACCGGCCGTTTCTTGCGCTGAACGTTCAGCGAAATCCCGAAGAAGACCTTTTCGCGATGGTGGACTCGGTCCTGGATTTCGTGAAAAAGACGCAGGTCCCGCAAGGGTACGAGCTCCTGACGTGGGGCGACCGTTCCACCGAGGTCCGCGCCCGGCTTGAAATGCTCGGCGAAAACGGGATCCAGGGGTTTTTGATCGTCATTCTTTGCCTGACGCTTTTCCTCGATATGCGTCTGGCGATTTGGGTCTCGTTTGGGATCCCGTTCGCGCTGCTGGGCACGTGCTTCGTGCTGATGACGATGCACCAGACGCTGAATATGATCTCGTCGTTCGCCCTGATCATGGGGCTAGGGATCGTGGTAGATGACGCGATCGTCATCGGGGAAAACGTTTACACTCACCGGCAAATGGGCGAATCCTCACGCGATGCCGCGGTCAACGGGATCAACGAAGTATTCCCGAGCGTCATCGCGTCGGTCCTCACGACGATCATCGCGTTCGCGCCTCTGCTTTTCGTCATGGGGATCATGGGGAAAATCATGTTCGTTCTGCCGACGGTCATGATCTCCATGCTTCTGCTTTCGATCTTCGAGGCCTCGACCATTTTACCGGCGCACCTTTCGCACCGCGACAATTTGATCTTCCGGATCGGGCGGAACGTTTTCTTCATCTTCTACTGGATCGTGCCACTGATGGAATGGCTCGCCAGCTACGCCTCCCGCGGGCTGAACTGGTTCATCCATCACGTGTACATTCCGACGCTCCGGTACAGTCTGCACCACCGCCTCATTTTCATGTCGATCTGCTTCGGCGTCGCCATCGTGACGCTCGGACTTTACCTGGGCGGGATCGTGCAATTCGTCTTCTTCCCCAAGATGGACGGGACCTCCATCGTGTGCAACGTCCAGTTCCCGAACGGTACACCGGAAGCCCTGACGACGCACTGGGCCGAGGTCATTGAGGAGGCCTACTGGCGCGTTGCGAAGCAGATCCTAGAAGAAACCGGCGAGCAGGTCTCCGTGCACTCTATCCGCACGATCGGCTCGAACATGTCCGGCCGTGGCCATGGCGGTGGAATGAGTGGCGGCGACTCGTCGCACATGGCGAGCGTCGAGATCCAGCTCGTGGAAGCGGAAGACCGAAGTATTCAGAGTTTCGAGATCATCGACCGCTGGCGCAAAGAGACCGGAACGATTCCCGGCGCGTTGGTCCTGACTTTCGACTCGGCTTTTGGCGGCCCGGGGGGAAGCGCGATCGAGTTCAGCGTCACGGCCCCCGCCCAGCACGCGGATGAACTGGAAGCCGCCGTTGAAAAGTGCAAGGCAAAACTCGCCACGTACGACGGCGTGTACGACATTCACGACGACAATTTGCCGGGAAAATGGGAATTTCGGCCGAAAGTCCGGGATTTTGCCGTCACGCAGGGGGTCCGGCAGGCGGACATCGCGGACGTTTTGAGAAACGCCTACTACGGCGCCGAAGTCATGCGGCTCCAGCGTGGCCGCCACGAGGTGAAACTCATGGTCCGCTACCCGGAAGCCGCGAGAAAATCTCTGGCGAGCTTCGACGAACTTCGCGTCCGGATCAACGGCGTGGAAAGACCCATCGGCGAGCTTTGCGATGTGGAAGTAAAACGCGGCTACTCGACCATCAGCCGAATCGACCAACAGCGCTGCATTAAAATCACGGCAGACGCAGATTTTAACAAAGTCCAACCCAACCGCATCATCCAGGCCCTGCAGGGGAAAATCATGGAACGGGACACGAACGGAAACCCGCTTCCAGCTTTTCTACCCGAATTACAAAAAGAATTCCCGCATATTCATATTCGCTGGGAAGGTCAGCGGGAACAGGAAGAAGAATCGTTCAACTCGATGAAAATCGGTTTTTCGGTCGCGATGCTTGGAATGTTCGTCCTGCTTACGATGCAGTTCAAATCGTACACTCAGCCATTCATTATTATGTCGGTGATCCCGTTTGCAATCGTGATGGTGGTCCTTGGGCACGCGATTTTCAGGATGCAACTAACGTTTTTCAGTGCGTTCGGAATCATCGCTCTGGCCGGGATCGTCGTGAACGACGCAATCGTTTTGGTGGACTTCATCAATAATAAGGTCCGGAACCAGGGACTGGCCATTCGCGATGCGTGTCTGGAAGCAGGCGTGCGCCGTTTCCGTCCCGTGGTCCTCACGACCGTCACGACCATCGGCGGCTTGATGCCGATTTGCTTCGAAACGTCGTTCCAGGCGAAAATGATCATCCCCATGGCCTTCACCATGTCGGTCGGAACGGCCGGAGCGACGGTCCTGACGCTCTTCCTCGTCCCCGTTTTGTACACTCTGTACGACGATCTGGCCAAAGGAATGACCCGAACGTTTGGAATGGCCCATGAGGATTAAGGGCATTTTTTGAGCGTCTTAACATTTTTCCGGATTTTGTAACAATGAAATTGATCCTCACCCTTGAGCAGTTCCCGATTTTTCTCGCGGGAGCGTATGGAAACAAGACCCTAGCGACGCCCGGACTGAACGCCTGGACGCTCCGAAGCACCACGTTCGACCGTGCGTACAGCACCTGCGCGGACGGTCTGGAAACCCTTTTCCAGCTCTGGGAATCGTGCGACTTTTCCGCGGAACGCTTTGCCGGCCGAAAGATTTTTCTCTCCGATCTGCCCGTCGAAGCGCCCGAGTTTTTCGACGCGGGGCAGACGCTGAGTTCCGAGGCGTTTTTCTCGGATCTCGCGTCATTTCCAGCCGATTCTCCTGAAGAAACCGGCCTGGTTTGGGTCCATTTCCGAAATTGGGACGCGGATCAGCTCGACTCCTGGCTCCTGAACTCCGCGGCCGCCCAAAACCTTTTCGCCCTTTTGGGGACGAGCGGCGAGCTGCCCGCCGGCGACGTGCGGCTTTACTCCTCCGAAATCCAGCTCCCGTGGTGGATCCGCTTCCCCGACCCGGTTTACGACGGGACGCACTGCCCGGCGCTCGTGACGGCGGACGATTTTCAGAAGATCCTGGACGCCGGCACGCCCGACGCGGTTTTTCGGGACTCCGTCCGGATCCTGACCGACGACGACCGCTGGGCCGTCGTGACCCCCGACTGGTTCCTGACCGGGTTTGAAGACGTGGAAGAAGATGAAGCGGAGGCCGACGCGCCGGAACTCTACGCAAAGCCCGACGATTGGTGGGACCAGAACGACGTCGCGAGCCGGTGCTTCGAGGAGGTGCAGGAACTGACGAAGTTTTTAGAGTCTTAAGGAAATTTTAAAAATCTTCCACTCCAAACACCAGACCCGTTCCACTTCCACCCTTTATTTAAACACGGATTTTCACGGATTCAATGGATTAAAAGGATTTCTTTTTCTTAGACGGTGGATCACCCAAAAACGCTTGAAAAACCCTTTAATTAATCTGCGGAAATCCTTTGAATCCGTGAAAATCCGTGTTTAAATGGAGGCTTGAACCAGGCTGCGCTCACTCTTTGGAAAAAGGTCTAAGGTTTTTAAAACTTCCTTTTAAAATCCGTCTTACTCCGCCTAATCCGCTTAATCCGCGGGGCCTTTTTGGGGTGAACTCTTTACAAGATTTGGTGCTTTAGAAGAAGATCAAAGCCTCATCCCGGTGCTGGGAGCCGGTTCTTCCGGGACCAGTGCGCGAACAATGCGGTCGAGAAGCATCGAAATGCCCGTTTCGTGAAGGGCGGAAACCACGATCACCGATTCCGAAAGGGCCGAAAGTGCGCCGGGAGCCGCCAGGTCCGCTTTGTTCCAGACGGTCAAAACGTTCTTTTCGGGCGGGAAGTGAATTCCTTCGGCGTCCTCGTTGGTCCCGGACGCATCGCGGAGCCAGAGGATCAGGTCGGCCCGTTCGATTTCCGCCCGGGCGCGGCGGATCCCCTCGATTTCGATCTCGTCCTGCGCGAGATGAAGCCCCGCCGTGTCGATCAGCTCGACGAGCCACCCGTCCAGAATGGTTTTTTCCCGCAGAATGTCCCGCGTGGTCCCCGCCTGCTCGAAGACAATGGCGCGCGGAAAGCCCAGGATCCGGTTGAAAAGGGAGCTTTTCCCCACGTTCGGCCGACCGACCATCACGACTTTCCACGGCTCGGTGAGATGCCGCGCCACGGCGTCCCAACGGGCCGGGTCCTCACCACGCGCCAGAGCGTTTTCGTACGCGCCGTTCACCTGATCGAGCAGAATGGCGGCAATTTTCTCCGTCTCGGCGTTGAGCAAAGCCCTAAACGCGCGTTTCTGGTTTTCGGTCTTCAGCCCGTCTTTCCGGTCGATCCATTCTTCCCGGGTAATTTCCCGAGCCCCCTGCTCCGTAAGAAATCCCCGCAGACGCGCAACCGCCGCGAGCGAGCCGTGGCAGTGAATTTCCATCTCGTTCGGCGAGACGGGGCAGACCAGAACGTCCTCCTCGAAGATGGTCCCGTACACGATCTCGCCGGGAGCGTAAGAGTCCAGCGTCTTCCCGGACTTCGGGCAGAAAAACGCCTGAACGATCTCCGCGGGTTTCTCCGCGTAAAGCGTCACGACGGCGATCGCCCCTTTGCCGGGCGGAGTGGTGAGGAGGAAAACGGGATTCATTCGGGCACTCCCGTACCAGTTTCATCGTGACGATTGGCAAGGTACGCATGAACCTGACCGTCGATTTGGTAAGAGATCGCATGCGTGGCACCGTCGCACATCACGATCTTAAAAACACCGGCGTGAGGGCCTCCAAAGCCGCGCCAGGCCCCCGGATCAGCTTCCGTTTGCAGTGCGTCCCGAGTGGGCAAAAACCATTCCTTCGTTTCCAGCAAGCCGGCGGAGCGGAAGTTCGAGTTGGAATCATCGCCCGCAATGCCCGCATACATCGACGCTTTGTCGCCCGGCCCCGCGTGGGCGGCCTGGCCTTTGAAGACGAATTTCTCACCAATGAGGTACGTGTTGCAGGTCCCGTCCCGAATTTCATCGAGAGCGACCGCGCTGGCATCGAAAATCACGCCCGTCGGTTCTTCGGGCGACTGGATCTCCTCGACCGGCGTTTCGTAAGAGGCCGAGTTCCCGATTTTCATCACGGTCGTTCCGTAGTTGGCGGCGTAGTCGGATTTGGCCCCGAACGAACCGGTGAAATTGCTGTTCAGGTAATCCGTGACTCCCAAAGCAGAAGCGACCACATCCCGGCGTGACGGGCATAAGAATAAATGGATCGGAGTCTCCAGCACTTTGGAATTTTCCTTCAGCTCGCATGACTCGGCCTTTTCCGTCGATCCGGTCTGAAAGAGCTCGAGCTGCTCTATAAATGGAAGCAGCGAGAAGGTCCACGTTCCCGGCTGGCCTTTTCCGAAGCCCCGATCCGGGTCGCCCACGTAATTCACATTCCACCCACCAGACGGGAAGATCTTCATGCCAGATTCGTGGTTCAAGGCGGCCAAGGACTGACTCTTCAGATTCGCCATGCAGTTCATCTGCCGGGCCGCTTCACGAGTGCACAGAGTGGCTGGAATAAACAAAAGAATGCCAACGAGCAGAATGAAAATCGTGAACAAAAGATCCACGAGTGTGAAGCCGGCGCTTCTTTTCATGGCATTTCTCCTGAATTGGTAAAGGCGGGAAATTTGCGGGGCGACGCTTCTTTAAAGCCCCCTCTCCTTGAGGGGAGGTGGCACGTAGTGCCGGGGGGAGTCACTCGGCACGGTCACAGAACTCCCCCAGTCTCGCTGCGCGAGCCAGCCCCCTCAACGAGGGGGCCTTTAAATGACCAATCTCAACCGTAAATCTTCATTCAAACCGGCTCATTCCAGCAAAGGCAGCAAATGTCCGTCTTTACGATCGGCCAAACGAGCGCTGGTCTCCCCATCGATCTCGTAGGAAATTCTCTGCACGGAACCGTCGCACATCGCCATTCCAAAAGAGCCAGCGTGAGCACTTCCAAAGCCGCGCCAGGCCCCTTGATTGGCTTCCGTTTGCGCCGCGTCCTGAGTCGGCAAAAACCACACTTTCGTCTCCAACACTCCGGCGGAGCGGAAGTTCGAGTTGGAATCATTGTCCGCGATGCCGGCGTACATCGACGCTTTGTCACCCGGTCCCGCCTGTTCGTACTGGTCCGAATAGACGAATTTTTCTCCAATGAGGTAAGTATTGGTGGTTCCGTCCGTAATGTCACCAATAGTGACCGCGCTGGCGTCGAAAATCACGCCCGTGGGTTCTTCGGGAGACCCAATTTCATCATCCGGGGTTTCGTAGGAAACCGCGTTTCCGATTTTCATCACGGTCGTTCCGTAATTGGCGGCGTAGTCGGATTTGGCCCCCTGCGAACCTGTGAAATTACTGTTCAGGTAATCCGTGACTCCCAACGGCAAAGCCTTGAATTCATGGCGTGACGGGCAAATGAAACATCCAAGCGAGGTTTCCAGCACTTCAGAATTTTTCTTCCGTTCACACGCATCCGCCTTTCCAGTTGCTCCGACCTGGAAGAGCGCGTTTTGTTCCAGAAATGGAAGCAATAAGAAAGTCCACGTTCCCGGCTGCTTTGGCCCAAAACCGCGATCCGGGTCGCCCACGTAATTCACGTTCCAACCTCCCGACGGGTAGGTCTTGAAGGTGGCTTCGTGGTTCAGCGCGGCCAAAGCCTGATTCTTCAGATTGTTGCCGCATTGCATCTGCCTGGCCGCCTCACGAGCCTGTTGAAGTCCCGGCGGGAAAAAAGCAGCAACCACCAGCAGAATAAGAATGATGACCAAAAGGTCCACGAGAGTGAAGCCGGTCCTTTTCATGGCATTTCTCCTGAATTAGTACGGGGACGACGCTTCCAGCGTCGTCAAATGTCAGGCGGTAATGAAGTGCGGAGCACGGAATTACGCGCTCCCCTAAAGAAGTGGGTTTTTAGAGACGACGCTGGAAGCGTCGTCCCCGTATTCTTGACTGGCGAGCGGTGGCAGTAATGCCACCGGGAAATCCGTCTTTGATGACCGAACATTTGGGGCCGGACCGGCCGCGGACGCCGAGCCGCCGTCCCTCCGAATTGACGACGCTGGAAGCGTCGTCCCCGTAAAAAGGCTGACTCAGCCGTAGATCCTCATCCGGACCGGCTCGCTCTTGACACAGGCCATCTGCTTCATTTCCTCGATGGCGCCGAGCACCGCGCCTTCGGTCGTCTCGTGCGTCATGATGATGAGCGGGACACCGGACGCTTCGTCGCACTCGTCCTGAACGCACGAACTGATCGAAATGCCCGCATTGGCCAGGATCGCCGTCACTTCCGAGATCACGCCCGCCCGGTCTTCCACGACGACGCGCAGGTAGTAGCGGCCCTTGACCTCCGAGGCTTTAGCCAAAACGACGTTTTCCCCAGACTCTTTTTCCCGGTTCCAGAGGTTGAGCGTCTCAAACGTGATTTTCGTCCGGCCCACCACCGTGTCCATGACGTCGGCGACGACGGCGCTCGCAGTCGGCATTTCGCCCGCGCCTTTGCCGTAGTAGAAGGACGTTTCCACCGCGTCCCCGATCACGCTCACGGCATTATACGCGCCGCTGACCGCCGCAATGGGCGAGCCTTTTTTCACCAGCGTCGGGCAAACGCTCAGCTCCAGTTTGTCCGGCGCCCCGTTCTCACCACGGACACGATTCGCGATCGCCAGGAGCTTGATGCTGTAGCCGAGCAGTTTGGCGTAGCGGAAATCGATCCCCGAGACGGTTTCGATCCCGACCTTCGGAATGTCTTTCCAGTCGAGATGGATCCCGAACGCGATGTGGGAGAGGATCGAAAGTTTCTGCGCCGTGTCGGAGCCTTCCACGTCCATCGCGGGATTGGCCTCGGCAAAACCGAGCCGCTGGGCTTCCTTGAGGGTCGGTGCGTAGTCGCTCCCGTTTTCTTCCATGTTCGAAAGGATGAAGTTGCACGTACCGTTCAAAATCGCGTGGATCGACTCGATCTCGTTGGCGGCAAGCGATTCGCCCATGGCGGCGATGATCGGGATCCCACCGCCCACTGCGGCCTCAAACGCCACCGAAACACCTTTCGCCCGGGCCGCAGAGAAGATTTCTTCGCCGTAGGTCGCCAGAAGCGCCTTGTTCGCGGTCACAATATTTTTGCCGGCGTTGATCATTTCCAGCATGACGGTCCGTTCCACGCCCGTCCCGCCGATGAGCTGCACGACGATGGAAATTTCCGGGTCGTTCAGAATGTCGTGGTAGTCGGCGGTCAGCATTCCTTCGGGAAGCGTGATCCCACGGTCGCGCGTCGTGTCAAGGTCCGCGATCCTCACGAGCTGAACGTCGCAGCCCGTCCTTTTGGAAATGCGTTCTTTCTGAAGAAGAAGGAGTTTTGCGACCCCCGTGCCAATGGTGCCGAATCCGACCAAGCCGACTTTTATCGTTTTCATATTTGGTTCTTTGAAATGAGTGAAAAAATGGAAATTCGTTTTCCTTTGATTTTACAAAATTCCCCTGAAAATGCAAGGGGGGAGGTTCAGATGAACGACTCAATATTGGAAATCTTCTTCATCTCGCACTCGCCCAGCCGATTCGGCAAAACGAAGCGGATCGTTCCGTTGACCGTTTTTTTGTCGTGCATCATCGTGTTCAGGACCGCGTCGCGGCTGAAATCCGGCGCCTTGGTCGGAATTTTCAGCGCGGTCAAGAGGGCGTCCTGCCGCTGGGCCAGGCGCTCCAGTTTCAGGTTTTCCGGTTCCAGCTTACACGCCAGCCGGGCGGCGAAACTCATGCCGATGCCGACCGCTTCGCCGTGGAGGTAAACACCGTACCCGCCGAGTTTTTCCACGACGTGCCCGAACGTGTGGCCGTAATTCAGGACCGCGCGTCGGCCAGACGTTTCCCGCTCGTCTTCCAGCACGATCTGCGCCTTCAGCTCGCAGCACTTCGCGATGATTTTTGCCAGAACCGCCTCATCACGGGCGTGGATCCGCTGGACGTTTTGCTCAAGGTAATAGAAGAAATTCGCGTCCAGGATCACGCCGTACTTCACTACCTCGGCCAAACCCGCGCGGAACTGCCGGTCGTCGAGCGTCTTGAGCGTCTGCGTGTCCATCAAAACCCCTTTCGGCTGCCAGAACGCGCCGACGAGGTTTTTCCCCTGCGGAATATTGATGCCAGTTTTGCCGCCGACCGAACTGTCCACCTGGGCCAGCAGCGTGGTGGGGACCTGAATGAAGGGAAGCCCACGGTTGAGCGTCGCCGCCACGAAACCCGCAAGGTCTCCCACGACTCCGCCTCCGACCGCCACCACGACGGTTTTCCGGTCCGCGCCGCACTCGATGAGGCGTTCCCAGAGCATCGCGGCAACGTCCACGCACTTGCTTTCCTCACCAGCCTCCACGACACACAAGTCGTTATTCACGCCGGTATCCGCCAGAATTTCCGCGATTTTCAGACCATAAAGCGGTTCGACGTTGGAGTCCGTCACAATGATCGCATTCTTCGCACCGTGCGTCCACTTGAGAAAATACTCGCCGAACTGATCAAAAATGCCGCTGGAAATGACGATTTCGTAAGGATTGGAACGAAGAGAAACGGGAACGGTATGCATGAGATTTTTCCTTTTTGAACCGATGTGCGGAAACGTTTTAAGCCTCAAGAAAGAGAAATTCCTGAGGCTTAAAGATCCTGCTCACCCAAAATTACTCGGCCAGCGGAGATTCGATCACGTGGTCGATGATGTGGTACGCGCAGGCTTCCTCGGCCGACATAAAATTGTCACGGTCAGTATCCGCCACGATCTTCTCGTACGAGTGCCCAGTGTGTTTAAGGAGCAGATTGTTCAGCTTCTGCTTGGTCTTTTCAAATTCCGTTGCGTGGATCAGAATTTCCTCCGCAGTCCCTTCCATCCCGGCGCTCGGCTGGTGGATCATGATCCGGGCATTCGGGAGAGCGTACCGTTTTCCGGCCGTTCCGGCAGCGAGAAGGAAAGCGCCCATCGAGGCGCACTGACCGATTCCATAGGTCCGAACGTCGCACGTGATGAAATTCATCGTGTCATAAATGGCCATTCCGGCCGTCACGCTGCCGCCGGGGGAGTTGATGTAGAAATGAATGTCCGCCTTGGGATTTTCCGATTGCAGGTAAAGCATCTGCGCGACGATGGAATTGGCCGACTCGTCAGTGACTTCCGTGCCGAGGAAGACGATACGGTCGCGCAGGAGGCGGCTGTAAATATCCATGGCGCGCTCTTCGCGGCCGTTTTTATCGATGACGAATGGGATGAGTGACATTGAATTCTCCTCGATTTTTACTTCTTGTCTTCTTCCGGTTTCTTCACAATCGAATCTACGATTCCATACTCTATGGCTTCTTGAGCCGTCATGTAGTGGTCGCGGTCCGTATCCTTCGCAACCTGCTCGACCGTTTTGCCGCAGTCTTCCGCAAGGATTTCATTCAGGAGCTGACGGGTTTTCAGGATTTCCTGCGCCTGGATATTAATGTCAGAAACCTGACCGCCGACCTGGCCCCATGGCTGGTGGATCATCACCTTCGCGTGCGGAAGAATGAAGCGTTTTCCCTTTGCGCCGCCGCCAAGCAGAACCGCCGCCGCGCTGGCTGCCAAACCGACACAGTACGTGTTCACCGGGCAGCTCAGAACACGCATCGTATCATAAACCGCCAACATTGCACTGACGCTTCCGCCAGGGGAGTTGATATAGAAATGAATGTCTTTGCGCCGATTGTCGCTCTGCAGGTACAGGAGCTGCATCACGATCGCGTTTGCATTCGCGTCGCCGATGGGTCCCTGAAGGAAGATGATCCGGTTCTCAAGAAGAAGGTCGGAAATCGTCATTTGCCTCTGACGCTGGTAGTCCGGTCCGGCCATCATCGGATCAAAGGAGGCGTTGTTAAAAAGTTCCATTGAGTACCCTTCCTTTTAACGAAACAAAGCCGAATCGACCCAAATCGACCCGGCAAAACCCACGCGGCCCAGTGATGAGCCGCATTATTTTAGCATTAAAGTCCAAAACGGCATTTGAAGAATCATTCCGATTTTTCTTCAGCCGGAGCATCCTGAGCGGCGTCTTCGGTCTGAGCTGCCTCAGCGGCGTCCTCCTCAGTCTTTCCAGTACCGCCAGCCGGGAACGCCACGTTCGCCATTTCCTCTGGATACGGCTCGAAAGTGGTTTCCTCGAATGTCGCGTTTTCCAGAATTCTGGCGATAACTTTGCGCTCGATGATCTGGTTGCGCAGAATATCCATCTGGTTCTGTTTTTCAATGCGGGCACGAAGTTTACGCGGAGACTCGTTCATCTGACGGGCAATCGTCTGGATCTCAATATCGTAATCTTCCTCTTCCGCGTCAATATTTTCGCTTTCAGCAATACGCTCAAGGATAAAGTGTTCCTTGAGGGCCTTTTTCGTGCTTTCCACACTGTTCTGACGCAGAATATTCAAATGTTCCTGAATCATCTCGACCGAGAAACCACCGCGCTGCAACTCGTACATCGTACGATACAGCTCGCGCTCTGCCTGGCGTTCGAGAAGCGCTGGCGGCAGTTCCCAATCAGCCGTTTCAAGAAGCTGTTCAGTGATGATCTCACGCGCCATTTGTTCCTGCTGGTAAACCATCTGGCTTTCGAGGTTGGCTTTGAGGAACGAGCGGAATTCCTCTTCCGATGCAAAACCAAAACCATCAAGGAATTCCTTGTTGACTTCCGGAAGAACAAGCTTGGAAACGCTGGTCACTTCAAAAACCGCCTCGACTTCTTTCCCGCGAAGCAGAACGTTCGGCGCAGATTCGGAAAGATTGAATTTGATCGTGCGCGTTTCGCCAGCTTTCACGCCTTCCATCTGGGTATCGAAATTCTCGATCGTCGCGTCACTAAAGAGGAGAGACGGACGAAGACGGATCGTTTCGTGTTCGCTGGAATTGATGATCTCGTCATTATAACGAATGAAGAGCTTCGTCGTGATATAATCACCCGAAGCGGCGCCTTCCTGCGATTCTTCCAGTTTTCCCTGACGGGCACGGAAAGACACAGAGGCAGCGTCAATGTCGGCATCGGTGAATTCGCGAACCGGCTTCTCGATTTTGATGCCTTTCCAGTTCGGGAGTTCAAATTCCGGGCGGACTTCAAGATCATACTCGAACACAAAATCGCCCTTTTCTGGGATCTCAAGCGAGACGTAATCAAACAACGGGTCGCTGATCGGAGCAAGATTTTTCTCGTCATTAACCTGAGAAATGGCCTCCATCAGAATTGCGCTCTTGGCGCGTTCTGCGATTTCCTTGCGAAAACGGGATCTCACGACACTCATCGGAGCGTGGCCCGGACGGAAACCCGGAATCGTGGCGACAGGTTTGAGCTCGTCGAATTCTTTATTCATGATACGATCGATGTCCTCACGCGCGACGGTGACAGTAATATGACGTTCGCAAGCGCTGCGTTCATCAACGTTGATCGTCAGATTCAGTTTCTGTTCTTCTGAAGTATTCAGTTCTGATTCAGCCATGACTTTGACCCAATAAACAAAAAAAATTTGGTTCTGATACAGCAAACGGCTCAAGCAGAAGCCAGAGCCGTTCACCTAGAGTTAAATGAAGAGCGGGCGAAGGGGTTCGAACCCTCGACAACGACGTTGGCAACGTCGTGCTCTGCCAACTGAGCTACGCCCGCAATTATAAATTGTAAAAACTCTTTCCCGAATGAACACCAAAGTTCCACTTGAGAAGAATCTCAAGAGCGGGCGAAGGGGTTCGAACCCTCGACAACGACGTTGGCAACGTCGTGCTCTGCCAACTGAGCTACGCCCGCAGGTAACGTGTTCAGAGAAAACCTAAACAACAAAATGGATTATAGCCTATTTTAAAATTTCCACAAGGGGCCCCCCCACCGATTTTCTTGAAAATTTTTTCAGATAAAAAAAAGAGCCTCCCCAACAAGGAAAGACTCTTGCGCTTCTTTTTGCTCTTTTCACTCTTTATCCGAGTTCCAGAATTCAGGAGCTTCCACCCACGCTTCGTGGTGCAAACTGTCCAAAGTCATGATTTCCAGGTATTTTTCCTGCTCCATGAGCCACGATGAATAGTTTCGTGAAAGATTCAGCATCTGGTAATCACGAGCGAGATTGTCCCCCGTGTACTCCATGGTACGAATAATCAAACACTCCTGCATATTTTCATGGATGATCAATCCCGGCACTTTCACCAAACGGTACGAAACGTTTTGGAAATTGGCCTTTTTCATCTCCTCACGCACTTCTTCAGGGGTATTCCTCAAAATTTTCAGGAACTCTTCCGCTTGACGTTCCAGTTCTTCTTCCACAGCCCCGGTTTTTGGTCCCACCGTTTTTTTCGTGTCGGGTTCCAATTCGGTTTTTTCCTCAGCGATTTCAGAATCCTGTTCTTCTTCGGGCTCTACCTTGACCTCGGCCTTCCCCTTTTGGCCTGATTTGGATTTTTTCTTCACAGGCCCAGAATCTTTCACATCCAAGGTGACTTCTTCGTTTTCGTCTCCCATGGAAATGGCGACTTCCTCGTTTTCATCCCCTTCATCATTTTCAGCTGATTCTTTGTTATTTTTGCCCTTTTTTTTGAACAAATCTTCCACTTCTGATTCCGTTTTTTGGGCTTCTTCTACCATTTCAATGGCAAGGTCCAGTTCTTTTTCCTTTTCTTTGGCCTTCTGGATCCCTTCATCGCTGGAGCTTTCCCGGGCAGCCGATTCCACAATCGCCAAAATGTCCGGATCAACTTCTTCACCCACGGCTTTCGAGATCGGAGCGTCCTTCATTTTTCCCGAAAAATCGAGGCCTTCAGGAAGTTCCGTCGAATCCGTTTTTTTGTCATTTTCCCACAGTTCATCAGGAAATTCAGCCAAATTTCCAATACGTGCGATATGACAAAGGCGCGCAGTAACCACTGCCTGAGCCTCATCCCCGGTTTCAGTTTCCTTTTCTTCACAGCCGACCAGAATTACAGAGGCAAGAAGAAGTGAAAAACTTAAACATAATTGGCGCATTTTTTTGACTCCATTTTCTGTAAAGGGTGGATTATTTCGGCATCCTTTCACTGGCCAGAATCCTCAGATTTTCCAGTGTTTTCTCCATATCACTTTTCCATTTCGAGTTTGAAGAATCCTTCATTCTTTCTGAAGCTTTCTGAAAACACAACTCGAAACTGGCAGAATCCATACATTCCACAGCACATTCACCCATATTAATATAAATGGCCGTTTCGATCTCGGGGTTGTGAATGTTTTCAATGTTCTGAATCCCCTCTTTCAAAGCGGCAGCCGCTTCTTCTTTCATACCAACCAGATAAAGCAGAAGAACGTATTTGGGCTGAACGACACAATGTACCACATCCACCGGCTGCCGGGAAAAGGATTTCCCGAACTCACGGAGTTTTTCCTGTGCCTGCATGAGTAATTCTTTCTTCTTCGCGTCCTCAGCTTCTTTGGTCTGGAATAAAATGTCCTGGATCTCCAGCAGCGGAGTCATCGCTTTTTTCACTTCACCCTCAAGTGTACGCTGTGCCTTCTGGTGGTTTAACATAAGCAGGGACGCTCCTATGAAAAACACTGAAACCAGAAGAAGCAAGTACCGAAAAATCTTTTTCATGAGACTGATTCATTCCTGCTTGTTAGTATTTCCAATTTTGAATATTCTGTTTGAATTTTAGCGTTTTCTTCAACTTTAGAATAGAGTAAAAGTGGGAGATTTAAGAAAAAACAGAAAAAAAGAAAGAAAAAATTGGGGAGTACCCGATCCAGGTGTACTCCCCTTTGGATTTTAACGGCGCTTGGATGCCTGACGCTCGGCAATGAGGAGGGCCATTTCAATCGACTGCTCGTAATTCAAACGCGGATCGACTTCCGTCTGGTAGTCCTTCACAAGGTCCGCTTCCGTAAGGCCGCGAACTCCACCCGTGCATTCGGTCACATTTTCACCCGTCAGTTCGAAATGGATCCCACCCAGGTGAGAACCTTCCTGATCCAGTATCCTGGATACGCAAAGCAACTCGTTTAGAATGTCATCGAAACTGCGCGTTTTCAGGCCTGTTGACGTGGAATGAGTATTCCCATGCATTGGGTCTGAGATCCACAGAACGTTTCGTTTTTCGCGCAGAACCACCTGAACAAGAGGCGGAAGAACTTCTTCCACTTTCGACGTTCCGAAACGGCAAATCAGGCACAAACGACCTTTTTCGTTCCGTGGGTTCAAAACCTTAATCAGATCGAGGAGCTGATCCGGTTGCATCGTTGGCCCCACTTTTACCCCGATCGGGTTGGCGATCCCGCGGAAGAATTCCACGTGTGCGCCGTCGATCTGCCGCGTGCGTTCACCGATCCAGGGAAGGTGCGTCGTCAGATCGTAACAATCGGTTCGACGAGGCACCCACCGCGTCTGAGCCATTTCGTACGGCAGATGAAGCCCCTCGTGTGAACAATAAAACCGCGTCTCAGCCAACGAATCCATTTTCCCGGCCACGATTTCCATGAAGTCGATCGACGTGCTGATCGCCTGGAAAATATGGCGGTACTCTCGTGAATGTTCGCTTAAATTAATAAAACCCAGTTCCCAATATTCCGGGTGGTGCATATCTGTAAACCCACCAGCGATGAGGCTCCGCATGAAATTCAGCGTCATTGCCGCGTGACCATACGCCCGGCGCATATTCAATGGGTTCGGCGTACGGGCTTCAGCAGTAAACTCTGGTGAGTTGATCAATGGACCACGGTAACTCGGAAGCGTCACACCGTCCCTTGTCTCGGTCGGCTTGCTGCGCGGTTTGGCGTATTGACCTGCGATTCGGCCAATACGAATGACCCGTTTGCGGCTTCCGTAGATCAAAATATAACTCATCAGGAGCAGAATTTTCAGTTTGCTCGTGATCACATCGGGTGTACAGGCGTCGAAAGTTTCCGAGCAATCGCCCCCCTGAAGCACAAAGTACTCCCCATCCTCAGCGGCGGCCAGTTCGCTGCGCAGACGCAGGATCTCACCACTCGTAACCAGTGGCGGCAGATGCGAGATGTAATCAACCGCGGCGTTGAACGCCTCCTGGTCCGGATAATCGACCCACTGCTGGATGGGTTTCGTCTTCCACGAAGATGGACTCCATTCAGTTTGATTCATAAAAGTTCCTCACAATTCATTTCCTTGAGTTTCCGGACCACTTCCCGAACGGATTCTTCCCGATTCCGATCGAAGACCATGACCACTTCCGGCGTAACGATGACCGCCAAATCCTTTACCCCGTAACACACAACCTTTTTACTCGGATCGGTACTGCGAATCGTGCAATCCCGGGTCTCTACCAGAACGGCCTCAGGGGTCCCTTCCGCCAGTGCCAGCGTATTACCCGATTCATCGTGGGGGAAATGACGCTCAAAGGCACGCCACGAGCCTACATCGTCCCATTCAAACGGGGCCGGAAGCACCAAAACGTTTCCATCCACCGCCGCTTTTTCCATGACCGCATAGTCAATGGAAATGTTTTCTATTTCAGGGAATTCCGACTTCAGGACGTTTTCAAAATCGGAATGATCTACGCTTTTCAGGATTTTTTCGACTGGTTCCCAAACACCCGGCGCATACTTCCGGAGATTTTCAAGGATTGTCGAGGCCCGCCAGATGAAAATCCCTGCGTTCCAGTAAAAGTTTCCGCTTTCCAGGTACTCAGCGGCGGTTTTCGCGTCGGGTTTCTCCCTGAATCGCCGAACTGTCAAGGAATTTCCCGGACCTTTCTCACCGCGCTCGATGTAACCGAATGTTTCGGCCGGGCAGGTCGGTGTGATCCCCAGCGTAATGAGTTTTTCTGGGTTTTCCCGAACGATTTCAGCGGCTTGCGCGATCGTGTCCTGAAACGCTTCTTTCGGCTGGATCACGTGATCGGACGGGAGTAAAACCATCACCGCCTCCGGGTCCTGCGCGAGACACCAAATCGCCGCCAGCGCGATACAACCCGAAGTGTTCCGGGCACACGGTTCTACGAGGATCGACCCGGTCGGAAGCTCCGGGAGCTGCTCCGCAATATGGTCTCTTAACCTCTCGCCCGTCACCACTCCAATTTGTTCCGGGGGCACGAGCGGTCGCAAACGGTCCACAGTGCTTTGCAGGAACGAACGGTTTCCGAGAAACGTCATGAGCTGCTTCGGGAAATTTTTCCGGCTTTCCGGCCAAAGTCGTGTACCCGAACCGCCAGCCATGATGATCGCGTAAATCATGTGTTTACTCCTCATTAATAATTGGTTTATTATACCAGATATTTTGATTTACGCAAGGGGAGGAATTTTCCCTTTTACCAGAAAAGAATTCAGAATTCAGGAGGGACGCTGATCAGGAAGAAATCAACGTCCCCCTATTAATTACTTACTTTTCAGAGAAAATCGCCGTCCAGCCGCCATTCCGGACCATCGTGATGGTCAGCACGTCACCGGCCTTCACTTCCCGGGTCAGTTCATCGATCAGTTCCGCATCCTTTTCACCGGTTCCACCGCTCTGAGGCGTGTCGCAGTAGATTTGCGCGACGTATGTCTTGCCCGGCTTCAGGAAATCAAGCTGAAACTGCAGCGTCCGCGGTTCGGCGTCCGTGATCGCGGCAGCGTAGAATTTGTTCCCGCTGCGGCGGTAGTGCAGATAATACTTCCCGATTTCCCCGGCGACGGCGTGCGTTTCATCCCAAACTGCCGGAATATTCTTCAGGAAGCTGAACCCCGGCGCATTCCGGTAATTCTCCGGTTTGTCGCAGATGGTCAGGCACGGCGAATCGGTCACGAGGCACATCGCCAGCGCGTGCGCACGGGTCCCCTGCTCGTCCGCAGTCGGGACGCTCATCTTCTTCTGCACGTAGAAATGCTCCGGCTGGCGATTGACGAATCCGCCAGGCGTAAAGTCACCAGGGCCGCAAAGCCACCGCGTGAACGGAAGCGTCGCTGTGTGTGTCGTGGTGATCCGTTTCGAGAATTTGTTGTACTCGTTCCCAAGGATCCCTTCGCGCGTGATGTGGTTCGGATACGTGCGTTCCATTCCGGTCGGTTTGTACATTCCGTGGAAGTTGATCATCAGGTGATGCCTGGCCGCGTTCGCCACCACGTCCTCGATCCACTCCACGCGCTCCTGATTGTCGGAGTTCATGAAATCGATCTTCATGCCAGCCGCGCCCCATTTCTCGTAAGCGGTGAACGTGCGTTCATGGCCGCAGAAGTCAAAGTCCTGGTAGTGCATCCAGAGGAAGATCCCGACGTTCTTCTCCTTCGCGTAGGCGAAAGCGGTCGGAATGTCGATCGTGCCGCAGCCCGCCGCCGTGTCGGTCAGGAATTCCGGCTTGTACTGGAACTTCGAGTTGAAGTACCACGGGTCGTCGAGCGTCGTGAACGCCCAGCCGTTCTGGGAGGCCAGATCGATACGGGCCTTCAGCGTGTCGGTGTTCAGGACCGCGTTTCCTTCAGACCACCAGTCCCACGAAGACGCGCCGGCTTTGACCCATGAAGTATCTTCAAGGACGCACGGCGTGGCGCAGTTCAGAATGATGCCCGAATTATTGATCAGACCGCAGGCGTCTTTGCCAAGGGTAATGACTCGCCAGGGGGATTTAGCGCCGGTTTCCCGCAGGACGCAGCCGTTTCCGTCGGCTCGCGGGGTCAGACGGACGGCCATCGTGCAGGGCGCGCCCTCTTTATTTCCGCCCGCCACCGCGGCGAACTGGGCGCCTGCCCATTTCAGAAGGTCGGACTCCATCAGGGCGCAATAGCCGAAATCACCCGCGACCACCAGCGGGCAAACGCAGCACGACTGGTCGCCAATCGCGGAAAGTTTCATCTCCGGAAATTCTCTTTCGTGCTCCGTGTTGAAGCGTTTGTAATCGGAAGCCCAGCAGGTCCAGTCGCTTGTGAAAGCGTACTGTGTGTCGTCGCTCGTCAGAACGAAAACTCCCGGCAGCGCGGCCTGCTCGGGGACCACGTAACGGAACGCGATGCCGTCATCGTACGCGCGGAAAATGAGCGCCAGTTCCCGGAACGGCGCGGCAATTTCGGCGACTTTCACGGTCAGCTCGTTGCAATGGTTCACGTAGGTGGATTTCTTCGAGAGGCGGTTTTCCCACGTTTCGTTGATCTCTCTCGAGGACACGCCGACGATTTTCATCGCGCCCATGGGGACCATGCCCTTGAACGTCAGCCCGAGGTTAGAGGGGTTCAGGACGGTTTTCCCGTTGAAGGTCAGGTCGTAGGTCATTTTCTCGCCGACCGAAACGTTGACTTTCACGTTTCCGCCCGGCGACGTAACCGATTTGACTTCCGCGCCCTGAGCGACTGCCGCGAACAGGATCACGGCCGGAAGAAGCAGATTCAGCAGAAATTTCATGGAGTACTCCTTAAAATACAAAGTTTAGGTTAAAAACAGTATATTTTCCATTAATATAAAAGAAACAGAGAAAAATGCAAGCGGGGCGGGGAAGAAATTTCTGAAAAATTCGGGAGGCTTTTGGATTTCATCAAGAAAAGGAAAAACCGGAACATGAAAAGAATTCACGTTCCGGTTTCTTATCTCACTTCCACGAAAACGACTGGATCATCTGCTCGTTCGCATCGCTGAACTTTTCCAGAAGCTCGTCTTCCAGCGTGAAGATCATCGTGTACTGCTTTGGCTCTTTCGCATCCTTTTGCGTGATCAAGTAGCAAATGTACCGCAGATCCAGCCCTTCATATTTGGCTGCCACGTCAACACGGTAAACGTCCGAACCATCAGCCGACTTGAGCGTTTTCACGTCCAGAATACTCTGAAAATTGTCTTTCAGCATTTCTTTCACTTCGTTTGCGAATTCATCCGGCTTCATATTCTGCGAAATTTTGGGTGTCTGAACCTTGGCCACCGTACACTGCGCAACCAGTTCACCCTCCCGAAGAAGTCGGAAATTGCTCTGATATTTATTCTGATTCATCGGTTCCCAATCAGGCGTGAGAACGAATTTCCACGCATCTCCCGGGTCCTCAAAGAGTATCAGACCGTACTGCGCTTCATCAAAAGTGAGTTTGGAGGTTGCATCACTCGTCAGGTTTTTCGACTCGTCCAACGGCTTGATTTTGTACTGGACCTTGGCCGTAACATCCATTCCAGGGGTAACGTATCCGGCCGTTCTTTTTTCCTCAATGACCATTCCAAACCAAAGTATCCTGCCGCGCGTCACATCAAAAAAGGCTTTGCCCGTCACATTGATCTTGGAGGTACTTCCCTCGCAGCTTCCCTCGATCCAGCCTTTGGTTTCGAGGATCGCCACGTTCTTCTTCACTTCAGAGAGCGTCGTTTGAATGTCCAGATTGAACACCAGGTCCAGCTGAAGGAGCAGAGCCATCGTGTCAGGCGATTGTTTCCACGAATCACCGACCTTTACCGATTTATTCGGCAAAATATGGTCCAAAAGGAGTGTATTTCCTTGCACATTGACCAGGTCCAGCTCGTCACGGGTGAGAAAACCATCCTGGCGGAAGAAATTCACCTGAGCGCCTTTAATATCGACTCCAATCAGTGGTTGATTCAGGTTCAGTTCCGGTTTGGCCTCACTTTCGCCGATTTTGATTCCTGTTTCATTTTCCAGGAAGTACCACGCTCCAAGAGTCGATTTGGCGTTTTCCCCCTGAAGGAGATTTCCGGCCTGAATGAGCATCTCCTCGTAAGACTGCCTGCTCGTGACCTTCATCGGGATGGATTGAATGACGGGTTCCTTTGCAGATTCAGCCTCTTTGGAAGAATCTTTCGCGTTCTTTTTTTCTTCATTTCCCGGCGAGGACTTACTCACGAGTGAATCCGGGTCCAGTTCCAATTGAAGTGTTCCCGCTGCGTCGAACGATTTTTCGACCAGGTCCACACTCCCTGACTGACGGGATGAAACAAGACGGTACGTTTTTTTAGAAGCATCTTCCTCTTGAGCCAGAAGGACCGTTCCAGCCAACAGAATAACGAAAACGATTGCGGTAAACCCAGGTTTGAACTGCTTCATTTGATTTCCTGTTCTAATATTTTGTTTATTACGTCTTTCTGAAATCCATAATCTGACTTCGCTCTATCATACCTGAAAACCTCCCTTTGTGTAAAGATGAATTTTAAAAAACTTTCCCTCTATCCCCGTTTTATCAGAAAGAATATACGTTTTTTGAAAAAAAACGGGAAAATTTAGAATAAGCCCATTGAAAAAAAATAAAGGTCCGCTATAATGATAAAACTTTTATTGAGGAAGACCTAAAACACAAAGGAGTTCACTGTGTATTACGTTTCCGAGTTGAAAAAAATGACCGTTCAGGAATTGACCCCGATTGCACACGAGCACGGAATTACAAGGGTGCATAGTCTGCGAAAAGCGGATCTGCTGAACAAAGTCATTCAAAAACTCGACGAAGCCAACGCTCTGGCGCCGGAACCTTTCACCCAACAGATGCCCCTGGCTCATCAAACACCCCCGCTGCCGCAAGCCATGAGTGATACGCGTGGGTTTAATGACCCCATGCACGTTTTCTCGGATCGGTCGAGCAATTCACTGAAAAAAACAGAAGCTTCCGTCGCCAAAGTCGCGGCTGCCCAACAGGACAATATCCCGCGCCTGTATTCCATCCGTTCAAAACCAAACGATTTGGCCTACCTCCCGGACGCTTACAGTGATATTCCCAACGACAGTTTTGTCCTCGATATGATCGACCCGTACTGGCTCCACGCGACGTGGTGCCTGCGCCGAACGACCATCGAGCGTGCCAAAATGGCTCTTGGTCAATATTGGTACACGGCCAAGCCCATGCTTCGGCTGACTGTTTTGAGCGATGGTGACTCGGGAACGGGCGGAAGGTTTCAGCTTCTGCGTGATGTTGTGATCCATGGCCACGTAAACCACTGGTTTTTGCCGGTTTCCAAGCCGCCAGCGACGTATCTGGCCGAAATTGGTTACTACAGCCCGGAACAGAAAAAATTCTGCGGCCTGATGAAGAGCAACGTCATTTCAACCCCGCACGCTCGCAATGCCCTGCGGTACGAGCAATCCGCTGAAGTGGCCTGGATGTCCGTTTGCGGCCTTCAGCCGGCCAAGCTGCCCCCATGGTCGCCCAAAAACCACAATCTGTACAAGAAATGGGCCGAAAAGACAAACCAACCCCTCGCTGCCGACAGCACGGCCCTGAAAGTTGACGCTCCTGAAATGACAAGCGATGAACTTCCACTCAGGGTTTCGACCGAGATGGTCCTTTACGGGAGTACGACTCCAGACAGTCAGGTGACGATGAATCAGGAATGGGTGGCGACTCAACCGGATGGAACGTTCATGATGCGGATCGATGTCCCGGAACAGGGGCGCCAAACAATGCAAATTGACTCTAAAAACCGTGGCGGTAAACAATCTATGATCCTGACGATAGAACGTACGACACAAGTCTTTGAAGAAAAGAACGAATAGAAAACACCAAAAAGGACTTTGAGTATCCGTTGCTCAAAGTCCTTTTCATTCAAGAGGATCCGTGTCAAGTTTTTCTCACCAGACGAGACTGCATTTCAGCGTCAAAGTCTGGTAAATGGAATATGACGTGTCATCAATGGCGTCGTTCGGACTGTAGGACATATTTCTCGCCGAGGTCGCGGTTCCACCGAGACACGAGACATCGTACCCTAATCTCCATTTCAGGTGTTTACCCGTTTTAAGTGTCGCGAAAATCCCCCAAAGGGCCTGATAGGAAACACCTGTATTATCAAGGCTTACTTCGTAACCATCGCTTACGGAAGTCGTCACTTTCTCAAAATTGATGTAGGGATTAAATCTCCATCTCATACCCCAGGCCCAAATACAGTGTTTATCCTGGAATTCACCGCCAAGTACCAAACCGGCCAGGTTGTTCGTCGTCTTGTTGACCACATAACCTTCTTCAGTACCAGCATAAGTATAAGATGTGCCATCTGTGCTGGTGAAAACGTCTGAATAACCGCTCCAGTTCAACGTTTCTTTGGTGTTGATATAGCTGAAACCGAACATGTGCGTATAGCTCAGACCCCCTTGACATTCACGAGTCCAGGTCCCATTCGGATGGCCAATGAGCGGATCCGGGCGACCGCGTTTACGGAACTGGAAAACCATTTCACCCGTATTCATGTCGATGTCGTAATCCATGTGATGTGTCATCGGCACCGACGATTTATAGGTAGTTGTCCCGTCTTCGTTTTCCGTCTGAGTGCTGTAGGAAGTCAGACCCACGACGGTCCCGTACTTATCCGCGAAAACTGACGCAGCTGCGGTGTCATAAGACTGCGTGTCCGTGTTGATGATGAACGTGTCTCCAGCGCTCCATTTAAACAAACCTGTGAAGTTCAATTCTCCCCAGATGTCATAATTGAACGCGTTGCGCCCAAGATAACGGGTAATACTCAGTTCCACACCTGGACTGACGTTAAAAGTCGTATTGGCACTCAGTTCCGTGAAGCCGTATCTGTCGGAAACATAGAACATTCGCAAGGCTTTTTCCTGCGGAGCATGATGCCTGACAACGACTCCAGCGCCGATTTGCCAGAGGTACGGATTGCCGTAGCCTTCATTACAAAGCTGGCAGGCCGTCGAACTGGAAGTCGTGGTATTCGTCATGTAGGAATAAGTTTCCTGTTGCTGATACGGGGGAAGTGCCGGGTCTCGCCGGATCAGTTCCGGAGCCATTTCTTCCCGGGTTTGAGGATATTCCGCCGGGGGTTCCGGTGTGAAAGCCGCTTCCGGAGAATACTGGTTATTACGCGGATAGTCCGGAACCGTAGTATAACCCCGACCATAAACCGGCGTCATATCACCTTCCATTACGACCGCATCCTCAAGGATTATCCCGTTCGGATCAACCGTCTGCGTATCGTAATAAGCCACTGTTTGCGCCGTATTCGCTGTTCCAGATTGAACTGGAGCCGCGTTTACGTCAAACGGTGACGTTGCCTGTACAGGTACCGCGCTTCCTTTCGCAGGTCCCTGTGTATTCGCTGCCGCAAAGTCGTACGGATTTTGCGCTGAAACTCGAACGCCGCTTATCGCGACGAGAATTCCAAGCACAAACAAACTTTGGCAGAGCAGCCTGAATTTGTTCTTGTTACTCACGAGGTCCTCCTCTTAAATATTCACTACATACTTCCAGAGTATTATATTGGAAGTCTGTTACTCATATAATCGGCAAATCTTAACCGTTCATACAGTTATAACTGAAAATATTTTAATAAAACTTAAATTTACTAAAGAAGTTATAAACAGAACAATAGGCTTTATTTTGTCTATTTTAAACCCGCGTCCCCTTGGGAAGGAACTGTTTTTTTCTGTTTTTTTTCAAAAAGTTTCCGGGAAATCCTTGCAATTTCCCGGAACACACGTTATAATAGATTAGAAAATACTTGGTTTTGGTATGAAACGTCCCGGTTTCCGCTTACCCAATCCCGGAGGAAATAATGGCTCTTTCTGAATTTGATCGCAATTTAATCGAGCGCTGTATGCAAAAACAGGCTTTGGCCTGGGAAGAATTCGTGGATCGGTTTGGCGGTTTGGTTTCGTTTATCGTGCAAAATACCTGCAAAGACCGGGATGTTAATCTGGACCCAATGACCCACGATGATCTGGTCCAGGAAGTCTTCATTCGTATCCTCTCCGAAAATTTTGTGGTTCTGCGCCGCTTTCGTGGGAATTGCAGCCTCGCAAGTTACCTGACGGTCATCGCCCGCCGTGTTACTGTAAAAGCGCTCCTGACGAAGTACATATCGGTAGAAAAGACAAACGCAAGTGAAGAAGAGCTTACCGCCGCAAATGAAGAACCGGTTGAGGCGATCATTGAAAATATGGACGAAATTCTCTACCTGATTTCTCATCTGCCCGAGCGTGAGGCAAAAATCGTTCGGATGTACCATCTGGAGCAAAAGTCGTACGCCGAGATCGCCGCCGTGATGGGGATCCCCGAGAATTCCGTTGGGCCTATGCTTTCCCGTGCCCGTGAGGTAATGCGTCAAAATAGCTGACGCGCGTGAAAAAACGACTCTTTTCCTGAAATGTACTATCTGATTGGAACAGACGAAGCGGGCTATGGTCCGAATCTCGGGCCGCTCGCGGTGACGGCGACTCTTTGGCGCGTGGAAGACGACGCGCTGGCCCCCGAAACGCTCTTTGACGCACTGCGGCCAGTGGTGGTCACGTCGCCCGGCCGGGGAAAAGGACTGGAGATCCCGATCGCCGACTCCAAAAAACTCCACCGCCACGAAACGCTCGAACCGCTGGAACGCGGGATCTTCGCTTCGCTGTACGCTCTTGGACTCGTGACGGACGAACCGGTGGAGACTGCCCCTCTGTGTGACCTGATCTGCGGGCCAGAATTCGCTCAGGAGCGGCGCTCAGTCGTCTGGCATACGCCACAGACGGAGGAAAAACTCCCGCGGGATCTGCCCCGGGACCGCGTGGCGGAACTCGGCTCGGCGCTGCGTGAAGCGATGGAGAAAAACGGCGTGCGCTTGTGCGGCATCCGGTCGGAACTCGTGTTTCCGCGTCGTTTCAATGACGGCGTGGAGGCGGTGGACTCGAAAGGGGTCTTTCTTTCCGACACGACATTAATATTAATAGTGCGTTTCTGGAACGAGCTTCTTCAAAACGTGCAAGAAAAAGCGGAAGTGCGGGTTTTCTGCGACAAACACGGCGGTCGAAACTTCTACCTGCCGACGCTGATGGACTTTTTCCCGGCCCTGCCGTTCTGCGTGGTGGAAGAGGGCCGCGCCGCCAGCGAGTACGTTCACTACGGCGAGCGTATCAACCTGCGGATCCGGTTCCAGGCGAAGGGCGAAGCCCTGCTCCCGGTGGCGTTGGCGTCGATGGTGAGCAAGTATCTGCGGGAAATCTCGATGGACCGGTTCAACGCCTGGTGGCTCGCGCAGATCCCGGGCCTCACCCCCACGGCCGGCTACCCGCTCGACGCAAAGCGGTTCCGGGAGGAAATTTCTGAAAAGATGCAGGAACTGAAAATCGACTGGCGCGAAATGTGGCGGAACCGATGAATCACGTCCCATTCTTGAACGAGGCAAAAATTACGTCAAGCCAAATGAAAGCACCGTCTGGTTCCAACCCCAATTTAAACACGGATTTCCACGGATTAAAAGGATTTTCACGGATTTTTAAAAGGGATTTTTAAGTGTTTTCCCGATTTTCAATCCAATAAAAGAAATCCTTTTAATCCCTTTAATCCGTGGAAATCCGTGTTTAAATAAAAGGTTGAAAGTGAAACGGGCGTGAACCTTGGGACAGTCTCATCGTTCCCACTCATCGGAAAGCCGGTGAAGGATTTCTTCCTGCACGTCAAACGGGAGCTCGAACCGGATGCCGCGCGGGGTTTCGTGGAACTCACGGGCCGGGTCCAGGTCGGTCCAACCGTAGGCGGCGAGGGTCTGCGCGTCGTTCTGGAGGAAGGTTTCTCGCAGTTCTTCGATCTCCGGCCGTCTCTCCTGCGGGTCGTGCAAGAGGTTCATCAGTGCCGTCAGCCCCACCCTCCACTCGCGGCAGAGCCGGCTGCGCAGCGCGTGGAATCTCGTGTCCGGGCGCGTCAGCTCCGACGGCGGGAACGGGAACGTGAAGAAACAGTCCGTCGGCGAGTAACGCAGTTCCTTCCCGATCGAGCTGCTCGTTTCACGGACCCACGTCTCATGGATCCCGGAATTCAAAATCGCCAGCAGACTCTCCGAGCGGGTCGGGAACAAAATCGTGGACTCCGAGTAGATCGCGTCGGTCGGGACCCACGTCGGGGCGAGGTACTTCGAGTGGCGCGTCTGGATCAGGACCTTTTCGAGCTTCTGCTCGCGGATAATTTTCATCAGGGCCGGCCGTTTGTCGCCGAAGTGCCACCAATATTTCCGGTGGGCCTTCCGCCGGACGTTTTCGCGAATGGGTTTCACTCGCTCACGGACGATTTTCAGCGGCAGCGGGTACTCCTCCGCCCGGTCCAAAGGCCAGTCGCCGAACGAGATCACGTACCGGCGCGGCGTCATCCGCATCGGGTCCGACGCCGAGAAAACGTCATCGCCCGTGAAGTACGGGAAAATCACGTCCCGATTTCGCGGGTCGGCATCCAAAAGGTCCCGCGCCTCGGCCGGCGTCAGAATGAACCCCTTCGCCGCCAGCACGCACCCCTGAAAGCAAAGCGTTTCGTTTTCAGGAAACCGGCTCAGAACGCGAGCAGGATCCAGGTGCTTGAGCGACGCGAAAATCTTCGGGACCGGTTTCCCGTTCAGGATCGGCGCAGGAGCGGTCCGGCCCGAGCCTCGGGGAAAGAACAAATGGATCGCCGTCACTTCCACCGCGGCGGTTCCCGGCCATGGGAACGTTTCGGCCCGGTAAATCACGGCTCCGTCGGCCAGCAGAACGTCCAGCCCCGACGTGCGGGAATCCCCCTCCGAAATCGTGTTGGTCGCGAGGAAAGCGCAGACGCCGCCCGGTTTCAGAAGACGCGAGGCGAGCAGAAAGAAGTAAACGCAAAGGTCCGCGTTTCCGCTTGCGCCGTCGGTAAAATCTTGCGTGAGGAACCGGAAGTAGTCGTCCCCAAGCACGCGCCGGATCTTGCGCCCCCCCAAAAACGGCGGGTTTCCGAGGACCAGATCGAATTGGTGGGGACGACGCTTCCAGAGTCGTTTTTCAACGCCCTCCTCATTGAGGGGGGGGGCACGTAGTGCCGGGGGGAGTTGAAGAGCGGGGATAGATAGCTCCCCCAGACTCGCTTCGCGAGCCAGCCCCCTCAGTGAAGGGGCCTTTAAAGTGCCGCCGAAATGCTTCAGACTGTCGGCGCAAATGAGATTTCGACCCGGCCCCAGGTCGGGAAAACCGCAGAATTCGCCGAGAATTTCCCGAGCGACCGCGACGGCCCCCGGGTCAATGTCGGCCCCAAAGAGGCAGTTGGCCGCGATCCGGGCCGGGATCTCCAGGGAAGTCTCCCCCTGCCGCGCGAGAAAATCGGTCAGTTGGGCGCACGTTTCGAGCAGGAAGATCCCCGCGCCAAGCGCCGGGTCCAGAATTCGCAGGGCGAGAATTTCCTCCAGATTTTTGGGCGTTCCGTCCGGTCGGTACACCAACGGCTCCAGCGCGTCCCGAACCAGCCGCCGGGCCACCTCGAGCGGCGTGTAGTGGACCCCGATCCCGCGGGAACGGGTTTCGTAAGCGTAGGCTTTTTGCGCGAGACGGGCGTAATTCACGGAAAAACGGCTCCATTCAATCCTTCAGGAGGTTGGATTTCAGGTCGGAAAACTCAAAATTCAGCCAGATCGGTTTTTCCAGCTTCCGAAGTTTTCGGATCTTTTCCAGCGCTTTCGGATCGGCCTTCAGGCCCCACGCCTCGAAGAACGGCTCCAGGTTCCGGCCCGAAATTTCCGACGCTTTCTCAATGAACGTCTGTATCTTGGCCGCATCGGTCTCCGGCATCGGCATCTCGCGGTACGCCCGATGCAGGCGCGGGTAGAAATCCGGCCCGAACGCCAGACGCAGCTGCCAGAAAAGGGCCACTTTCATGAAAACGTCCTGTTCCGCGAGGTAATCCCGGTCCGGTTTTTCGAAGTACTCTGTAAGTTTCGCCTTCATTTCCGGCGTATCGATGCGTGCGGTCTGGCCGAGCGAGGTCTGCATTTCCAGCGAGAAAATATTCACCGTCACCTCGGTCATTCCCTGAAATTCGTACTGATCAAGTTGATGCTCGTGCCCGATCTCGTGCCACGGACCCCAGCCGTTCGAGAGGAACTTTTCGGAGTTGAGGACCGGTTCCACGGAATCATGGTGGTAACCGGTGTACCCGCTCGTCGCGAACATGTGGCCACGGTCCACCTCGACCATCCGCATGGGGCATTGAGGCCGGGCGTGAACCGAGACTTGGTCCTCCGGCAAGTCGGACTCTTCGTCGAATCCCAGCAGTTTCGCGTAAAGGTCCATCAAGTATTCGTACTCTTCCAGCAGTTTGGTCGGTGAATCCACGTACTTTTTCACGTTTTCCACGGAGAACGTCATGAGGATCCGCCGACTGGAAAGCTCCGCCAGACCAACGGGATTTTCCTGATCCAGCATTTTGCGCCATTCCTCCTCGTCGGTTTTTCCAAGGCGGAACAAGGGGATCGGCTTCGCCCCCGAAATGTAGATTTTGGGGAGGGTTTTCTGCTCGGTCATGTCAAACGGGTTTTTGACGTAAAGGACTCCATCAAATGGGGCTTCCAGCACGTTTTCCCCGGGCGCGAGCGTGATCGAGGCCTGCTTTTCCGATTTGCAGAGGCCCATCAGCGGGAGCGGGTCCTTGAGGTCCGCATCGAGCCAAACCGTGAACGTCGCCCCCTCTTTCACCGCCAACCCGGTCGGCTGAAGGTCAGACCAATCAAACCCGCCGCCGCGGCGCTGACGTTCTACTACCGCGGACGGTCTTCGGGTGACGGGGACTTTGACACCTTTCCCCTTTGCAAACTTTTCGGAGATATTGAAAAGCCCTGAGAAACCCGTGTCCGGACGGAAAATCACGAATTCGGCCGCGCTCGCGAAGCCGGCGATCCCTTCCAGAACGTCCAGGCGCAGGGCCGTGCACAAAGTCGGCTCCAGCGTAATGTACTGGGCGTCCGGCGTCGGTGAAAGGACGCTCGACCGAACTCTCACCCATTTGTCGTCTGTTCCTTTTTTCACGAAAAGTTTGTAACGCCGAATGATCCCGTTGACACCCTTCTGACGCGGCAAATACCAGATCTTATCGATGATTTCCGGTTTTTTAAACGTCACTTCCACCTGGAACGGGTACTTTCCCGGCTCACCCCACGGCGTGTGCCAGATGGTTTCCGGGTTCTGGTCAAACGCGAGCTCGATCCCTTCGTGTGGCTGGGCACAATTCGCCTTAACGGTGAATTCCTGCGGCGTAATCGGCTCGCCAAGCGCCAAACCAGGCAGGAACATCAAAAACAGGAACGCGATCAAAAAAATGCGCTTCATCATCTTCAGCATCCTGGAAATCTCATCAAAACTTAATACGTGAACGGCCGCAATCTCTTACTGCACCCGTTTTACTTCTTTTCCCGGTGCACCTCAATGCCCACCTTCTCGAGATTATAGTTCAGGTCAATGGCCGTAAATTCAAAATTCCTCGCCTTTCCCCGCAAAAAATCCATGATTTCCCGCATGTTCAGGTCCAGATCCTTCGGCGCATCCTGACCGGCTTCCGGTTTCCAGCTCCAGAAACGCCTTTCAGGGGTTTCGCAGGCGAGATACTGGATCCCGTTGTCCGCGTGTATGTGCAGGATCCCTTTCTCGTGGTCCGGTTCCAGACGGACTTTTCCCGGCTCACGCTTCGGCGGCTCGCCGTCACCCAGGTACGGATTCAGGACGAGCTGCGGCGCGGTGAACGGCCCCCAGTGAACGTAATCGCCGCCCTTGTATTCCAGCCAATCCTCGTTTACTCCTGACGGCGCATCGCGCATGACGAACAGGCGGTTCCACTGGTCGTAGCCTCGGATCATCACATCGCGGTAGTCGGTATTATGCGGAAGGTCCAGCGTGTGACCGATTTCGTGCATGGCCGCCCCGATTGTCGTCGCGGCAGCGCCCCAGAAGCACGTACGCCCCACCGAATCGTCCTGAAAATGTTCCGTGTCGATCGGCGTGGAATTTTCAAACGCGGTCACCACGTCGTTGAGGGAATCGGGCCACGTGAACATGTTGCCGCTTCCAAAAAGCGCCTGGCCGGCCGAACTCCCGAGTGCCGTGTGGCAGCGCATGGATTTCGTCTCCGAGTCGAAACGGGAGTACGCCGGAATGACGAGATTGCGCGCGCCCTGCATCGGGTAATCGTTTATGAGTTCCGCAAAAACGACCCTGTACCAGCCGTTATCGCTGTGTTCGGTTTGAATTTTGAAATACTCATCCGCCGTCATTTTCCCGCGGACGACGTGCACGATGACCTCTCCGTTTTCGTCCAGTTCCAGATTAAAGGTTTTTCGGCCGTAGCCTTCGTCGTTCAGCTTCTCAGCGGTCATGGTCTGCATGAGTTTCAGGGCCGTGCCGATTTTCCCGCGAAAGTTTTGCTGGTCGTTCTCGATCGGCGTCTGGTACGCTGTGTCGCCGGTCGAATCGGTGTGGTAGATCGCGCGAACAAAGAGCGGGTTGGAGTTGCGCTGGTACGTGATCTTCAGCGTTTTTTCCTCGTCGCCGGCTTTCAGCAGAAGGGTATTTTCGCCCGGCACGAGTTCCGCCAAAACCTTGAACTGCCCGTGGAAGGCCGAGCCTTTCAGAACGCGCGTCGATTTCTGCGAGGACTGATTTTCGCAGGTGATTTCGGTCACGTCCTGATTTTCGAGCGTGCCGCGAATCAGGGGGACCGTGTAATCGATCGTGGTTCCGTCCGTGTAGTTCGTGATTTCCAGCGCCTGTACCAGCCCGACCGGAAACAAAAACAAAAAGGGGATGAAGTATTTCATGAAAAGCTGCAACCTTATTAATTAATGCTAAAAAATGGAACGCGGAGCGTGATCTCACGCCCCGTGTTTAAACAGTTTTTGAGTGAGGAACGATTGCTCAGGAATTCATCATTCCGCGTACTTCACCCAAATGTTGCGGTACTGCACGTTGTTGCCGTGGCCCTGGCAGTAAATGCCGCGGGCTTCGTCGGCTTCGTTCTTGCAGCCGGGCGTCTGGCCGGTGATCTCCAGATCTTTGTGGATCAGAATCCCGTTCAAAGCGACGTCCACGCGGGCGTTGGCGACTTTCTGGCCGTTTTCAAACTTGGCCGGGGTGAAGTGGAAGTCGTAGGTCTGCCACTTCAGCGGGCTGAAAACCGCGTTGCAGATCGGCTTCTTCTGCTGGTAGAAACCGCCGCATTCGTTATTCTCGCCGCGGAGTCCGAACGAGTCGAGGACCTGGCATTCGTAGCACTGGTTGAGGTACACGCCGCTGTTGGAACGGCCCTGGCCCTTGGCGCGCGGCATGAAGGAGAGCATGAACTCCACGTGAATGAAGCATTCCTTGCCCTGCTCCAGATTTTTGGTCGTGAACTCGGAGAACAGCGCGCCGTTTTCCTCGTTGATCTTGCGGAAGTTGGCGATGTTTTCGGTGCTGGTGGCGTCTTTGGTCATGCCATCGTAGAAGACGAACGCGCCTTCTTCACGAGCGCCAAGGCGCGGGCTCTGGCGGTCCACTTTGACGGCCATACGATTTGGTTTGCCCGGAACGATGAACGTGATCGTTTTGCCTTCCAGGTCGATTTTCGTCACGTCCTCTTCATGACCGGCTGGAATCGGTTGATTGTTCTGGCCTTCGATGTCCATGTAGGCCGGCTTCAGAATGACTTCGTTGCCTTCGATCTTGCCTTTGTACACGACGCGGACTTCTTTGGCGATCCAGCCTTCACCCGGGAAACCGCCGGGGAAACCGACGACGGTGAACTGGCCGTCACCATCCGCGATGCACTGGCAGGCGAAAACCATGCCGCCGTTTTTCCAGACGTACTCGCCCTGGATCTGGAAGTCACGCCAATCATCGGCGACCGCTTTTACTTCGTCGATGGAAATGTACTCGTTTTTCTTTTCCTGCGCAAAGACGCAGCTGACCATGGCCGCAGCAAGAACGGCCGCGCTAAAGATGGGATTCAATTTCATGGGAAACTCCTGAAAGTAATTGGGAAATGGATGACGATTCCGCCTGAACTGACGGGGAATACTAAAGTGTAGCACAAAATCAGAGAAAATTCAAGCCCCCCCCACGGGAGGTTTTTTCAAAATAAGAAATTTAAGGAGCGCGGTCAATTCTGGCCGCGCCCCAATGGCTTTACTCAGAAATCATCGTCATCATCGTCGCCAGCGGCGTCATCATCGTCGTCGCCAGTGTCGTCATCAGCGGTATCGTCATCATCGTCATCATCATCGCCGGACACGTCATCATCATCGTCGTCTCCGATGCCCCAACCACCGTCTTCGTCGTCACCCATGCGATCTGCGTTCTTTTTCTTTGCCGGAGTTTTCTTCTTTTCAGCACGGGCGGCCGCCGTTTCACTCTTGATGCTGACTTCACGTGCGGTACGCCAGTCTGCCGCATAATCGAGCGGTGTGGTGAGTGCGATTTCACGCAGGCACTGGACAACGCCCGTTTCCGTGGCAAAGTAAATCCGGTCATTTTGCGTGTTGACACAGATAAATTTATAATCCATCATCGGGAATGAGGAGATTTTCTGGCCGGAAACACGGTCCAGGATGAGCATCATGTGCCCCTGATCCAGCGCATACACACGCTGCTTCGAGCAGGCGATAAATTTGCAGACTCCAGGCGAGAACCATTTCGCGTCAGCGGATTTACCGTCACCGCCCGTTTCCGCGTCGAGGCAATACATTCCCGAAAGGGTCGTAACGACAAACAAATCATTATCCACGTAAACGGGGGGATCCTTAATGATCTCACCCGTGGGGAAACGCCACAGGAGTTTACCGCTCGCCTCACGCAACGCATACACGAAACCTTCGAGCGTACCCGCGAAAACGATTCCGGTATTGTTCGGATTAGTTGGGTCGTATGCTTTATAGGCGACAGAACAAACACTTTCTCCCATGGTTGGGATATTGTAACGTTCAGCCACACCTCCTTCGTCACTCAAACGGACTTCACTGAGCGTTATGAGCTTACTCCCGGTCGGCCAAACGACAAACTCTTTGCCGTCGCTGCAACGGGTCGTAACCGGAGAAACTTTCAGTGCGCCAATGGAACGAATACTTTCCGGTTCCTTGAAGGTTTTCTCAAGACGAAGTGAATTAATAAATTCCTGGTGGCGGGACTGGCGTTCTCTTTCGGTCAGAATCGACTCAGAAACCCCGAATTCTTTGAACGGGTCTTCCATCGGCTGCAGGTTGTAAATATACACGAGGCCGTTAATTGCCGGGACATAAGCGCGGTACTCGCCCAGAGCTAAATCGTTGGTCGGGATTGCCGGAACAGACGCATCAAGTAAAATACGCCCGTTTTCACGGTTCAGAACGTAAAGCGTCGAACCAGCGGTAAACGCGATATAATATCTACTGGCCGCAAGTCCCTGAACCAGCCTGCCCTTGGTTTTCGTGTAGGCTAGCCACTTGGTTTTACCCGTTTCGGCCTCAAAAGCCTGAACGGTCCCATCACCGGTTACCGTAAAAACTGCGTCACGGTCAAAAATCATTCCATGAAGGTGTTCCGCCGCCCTCGTGTACGGGTTGAAATCCGTCTTCGCGATCCACTGGCGTTCCAGCCCCTGACTGTTCGCATACGCCTGCGGAATGATGTACCCCTTCCAAACACCCTGAGCGTGGGAAACTGAAGCGTTAAACAAACCTGCGGTGAAAACCACGAAAAAGAGCAGGAAAGCTGTAAACTTATGAGTACGATTTATCGGTGAAAACATCTTAAAGACCTCTTAATGATGATTTTTCGGACGCGCGGCGGGCGAATCCACTATTACCTCTTTCAGACTATCGGTTCATAAAGTTTAGCCGTTCAATGTTTTATCAAAATGATGATTGCAACGGTTACAAAAAGATGGTGAGTTCTGAAGTTCCGTTTTTTAGGGGTTTTAATGGTTTTCCAGTTCTTCCACCCGTTTACTGGCTTCTTTCCCCCAAAACGATTCTTTGTCCTTCACAAGGTTCAGGAATTTTTTGTAGCACTCACACGCTTTTTCTTTCTGACCATCCAGTTCCAGAAATCTGGCGAGGTGGTAATACGCCTCAGCGTAATCGGGATGACAGGCAATCGCCCCCTGAAGCGCAGCGATCGCAAGCTGGATCTCTCCCAGTTCTCCCAGTACACAGCCAAGACTTGCCCGCGCCTCAACAAAATCTTCCTCCATCTCAATGGCCATGGAAAAGCGTTCACGTGCCGCCTCAAGATGATTCTCACGCAAAAGCAAATCGCCAAGCTGGAAAGCATCCTCCGCGTTGGCCCCAGCCGCCAGAAGGACGTTCCGCCACATTTCCTCCGCCTCGGCAAGTTTACCCACCTCTTCCAGCGCGAAGGCTTCTGAACGCATCCGTTCAAGGGAAATACGCTCTTCCTCGCGTTCATTCAGCTGATCCAAAATAGCCGACGATTTCGTCCAGAGAGAGTTTTTCCCCGAAGTATCATCTTCGGTGGTTTCCTCGGAATCCTCCCAATCATCACCGGGAAAAAGCTGGTCGCGCCATTTTTCCGAGTCGAATCGGGTAAAATCTTCCACCCGACCAGGGATCTGAGCAAAAGCCTGCTGATCGAAAGTTTCCGGGGTTTCGTCGTCCAACGTGTCGAAATCAAGAACCATCTGCCCCGACGATTCCAGGAGCCGATCATTCTGGCGCAGAAAAACGTTTTTCCCCTGGATCACCAAATCGTTCCCGGCAAGCATCGGCAGAATGGTCGGATTGAGTTTCCTTATAGCACGCATTTTTTTCTCAATCGACGGATGCTTGACCCCATTTTGAAGAAGGAGCGAAAGACGGCGCGCGGAGAAAACTTCCTCAAGATTGAAATACGGAAGGCGCTGAATGACCCGTACCGGTGCAATCAAACCACGCTGATACCACCGCCGGACGTCCGAAACGGTCACGTGAAGAAGCTCCGCGAGCATCATCGGCGTATAGAGGGCCGTCAGGTCTTTGGATTGGTCGTCACTCGGGAAAAGACGCTGAAGAAGCTGCGTTTCTGTCGCAATGTGTGTCAGGCCGCATTCAATATCCTCCCGAAGCTGATCCGTCAGCCACTCGGGAGTTTCCCTCGAAAGCGTATCCGTAAAAACGTCCTGATTTTCACCAATGATGATCCAATCCGCGGGAATCGACCCGGAAGGGCCGGTAGTGGGCAGAATCTCTCCTCCGTGCTCGCAAATCAGCTTTGCGGCCTCTCGCTGCGTCATGCTCTGAAGTGGGCCAAATATCCGGACGGTTTTTCCGTTCAAAAACTGGCTCGAACGAGGTTGAAGTGGACCGGAAGAGTCAGACATGATTTCTTTGACCAGTGGGGATTAATGGGAAAACACGGAATCAGGACGACGGCACGGTAATTTCCGCGGGGTTCCTGATTCCGTTTTTGTACTTCCTTTGATGGTCTTTCCTGCGGAAGAAACCGCGGTCAGCCCCTTTTTACTTCAGCGGCGGAAGAACTTGCGGTGAAGTGGCCGTTGGAAGTTCTTCCGTGGGAGTCGTCACGGCCGGAGCCGCCGGGATCTCTTTGGGTTCCGGAGTAGCTGGAGCCGCAGTATTTGCGGGGGCTTCAGCCGGTTTGGCCTCAACGGTCGGTTCCTCAACGATGGAACGTTTTTCCGCGAAAGTTTTCTGTTCCTCGGCAGGAAGTTCAGGCGCGGGAAGCGCTGACGTGGCAGAGGGTTCCACTTTAGGAGCTTCGGCCACAGGAGCCGGTGTCGGCTGTGCAAGCGTCGGTACGGTTGGAGTGACCGTACTGGTTATGATCTCATTCCCGCAGGAATCGATCGGCACGTATCGGGTCACGACACGCGGCACGCGAACCGTTTTTTCTTCCGCAATCATTTTGCAGACTTTCACTTCGTACGTTTCGTTCGAGCACTCGTTCACCGTTTTCCACGTTGTGTAAGGAACCTGACGCACGCGGTCTTCTTCCTTCCACGTCTGCACCTGGACCGGTTCCTTCTTTACGACGACTTCTTTAACTTCTTTCATCGTCGTAACGGGGACTTTCTTCACGACCTGTTCACGAACCATCTCCGTGACCGTGACCGGGACTTTCGTCACAACACGCTCTTCCACCATACGGGTAGTCGTGACCGGAACCTGTTCACAGACCTGTTTGGGCACAGTATAAGTACGCGGGACCTGAACCGGCTGCGGGTTCGGGACCCAGATTTTCTGAACTTCATATTTTCCTTTGTTGGAATCGGTCCAGTACAGACCGGCCCTCTGTTTGCACACCTCACCGGTTTGTTCGTTCGTAACCGCCTTAGCTTCCTGGAAAGAAAGTTTTTTCCCGAAAATACCCCGGTTCGGCTTCAGAACGAGCTGATCCGTATAGGCTCCCTGATCTACGTACTTCGTTTCGTAAGAGGTCACCTGTTCGTTGATCGTGCGCGTCCGGGTTTCCATCGACGTTTCGCAGACCGGCTTCTTCACGATGCTGACCTGTTCCTTTTCGATGGTCTTTTGAACCGGTTTCAGGCAGTACGAAATTTCCTCACGCTCACAGGTTTCCGGAACCATTCGAGTGATTTCCTGACTCTTTTCCTGGAACCGGGTTTCCGTCACAGGAATCCGAACGGTATAGTGTTCCTCCCGCATTTGCGTTTCCGCGACCTGCTTTTGGACCGTCACCGGCCTCGTACGTACTTCCGTTTCCCAAACCGGCTTGTACGTCACGACCTTCTGCTCGTCGTAAACGGTTTCACAAACCACTTTGTAGGTCGGCGGAGTATATGAGCACTCCGGACCGCAGCAGCCGCAAGACATTTGCGCCGGAACGCTTTGCACCATAAAACCCATGAGTGAAGCACCAATAACGGCTCCGATCGTCCTGATTTCCCAATTAAATTTTTGTTTCATGATGTTACCTCTTCAAACCTGCGGAAAGATTTGGCCAAAAAAACAAAATAATCGTTAAAATTACACTTTCTGATTATATTATACCATACTAAAAAAGATTTGTCAAAGATTTTAGAAGAATATTCAGAAAAAAAGTTAAATTTTATTAAAAGGCCAGAGAAATACGAATTTTATCAGGAAAAACTATGGTGATGGAATGGATCCACTTCCAGATGAATACCCCAGCTCCACTACAAACGTAGTTTCACGCGCCGATTCATCCAACGTCACGTCACCACCGTGCATCTGCGCTATAATTCGCGCTTTGGTAAGTCCAAACCCCAACCCGCGCCCAGACTGGTACGACGAAAAATACGGATCGAAAATCAGTGGCCGAATCTCCTGCGGGATCCCGGGGCCCGAATCTGAAACGAGTATCTTCACCCTGCCCTCACTCGGAACCTCCCACGCGATGCGAATAAAACCCGCTCCCCCCAAAGCCCGGAGCGCGTTTTTTATCAACGCACGGAAAAGAACCATCATTTGCGTTTTGTCCGCATTAATATAAAGGTCTGCCGGTCCGTTGACCAGAAACTCTACATTTTGTTCCCGAAACGCATCAGCCCAGCTCTGCCGAAGGTTTTCAAGAAAGTCTTTGAACAGGATTTCCGATTTCTGAGGTTTCGGCGGGCGGGAGGTCAGCCTCAAATCGGCGATCATTTCCTGCGCACGTTTCACCTGAGTTAAAATGATGGCCAGATCTGCCCTTTTGGCCGGGTCGGACTCCTCACGAAGCATCATCTGCACACGTCCGCTGATTGCCGCGAGCGGATTATTCAGGTCATGCCCTGCTCCGGCGGAAAACTCCGCCAGAAGTTCAGGCGAAAGTGATTTGTAATCGGTTGGGCCCATGATTCACTCGTCTGGAAACAAAAAAGGAGTCAAAGCCCGGACTTCGACTCCTTGAGAAACCAACGCTGAAATCAGCGGCTGGCTTCCATTTCAAGCAGGTGACAAATATTCTTCTGAAGAACATCCACGTCGAACGGTTTGGCCAGGAATTCATCTGCCCCACTATTGCGCAGATCCTGGATACGGTTCTCTTCGACCATTCCTGAAATGCAGATGATACGTACATCGTCCATCGTCTTGTCGTTGCGAACACGCTGACAGACTTCTTTTCCGTTAATATCGGGAAGCATCACATCCAGAACGATCAGATCCGGATGATATTCTTTCACCATCATACCCGCGTCAAACCCGTTATTAGCCGCGCGAACTTCAAAACGGCCATCCCGCTCCAGCATATCCTGAATGAGCGTAACGATTTCAACATCGTCGTCCACGATGAGAATTTTGCGCAACTGGCTTTCCAGCGCATCCGTCGGAATGCTGTTTTCACGCATGAATTCAATCAATTTATCACGCGGAATGCGACGGAAACGACTGCCCGGAACGCGGAATCCTTTCAGCTGTCCAGTGTCGAAGCAACGAATTATGGTTTGCTGGCTCACTTTGCAAATCTTCGCAGCCTCACCAGTCGTGTAAACAGTTTTCATTACGGCCATTTTAAAAATCCTTCCTATTATACCGTAGTGGTGTAAATCCGATATTTGTTAGAGAGTTCCAGCCACATCGGCTTTCCCTTTCTTTCTAATAACACCGATTATACCTATTTTACCTGTAATGTCAATAGCAATATTGGCAAAATGTCAAAATTTGTCAAAATTGGCAAAATAAATTAGAAATTTTTGTTTTTTTTACCTGAAACCAGAGTGGGACCCTTGACAAAGACGTCAAAAATTGGGATAATTAATTAAATAGAAACCAGAGATGAGAAATTTCGTGCTCCCTTTTAGGATTTTGCCCGCAAGAAATCTTTCATCCACTCCACTCTTAACTCTTCACACTCCACACTGAACAAATGCCTGCTCCTCAAACTGTTCATACTCGTCCGTTCCGTAACAAGATGATTTACCTCGGGTTCATCATCGTCCTCATTTTTCCGATTTACTGGCTGAGCCAACCAGCGTCCGAGAATTCTGTAGGCGGATTTCTCGAAAATCAGCGTACCTCCGTCGTTGACATCAAGGACCTCGGCGAGATCAACATGGCCGCCGAGACGATGAAACTTGGCACGTTCGGAATGGACGGCATCGTGCAAATGATGCTCTGGCTCAAGGCGGATGAGTACAAGAAAAAAAAGGAGTGGACCCAGCTCGCGGCCACACTGAATCAACTCATCGTCCTGAACCCGCACCTCGAAACTGTCTGGCGTTTCCAGGGCTGGAATCTCGCCTACAATGTCTCGGTCGAGCAGGACAATTACCACGATCGTTATTTCTGGGTCATGAAGGGGATCCGCTTCCTTGAACGCGGTACGCAGTACAACCCGCTCTCGATTCGTGTTTCTTGGGACGTCGGGTGGACCACCTCACAGAAAATGGGCAAGTCCGACGAACACGTTTATTTCCATGAGTTCTACAAAAACGACCCGGACATTCAGGATGTTCCCGGCTTTGAAACGAGCAAACGCGACAGCTGGCTTGTCGGGAAATGGTGGTACAAGCATACCGAATCCCTGCACGATGACAAAGGCGTGGACCTTCAGACGATCAGTCCGACACTTTTCTACTCTTACGCTCCGCTTGCGCAGGCGTATTATGCCGATAATCTGGAGCAGCTCGGCAATTTCGTTTACGCGAATAACCTTTCCGGCGGAGGTTCCTCTGAAAGCGCACAGAACGCCTGGAACCAGTTCAATGCGGAATGGATCGCCTTCGGGAAACTCTCTCTTGACTCGGCATTTGGCGAGCCGATGAAGCTCATCGAACAGGAAGAAATGGAAGCGCTCGAAGCGTCGAAGCGGGAGGAATTGAATGCGCTGAGCCCGGGAAAATACGAAGCACTCGTGAACGAAAAGAAACGTAAATTCCTATCGGATGCCGAGCTCAAGGCTCTGAATAAACCAATGGAATTCCGGACAGCGGACGAACAGAACCTCGCCAGTGAAGCCGAAGAAAAAATTCGTGTCTCGAACGAGGAGTGGGCTCAGAATCTTCCAATGGAAAAGCGCAAAGAAGGTCTGCGGCTTGCCAAGCAACTCGACGCTGCCAGCAATCAGGCGAAACTGGTCCGACGTTACCGACTGATCGTGAATTACGTCTATTGGAATCTCCGCGGTGAACTGGAAAAGATCCCTGAGATCATCGAGGCGCGGAAACTTGTGTACGAAGGCGATAAACTCTACGAAAACAATGAGCTGCGCCAGGCCGTGGAAAACTACGATCAAGCCTTCAAAATCTGGGAGAAAACCATCACCGAGGACGAGCGGTTCCGCGACATTCTCGATGAGGACCTCTTCGCGACCGACCTGCGTGAGATGTACGACAAATACGAGTTGATTCGTATGCAGGACGACCCGAACCTGCGCAGTGAGGAAGTGCGAAACCTGATTCCGGCCGCACTGAAAAAAGTTCTGGAAACCGCTCCAAGCGATACAGGAGTGGTTGAACGGATGAAACTCCGCCACGAGAAGAATATGCAGCGCAGTGGGTACGTGCCCGGAAAATTTATTTAAACGAGTAATGAATCATCACGAAATTTTAACTTTTCTCCGCGCTTCCGGCTCGGATCTGGAACCACTCTGGACTGAGGCGGATGCCATTCGTCGGGCAAACGTTGGCGATGCCATTCATCTGCGCGGACTGATCGAAGTCTCGAATATTTGCACGGCTCAGTGTACTTACTGCGGGATCCGGGTCAAAAACCCCAATGTTCACCGTTACAAAATGACCATCGAGGAGATATTGGAAAGCGTCCGCCTCGCACAGCGCTTCGGTTATGGCACGATCGTCCTTCAGTCTGGTGAAACTCCTGCCGCAATGCCGGACGAGTGGGTGACGGAGGTCATTCGCGAGATACGCAAGATTTCCTCGCAGGCCATCACCCTGAGCCTGGGAGAACGGCCGGCCAACGATTATCAGGCCTACTGTGACTGGGCCGAGGCGGGCGCGAATCGCTACCTGATCCGCTTTGAGACGTCCAACCCGGAACTGTTCCGGAAGCTGCACCCGGGCCATCCCGGTCTGGAGACGCGGCTGCTGGCGCTTCGCAAACTGCGCGAGGCGGGCTTCGAAATCGGGAGCGGTGTCATGGTCGGCGTCCCAGGTCAAACGTGGGACGATCTGGCCAACGACATTGAAATGTTCAGCACGCTCGATCTCGATATGATCGGGGTCGGCCCGTTTTTGCCGCATCCGGAAACGCCGCTTGGGCAGGAATTTCTCGCACAGCAAGACCAGGAGCCGCAGCCGGAACAGGTCCCGAACGACGAGCTGACAACGCTCAAAACGGTGGCCCTCACACGACTGGTCTGCCCGAAAGCGAACATTCCCGCCACGACCGCGCTGGCGTGCATCGACCGTGCGCAGGGCCATCGAAACGGCCTGACCCGTGGCGCAAACGTGATCATGCCGAACGTCACGCCAGCCAAATACCGCCGCCTGTACGAGATTTATCCGTCCAAAGCCACGACCGCCGAAGCCGCCGAGCAATTTGACCGCGCGCTGAAAGAGAAGATCCTCTCCATCGGAAGGACGATCGGCAAGGGACCGGGAAACTCTGCGAGAAACCTGGATTAATTCAAAGAATCGGGAGGTTCTTATGAAAAACCGTTTTGTTTTCCAGATCGCTGCATTTTTGGCTGGCGTTTTTCTGTCTCTTTCTTTCAGTTTCGGCCAGCTTCCGGCCATTCACAAAGGGAGCGTGGAAGAAGTTTATATTCGCCAGCGGCAAATCTACTACGAAGCACTCGAAAAGAGCAACTGGATCAAAGCGGCCAAAATCGGGTTTTACGATAATAACGTCCCCGCAGACGCCGCCATTAATTACAGCGACAGGACTGATGATGTCCAACTTGGGAACGAATATTGGATGCCGAGGTACCGCGCGCAGATCCTTCAGATCCTCGACAGCAATCGGTGCCTGATCCGTTTTGACACGGAAGAAACGTTTTATCTGACCGACTACCCGACCCAAAACCTGTTCGTGGACGAATACATCGTTCTGGCCAGCCCCGTCATTTGCACCGATGTGATCGAGGGGATCCATGTTTTGAAGTTCGTGCCGAAAAAAACGCTGGAAGAACGCCGTGGCGATGCGCTTTTTGACGAGAATCAGCGGAAAGCGCTAAAGTCTGTGGGCTACCGGGAATGGGAACTCGCCGACGGAACGAAGCTCTGGGCCAAATTCGACTCGGTCGTGAAAGGCGGAATCGTGCTTGAAGACCACGAAGGCCAGCTCAAATCCCTGAAAACGAATGAACTCTCGAAAAAAGACGCCAAATTTCAGGTTGACGAATGGAAAAAACACGTGAGGGAAGAACGAAAAGAACGGGCGAAAAAAAGAAAAGAACGCGACGATTGATCTTTTGGAGTGCGGTGATACAGTCGCGCAGCGACATTCACCGCTTTCACTTGCGGCAATACAGTCGCGCAAGCGACTTTTGCCGCTGA
>JAUMVK010000020.1:0-68091 GCA_030530205.1 Thermoguttaceae bacterium | reverse complement strand
GACGCTCAAGGAGTCAACGGTTGCCGGCGAGACCATGGTTCAGGAACTCGACATCGACACGAACGTCTTCCAGGTCGGCGCACTGTCGGTCGCGGAAGGCTGGGAGGGTGAAGTCTCCGTTACGGACGACGCGAAAGTCATCCTCACTCTGACCGCCACTTCCGACTGCGAGAACGTTGGCGAAAACATCGCTTCGCTCAAAGTCCTTGCGCCGGAAGAAGGCCTTGCGCAGGATACCAGCGTGATGGGTGTTGAAGTCAAGAAAATGTCCTGCTACGACATCGTGAAGGACAATCGGATCGACATTCAGGACCTCGTCGCATTCGCCCGGAACTTTGGTTCGGACAATTCGATCGCGGACTTCAATGACGATGCCAGAGTCGATATTCAGGACCTCGTCGCGTTCGCGAGAAACTTCGGAAAAGTGAACGAGGTGAGTGACGCTGAACCTTTGGCACTGGCGGCGAAACCTGAAGATATTCCACAGACGATAGCGTCTCAGCCAGTTATCCCGGCTCAGGGCGCATTGCTCGAGACGGTGGAAGAAAAAGAGGAATCCAATGCTGCGGCTCTCGCGGCGGCGCTTCCTCCGGTTGAATCCCAGACCCAGGCGTGTGACTTCATCTTCGCCAATGACGACGATGAAGATGACGATTGGCTCGACGATATTTGCGAGAAGAAGGATCAGGAAGTGCAGAACCTGTTGATCGACGACCTGTTCGGTAAGAACTAGGAAACCGGATCCGAAATAAGGTTCATCCGGTAACCGCGTACCGGAAAAAAATTAGGTAATTGACCTTTTTTTGGACTGGTGTATAATGAGTTTATGAACATCAAGTCCTTTGAAAAACTGGTTAAAACCGAAGCCGCGGCGAAAAAATTCGTGTCAAAATATTTGCGTAAAAATCGACACGCTTTTTGTCCCTATTGCGGATCAAGTCAATATTGGTATTTGCACGATAATCGCCGTCGCTGCAAGCGGTGCAAAAAAGCGTTTCACGACCTCACACGCCGTTGGTGGAACGAGGCTCATCTGCCGATGGACGACTGGCTGCGGATCGTGAAAAACGTTCAGGCCGAAACTTTGCTCGGGATCACCGTCAAAAAAGTTCGTCGCGGAAGCGTCGTATATATCGATAAATACAGGGCTTACGACTTCTTGATACCGATGCAGTACGAAAAGCCAATTCCTCGTCGTTTTCTCGTTGGAAAACGACTGTCGTCACTGGCGCACCACGTTAAACTCCGCTTCAAAACGGTTTGATGTGCTGCGGCTACCGCCACCTGAACGTGGATCATTCGTCCAAATTCGTCGATGGTAAAGTCCACATCAACGGCCTGGAAGGGTTCTGGTCGTGGGCGAAAGAGCGGCGTTTCAAACACCACGGGATTTCGCCGCAAAAATTTCCGCTTTACCTGAAAGAGCTGGAATTACGATATAACCATCGGGAGGAATCGATCTTCGAGCAACTCGTCGAGTTCCTCTCGGATTTCGTCCCGGAACTTCCCAGGGAGCCGCTCGGCTCAGCCTCCCAACGGGAATTTAAGCACCGCGTTTTGATTTTTATGAAAATCGTTTTAGTCCAAATTGGGGACAATTACCAAAAAAAATGCCGGTCTAAACCGGCGTTTTTCATGCTTTGCACCATTGTTTTACATACCATATACTTGTTGATATAAAGCCTGTTAACAAAACCACTATTATAACAAGCATAAAGTCTGTATATAAACCACACTGCTCATTGCTACTACTCAACGCATATAATAGTAAATTCTCAACGAGCTGTACATTCAAATACGTCAATGTTCCAGCCAGGATGCCTCTGTAACGGTATAGCCGGTCACATAGTAAGTAATACATTATCATTGTGGCGGCAACTTCAAGAAGCTTAAATACAGGATAAAAATAGTAGTCCATCCGGCACAGATCCAAAAAAGCCGGATAATATTCCTGATAATATGGGTTAGCCAAATATTCACAGCTTATCTTCTGTACCCCTATCGTGGCCAGAACGCCGATATACAGTTCCCACAGAACCCAAAGCCATCCCAGCGTATTCAACAACACCAACAAAGCGTTTTTGATCATAACTTCTCTCCTTGTTTTAAATTACGGCCAAACCGGATCAATGGTTTGGCCTTTTCTGCTGATTTCTGTGAGAAAGGTCAGAAACATTCAGGTTTTTTTCCCGCAGAACCGTCTTTATGAACTTCAGAAAGCGAGTATATCCTGAGCCGATCCGTTGATTACAATTACAGGTCGGAACGCAAAGGCCAGGAAAACATCCGAAGGCAGCGCATAAGCGAAACGAGTCGGGAGTTTCTGAATAGTTATAATGAGACACTGCAGGATCTGCAAATGCAAGACCTTGCCAGGTACGCGCAGAATGAATGGAATCAGATAAGCTGGTAACCAGGAACAAAGTCTGCTGTTGACGGACCTCGAATACGCCTCGACGCTCACCCTGAACGGTTGCCCGAAAACCTTGGGTCCAATAGAAGAATGAGTGACCAGGAGAAGGTCACACAGCGATTTCCTGGAAATCGAAAACAGAAGAATTGACTTTCAGATGCTCGCGAATGGCCCGGCAGATTTCGTCCGTAATGACTTGCTGTTTCCGATTTGCGTCAATGATTCGGACCGGAATATCCTCCGCAGCGTTTTCCATCAGCCATCCGAATGTCTGGCGATCCTTGCGCATTGCGGCCTCGGCATCCATCTGGCGGAGCGGTCCCCGGGCCCGTTTCACGACCCGCTCATGGGCTACGTCTGCCGGAAGGTCGAGGAAAAAAATCCCGTTAGCCTTGGGGTAGTGACTCATATCACGTCTGCATTTTTCCAGAGCGGCAGAACGATTGACAGAACGCACCTCGTAAGGTCCCAAATTGTAGTAATAGGTAGAAAGCCGACCGCGGGAAAGCAGAACCAGCTTATACCCCGCCTCAGCGCAAACACGCAGAGTATCCGCCAGGTCATAACCAATGAGAGCCGGATTGACTTCCGGATACTTGAAACGGAACTGTTCCCAGCGTTCTTTGTCGGAGTAAAGCCCTTTCAGAAATTTTCCGATTGGGTTTGAGGAAGGCAGATCAATGCACGCAACCGGCCCATAAACAGGTTTCAGGGCTTCCGCGATGAGTTGAATCTGCGTAGTCTTCCCGGCGCCCGGCAATCCTTCAAAAGAGAAAAAGGGGATGGAATTCCGGGAAAACGTGGCGTTCATCTGGCTCTGGAAGAAATGATGGGCGTTGGTCATGGTCATCTCCGTTGGTTTGAGTGAATGTCAGGTCCTACTACTATAAACATCCAGGTGCGCAGTTTTGACAAAAAATTCTCTGAAATCCGAAAAAAAATTCCTCGATCAGCAAAATAGATGTTGCACAAAGCGTGGCACAATGAAAAAAAAAGATTCATTCGACAAGTGTGTACAGGAGTCTTTTGATACCGGATTTTAGCCTGAAAAATCTTCCGCGGATGAATCTGCTCTTTCGTATGTCCTGCAGAGTATCAATGTCCCAATTCCAGGTTCTTTCCTGATGTCTTAACCGGTTTGTAGTCAGCTGGGAACAGTCCTCTTTAGTACTCTCCTAGGTTTCAATGACCTGAAATTTTCCATCAGGACTTTGTCAGCCCGGCCTCTGCATGGTTGTAAGGGAGCTATCAAAGACCTGTGTGTCAATTATAGCAGATTCCATGCCTCAGAACCCTACAAGTTTGTAGAGTTATTTACCTCATAAAAATAATTACGTTTAATTGTTTTATGCCAAATCAAATACAAAAAGCAAAATCGGGAGGGGGTTGAGATTACCCACTTTTCAGGACCGATTTTTGAGATCGTTTTGTGTTTGACTTTCCCATTTTGAGGAAGGAGGATTTTCGGCGAGACCCGTTTTTGAAATCCAACATGAATATCTGAATTTAACATTTTTTCTCCGGATGCCATGCCCCCCACCAATGTTTTGATTTCCCAAAAGAAATTTTGTTCCACCCACTTGACAAACCTTCAGTGGAAATATACAATAATGGAGTATTGGCCTTTGGCTATTCCTTACCAGAAAATTTTAATTGTACATATTTTCTGAAATCAAGGGAAATTAAAAGAAAAACGCCGATGAATTCGTCCGCGCTACCGTAATTTGACGAAGGAACACCTTTTCGATGATACGGTATTGCAGAAAATTCGTGAGAAAGAATCCCTAGACTAAATCAGGAGGAAAAAGATGAAGATGAAATATACAAAAGAACAACTAAGCATCATCTGGAAGATTCAAGAAGTGGTATCTGGTAAAAAAACGTTGAATGAAGAGGAATTCGTTCAGAAACTGGCTGACGCAGGAGTTGCCAATCCTGAAGAAGCACTGCGAAATACCATTCAAGAAGAAGAGTGTTTGGCTTGGGCAAAAAAAGTTTGGCAAAATGGAGCCCCTTTCGAACAGGGAAAGAAAAGGGCCGAGACAAAACTGGGAAGTCCACTTTCCGCTGATTTTCAAAGGAGGCTTAAAAAGGAGTTCAATTTTGTGAAAAAGGCACGAGAGCGAAGTAAGCAACAAAAAGAACTCAAGAAGGAACTTAAGGAGAATCCTACATTCAAGACAAATTTTCAACCCGTTGAAGCCAATGTGCCAAACACAAAAGCTATTGAAGAAATCCCAATGATTCACCATCCAAACTCTTTGTCTTCCCTTACTCCTTCGTCAGAATGGTGGATTTTGGTGGATGAAACCGGCAAGTATTTTGACGAGGAGATGCAAACTTCCAAAGATAGTGAAAAAGGGCGACTCATTGCGGTTTTTATTACCGATGAAAATGCTCCACCTGTTCTTAACAAATGGCACGCAGTGGATAAGGGCCTTGACAAAATTAAAAAGGTTATTCAGTCGCTGATTCAGGCGAAGAATTGCGGCGTGTTGGGTATTTCACTCGCGAAAACCAGCGCTATCCATGCAGACCAGTGGCTCCCTGGTATTGAGATGCTATTTGAAATGGCCATCCGTCTTCTGCCGATTGAAGGACCGACTCGCTTGCATCTGATTGTTGAGCAGAGACAATTAAAGCCAGAGGAATCCAAATATCTCCAGTTGATCTGTGAAGCTGCAATCAAGCGTTTCGCGCGTTTTGATTCGCAGAAAGCGGAATTACTTACGGTTGAAGCAAAATTCTGTAAAAAAGGGGATAACCCATATCTTGCGTATGCCGACGCGGTGGCGATGACTTGGAGTGGTTCTTCGGTAAGTACGATCCTGAAAGATTCCCAATGGAAGGGCACGTGCCTGCTTGAAACCAACGTCGAGCCGCTTTTGGCCGCTCTCAACGAAGCGCCAACCCCCGAAATGTGGAGCGTGTTGATCTCGTCACGAGAATCGATGATGGAAAATTCATTCGTGACTGCCATTTTGAATAAAGTGGGGGAAGTGGTCCGTGAGGATGCGGATTTGTGGCAGTCGTTTATGAATATCGCCCTCAAGGAACTTGAATCCAAGAAGATCAACCTGGAAAAAGTCGGTCATCAAATCGACTGGCTGAAGCGTTTTTGTCCCCCAAAAGGGAAAATCGTGCCCTCTTTGGAGCTTTGCTGGAGGACGGTCCAGCTCGCCAACGCCAATCATCACGGCGGTGTGATCAACAACGCAGAAGAACTCGAGGACTTCAACCGTCTTATCGATTTGGTTCTCCCGGAGGACGCCCGATTGGCCTGCTTTGCGGCTTTGCATCTTTCTGTTTCGTTTACGAATGCTTTTAAATTCGAAGAAGCCCGGAAAGTTCTTGACCCGTGGTTCCAAATAGACAAGTTGGCTATAGGACGAAATTACGTCGGAAGGCTGGAGTCGTCTGTCGGTCAGATCGAGGCGTTTGAAGAGAACAATCAGGCGGCGCTGGAGCGTTTTCGCCGTGCGATCGATATTTTCAGCCATCTGAATGATCCGGAGGAAGCCGAAAAAGAGATCGGCCAGACCCGGGCGTATTTGCTTACGACGCTGATGGACTGCGCGGCTCACGATGGTCAGTACCGTCCGGAACTGCTTGCCGAAGTGGAAAAGTATTTCCGCCTGCCATTGAACGAGGTGGCTGCGACATTTGCGGTCTCCAATGAGAGCAAAACGAAGTATCAACACAGTCTGTTTTTGCGTTTGTTGGCGCAGGATCCCTCGGAGGATTTTGCAGCCGCTTGCCAGGAATATGTAAATCATCGTTCCGAGTGGAAAAACAGTCCGGGTCACCCGTGGGAGATGATCGAATTTTATCGTGGGATGCTTTTAACGGATCCAGAGGAACGTTTGAAATGTTTCAGAAGAGCGTATGAACTGGTTCGGGGTGAGGCCGGTGTGCTTCGAGTGATCGGAGCCGTGATTCTGGGAAGTATTCTCCCGCTTGATCCAAGTGTCAAGGACGAATATGAATCACTCGTGACGGCTCTTTCAGAAGAGTTCCCTGACGAGACCAGACGCATTTCAGTCCTGAAATCGCAGCCTGCGGATCAGCTTCTTCCGCTGGACCTTGCGGAGCGGGTTTTGCCATTTAACTTCCGTTAATTGTTCCGGTTTATCCTGTCACGAAATGGGGAGATGAGTTTTTCGTACCGCAAACAGTTTTTTCCCACTGTGTTTGCGGTTCATATTATTTTTAAAATGATCATTGTTTGGTATTTTTTGCCCAAAGATACACTTGTGTTTGGGCAAAAGATTACAGAAGTACGTTTTTTATAGAAAGGATCATTGTGCCTAAGAAATTTGACATTCAGAAAATCCAGAATCATGATCCCGGCTGGGAAGAAGAATGGGGGCGCATTGCCGAGGCGCTGCTTATTCGAGAAGGCTACAAGCCCCAAGACAGTGAAGACGATTTAAGTCTTACCGGTCCATTAGGGCAGGTTTGCCGAAGGGTTTTGGAAAATGATGACTGGAGGACGGAAGATTTTGTCTTCTTCGTCTTTGAGCAGTATTGGAAAAGAGTTGAGAGGCAGACCCTTTTTCTCAAATTTGACGATGAAAAAGGCGACCCGATCGCGTTTCTTTGCTCATACAGCTACGTCAGCGCTTATTTAAAGAAATTCCGTTCGGAACGTGTGAAGATTGTTTGGGCTGATGATGACAGCAACGATGACGAAGAAATCTCAGGTATCGAAGGAATGAAAGATGTCAAGGCTCTGTCCCCTGAGCAGGATTTAATGCAAGCTAAAATGACAGAACTTTTCGATTCACTTCATCAGGCGATTGTTATTAATTGTCCGAAATTTGGTTCCCGTTTATACGAGATGGCTGGGCTTCAGCTGTACGATAAACTCTCGAAGACCCACGAACAGATGGTTCGTCTCCACGATGACACAAGGCATGAAATCGCGGAGATCCACGAGACTTCGGAAACGGAGGCGGATTCGAAGATCCTTGAGAGGCACGTGCGTGATTCACAAGTGATCGAGGAGAAGATCTTTGAACTGAATTTGAGCCTGAAAGCCAATCATTATCGCACTGTAGAGAGTCGTGAAATAGATAGTCGAAAGGTGATCAGTCTGTCCCAAAAATACATTTTCGCGCCGCTTTTAACCCCAAGTCTTAAGACGCTTCTCAAAATGCCGGCAGATAACGTCGCGCGTTGTTTGTCACGTTACCTCGAAAAACTGCCCGAGCTTTGTGAAAGTTATCAGAAAATATACGATGAAATTACGTTGACGGGAGGAGAAACCGAAGATGAGTGAACAGGAATTTGATTATCTCACCGTAGAGGTTAAGGAACCATCAGGAAAACTTCGTTTTTCTTCGCAGAAAAGTCTGTTTGAACACGTTATAAAGCACGTGGTTGAAAAGTATAAAGACGAAAAATGGCGCCTGCTTGATGGGTTTAACGCGAGTACGATCCGTGAGGTGGATCCGGAAGCCCCTGAGTCCTCGGAACTGAAGCTTTTGGTCCGTGAGTACATTACTCTCATCAGGCAGACCGCCATTCAAGTCTGCGCAGAAGGCCGGGACCACTTGCACCAGGTCGCTTTTTATCCTGTGAAAACAATGGAATTGTATGGGACTGATGATCCGGAGCCAACTCAATATATAAAAATTATGGATTTTTCAAAAAAATTGTTTATTGTTTTGTCTTCAAATGTCAGAAATGGCGTTTCGGGGCCCTATACCATTAGAACGGCATTTAGAGTATTTCCAAATCTGTCTCTTCATTCCTGGAAGATAAGGTCTAAAAGTCACCTGGATGAAAGGTCAGATTTCCGCGATGGGAAGAAATTTGTCCTGATTGCGGACCACATGAATTCTGAAAATAATAATGTAAAGGAGATGGAATCATGAACAGAAAAGAGGAAGGTATTTTAAAATTGAAAGCAAGGATCGAAAAAAATCCGCTTAACGAAGAGGAATATCTCCTCCAATACATTCAGCTTGCCAGCCGTATGAAAGCCCTTGGAGATTCCGAGGCTTTTGACAAATTACCAGAAATTTTCCAAAGGGAGCAATTTACTGGAAAACTGGATCAGATTTTTTCCGAACGGTGCCGGTGCGGAATGTGGGACCTTGATGAACAGGAGGGGGAAGAACTCGCCTTTTCGATCATCGAAGCCCAGGATTTTTACACTTTTTATGAGTTTTCGAAGGATGCAGGTTGGTATTCCCCGAAAAGAGGTAAATTTTTCGAGACGTGGTTTGAAGAGACCTCGTTGAAGATGATCAACGAAGAAACCGCATCACTTTTGCGGGACTGGCTTGACACGTATCCGATTCCAGAGGAGAACTGTCTTCCGGTCGTTGCGGTGCCTGTGACGGAATTCGCTTACGACATTGCTGGTAAAATGGCGTCTATGTTGCCGCGTAAAAGGATCCAGGGAACATGGAGCAAGCAGGTAACAGAAATCGAGAGAAGACCCCACGCCCCTGTTTATAACCCCGCCGTTTTTGCGGCATGCGACGATGGAACCCCACCCGATTCATTACGCGAGCAGCAGGCGAATTTGGTGTACATGACCGACAACGGCAAGCTCCAGATCCTGCGTTGGCTCAACGACCGCTGGCAAATTGGGATCGAGATCCGGGATTCCGAAGGAAATCCGGTGATCCCTGTGCAGGTTCGTGTCGGCGCGTTTGCGGCCCGGCGAGATGACAAACATCGTGAACGTTGGATCCTCGACCTGAGCCCCTTGAGCGGAGTGCTGCGCAATTACCTTGTAAACGCTCCAACGTCGGTTTTGTTTACGCCATCAGGGGAATTGGTAATTAAATTTTCGGAGGTTTAAACATGAGAATTCCTGCGTCTGAAGACTGGGATTGGTTTGGGGCCAGAAGCGCCCGGGAACTTGAATCTTTAGGTGTTGATTCGTTCCGTTACACCTGGATTTTAAAAGCTTATGCGTGGTATTGGTCCCGCCTTCCCAAGTCCGCGCAGGAACGTTTCGAGCCTCCGGTTGACGGAATTTCGCCCCGGCGCCCTCCTGTAAATCTCGTACCTTTTCCGTGCGCGAAACTCGGAGGCATACTGGACTCAGACGCGGGAACCATTAATTTTCTCTCAGTAGATTCAAATGGCAGCTTGAAATGCGATGCAGAAGCCGCAAACTGCAGTGCCAGCAGATTAGCGCATAAAGCCGCGCTCTTCGTGTACCAGATTTTTCAAAAATACAATCCCAAGGTGGGGTTTCCGAACGTAAGAATCCTGTCTAGTGATGTCGAGGGCGGCAGTCTTGCCCTTTCAGCCATGATCGCGGCGTTTTGCCAGATTTTGAAGGTTGAGGTCCCCGATTCCATCATCGCGACCGGATGTTTTCAGACGGACGAAAAAGGAGACTCCACTCTCACGCCCGTCGAGCCGGGAACCTTCGCGCAAAAACTCATCGCGTCGGCCCGGTTTGGGTATGGCCAGTTTTTTTACGTGAAAGGCCAAAAGGGATTCTTTCGTGATTCCACGCCGATGGAACCGGATGAACTTCTGAAGCAACTGAAGAATACTGGCCTGATTCCGGACGATTCGAATTTGCAGGTCCTTGAAGTTGAGAAAAACCCGATGAGTGCGCTTTTTCGGATTGCACGTGAGATCGCAAGTGAACTTTCGTTCTCAACGGGACGTGAACTTGCCGAATTCCTGCACGAACTGAGTCACCAGGGGCACTGGAAGGAACCGGAATTTGAGCAATTTCTGGAAACCTTCATTTCCAGCAAATCTGCGCTTGTGAAGCATGTCGCTCTTGAAATGCGCAGCCGCCTGGAACTTCATCGGGGAAATACGCTAAAAGCGCAAGAGTTTCGGGCGCTCGTCGAGCCGCTCAAGCCGTCGGATATTCCGCTTGGTCCTTTGGGGTCCTATCTGAAGGAAGAAGAGACGTCATCTCGGGTCATTCAAAAACTCGATTTGGGAGTTTGGGAAGAGACTGACCCCGATATTCTGCTCATGGATCGTATTTTGGAGCGTCAGGAGGGGAATATCAAGGATGGGCTGGCCGATATTGAGGACCTTCGTGTGGCTTTGGCTGGAGAAAACACGAAAGCCAGGCGTTTGTTCTTTCTCGGGCGGCTGCGTCGCGATGTGAATCTTCTGCGCAAAGCGTGGGATAAATTGACCATTTTTCAGGAATATTGGGACGACATTTTCGCTTATACAAAGGAGCAAAACCGGAGCGACGAGCCGTTGGGGCGTCAGTTGAACCAGTGCCTCGAATGCCAAAAAGATTACTGGGTTTTAACCGGTGAATTGTTTCAGGCCCCATTTTTGCAGAATTTCAAATTGCCGGAGAACTTTAATGCTTATGATTTGACGGCGTGGCTTGACTGGGTTTTAATGTATGCAAATCCGGAAACCATCGATTTTGAGGACTGCCTGAAAAAAGCGGATCATTTTTATGAAGGATGGAAGGGCCATCCGTGCTACATGCCCTACGAGAAATTCCTGATCAACAAATTAGGCTCACCTGAGCAGCAACAGCACACACGTGACCAGCTTTTACAGGCGGAACACCTGAAAGAGCCAACGTATATTATGGCGATACTGGCCTTGCGTACCGCCAGGGTTTTAGGGGATGACGCGCTCCTTCAGCGTGTTTATGATGCAGTACCGGATTCCTTGCGCTGGCTGGCTGATGAATTGATGCAAAAACCCGAAGAAATCGTCTTTCGCTGTCCTTACTAACCCCTTTTTCAAAGGAGCAACAAAATGCCGCACAATAAGAAATCGACAATCAAGCGTATTGGTGTCAAGTCTGCTTTTTCGCATGGAAACAGCCGTTTGACGATTACGCAATTTGGCCGTGGCAACACCGCCGACATCGCGGTCGAGACGGATTCCCGCGGGCGCAGTCTTTCCTTGCCGCATCGTGTGGAAAAAAGTTTCACAGTCAATAAGATTGACGATGAAATCGACGTCCAGCGCAGCAGCCTCCTGGGTACGCTCCTCAACCCTGCGGAAAACGATCCTGTGGACTACCTTGGCCTGAAATCCACTCTCGAAAAGGAATTCTTCGGTCAGGAATTCCCGAACGATTCGATCCGCATTCAAATCATTCACAACATCCTCGACATCCAGAAAATCCTTGGCATTTACATCAATGACGTGCTGTACTCCATCGCAAATCTGCAGAATGTCGAAACGGTCGAGGACTGCCTTGGCCAGAGTCTCAGCAAGGGACAGGATGAAAAACTGAAAAAGATTCTGAATAGCATTACCCCTTACCTCGGTTTTTTGGGTGCTGGTTTTAAACAATCTGAAAGGCCTAAACATCAGAAAAACAGCCGGCCGGATCCCAGGCAGAAAATTGAAGACCCGAATTGGGCATACAATAAAAGTGCTCTGCGGATCCTCAGTACCCTTCGAAACAAGCTGGCCCATTTTGAGGATTCGTCCATTCTTTTCTGCGACAATTTGAAGGGACAGTTTTTGGGAAGCAATGGAAACTGGATAACGATTGAAACTCATTACGACGAGATGATCACCCGAATTAACGAGAGTTTTTTCAATAATTCCAGGATGAACCTGAAGATCTTGTACCTCGTTTTGAATGCCGCGACACTTGAGGACAAGAAAAAAATCACGGAGGAGTACTATCGTTTCAGCATTCTCAAAGAGGGGAAAAACCTCGGCGTGAATATGCGAAAACTCCGTGAAATGATGGTGGATATGTTTTATTCCGAAATCAAGGATAAACAGTATGACTCCTACAGACAGAAGATTTATACCATTCTCGATTTTCTCCTCTTCAGGGAAATAAAAGATTCTGAGGAGTTGGAGACCATGGTCGCTGATCTTCGTGAATCGGAATCCGATGAGAAAAAAGAGGAATTGTATCACGATTACGCCGAGTTGTTCTGGGATGGAGTCAAGGATCTGATCGTTCCCTTCTTTGCGGCGTTTGACGGTGATTTTACGGTCTTTACTACCGAAAAAGTTCCGGCTGATACGAGCAAGGAGCCTTTCCTGAGCAGCGCAAATACCGAACCCCTTGTGAAACTCCTCGCCTTCCTTTGCAATTTCTGGGATGGAAAAGAAGTCAACGAGGTCCTTTCGGCTTATATTCATAAGTTTGAAAGCATTCAGGCCTTCATTGACGTGCTCGAATCAAAAGAATTAAACGAAAAAGTGGTCTTTTCTGCCAAAAAAGGCCGGAATTTCAGCGCCTTTAATGAACACGGGTTTGCAGGCCGTGTGGCTGACCAGCTCCGCGTTTTGGCCAGCATCGGCAAAATGAAACCCGACCTGGAGAGTGCCAAACGCGCTTTGTTCAGGGATGCCGTGGAAACCCTCGGTATCGTCGAAAACTCCAACTGGCTCAACGAGGACGGAACGATTAGCAACGACTGGCTCGAAACCTACGTTCTCCCCGGTGATAAAGTTACCGAAGAAGAGAAAAGAGCGATCAAACCTTTCCGGAACTTCATCGCCAATAACGTGATTGAATCCCGGCGCTTTATGTATCTCGCACGTTATGCGAAGCCCAAATCGGTCCGCGAGCTGATGAAGCACGAGGAGATCATTCGCTACGTCCTTACACGCCTCCCTGAGAAGCAGATCGATACCTATTTCTCCAATATCTCCGAAGGTGACGAGTCTGAAATCAGCAGGAAAATCGACACCTTGACCAAGGCCCTCACCGGCTTTTCGTTCAACTCTCTGTTTATCAACAGGGATAAAATTGTCGAGAACACCAAGCTGGACACCTCCAACAAAAATGTCAAAATCGAGCGGCTCAAGGCCCTGACCGGTCTCTACCTGACCGTGGCTTTTGTCGCTGTGAAAAACCTCGTCAAAGCGAACGCGCGCTACTTTATCGCGTTCTCCGCTTTTGAGCGGGATTACGGCTTCATGAAAAGTCACGATCCTGATGTGGCCCAATCCTGTTTGGCCTATGAGGAAATCATGGACGGCAAGTCGAAAACGAAGTACAACGAAATTTATGCCCTTACGGAATACTACCTCAAAAAAGAGGAGGAAAACGACTATCATCCCGAACCCGGCCAGCCCTTCGACAAAGAAGCCTGCAGGAAACATCTCGATTCCATTCGCCGGCACTTCACCAAAAAATGGCGCGACATCTTCCGAAAGGAAATCGACGAGGCGGTCAAGATTCACTTCACCGGCTATCTGGGCGTTTGGGCCCGTAATCAGTCCGCCCATCTGAACGTCCTGACTCAGGCGCTGCCCCAATTCATCGGCCAATTCGCCAGAAATTCCAAAACCGGGAAAACCGCCAGGATGACTTCCTACTTCCAGCTGTATCACTACCTGCTGCAGCGGCTTCTGTGTGAGGACCTGAATTTTGACGTTCCGGAGGAATGGAAGAACAAAATCCAGGAAACCGGCCTCCCCTGCAACGATTTGATCCACATCTGCTTCGTGCCGTTGGGTTACAACCTGCCGCGCTACAAAAACCTCACGATCGAATGCCTGTTCGACGAGGACAGCGTGTCCGCGAAGGAAGGGAAAAAGGCATGAACTCCCCACGATGGCGGTCCATCCTCATCGGTGCGAACTGCCAGTTGAGTTATACCGGGGGACAGATGACTGTCCGAACGGCAGACAAAAGAGAAGAAAGCATCCCCTTGTTTGATGTTCAGACGGTCATCATCTCCTCGACGAGGACTTCCCTTTCCGCGAAGTTGATCTGTGAGCTGGAAAAACAGGACATTCGCACCGTTTTTTGTGATGAAAGTCACCTTCCTTATGGCGAGATTGTCTCCTATTCGGCTCATGGTTCCTCGGCTGGAATGCTGCGTGAACAAATCAAATGGCGAAAAAATGTTCGTCAGAATATTTGGAAAGAAATCATTTCCCTGAAAATCCAAATGCAGCGAAACCTCTTATTACGTTTAGGCCTCGATTTTCAGGAGGATAAATTCCAAAAGTACCTGAAAGCAATTAAGGAAGGAGATTTGTCAAATCGGGAAGCCGCCTCCGCGAGGCTGTACTTTAGTACCCTTTTTGGAAGTCGTTTCAGTCGAAAAGCGCCGTCAAATATCAATTACGCACTGAATTACGGCTATGCGGTCCTGGCTTCCGCTGTCACGCGTTCCATTGTCACTCATGGCTTTAATCCGCAGCTTGGGATTCATCACAATTCGATTACCAACCCATTGAATCTGACGTATGATTTGATTGAGCCATTTCGTCCTTTGGTGGATCAGATTGCTTTTGAGAATCGTGAACAAGAGATGGATCGGGATGTGAGACATAAATTGATCGATGTCACTAATAAGGAAATCCGGTACTGTTTGACCCAGGCTACCGTATTATCTGCGATTGATCGATTTGTCGTCACGATGACAAACGCGATGAAATCCGGTGAAATCCCTCAAATCGAAATGGATTTTGAATCATGAGAGAAACGGTTATCCTGGTCATGTTCGACCTCCCGACCGACAAACCCGAGGTACGCCGGAAAAGCGCCCGTTTCCGCAGGCGCCTTCTCCGGCTTGGGTACCTGATGCTTCAGGAATCCATCTATTACAAAATGATCAAAAACGTTTCCTCCCTCGCTTCGGAAAAAAAACTGGTTGAACAAATCCTGCCGGAAGAAGGGAACGTGCAATTCCTTCCACTTCCCTTGCGTCAATTTATGGAAATGACTCCACTCCTTGGAAACGGTTTTGACTTCGAACGATTGACAGCATCGGTCATTGAGATCGGCTAACAAAAATCTTTTGAAAAAATCTCCTATTGGAAGAGAGGGGGTTGACAAAGAATAAAGATTCAGTTATAATTTAAATAGTTAATGAGGAATCTATCATTAACTGATGGCAAAAAGACTTGTCAAATTCGTTTTTTTCTTGGTTCGAAAGGGCCAATTTTTTGGAAAATTTACCCTTCAAAATGAAGGGAAAAAAGAGGTCAAATTTTGAGCTTTTTTCACGACTTTTCCGAAAAATGAAGAATTTGTATGTGTTTGACCTGTTTTTAATTGTTTTTTTGCCATTTTATCTATACAGCAGCCCTACAGATTCGTAGGGTTCTGTGACTTCCAATACGACCACAGGAGGAGCATTTCGATACAGCAGCCCTACAGATTCGTAGGGTTCTGTGACCCGATTCGCTGAATTTCCGTAGGCCCTCCGAATACAGCAGCCCTACAGATTCGTAGGGTTCTGTGACGTTTACTTCCGCCCAGATCTTTTTGTCCTGATACAGCAGCCCTACAGATTCGTAGGGTTCTGTGACTCTGTTCCAGTCCTCATTCTTTCTGATTTCATACAGCAGCCCTACAGATTCGTAGGGTTCTGTGACGACAACTCGAACTTGTAACCGGTTCCATATCGATACAGCAGCCCTACAGATTCGTAGGGTTCTGTGACTGTAACCTGCGACAGTGAGCAATGCTGCTAAATACAGCAGCCCTACAGATTCGTAGGGTTCTGTGACAACAGCTCCATTGTGGTGTGGGTATGGTCAATACAGCAGCCCTACAGATTCGTAGGGTTCTGTGACGAACCTATGTTCAGGGCCGTCTTTCACAGCTATACAGCAGCCCTACAGATTCGTAGGGTTCTGTGACCACTTATCGTCAATTTGTGGCTGATAAGAAATACAGCAGCCCTACAGATTCGTAGGGTTCTGTGACTCGGGCGGCATTGGTAGTTGCGGTGGTCATGATACAGCAGCCCTACAGATTCGTAGGGTTCTCTGATGCCACGATATTTTTCCAAATTTAAGGGTCTGGGCCTTGTATCTAGCTCAAATATCTGTTATAATCTGATGGTATTAACCGCCAAGTTTGCGATTATGTTATAGCAATCCCACGCGGCACGAAGGGTACTCCTCTGCCCTGCTCCGCGTCCTGTTTTGATTTCTAACCTCAAAAGGAAACAAAGATGAAAGTACTGCTTGTAAACGGAAGCCCCCATGTGAACGGCAACACGGCCCGGGCGTTGAAGGAAGTCGCCGACACTCTGGCTGCGGAAGGACTCGAGACCGAAACTTTCTGGATCGGCGTGAAGCCCGTCCGGGGCTGTATCGCCTGCGGCCAGTGCCGGGGCAAGAACCTCGGCCGCTGCGCGTTCGACGACGATGTGGCCAACCGGATCGTCGAGAAGCTTCAGACCGCCGATGCGATCGTGATCGGCTCGCCGACCTACTACGGCCAGCCTGCCGGAGCGTTCCTGGCGGCTTGGCAGCGCGCCTGTTTTTCGGCCTCGGCGCTGATCCACGGCAAGCCGGCCGCGTCGATTGCTGTCTGCCGCCGCGGTGGTTCGACGGCTGCGTTCCAGTGCCTGAACATGCCGTTCGAGATGCTGAACTCGGTGATCATCGGCTCGCAGTACTGGAACGTCGTCTTTGGTCTGAGCGAGGGCGAATGCGCCCAAGACAGCGAGGGGATGCAAACGATGCGCACGCTCGGCCGCAATATGGCCTGGGTCGTGAAAAACCTGAACCGCCCCGACGCTCTCCCGCGCCCAGCCGACGAGCCGTGGCAGCCGACGAACTTCATCCGGTAAGAAATAAAAAACAAGGAGATAAAGCATGAACAGACGTGAATTTATCGGTTCGATCGGGGCGGCGGCGTTGATGTCGTCCGTCATTACGAAGGCAAATGCGGAAGACGAAGATGCGATTGCCGTATGGAACCGCGAGACGGAACTCGTCGCACCGAAGGATTACAAGGAGTATCTCCTCGACGGCAACACACGGGGTTTTACGTCGCTGAAGAAACTTGAGGCGGCATTCGAAAAGGTGATGCGCGAGGTGAAAGAGACGGTCGTGACCGGTGATACGCCTGCCGTCTGGAGCGTGTACAACATGGGGTATATCGTCAAGACACGCGAATCGCTTTTCTCCATCGATCTGGTCCACCGGCGGGATTGGGAATTCGCCCCGATGCTCGACTTTGCGCTCATCACCCACAACCACGGCGACCACTGGCGGCAGGAATTCTACAGGCCGATGAACGGCGCTGGAAAGACGGTCGTTTCCAACTTCCTCGACAATTACGGCGTGAGGGACTGGAAAAAGGACGGCGGCTTTATCCGCGGCGTGAAGACGTTCAAGCTCAAGGACGTGGAGATTCGTACCTCGCTCATCGACCATAACGACTACCTGATCGACTTCACGACGGCGTTCGAGATCAGGATCGGCGACTTCATCCTGTACCATACCGGCGACAGCGGACATGGCACGGAGCCGAAACTTGAAACCGTCTGGGGGCGGCCTGACCTGTGGCTCTTCTTCCCCGGCTGCGGGATCGATACTGCCACGGCCGTGAAGAAGGTCAACGCCAAGCGCATCGTCTTCGGCCATCTGTGGGAACTCGGCCATGCGCAGAACCATCGTGGCCGTCTCGACGAACAGTTGATCCGCCCGCGGCTCGTTTGGGCTAAAGAGGCCGGCTGCGAGGATGTGTCCGTGGCCTTCTGGGGCGACCGGGTTTTGTAACTAGTTTAGCCGCAAAGAAACAGGAGAAGAAATGATCTTCAAGTACGGCAAGAAAGAAATCGACTACCTCAAGTCGCGGGACAAACGGCTTGGCGAGGTCATTGACCAGATCGGGCGTATCCGCTGGGAGGTCGAGCCAGACCTCTTTGGGGCAGTCGTCCAGAACATCGTCGCGCAGCAGATCTCCGGCTCGGCCGCCTCGTCGATCCTCGGACGGCTCTGGGAGACGCTCGGCGCGGTCACGCCGGAGGCCGTCGCGAAAACCGACGTGCAGGCCTTCCGCGAGTGCGGCGTTTCGCTTCGGAAAACCGAGTACATCAAGGAGTTTGCCGACAAAATCGTGACGGGCGGGTTTGACCTGGCCGCCATCGCCAAAATGCCCGATGCGGAGGTGGTCAAGGCCCTCACGTCCCTGCGCGGGATCGGTGTGTGGACGGCTGAAATGCTCCTCCTTTTCACGCTTCAGCGCCCCGACGTGCTGAGCTTCGGCGACCTCGGCATCCATCGCGGCATGCGGATGGTCTATCGCCACCGCGAGATCACCCGGGCGCTTTTTGAAAAGTACCGCCGCCGGCTCTCCCCCTGCGGGAGCGTTGCGAGCCTCTACTTCTGGTCCGTAGCAGGAGGCGACATTCCCGGCCTCACCGACCCCGGAGCGAAAAAACGGCCGGTGAAAAAGGAGAAAGATTAGAACTTCTGGAACAGACGGAGGAACCCATGTTCAGACCCATGCGAAGGATCGGGCAGCAGCTCGACGATGCGGAGACGCTTGACGTGCTGAAGAACGCCCGGCGCGGGGTGCTGTCGGTCGTCGGTGACGATGGCTGGCCGTACGGCATTTGGCTCAACCCGCTCTATGAGGACGGGAAGATTTACTTCCACGGCTCGAAAGAGGGGCACAAGATCGACGCGCTGAGGAAGGACTCCCGCGCCTGTTTTACCTTCATTGACGAGGGGGTGAAGGACCCCGGCGGCTGGGCTTTTACTTTCAGGAGCGTGGTCGTTTTTGGCCGGGTGGAGTTCGTCACGGACCAGAACGAGGCGATCGAAATCTCCCGCCGCCTCGCGCAGAGATTCAACCCGAGCGAGGCCGACATTGAGGACGAGGTCCAGCGTGCAGGGGCGCGGGTCCAGGTCTTCGCGCTCGTTCCCGAACACATCACCGGGAAGAGGGTACATGAGGCGTAAGGAGTCAAAAAATGCCTGAAAACCACCACCAGGGGCTGCGGGAGCCGATCGATTTTGTAAAGCTGGAAGCGGGGGATGAGGCCGGGATCGAGGCGATGTCGTCGCTGGCGGTCGGGATCGTGCGGGAGCATTACGACCCGATCATCGGCAGGGCGCAGAACGACTACATGATCGAAAAGTTTCAGTCGCCCGCCGCCATCCGCCGGCAGCTCGAGAGCGGGTACCAGTACTATTTCGTGCGGACACCCGGCCGGAATGTCGGCTTTCTCGCGTTTTTTCCCCGAGGGGGCGCCATGTATCTCAGCAAGTTGTATCTTCTAAAGGACGAACGCGGGAAAGGGTACTCCCGGCAGATGGTCGATTTCGTCGTCGGCAAGGCAAAAGAGGCGGCGTTCGATGTGGTGGAACTGAACGTCAACCGGCACAACGGCTCGATCAGCGTCTATGAAAAGCTCGGCTTCACCGTCGCGCGTGCCGAAAAAAACGACATCGGCTGCGGTTTTTTCATGGACGATTATGTTTACGCCCTGAAGGTCGACGATTGGCCGTCAGAGGAATAAGTTTCTGCTATCTGCCTGGTGTAACCCCCTTGTATTCTGCCCCCAATATGGTATAATTTCTCTATTGTACAAAAAAATCAAAACATGAGGGCAAAATATGGATCGAAACAGGGCAAAAGGTATGTTGTGGGGACTGATCGTCGGGGATGCGTTTGGAAGCCCCATCCAGTTCACCGGCATGGACAGTCACCCGTGGATCACCGAGATGGTCGAGTGCCCCGTCTTTAATCTGCCGCCGGGATATTGGACGGACGATTCCTCCATGGCGATGTGCGTCATGGATTCGTTTGTACGTCAGGGGAAATACGACCTGCGGGACATTGGCCGCACGTTCGTCCGGTGGCTCAAGGAGGGGTATTTGTCCTCGATCGACGGTGAGGCGTTTGACGTCGGTTACGCGACGCACCATTCCGTCCTGGCGTTTCATCTGTCGGGTTCGCTCGTCAACGGTCGCGAGGAGTCCCAGGGGAACGGCTCGATCATGCGTTTCGCCCCGGGGTACCTCATCGCCCGGAAGTTGGGGGATGAAAAGATCATCCACGAGATCAGCGACCTGACGCACGCATCGAAAACGGTCCGGAAGGTCTGTGACGACTTCGCCGCAGTTCTGGATGAACACATGGCCGGGAGGCGGACCCAGGCCGGACCGGGAAAGGGATTACCACGCGAAAAGGTCAACAATTCGGGCTGGGCCGTTTCCACTCTGCAAGCCGCTCTTTGGGCGTTCAACACGACGGAGAGTTTCGAAGACGGGTTGATCGCAGCCGTCAATCTCGGCGGGGACGCGGATTCCATCGGATCGGTTTTCGGCCAAATCGCCGGGGGGTTTTATGGTTTCGAGGCCATTCCCGAACGGTGGGTCAAGGCCGTCAAGACGTGGGACACGGTGGACGCGCTCGTGGAACGTTTTCTGGACGCTCTGGAAGCAGAAAACTGACAAGCAGGAGTTTAAAAGATGAAACGCGCTTTATTTTGGGGCCTGATTTTCGCTTTGACCGCCGTGATCACGTGTTTTGCGGATGAACGCCCGGAGGGGTTTGTCTTGGTGGCGGAAGCCTTGCCGGACGTGATTATGGAGATTCGGTACTACTCGACGTATAACTTCGTCGGTGAGCGTATCGACGGCTACGAGGAGCCGTGCGCCATCCTCACGAAAGAGGCGGCCGCTGCCCTGAAAGCCGCGAGCGACGACTGCCTCCGGCGCGGTTACCGGCTGAAGATCTACGACGCCTACCGTCCGCAGCGGGCCGTCTCGCACTTCATGCGGTGGGCGAAAGACACGGACGACACGCGAATGAAAGCGTATTTCTACCCGAACCTGGACAAATCGGTGCTTTTTGAGCAGGGCTACATCCTCGAGCGATCGGGCCACAGCCGCGGCAGTACGGTCGATTTGACCCTTTTCGACATGAAGACGGGCAAGGAAGTCGATATGGGCGGCACGTTCGACTGGTTCGGCGAGGAGTCCCACCCTGATTACAAGGGCATTACGCCCGAACAGTTCCAAAACCGGACGATCCTGCGGGAGATCATGCTCTCGAACGGCTTCAAACCGCTCGAGGAGGAGTGGTGGCACTTCACGCTGAAGGATGAGCCGTACCCGGACACGTACTTTGATTTTCCAGTCAGGATGTGAGGAAGTTAATCATGATGAAGATCGTTCAGGGTGATATTACCGATTTACACGTCGATGCGATCGTGAACGCGGCAAACCAGCGTATGTTGGGCGGAGGCGGTGTGGACGGCGCGATCCATCGGGCGGCCGGAAAAAGTCTGTACGATGCCTGCCTCGAAGTGCCTGAGGTTCGTCCGGATGTGCGGTGCCCGACCGGCGAGGCGCGGATCACCCCCGGGTTTCGCCTCCCCGCGAAATTCGTCATTCACACGGTCGGCCCGGTTTACAGCGGCGGGAAGTGCGGCGAGCCGGAGAAACTGGCCTCGTGTTACCGCAACTCGCTCGAACTGGCCGCGAAGAACGGCTGCCGATCCGTTGCTTTCCCCTGCATCTCGACGGGCGTGTACCATTACCCGCCTCAGGAAGCCGCCGAGATCGCCGTGCGGGAGACGGCTGCGTTCCTAAAAACCCACCCGGAGATGGAAGTCGTTTTCTGCTGCTTCTCGATCCGGGACGCGAAAATTTACGAAGAATTGCTGAGAAGAATACCATGAGATTGCTTGGGCCGAATATGGGCTGGACCGAGCCTTGGTCGTGGAATAAGGTCAAGACTCAGGCGTCCGAAATCCAAAAAGAATTGCCGCCGATGTGGAGGCTGGTTTTGTATTGTTTCGCTTTTCCTGTCGTGTGGCTGCTGGCAATGTGTTATTACTTCCCGGAGGTTCCCTGTTGGAAAGAATATGGATGGCATATCCTGGTCGTTGTCCCTTTAGTGAGTTCATTCGTGGTCATTGTCTTGCCGTACTTGGAGGCCCTTTTCCCGAGAGGCATCCGGTTATTTGATGATCGTATCACCTTTATAAATGGAAATGCCTGTACTATCATAAAAGCAAAACAGATCAACTCGCTTTCCTTTCGGACGATCGACGGTCGGCGTTTTTTCGTCGTCAGTGTGACCACACGCAAAGGAGAGCCTTTTGAGAAGATGATCGAAATGCCGACCGATGGAAAAGTCACCGAGGCAAACGTCGTTCAGTTCCTCTGTGACGTGGGCCTGTCGCATCTTTACCATAATGAAAATTAAAAGGAGTATTATTATGAGAAAACCAAGAATCATGTTGAACATTTGCGTTTTGCTGACTCTGGCGGTTTCGGCGGTATTGACCGGTGGCTGCACTACCGAGGAGCAGATGAAGCAGTACGCCCAAAACGCCGGTTACATGGAAACGTGGTCCGAGGAGGACGGGCAGTACATTCCGAATCTGGTCTATGACAAAGAAAAGAACCTCCAGTACGACATGTATCTCCCGAAGGATCTGAAGAAGGACGCCCCCGTGCGCCTGCTGCTCTTCATCCACGGCGGCGCCTGGAAAGAGGGCTCCCGGTACGACGTCGCCTACGCCTGCAAGTACTACGCGAAACACAACTGCGTGACGGCCACGCTCGAATACTCGCTTCTTTCCAAAGACCATCCTGAAGTGACCATTCCCACGATGCTGAACGAGATCACCGAGTGCATTGGCGCCATCAAGGAAAAACTGACCGCGGACGGCTACCAGACGTCCAAAATCGCTCTGGCCGGTGTTTCGGCTGGCGGGCACCTCGCCCTGCTCTACTCGTACTCCCGGGCGGAAGAGTCGCCGATCCCGATCGCGTTCGTGTTCGAGAAGGTCGGCCCGTGTGATTTCACCGAGAAGACCCTGGGCGCGAAAGACTGCGCATCGCTTCTTGCCTTCCTCACTGGCAAGCGGGTCAGACCCTCGGACCTGAGCAAGCCGAAGGCCATCCAATTCACGGAAAGCCTTTCGCCCGTATGTTTCGTGACGAAAAAATCGGTTCCGACGATCTACGCCTACGGTGGGATGGACTTCCTCGTCAAGATCAACCAACGCGACGCTCTGACCGAGGCGCTCGAAAAGAACGGCGTCCCGCACATCTGCGTGGATTTCCCCAACTCGCACCACGGCATGTGGAGCGACCCGGACAAGACCGAGGAATTCCGAAAGGCGGTTTTGTCCTACTGCGATAACTACATGCCTTGAACCCGATTTGAAAACCAGCCTCAAGTGCCGCGCTAACGGATAATTCAACCCCACCGTTGTTTTACGGCAAACCATAACAATGGAGGGATTTTATATGGATTACGAACGTCTGTCGCGTGAACATTTTGACCGTCAGGCCCCGGAATACGACCAGCGGGACACGTGGTACTATTCCCGCGAAGGAAAGATAAGCTGCCGCGACGTCGCCCGGCGGCTGAATACCATCCGGTATTCCCGGCTTTTGGACGTCGGCTGCGGCACAGGTTACCTTTTCGAGCTTCTGCAACCCGCAGAAAATTCGGAATGGGTCGGGATCGACATTTCGCCCCGGATGATTGAAATGGCCCGGGCCAAAAATATTCCCGGCGCGGAATTCCTGGTCGGGCCGGCAAACCACCTGCCTTTTACGGAGGCTTCGTTTGATGTGGTCGTCTGCTCGCAGAGTTTCCACCACTACCCATACCAGCGCGAGGCCATGAACGAGGTTTGGCGCGTCCTGAAACCCGGGGGTCTTTACATCCTGGCCGATACCGGGCTGGGAGGTTTGGGAGGCTGGTTTGACAATCACATCCTTTTTAAACTCCTCAGAAGCGGCGATTGCAAGATCCGAAACCGCTTCGGGATCGAGAAAATGATGAGGAAAAACGGTTTTGAAGTCCTTGAATCGTATAACCTGACGTGGATGATTTACACGGTCGTCGGCCGGAAAAAGGACGGCGGGAACGTAACTTTTCAAATAACTGCAAGGAATGATCAATGAAAGACCTGACCGAAAAAACGCTCTCATGTGAGCGAAAATACACGGGCAAGATCGTCAGCGTGGATCTGCTCGAAGTGGAACTTCCTGATGGACGCAAGGCGAAGCGTGAAGTCGTGCGTCACGGAAACGCCGTCGCGATCCTGGCCCGACGCCCCGACGGGAATTTCGTGTTTGTGAAGCAGTATCGCAAGCCGGCCGAAGAAGCGCTCATCGAGGCCATTGCGGGCGGGCTGGAACCCGGAGAGGACCCGATCGAAGGCGCGAAGCGTGAAACGGCCGAGGAGACCGGCTACGGCGTGACGGAGATCCAGCCCCTCACGACGATCATCTGCACGCCCGGCTATTGCGAGGAGCGCATCCACCTCTTTTTCGCGGAGCTTTCCGACACGGCCCACTCCCAGGACCAGGACCCCGACGAAAACGTCTTTCCGGTCATTCTCTCCGAGGAAGAGGTCGAAAGCGGCATCCGCGACGGCTCGATTTTCGATTCCAAAACCCTTTGCGCTTGGTTCTGCTGGAAACTTATGAGGAAGCCGGAATGAAAAACGGGCTGGTGCTTGAAGGCGGAGCCATGCGTGGGCTTTTTACCGCCGGCGTTCTCGACGTTCTGATGGAAAACAGCGTCCGGTTCGACGGACTGATCGGCGTTTCGGCCGGCGCCTGCTTCGGTTGCAACTACAAAAGCGGCCAGATCGGGCGAGTCATCCGCTACAACAAACGGTTTGCGCGCGACCCACGCTACTGCTCGTGGCGGTCGCTTTTCCGGACGGGCGATCTGTTCAACGGCGACTTTTGCTACCGCGAGCTGCCGATGGAACTGGACGTTTTCGACGCGGCGGCGTTCGAGGCCAATCCGATGGAGTTCTACCTCGTGGCCACGGACTGCGCAACGGGCGGGCCCGTGTACCAGCGCATCGACCAGGCCGACGAAAAGGCGTTCCAGTGGATCCAGGCCTCTGCCTCCATGCCGATCGTTTCGAAGCCCGTGCAAATTGACGGCGGCGAGTACCTCGACGGCGGGATCTCAGATGGTATTCCACTGCGTTTTTTTGAGTCACTCGGGTACGACCGAAACATTGTCATCACGACGCGACCGCATGGATTCCGGAAAAGCCCAACAAGGAAAAGTCGCCTTCTGAGATTTTTTCTGCGCCGCTGGCCGAAAGTCTATGACGCTCTGATGAGCCGCGCCGAATCGTATAACGAGGAACTGAGTTACATCGACGCCCGTGTGCAATCTGGAGCCGCTTTCCTCATCGCCCCGGAAAAGACGCTCGAAATCGCCCGTCTGTGCCACGACCCGGACAAAATGCAGCGTGTTTACGAGGTCGGCCGGGACGCGGGCGAACGAAACCTGAGCGCCGTGCTGGAATTTCTGTCGTGAACTCAAAAAAATTAGATAAAAAAAGCGGCAGTTTTTGCTACAAAAAGAAACATAGAGAAAGAGGCTGATCATGATGAAAAAATTATTCCTGACTGTTGCCGCAGCTTTTTGTACCCTGGCGTTGATCTTAAATCTGAATATTGCTTTGGGACACCCGGGCAATGACGGCGAATACGCAAGCGAGGCGGAACTCCCCTGGATCGACGCGCTTGTATTTCAAAGTGAGGGGGATACGATTTATGGTCAGGTCCTTGTTCCTGCTGCGGAGTTCGGGAACACTCGTCCGTGCGCCATTTTCTGCCACGGGTTTGCCGGCTTCACCCGCTGGGACGACTTGGCCCACGAGCTTTGTCGGGCCGGGATCGTCGTGGTCATTCCGCACCACCGCGGCGCGTGGGGGAGTGAAGGCGAGTACACCGTCACGGGCTGCATCCGCGATGCGGAGAATCTGGCGTCCTGGGCCATGAGTGCCGAAACGACCGCGAAGTACGGGATCGACCCGTCTGCCGTCTGGCTCGTCGGTCATTCGATGGGTGGGAACACTGCAGTCAATGCGGCCGCGCGGCTTCCGGGCCTGAAGGGGGTCGTGCTCATGGCACCCTGCGACATTGGCTTCATGGCCGGACGGATGGAGAAAGAAGAAATGAAAAACTTCCTCATCGGCGAGGGAATGCACGCCCTGCGCCGCGCCTCGGACGACGCCATCGTGGAGGACATTTTCGCGAATGCCGAAAATATGCGCTTCACGCGGGCGGCGAAATCGTTTGCGGGGAAAAGGGTCTTCCTCGTGACGGGCGAATACGACCTGACCGTCCCGACCGAGCCGTTGGATGCGTTCTGGGCCGCCCTGCCCGACGACACGACACGCAAGCGCGAGCAGTATCACTCCGGCCACTCGCTTATGGGGTCTCGACTGACGTTCGCCGGGGAGCTTAAAGAGTTCATACTAACGGAGCGGGAATGAACTCTGTATAGAAAAAATCGTCAAGTATGAAGAAAAAAGGCAAAGTAAATGCAAGATAATGAGATAAAAACAACTGGAAAAGATTATATTCTACTTGTTGAAAGAATTGGATCGCTTTTGGCAGATTCGCGATATAGAGTTGCCCAAAACGTAAACAGTATCCTTATTGAAACCTATTGGCAAGTAGGAAAGTATATTGTGGAGTATGAACAGAATGGTAATGAACGCGCTGAATATGGCAGTAGTTTGCTGAAAAACCTTTCTCGGGATTTATCTTTAAAATACGGCAGGGGATTCAGCCACAGTAATATAAACAAAATGCGCAAACTGTTTTTGACATTCCCAATTTTACAGACGCTGTCTGCAAAATTGAGCTGGAGCCATTATATCGAAATCCTCAAAGCTGACGATCCGCTTGAAATCTCTTTTTACACAAAGTCTTGTGAAAAAGATAATTGGAGTGTTCGAGAACTTAAAAGACAAATGGATAGTATGCTTTTTCATCGCATTGCGCTTGGCAAAGACAAAGAAGGAATTTTACGTCTTTCGCAAGAAGGCTTGGAAATTCAAAATGCACAAGACATTATCAAAGATCCGTACGTGCTCGAATTTGTAGGGCTTCCAGACTCTGTAATGTACAAAGAAAGTGATTTGGAAAATGCTTTAGTACAAAATTTGAGCAAATTTTTACTTGAACTTGGAAAAGGATTTGCGTATATAGGCAGACAATACCGTATTAGTCTTAGCGGCAGACATTTCTATGTAGATTTGGTCTTTTATAATGTTATTTTGAAATGTTATGTGCTTATAGACTTAAAACACAAAGAGATCCAACACGAAGATGTTGGACAGATGAATCTGTACTTAAATTATTTTAAAAATGAAATCTGTACAGATGGAGACAGTCCGCCTGTTGGTATTGTCCTTGGTACATACAAAGACAAACTACTGATGGAATATGCAACTCAAGGGCTTGATAATAATCTGTTTGTCAGTAAATATCAACTATATCTGCCAAACCGTGAACAGCTCGAAAAAGAACTTCAAGGTCTTCTTGAAGATTAATCCAAGTAAGTTAGAAAACTAAGATGGAACAGGTAACAGAGAGTTTTATAAACCCAATAAAAGGACCGACGATGAAAATCATCGATGACCATTCCCATATCGGCAACTTCGGCTCGTGGGCGAGGTTTGACTTTGATCTCGCGCGGCTGAAAGATCAGATGGACGAGTTCAACATCGAAAAGACGTTCCTGACTGGCTCCCACTGCCACGACAACGAGGCCGTTCTCGACGCGTTCCAGAAGGCTCCGGAGCTGATCGTCCCGGTCGCGTGGGTCAAGCCGGGCGAGCCGCAGGTCCTCGGCGAAATCCGCCGGTACGTGGAGCGCGAGGGCTTCCGGGCCGTGAAGCTGCACCCGCTTTTTGACGCCTACTGCGCGGACGACACGATCGTCGATCCGGTCCTCGATCTGGCCGAAGAACTGGGAATTCCGGTCTTCATCCACAGCGGGCACCCGCCGTTTTCGCTCCCGTGGCAGATCGGGTGGCTGGCCGAGCGTCATCCGCGTGTCCCGATCATCATGCTGCACATGGGTCACGCCCACGGCGTTTACGTTGATGCGGCCCTGAAGGTCGCCCGACGCTACCCCAACATTTACCTCGACACTTCCGGGACCTCGATGAGCGTCAAGATCCGCGAAGCGTACGAGACGGTCGGTCCCAACCGCGTCCTTTTCGGGATTGACTCGCCCTTCCATGAACCGAGCGTGGAGATCGAAAAGACCCGCGCCACTTACTTACCCGAAGACGCCCTCCGGCGCATCTACCACGACAACGCAGCCGAGCTTTTCAGCCTGGAGAATTAGTTTTCAATCCTGAATTTACCAACGAAACTACAAAGGAGAAAAAAATGAACCGATCCATTATCGCTGGAATCGTGCTGGCAGGACTGCTCGCCGTCAGTTTCGCAAGGGCCGCGGAGGAATGCGAAGACGGCTTTTGCCCGCTGCCGCTGGGTGGAGAGACGACGCTGAAAGTCCTCTCGCCCGTCCCCGACTCGGCCGTGGAACCGATCCCCCCCGCAAAACGCCTTAAGTCCTTAGACGGCAAAACCATCGCGCTGGTCGGCGGCAGTTTCATGGCAAACGTCACCCACCCGGAACTCAAACGGCTCATCCTCAAGGAGTTCCCGACTGCGAAAGTGTACGTTCTGAGCGAAATCGGCTCGGCCGGTCCCTGGCCGCGTCCCGGAGTCGTTCGGCGGGAAAAGGATGAATTCCAGCGAAAGCTGAAGGAATTCAAAATCGACGCGGTCGTCTCTGGAAACGGCGGGTGCGGCCTCTGCACGCCCAAAGAAACCGGCTCGTGCATCGCGGCTGAGGTACTCGGCATTCCGGCCGTGATGATTGCCGGCCCCGGGTTCGTGAAGCAGGCCAAAAGCACGGCACGCTCGGCCGGTCTGGACCACCTTTGCGTCGCGGAATACCCCGGCGCGTTCGCCAGCCACACGCACGACGAACTGATCCAAAACACGCGCAAGATCCTCTGGCCAAAAATCAAAGCCGGCCTGACCGGCAAAATAGCTGCGGACGACGGCAAAGAGGAAGCAGTTACGGCGGACGACTACCTGATCACCGGCACAGCGACCGAGATCCAGCGCATTTTTCTCGATTCCGGCTGGACGGACGGTCTGCCGATCATCCCGCCCACGCAAGAGGCCGTGGCGGAGTTTCTGAAGTTCACCGACCTTCCGGCCGACCAGTCGCTCGGGGCGATCCCGCAGGCACAACGCGAAGTGACGGTCCGCCACGTTGCCGTGAATGGCGTGATGGCCGGCTGCCCGCCCGAGTTTATGCCGCTTTTGCTGGCGTACGTCGAGGCGATGAAGGACGGCGATTTCCGGCGCCCGCTCATTTCGACGCACGCCTGGACCCCTTACTGCTGGCTGAACGGCCCCGTCGCGAGGCAGCTCGGTTTTGACGCCGGCCAGGGGCAGATCAACGAGCCGAAAAATGCCGTTCTGGGCCGTTTTCTCAACCTCGCCATGCTCAATCTCGGTGGTTACTACGTGAAGGAAAACCGCATGGGAACGTTCGGCTACCTGATGCCGTGGTGCCTGGTCGAAGACGAAAAGGCCGCGCTGGCGGTGGGCTGGAAACCGTGGCAAATGCAGAACGGGTGCACGATCGACGAGTCCACGCTGACGGCCGGCTCCTCGATCAACTGGGGGAATAATCTCGTCCCGGCCACCTCAGACGGCGAGCGCATCAAGGACATGATCGCGTGGGACGCCGTGGAGAAATCGCAAATGGCCCTGACGAGCGGAATGCCCTGCACGTACCGCGTCTTCCTGATCACCGAGGGCGTGGCACGCGATCTGGCCCAGGTGTACCCGTCCAAGGACGAACTCTGCCGGGCGGTGGAGGAAACCTCCCGTATTCCGCTCGGGACCCGCACGTTCGCGAACTACTGGGGGAACCCGGGAAGCGCGTTCGACCCGCAGAATTACTCCCTCCAGATGCACGAGCGACGGATCGCCTCATCCGAGGGAGCGGCCGAAACGCTCACGCCCCCGTGGCTCGCCTGGACCGGGTTTGAATCACTCGATACGGTCCCCGCCATGGAGGAAGGCAAGAGCGCGTTCCTCGTCACGGGCGACCCGGCACGGAACAAGGAACTGTGCGTCCCCGGCGGCGGCTTCGTCATGATCAAGATCCAGCTTCCGAAGAACTGGGACAAACTGATGGCCGAACGCGGATACGAGCCGCTCAAAAACTTCCGCCTCACCACGAACCTGAAGCCCGACTCACCGCGGCCAAAGCCTAGAACGCGCCCGCAGACGAACGGTCCATCAAGGGGTGATCACCCGCAGCGCCCGCAGACCGGCGGACCGTCGAGAGGAAATTACCCCCAACGCCCGCAAACCGGCGACCCGTCGAGAGGCAATTACCCGCAGCGCCCTGTTCCGAACCGGGGCACGTACGAAAGGAATCCTGACGAATGAGTTTTCCCGGGGTGATGCGTTACCTGCTTTTCGGCACGGGATACTGGGTCCGCCGGAGGATTTTCGGTCGCTGGACTCCGTTCATTGCGGGGCTGGTACTGAATCAGTCGTGCAATCTCGCCTGCGACCGTGCAGTTTCTATTGGAAGAATTTAACTGAAAACAGAAAACTGGGAGCTGAAAACTTCTTTCCGTAATGGGAGGAACTCATGAAACTGAAAAAAACGGTCCTTGGCGTGGCCCGGCGCATTTTGTCGGGCGAAAAGGGTGAAGCGTTCACGATGCGGCCGTCTCAGCGGTCAGAATTCCCGCCCGCCAGCGGCACGCAGGACTTTTACGCGCACATTCCGTACTGCCGGAACCGTTGCGCGTACTGCCCGTACAACACGAAGCCGCTCGACCTGGAGGAAGTCCCGGACTTCTACGAGGCGCTGCTGGCCGAGGCGCGTCTTGCGGCTGCGAACGGGGCCTCGGTGGACGGCCGGTCGTTCTACATCGGCGGCGGGACCCCGACCTGCACGGGCGACGGGCTGACGCGCTTCATCCGGGACTTCACCTTGATCTGCGGCCAGCCGGCGACCATCGCGCTGGAGACCTCGGCCGAGGAACTGACCGCGCCGCTGCTCGAAAATCTGCTTCAGGCCGGCGTCACGCAGTTGAGCGTCGGGGTTCAGAGTTTCGCCCCCCACGTCCTCAAGACGCTTGGACGCGCCGGCCATCCGGAAACCTACGGCGGGAAACTCGAGATGGCCGCCCGCGCCGGGTTCGAGAATCTGAACGTCGATCTGATGTACGACGCCGATACCGAATCGATCGGAGACCTCGCCAGCGACATCAGCCAGGCGATCCAGACCGGGGCGGACCAGCTCACGATTTACCCGCTCTTCCGTTTCTTCCGGCAGGAGGGCGTCGCCATGCCGCGACTGCGGAACCGGCGGAAATTCTTCGCGTTCGTGTGGAAACGGATGGAACTGGACGGTTTCTCGCCCGTTTCGGTCTGGAGTTTTCGCAGGGGCGGGCGCGGTGAGTCGTTTTCCTCCGTGCAGCGCCGCACGTTTGTTGGCCTCGGCCCGGGCGCGGGAACATGCCGGGAGGACCTTTTCGCGTTCAACACGTTCGACACGTCGGCGTGGATGAGCCGCATCCGGGAGGGCAAATGCGCGTACTCGCTCGAAATGCCGCTCTCGCCGAACCTTTCCGCCCTCTACGGCCTTTACTGGGACCTTTACGCGGGCCATTTGCCGAAAAAACTCGACCCGGACCTCAAGCGCCGGGGCCTTCTCGCCCTGCTCGCCTCCACCGCCCGGCTTCTGGGATTCTGCCGCGGCGAGACGCTGACCGAGCGTGGCATGTACTGGATCCACCTCCTTCAGAACCAGTACATGCTCGACTACATCGACAGGGTGTGGGCCGCCTCGAAGAAGAACCCGTTCCCGGAAGAGATCAAACTGTAATAATTCGTAATTCGGAATTAAAAGGTTCGGGTCTTTCTGAAACCCACATTACGCGAAGCGATAATTACGCATTGAAAAGAGGAACTACGAGACGCAGAGATTTCATCGTCTGTTCCGGGACATGGGTCAACTATTGCCATACAGCTTCAGTCATGGCATTTGATCTTTTGCCAGTGGGTGGTTCTGCTTGGGATGAATACGCCACGGTCTTAAATGCCGTTTCCGGTTTCCTTTTCCAGAATGATGCCGTATTGGGATTCAAAGGCGTTCAGGATTTCGAGCTGCTTCGCGTCGAGGAACGTCAAAGCGAGTTTTCGAATGTCGGCCGGAATACCGTAATAAGCCTCGGCAATTCCCCCAGCAATCGCCGCGATCGTGTCACTGTCGCCGCCGATGGAAATGGCATTCCGGATGGTGTCTTCAAAGCCGGTGGACTCGAAGAACGCTTCCAGCGCCTGCGGCACCGATCCCTGGCACGAGACATCAAATTTGTAAGTTTCGCGGATGTCCTCAAGCTGGAAGTCGATCTTGTAATAGTGCGCCTCGATGAAGTCGCGGATCTCGATCATGCTCTTCCCGCAGCGGGCGAGAAAGATTGCAGCGGTAACCGCTTCGGCGCCTTTCATGCCCTCGGGGTGGTTGTGGGTGACTTCCGTCACCGCCGCAGACAGGGCCTTGGCTTCCTCGAGCGTCGAGGCCGCGAAACCACACGGACTGACGCGCATCGCCGCTCCGTTGCCCCAGCTGTTATACGGTTGAGGATCGTCGTCATAAATCCATTTGCGGAACGAGCCCCCATATCCGGCATGAGGATATTTTTGCCCAAGCTCCTGCATCCACGCGACGGCCTGGCGGCTCAGCGAATCACAGCTGCCGCCGCAGTCCAGGATCGCCTGTGCGATCGTGAGCGTCATGACACTATCATCAGTTGGTCTGCATTTCTTGATATGAGAAAGGAGTTCAAAATCCTTTGATTTCCTGTTATTCCACTCAAATCTTGAACCGGCAATATCGCCTATGATTGCTCCTAACATTTGGTTATCTCCGTTTTGTTTGTGTGGATTTCTAAAACTTCTCTCCTGGGAAGTTAACAGACCGAATAACCGATTATATTACAAGAAAATTTCGCAGTCAAGGAGGGGGATTATCGGCGTATATGGAATTTTCTCAAAAAATGATGAGAATTATTTCGAGAGATAAAAGATTGTGATTTCACGATCAGTGGGAGACGATGCGGGAAATTTTTGGTATTTTTTTGAAAAATTTCCCGGGGGGCTATTGACATTGGAGGGGATTCTGTTAAAATCGTAAGAGTTGAAGGGAAAGATGCCCGTTCAACGGTGTACAGGGTGCCTGGATTTGACAGGGTTACAGCAGCATGGAGTCTACGCTAAATGTAGCGTGTGCCGGTGTACAGGGTGCCTGGATTTGACAGGGTTACAGCACACCGTCCCATTTTCATGGCAGAGAATGATGGTGTACAGGGTGCCTGGATTTGACAGGGTTACAGCATCACCACGATACAAGGCATCCCACCTTGCATCGGTGTACAGGGTGCCTGGATTTGACAGGGTTACAGCCTATGTTTTAGTTTAACCGCTAAAACACGGGATTTAGTCCCTGATACACCCAAAAAAAATGACATTTTTCGCCCTCGCAAGGGGGTGGAAAATGTCATTTTTTTGAGTAAAAGTAACCTCTATAATGGGAAAATGGTTCTACATTTCGAGATCAGTCTGGTTGGGAGCCATATCAAAGACAACCCCTCCTGTGTTTTAGCGTAGAAGATCATTTTTTTCTCGATCGAGACAAAAAAAACGACATTTCCCATCCCGACAGAGATGAAAAATGCCGTTTTCATTACAGTTCCAGACAGGGATTTTTTTATTCCAAACGCCTGTTTTTATCCTCTCTTCGTGTTTGCGCATTGGCCGAGGTATTCAAATTGTCCGTGATGCCCGGGTCTTCAGGCAAGTCGATATCCGAATAGGGCTTGAGCTTTGCAATTTGATTTGCCCCATTAGACTGCCCCCCCCCCACACACAATTGGAGCAATATCCAGATGGTCCAGCCAAACCGCATTGGGATTTCTGGGTCAATTACCTGAAAAAATTCAAGGAACAGGACAGAGAAGTTTTCAGGTTTTTCTCTAAAAATTCCCTCTTTTCAAAAAAATTTGAAAATTTCTTTGGGAAAAAATGTCATTTTGCTGCACTTGACTGTTTATAGGTATAGGCAGACAAGAGAACTGGCTTTTTACCCCTTTAACAGTTTTTCAGGAGATTTAAAATGAGATTTTTGGGTTTGCTTGCGATTGGTGTGTTTGTGTACCTTTGCCACCTTGGTCGTCAAAAACAGTGCTGGAACTGCGGCAAATGGGTCTCACCCGACAGCGACGGAGATTATGTCTGCAGCTGCGGACGGTGGTGGAGGTAAGGGGACACACTCCGCCTGAGGGTGGGGCCGGGCCCTTTCCCGGGTGGATTCGAATACAGTAACCATGACAGGAGATTTAAAATGATTGGACTTTTGACGTTGATTGGAATTGGCGTTTTGGCGGGGATGTGCTCCTCTGACTCGGATGACGTGCAGGTCATTCGTCAGGTCACTCACTTCAAACAATGCAGACGCTGCGGCAGAATGGTCAAACGGAACTCCTTCGGCACGTATCACTGCTGCGGACGGCATTGGAGATAGGAGAATTGCCCCAGGGAGGGGGCCGGGACCCTTTCCCCGGCGGATCCGAATATTTTAACCATGACAGGAGATTTAAAATGGGTTGGCTTTTGCTTTTGATCGGAATTGTCTTTTTGGTGGGGCTTTGCTCTGACTCGGACAGTGAACAGGTCACGTACAGTGACAAAAGATGCTGGAACTGCGGCAAATGGGTCTCTGCCGACAGCGACGGGGACTATGTCTGCAGCTGCGGACGGTGGTGGAGGTAAGGGCCCCCTGCTCCGGTCTGGAATGCCCCTTCAGGCCGGAGATATTTCATTTCAATCGACGGGATCCTGGCGTCCCGCCGTGCCGCTTGGTATTTTAAACCTCATCGAGGGTACTTCTTTCACAAAATAACAAAATCTCAAACAGAAAAAACTGCAAAATTCTCTAAAATAATTCCCGATGAACTCAAAAAAAATGACATTTTCCACCCCCTTTCGAGGGCGAAAAATGTCATTTTTTTTTGGTGTATCAGGGACTAAATCCCGTGTTTTAGCGGCTAAACTAAAACATAGGCTGTAACCCTGTCAAATCCAGGCACCCTGTACACCGAACAGACCGAGGTGAAAGACGACAAAGCTCGCTGTAACCCTGTCAAATCCAGGCACCCTGTACACCCCTTTGAAGGTTGCACTGCCTTAACGTCTAGCTGTAACCCTGTCAAATCCAGGCACCCTGTACACCTCGCTAGAAGAACTCAATGAAGTTCTCGACCGCTGTAACCCTGTCAAATCCAGGCACCCTGTACACCTCACCGCTGAGGAAATCAAAAAACTCTGCCCCGCTGTAACCCTGTCAAATCCAGGCACCCTGTACACCACATTGGTTTCGGATTTTTCGTTTAAGGATCAGCTGTAACCCTGTCAAATCCAGGCACCCTGTACACCTCTACAGGCGAAACCAACCAGCTCACCCCCACGCTGTAACCCTGTCAAATCCAGGCACCCTGTACACCACAGGATTTTTTGTTTGGCTTCTTCCACCAATGCTGTAACCCTGTCAAATCCAGGCACCCTGTACACCCAGCGACCACTCAAAGCGCACCTGCAAAACCAAATTGTCAAAGAAACGGGCCATCCCCTTATGATTTTTTGATTCTACCACACCCACCGATCGTCGTCAAGGGGTTTCTCACCAAAATTTTAAAAAAATCTCAAAATTTCTCTCCCCTCCTTGATTTTTCGGGCAGTTTGTGTTAAAATCATTTCCGAAAGGAACAAAATGATGGCGATTCAGAAACCCGACTGGTTTGACGCGCTGCTCGACTGGCTTGCGCCCGTGACGGTCCATACGCGGAGTTTGGTGTTTGATTTCGGCGATACACGAAACGTGCCGGCAGATTGGGAAATGTCCACCCTGCGCGGCGTGTGGGGGAACGCGCTGCACGAGATCGACCTGCGGCTTTACGACTCGGTTTTTCAGGGCCCCGGCGGCAAAACCAACCGCCAGCCGCTCTATTCGGTACGCGAGGATCTGGACTCGGCGGGACGGCCGAGGCGCCTTCAGCCATGGGAGCGGTCGCTCCAGTGGAGCGTGTTCTGCCTTCCCGATGCGCTCGACGAGCCGCTGCTGGAAGCGTGGGACCTCGCCTGCCGCGATGGGATCGGCCGAAACAGGAACACGTGCGAGATTTCTCACGTCGAGACGTACTCCCGCGAGTTGCTCGACCCGGCGTTCATCCGAGCGGCCCAGCCGTGTCGTCTGGTCTTTCTCCAGCCGCTGCGTCTCATCAAAAAAGACGCCATGAACCCGAGTCCCACGCTGCGCGACATCGTGCTGGCGACCCTGACCCGGCTTGGTTTCCTTCGGGCGATCGCTCTGAGTGACGACCGTGAAAACCTCGTTTTTCCCCCGGTTCCGAGCCGGCTGCATCCGGACTTCGCGCCGGAAATTCTGGACTATGCCGACACGATCCCGGGCGAGCCGTGGACGGGGATCCCGAATTCGCTGGACCGTTATTCCGGCCGTCAGAAAAAGACGATCAGCCTCAAAGGGACGTCGGGGATGCTCACCTTCCCGCAGGGCCTTGGCGCCCTCGCCCCGCTAATGGCCGCCGCCTCCACCACGCACTTGGGCAAAGGTTCGGTATATGGCATGGGCCGGCCGTTCCTGGTCTGGTGAACCAGGAGAAATCGATCCCTCGACCGGACGCTTACTTCCAGTGGGCGTCCGCCTCGTTTTTGGACTTTTTGTCACCTCTGAAGTGATGGCCGAGGTCTCTCACAAAATCGTCACATAATTTTCCGATGTGCGTTATGCGGAACGGATCGATGAAACCGATCGACCTCGGGTCGTTGTAAACGATCACCACGTCTTCTCCACCACCAAAGACGGCGGAGTCTTTCAGGAGGGATCTCAGACGCTCGTTTTTGTGCAGGGACTTCGCACGGTCCGCCTTGTAACCGTAGCGTTCAAGATGGGCCAATGTCTCGTTGATCTCCTGGGAGGTGAGCCTTCTTCCCGACTCCCAGGGCTGTGGCGCCTGTGTGATCTCGAGAATCAGGACTCGGACCGGAATCAGAGCGAACAAAACAAACAAAACCCACGATTTCATCATAATCGATCTCCTGTTTTTGTGACTTGAAAACCCTTTACCTGATATAACAGGCAAGTGATAGAAAATCCCACAAAAAAATGAAAATTTCTGTTTTGTGCGCGGGAAAACTTTGCCTGCGGAAACAAGACCGAAACAATCACAGATGGCGGGAAAAGTCGTCCCTACAGCTCAAGAGATACCTGGTCGGGGGTGACATCAAAGACCGCTCCCTCCTGAATTTTGGGTGTATGCGTGGCTATAATGACCGCCCCCAGCCGCGGATCATACGTGGCGATCGCAGCGGCCGGTGAGCCGTGCATGAGGTGAAACGCCATTCCATACCGCCAGACCGGGGCCCGGCCGGTCAGCACCACGAGCGCCCCACGCGGAATCACCGGGCAAGGCGGCAGTTTCTCCGCGGGAGTAATCGGCATATCGGTACCCAAATCGTAAAAAACAAGCGGTATTTGCATATCTAACCCTTTTAACCTGCTATTTATTTAACCATCTATTATAATAAACGGGTAAGTGTCGAAAAATCCCCTGTTTTGTTTATTTTTTTCAGTAATTTTTGCAATCTTTTGGAGGAATCCATGCTGCCGCGAATTGTTGAAGTCACTCAGCCGAAAACAAAAATCCGGTTTGAGAACGAACTTTTAGTCCTGGAATTACCCGACAAACCCACATTTACCGTGCCGATCAACGAAGTGGGTACACTCCTGATCACCCAATCGAGTGTTTCCATCAGCGGAATGGTTTTGGTACGGCTTGCAGAGCCGGGAATCCCTCTGATTTGCTGTAACGAGCGTTTTTTGCCGATCGGCGCGCTCTTCTCATTTAATGAACATTCACGTCAGTCCCGTTTTTTTATCGAACAGGCAAAAGCCGCTCTCCCGTTAAAAAAGCAGCTTTGGAAACAAATAGTTCAGGCCAAAATCAAAAGTCAGGCGGATCTGCTGCGTTTTTACCATCTGGACGATTCGGCGTTACGCCCTCTGCTGGCTCGTGTTTCGAGCGGAGATCGAAAGAACCTGGAGGGACAGGCCGCCAGACTGTATTGGGATCGGCTTGCGCTTATGCCACAAAGAGACAGAAAGGCCGAGGATGTCAATCGGCTGCTGAATTACGCCTATACGATCCTTTTCGCCCTCGCTGCCCGAGCGGTATGTACGGCAGGTTTGCACCCGTCGCTTGGGATCCATCACCATAATGAATACAATCCTTATTGTTTGGCTTCCGATATAATGGAATCTTTTCGGGTTCCGGCGGATGAGGCCGTACTCGTTCATTTTCGTGAAACGGGAAGTCATAGTTTGGATCGTGAAACCCGTCAATTTCTGGCGCGGGCAGTGACCCAGGCGCGATTCCTCGCAGGACGCAGGAAGGTGGACATCTTTTCAGCGCTCGTCCAATCATCCGTTTCATTGAGACATTGCTTTCAAAAAGCCTCGCAGTCGCTTGTTTTGCCTGAGTACATTTTGGGTTCGGTTCCTCAAACAGAAAGGGGGAAAAACTGATGTGGCTCCTTGTGCTTTTTGATTTGCCGGTCAATGAGAAGACCCAGCGCAGAAATTACGATCGTTTTCGCAAGAAATTACTGTTACGGGGATTAACCGCCCTGCAGTTTTCTGTATATTATCGTTACTGCGCTTCGCGGGCGTTTGCCGGGACGATTTTGAATCAGATCCAAACCGGGCTTCCACCCGAGGGAAAAGTTCGGTTTTTACTCTTGAGCCAACAAACATTTTCTCAAATGCAGGTGTTTGAGAATCAAAAACCGATCCCTTGTGAAGAACCGCCAGAACCGTTCGTTTTGTTCTGAAAATAAGTCGGTGAACTCAAAAAAAATGACATTTTCCACCCCCTTTCGAGGGCGAAAAATGTCATTTTTTTTTGGTGTATCAGGGACTAAATCCCGTGTTTTAGCGGTTAAACTAAAACATAGGCTGTAACCCTGTCAAATCCAGGCACCCTGTACACCGGAAGCATTAGTTTTAATGTGGAATCATTTAGGCTGTAACCCTGTCAAATCCAGGCACCCTGTACACCATTAGAGAGCTGTAATGATCCTTTTGTTCTTGCTGTAACCCTGTCAAATCCAGGCACCCTGTACACCGTGGCAACGCCACTTAGGTGACTTTTCAGAAGCTGTAACCCTGTCAAATCCAGGCACCCTGTACACCTCATGATGGCGAAATCCCTGCTCTCCCTTTTGCTGTAACCCTGTCAAATCCAGGCACCCTGTACACCAAGTGGAAGAATGTGAATGGAATGTGCCGTAGCTGTAACCCTGTCAAATCCAGGCACCCTGTACACCGAAAACGTCTCGGGCATCAAGGGCGCGGTCTGCTGTAACCCTGTCAAATCCAGGCACCCTGTACACCTTTCTTCGTTCGTCAATTTCGTCCGCGGCTGCGCTGTAACCCTGTCAAATCCAGGCACCCTGTACACCTCTGTTAAGGTTGCTTTTCGTTTCTGGACCGGCTGTAACCCTGTCAAATCCAGGCACCCTGTACACCCCATGGCGGCGTGTTTCACGCCGACGACCAGCTGTAACCCTGTCAAATCCAGGCACCCTGTACACCCGACAAAACTGAAAGTATCGTCTGAGTATTTGCGGCCGCGGATGGCGAGCTAACGTCACACCGTATAACCACCGTACAAATTGTCAAAGAAAATGGGAAATCCCTCAAACATTTGTATTTTACCACACCCGGTGCGGCTGTCAAGGGTTTCCCCCCCCTTTTTTTCTATGATTTTTTCAAAATTTTGGTTTTTTCGCGACTTTTCAGGATTCGTCTTCCGTATCCAGCCGCGTGTCTTTATTGTCCTGACGCTTTTGACGGTTCATGGAATTGTTTTCGTGAATGTGTTTTGTGTCAGGCGACAACGCGTCCGATTTATCGAACGGTTTGAAGGAATCGTAGGATTTGACGTTTCCCGCCCCTTGCGGTTCCAGTTTGGTATTCCACCCGTACAGAAGGTCGGCTTCGGGGTTGGCCGGGTCAAAGAGCGGAAGCCACTGCCCCTCCATCGCCTGGGAATCGGTCGGAAGCCCCTTGGACCTACGGAACGATTCGGTAAAACGAACGGGCTGAAGCTGACGTTCCATTTGTCCGGACGCACCTTTTTTCGGGGCCGCAAAGGTCGAAAACCAGATATGCCCGCCGCGCTGGAAAGAGTCGTAGTTCTTCTTTGCCGCTCGCGGGTAACGGACCTTGGAAACCGGTTTCTGAGTGGCTTCCCAGATCGCCATCTGCTTTTCCACGGTCGAGCGGAGCGGCTCTTCCAGCTGGAATTCCTCGGGTTTTGCCGTTCGTATCGTGCCGTCATCCTCCAGGATGAAAATGGACTTGATCTCCGGCTGACACAGGCCCAGACCGATCGGCTTGCCGCCGCCAAGACGCCAGGCCTTTACCGAGCACGCCCGGCAAAGGAGCGCCAGCTCGTTGACTGTCAGAGCCTGAAACGCGATCCGGAGGTTTCCCGTTTGGTTCGGCGGGAGCAAGTCGGCCGTCCGTGTCATGTCGGAGGTCCCAAATTTACGGACGTTTCCATTCGCATCGTAAATTGGTTGATTGTCGTATTCCCACGGTTTTTCCGAGTCGAAAGCGTTCCTGTAAACTTTGTACCCGCGGAGTTTTGCTTCGTCTTTTTTCTGGTAGAACGAAAAGCATCCGGGGTGCGGGGTCGAAAGGGCCACGAGGGGGATCTCCTTCCAGATTTTGGCGGAAGCGTCGCAAAAGACGAGGTTTTCGGGACGGATCCTCCCCGCGAAACACGGAACGTTTTTGTCCCCCGTGTCGGAAACCTGGCCGAACAGGTTGGTCACAAAATCGACTTTGCGGTCGGTTCTGCGCGTGTCCGGAAGGTACTCTTTATTCGGGAGAACATCTTGAATCGCCTGTCCTTTTTTTCCCCAACGCGCCCACTGAAGGCTTTTGATTTGGCTTCCGTCCGTGATCCGGGTGGTATTCAGGTTTTGAGGTTCCAGCCAGATCAGGTCGCCGCGGTGAAGTTCTGTGTGGTCTCCATTGGTATTTCGTGAGATATAATCGGCCCAGAGCGAAGACGGTACAGTAATTTCTGACTGTGTGGGGTCTTCGGCGTACAGGGCCTCCTTTTTGCGGCCTTTGCACTGAATATCGCCTGAAATTTTCAGCTGCCAGCGCGTTTTGCCCGCGTCACGGCGATTGTCAAACGGACGAGGCCGACCGTTTTCATAAACATAATAAAGTGGACCTCTTTTAAAATCTTTGCGCAGTTTTTTCAAGCTGTTCCTGTCTCCTAAATATTCCAGCGGCACAAGCTGGCATTTCCCGATCCGAACGATTCCATCCTGAAGGGTATTACCAGCGCGTTCGACCCTCGCGAGGAAGAGGGTTTGCGGCGTTTGGGGCGTTCTGCCGGTTCCGTCGCCGAGCTGCACATCACGGCCGCAGCAGAACCAGGCGTTGGGGTTGGTGTTGCCCAGGGAGCCGGAGGTCAGGATCATCATGAGGTTCCGAAGCATACCGCGGATGGCCGTGGCCGGAACGATGACGTCCGAGCCGATTTTCAAAGCGGTGCTGCTTTTTTCCTTTTCTTTGTTCGTATCATTTTTCTTTACCGCCTGCATCGTCAAAAGAGGACGAAGGGTCTCAACCGAAAGTTCCAGAACGCCCGAAAGACGGTCCTTTTCAACTTCGTCGATCGTGCGCAGTGTCGGCTCAATGTGCTGGGGTGTGCCCGAAAACGGGATGAATGTGTACGGATTGTGGAACGGCTGACCGATGTTTGACGGAGATTCCAGCTTCGAGGTAATTTGATTCGGATTACGACCGAACGAATTTCTCCCAAAATTGGAGGAATGGTTTCCCCAAGAATTTCTCCCGCCGTAACTCTGAGGATTTTGGGGAGTACTGCTTTCGGTCGGAGTATAATCTTCGTGTCCCTTGAGTTTGACAGATTGTGACTGAATGATTCCATTCTTCATCGTGACAAGAATCGTATCGCCATTTTTGGCCAGACTTTTATCGAACCCAATCATGTTACTCAGGATGGGACGTCTGACATTTTCCCCTTTTTTATTTGGAATTTCGACAAAATATTTCCCGTTTTCAATGATGAGTGAGTATTCAGAAGTCGTTTCGTTTTGCGCGGCCATAATTTATTTCTCCATTTCAAAAGGCTTAATACTGCTGAACAATTCAGAATAAGTGCCGCAAGCGTTGGGTACTTCGGCGAGAGAAACCCGACCGGAGGCTTTGCTGCTCCCAAGACGCAGGAGGCCCATATCGAGCGCACGAAGCGTCTGGGCGAGCCACTTCGCCTCTTTTTCCTGAGGATTCTCTACAAAAAGCGTAACCGAAAAGGTACGATTGACTCGTGACGTTAACGTGGTGTTCGAGAATAAACCACCGGGGACGAAACCTCCTGTGATCGGGTCAATTCTCACGTGCGAGCGGAAATTTTCTTCCGGAGGAAGTTCACCAAGTTTTTTGGTCTCTTCAAACGGGACCAAAGCGTCTGAAAAGTGGATCCTTCCCCGCTGAAATGCCGTTCCGAAAAGGTACTGGACCGGGTATTTTCCAGGGGTTGCGCGACGCAGGGGTTCTTTTTCCGCTTTGCGTTTCATTTTTTCCACGAAAAGCCACGCCAAAGAATCACCATCGTATTTAGTCGTGCCAAGCTGGTACTCGTTCCGAAATTTGTTGTAACTGTCCACCACGTCGGAACCTTCACGGGCGGCCAGGCGTGTCACCCACGAACGGAAAAGCCCGCGGAGCGTCGAACCGGGGATCCGCCAGCAGTTTTGGCCGTTCTGGGCCCGGACTCTCTGCGGGGCGGCGTCGCCGTTGGCGATCAAAAAGTCCTGACCGCGTGGGATTTTCAGTTTGAAATGAACCGTCAGACGCTCCGCTTCAACTGTCCCGGCCGGAACGTTCTGCCACCCTTGGAGATTGAGTGCAGAAGGCCCTTTCTGGCGAAAATTCAGGTATGTTCCCAGGTCTTTGGCATTTGAAAAATCGAAAACGCAGTACAGTGGGTTTTTCCCGGGCTGAAAAATCGCCCGGCCAATGCCGCGGGCTGCGCTTCCTCCCAAGAGAAAACCACCCGTTTCCTCGGCGAAAAAGGACGCAATGCGGGAAATAAACGCTTCGTCTTGTACTTTAGATTCCGGCGCTGAATCCCCATCAAGCCAAAGCAGAGCCTCAGCGAGTGTACCGGGTGGGCAGGATTCCAGCGAGAAAAGGGCCCCATCAAGTACAACGTTCGTGTGTCGGTTCCGCAAATGATGAGTTCTGGTGTCTTCGGGACTTTTTTTCGGATCAAAGCGCAAAGGAACATCCGGAACTTTCAGGCGTGAAGGGGAACCTTCGTCCAATTCTTCGCCACAGGATGAACCAAAAAACGCTGTTTCCAAAGTTTTGCCACAAGCATGGCGGAGTGCCCCGGCGAGTGCCGTCCCACGCAGAACCGGTCGGTTTTTTCCATCTCTCGCAAGGAGCAAGGTGTTAAAGTCGCTGCCGCATCCAGGAGCCAGGCCCTCGGGGAAAACCAGTGGAAGGTAAAGACCATAAATGATTTTTGACATAATATTTTTACTCCTTTCACTGATTATTCTTTTTCGTGAGAATCAAATCCGTCAGTAGTTCCAGGCCGAAAAGAACGTTTTCGCGGTCGAAATTTCCAAGCCACTCGCGGATTTCCTTTTGAATGGACTTCCACGCTTCCCAGCTTCCATCCTTTGAGCACTGAACGTCAAAAAATTCCTTCACCTCATTGAGTGATTTTGTCATGTAAAGTTTACGCAGAGACCCGATCTGCGACGAACTCGGAAGGGGCTTGCCGGAGTGGAAAATCTCAAGCGCTTTTTGTGCGATTGCCTTGCGTTTTTCGGAGGCTTTCAGGACTTTGGGTTCTGGCTGGCGCGTGAAAAGTTCAGCCGCTTTTCCCGGGTGTACACTTACTGCACCATAACCACATTGCGGATCCGTTTCGTCAATGAAGAATCCGCCCGAAAGGAGCTTTTGAATCGTTTCCTGCGAAAGCTTCTCCGGGAACTGAATGACCGACCCCGGCAGGATCACTACGCGCGGGGGCTGCTGTCCGCCGAGCTTGACGTTCCAGCCGAACAGAATCCCCGTGTTGGCCCAAACTTTGATCTCTGAAACCGAAAGATCATTTTTTTGAAGCCAAACTTCAACCATTTTCCTGAGTTGTTCATCAGCACTGTCTTTTCGATACCCTTCAGGAATCGTGATTGGGGACTGGACGATGAAAACCGTATGTTTCGCGGCAGACGGAAGAATCCATTCCACTGGCGTTTCGGTCAAAATTTCCGCCATAAGTTTTCCCATTCCCTGAACCGAACGACGGGTTCCAAACGTCGTTTCCGGGCAATCTGCGAAACTTTGAATCAGTTCCTGCGCGATACTTTCGGGCAAAACAGCCAGACCGCGCCAGATCATGGGGGCCATCGAATCCACGGTGTAAAGCCCACGTTCATTTCCACCCTTTTCATTGTGGTGAACCCCGTGCGAGCGTACATCGTGCGGCATGGCTTTCGCCTTCCAGAGCTGTGGCTTCGTCTCACGTTTTTCAATGAGGAGTACTCCGTCAGACGCTTTCATCGGTGCTTTGGGAGCTGCATTTTGCAGGATTTCTTCCTCCCACGCTTTGTCCTCAAACTCTGAAATCAGTGACTTTTCGACCGAGAATTTTGCCGCACGGTGCGTCAGACTCACGCGGATCGAAATGGGAGAGTTCGGTTTGATTTCGTTGGTTTTTTCACCAACGACGGCACACGGCTGAAGCGGCCAGACTATGAATTTCGACGATTCAAAGAGCTGGTCCATGAACGCCCGTCCTTTCGCCTGAAAACGCCGCACGATCATACCGCGGACGGCCGAAGCCGGAATCGAAAAGTCGGTCGTCTGAACGTTCGTCCTTACAGCGGCGGCCGTTGCAGGGACACAAACGGGCGTTTCCGCTGTGAACGTCAGACGGACGGGGATCCAGCGTTCCGAATCCGTAAACGCCGGAACGGCCTGCTCGTTCTGATTCTCCGCTGGAGGATTCCAGGCCGGTACTTCCGAAACAAGACGGCACAAAAGATCCGCCGGTTGGGCGTTCAGTTTTTGAATTTGAGCCGTGCATTGGCCGCAGCCGCGATTTCGGCTTCCTCCAATCGCGAAAATCGAAAGGAGGCCCAGCTGCCAAAGCGTCTCTTCGAGCGAGCCTGCAGGAACGTTTGAGATGATTTTCCCCTGAAAAACCGTGCCGGTCCGAATGGCTTCGTTGGTTCTCAGCGACGTATCCTTTGCGGTGCCGTACTCGTCCAGCGCGGTTCGGGAAACGAAAATCGTACTCTTTTCCCCCTGAGCGACTGCGTCGGTAATCTGGAAACTGGACTCCGCGTCCAGTCGGGCCACATCGAAAGAACGCCCCAAAACGAAGTACACGATCGCCGGGTCCAGCTCGAGATTTTTGAAGATTTCGAGCAGCGCCTCGCGCATGAGGCCCTTAATATGCGCTCCCGGGCAGAACGGTCGCCCCTGCATGTCGCGCGGGACATAATCGTTAACGGTTTCGCCGCCCAGGCCCGTACCGGGTTGAGCGTCCGAATGAAGTGTGATGGAATATTGGTAAACTTTCATAGGAATCGATTCTATTTAAATGATGAAACTCCCAACTTTTGACGTTTTTTGGTACAAATGACTTAAATGGTCTCCTGCTCCATACGTCTTTCCTCGTCCAAAAGGGTCAAAGCGTCAATGACCTGCGTTTTATGCTGGTTTTTCAGCCACCATTTGCCATCATTTTCGCCAAGATTTCGCCAGAGATCGAAATGACGCTTTCCAATGGACGCGAGAAATGCCGTCCGCAGACTCCATGGCTGGCTCAGCCCCGGCAAAATACTACTTCGTAGGCTTCCCGGTAGTTTCGCCAGTTCAACCATCAGGCCGGTTTCCAGCTCTTTCAGAGCCTCGATCGTGTATGGTTTGTCGGTCAGAACGATCTTCTCGCCAAGTTCTTCGTCCCGGAACCACATCTCGCGGTGTCGCCGTTCCGCCGGTGAATCGACGAGCGTTTCCGTGATAGTTTCCCAGTCAACCGCCGGTTCGGAAGGGGCCCGTTTGTTGAGGTCTGTCTCGCGAAAACCGCTCTTCGCGCTGGCGAGGAGATTCTCGGCATAATCCAGAGCGCTGGAGAGCGGAAACGACGTTTTGCAGAAAAGCACGCCAGCCGAGATCGTCAATCGGTTCCCCGTTGCCGGCCAAAGGTCATCCTGACCAAGAACCGACTTTTTCGCGTTAGCGGCATCCTTGGAATGACTCTCAAACGCCGCGGCCATCTGTTTTACGAACTCCATCGCCCAGCCGGAATGACAGAGGATCGTCACGTCATCCCCTCCAAGGATCAGGGGGCGAAACGGCAGAATCAGGAAGCCAGTCTCCTTACACACGTAATTTTTCAGATCGGCCTCGTTCTTCTTCATCCAGTCCAAAACGGTCGCTTTCAGCGCATCGGCAAACGCCCACCGGGTCACGTTGGAAAGCGAACTGCTGAACGCCTGGAACCACGTTTCACGCCGCTGCCGCTGATCTGCACCTTTGAGCCTCTCGGCCATGAAAGATATCTGGCGCCCCATGTCGTTTCCATCCATGCAGACGACCGCCCAGCGGTTCCGGTTTCCCAAAGCCTTCGCGGCAGTTTTGGCCTCCGCCTGTTCCTGCGGCTCGTCGAACTCATCCTTGGGAGTTACATTCCGGAAAAAATCAAAAAACACGTCGGAACCGCATTTTTCCGTCGCGATTTTCATGATTTTCTCATCAAATTTTAGCTCCCACAGCACGTCATCGATCGGCGTTTCGGGCCTGTTCTGGTTGGTCTTACGCCGGCCCTTTTCCAGACGAATCTTAATGAGTGGATGGATTTCGTTTTTCCCCCGTACCGGCCAAAGCCCCGAAAGGGCACACGGAAAAATTTTCCCCGGTTCCATCGGCGGAACGAAAGGGTACAGATCTGTCGCTTCCGGCATTTTTTCGGATGATTCATCTTCCCCCAATCGCAGATCCAACCCGTGCTCGTGGGCCTTTTTGATCAGTGCCTTTCGAAACTCCGCGAGCTTTGCGCCGTTCTCTGAGTAAAACAGCCCGCGGCCGCCGCCGGTGAATATCCGCGTCCAGCCGTACTGGTTCGCGAATTGGGGCGTTTCCTTGTGGTCGAACTCCTCAACGATGAGACTTCCCCCGACGATGCTTTTCAGCTTGGGAACGGCAAAAATATATTTCTGAATGCCTCGAACGTCATAGACTAAATACATAAAGTGTCTCCGAAAATGTGTGACTTAAACTTTGTTGAAAGGTCCCTCTGTTTAATATAACGAAGGTGTGTTACTTTTTTCTCAAAAAATTTCAGAAAAAAGACAAAAAATCTACAAAAATCCAGTATAATAGATTCTGTATAATTTTTCAAGGACAGGCACAGAAAAAAACACAATATTTTCAAAAAAATTCCCGATCAAATCAATATTTCAGGTTCATCGGACAAGTGCGTACCGACACCTTTTAATCCCCAGGATTTTCAGTTTGAAGTATTCTCCATCGCGAAAACCATAAGCCTGACGTTTCATCGTCTTGATCTTGTTGTTCAGTCCTTCCAATGGACCGGTGGAGGAAGAAGAGAACCTGGAGGATGTTTTGGCTCGGGAGTGGCCCAAATCTCGTCGTAAAAGAAATTTCAGACCCTATCGCCGCAGATGGAAGCGGTAGTTTTTTTTGTGTTTTTTTTCAGAAAAGGCCAAGCCATTGATCCGGTTTGGCCGCAACTTAAAACTCTGATATTTTAAGATTATTGTACGTGCCAACTCGCGTATCTAGGCCAGACACCAGCATTCTATAAAGCGTTTCTTTATTACTATGCCGTAATAAAGTTGGTGGAAGCCTGTGTTATGTCTACGAGTATAGCCTTTTATTGCCAAAGAAGAATCGGGGTTTGGTAGCATTCTCCTTATTTCTTTTTAACTTTCTGATTTTGGATTTACCTATATAGGTCAAGTGTAAGCGAAAAGTAGACACCAAATGACGAAAATATTACACTCAACTGTCTACTTTTCCCATTATTCATTGAAATTATGGTCAATTCACGCGAAAAAGGAGCCAGGGCCGAACGGGAACTGGCAGGGAAACTGAGAGAACTGCTCGGAGTTGAGGCTCGGCGCGGACAGCAGTTTTGCGGAGCGAATGGGGACGCGGACGTCGTCGGGATCCCCGGCGTTCACATCGAAGCCAAGATGGTGGAGAAACTCAACCTGGAGCTGGCGATGGATCAGTCCAGGCGAGACGCACGACCCGGGGAGATCCCTGTCGTGATCCACCGCCGGAAACGGAAGCCGTGGCTCGTGACGGTCCCGCTGGAGGAGCTGAAGGAATTCTGTCTGATGGTGGTGGATGCGCAAAAATCTCAGGAGGAAGGGTTGACTTTTGGAAAGGAGGGGGTATAATGGGAGGTAGAGGCGCACATGAAAATCGGGATGAATATGGCAGAATGAAGGTTCGGGGATACTATACGGTTGGTTTTTTCCAAAAAGACGACAAAACAGAGAAAGACGATAAAGCAGAGAATGAAATTCTTCCTAAAATAATCGAAGCTGATGTGAAAATTACAAAAGGCGCGACTGGTATGCCTTCTTATTCCAATTCACCAGAAGCCATTTATATGATGGTTGATCATCAAACTGGACTTCTGGAACGAATCCGTGTTTATCACGAATATAAAGCAACAGTAGATTTCGATTACCATCTTGTTGATGGAAAAATGATTTTACATCAACAGACAATGGATTTTGATAAAGGGCAAAAAGGTCATTCCCGTAAAACAGGCCGAGAACATGGTCATGGCTCTATAACAGATGAAAACAAGGAAAAGTATGGTTTTTTGATTGAAATGCTTGGCAAAAAACCAGAAGATATTCCATCGTACAAACCAAGGATTCCCCAAAAGAAGGATTCAAAATGACTCAAAACAGACAAATGCTTTGGCGGGATAAGGAATTGACTGGGGAAGAATTCACCGCAGAAGATTCCGTATGGTACCGTTTTTTTAATAATGAAATTTGTTATAGAAATGTTCATTTCAGGTTTGAGAATATTGAATATCATATATTCTTTAAAGGGCCTGCAAAGGCATTTCAAATATTTCCCTCTGGGGAAAAAACCGAATTGGAAAGTCACGACTGGGAAGACTGGCAGATATTAATGGAAGAGATTCGATGGAACAATGGGAAAACATTTTCAGAAATGTTAAGAAACATGCATTGGTCAGAATTGCAAGTTGACAAATATGAAGAATAAGCGAAATCCATTTCATTTCAATCTTTGGTTCATCCGACAAGTGCGTACCGACACCTTTTAATCCCCAGGATTTTTAGCCTGAAGTATTCTCCATCGCGAAAACCATAAGCCTGACGTTTCATCGTCTTGATTTTGTTGTTCAGGCCTTCCAGTGGACCGGTGGAAATCGGGACTTCGTACCAGGTCAAAATGTTTTCAAGATGGGTTTCAAGGGTGAGGCAAAAGTATGTCAGAGCATCTATTTTAAGAGCTCGCGCGTACTTCAGCCAATCCTCCGCAAATTTTCTGGCCGACTGTTTGTCGGTCTGGCTCCATAATTGGTAAAGGTCTTCTTTCAGGTAATACATCTTCGACAATCGGTCGTTCAGCCGCAGTGCTTTTTCGAGGCGCTGCGGCTCGTTTTTGGATGGACCCGGAGGGAGTGTGGCCCCAAGGGCTCCGTTTCTGTCACACCGGTGGTTTCCTTGCGGTCTTTGATACCATCTTTGACGCGATTAATGCCGTTGAAGAACTCCTTGGTATCAAGAAGCCGGAGGAGGAAGAGGAGGACCTGGACGAAATTTGGGCTCGGGAGTGGCTCAAGTCTCGTCGTAAAAGAAGTTTCAGACCCTATCGCCGCAGATGGAAGCGGTAGGGTTTTTGTGTTTTTTTTTCAGAAAAGGCCAAACCATTGATCCGGTTTGGCCGTAATTTAAAACAAGGAGAGAACAATGATGTTTAAAAAAGTGATATTGTGGATTCTGAATACTTTTGGGTGGTTAATCGTAACGTATGTCGCGGTTACTACGGGATATCTCATGTTTAAAGATTATCAAATGTGCCAACTGGCATATATTGGTCAGACTCCAGAGTTCTACAAAGTATTTTTTTATTATTATACAATAATCAAGATTACAGAAGCTAGCGTTATTGTCTATGAATATAATTTATTATCACACAAGAAAAACAGAGGATTATTAATATTATCTCTATTTGTTTTTAACTTTCTGATTTTGGATATACCTGTTATTCTTTTATCTGGAGATAAGCCTAGTCTGTTTTGGTGGGGGTTGCCGATATTGATTTATATCGTGTGCACCACGGTTTTTATCACGTGGATACATCGCCGTCAACAGCATTAAATACTCAAAGCCCTTGATTTTTTTCAGGGGCTTTTTTTTAGCATTTCGTGGTCCTCATTTGGAATCCCTAGTTCTTAACTTTTGGTTTCTGTACTCAGAATCCTTAATATCTGGTTTGTATGGCTTCCCGAAGTTTAAAATGCTATTACCTGGGTCAGTGATATCTTTCATAAAAGTAGCCTCATCCGCTTTTGGCGGTTTCGGCGTTGGATAAATACCCGCCTCTATACCGCGCTGTTTTAGTCCTTCGTAATATTGAGGAAAAAATTTCATCTCATGTTTAAGAAAGCGTTCATAGGAACCAGGTTCAGAAAAACACCTTCTTAGCTGATTATCCATTTCTTTCCTAAACTCTGGCGAATACTCTACAGTATCATTTGTCGGAGATATGTCTCGAATAAGATTTTGCGCGCACTTCACTATGCTACCATATTTAGTTAATTTTGTCTCAATCTTGCGAACTTTTTGTTGTCTCGCCGCTTCTTTGATAATCGCTTGCGCGAGTTTAATATAATTGTCCATATTTAAGTCCTTTTTTAGTTGAGAGACCTATCAAAAACGCCATTATAAAACTAACTTAAAAAAATGCAAAATCAGGGCATATAACTTGAACAAAAGGATTAAATCTGACAAGAGTCGGAGTCCTGAGTTCAAGACCTCTTTTTTAAGGAGAGATACAGATGTACCGTTCGGAAGTTATGAATGAAACTGTCATGGAAACGTCGGACTATCCGCTGGCTGAACAGGAACTCGACCAGAACGGGTGGGTCCTTTCCACCTACGCGCTGGAGGGCTCGACCCGCCTGAGCTCGCACAAATTGTGCGACATCTGGGTGGAAGTCGTCTCCCCGTCAGGGGAGAGGTGGACTGACAACCGCGGACCCATTTTCAGCGCCGATGGCCTCGCCGAGGCCGAAGCCGCGTTGAAAACGGCCAAGTGGGTGAAAGCCCATTGGGACGAAGTGTCCCATAATTAAAAAAAGACCTCGTATGAGGAGGTCCTTTTTTTTAGCTATCTGCGAACTAAACCAAGAATACTTCGTAATTAATATTGGAGGTAATATGAAAAAGATACTATATTGGCTATTAAACATAGTTGGTTGGCTTGGTGTTAGCTACATGATTATTAGTGGCATATTGTTTAATATTTCCAATTATAGCGCATATCAATACTATGCCCAGCACCCATACTATATAGAGTATTTTCCAGGAGATATACATGTTTATAAATTGTTTTTTTACTACTCACTTATCGACACCATTGTAAGTGTTATTCTCGTCTATTGGGAATTTCAACTATTAAAGGCTTCGCAGTATAACGGACTACGTTTGTTCATCTTATCTATTCTAAATTTATTTCTTTCAAGTTGCATCTTTTATTATGCCGCTCACGACGGACCAACATTGGAATCATTATCAATCGCTCTTATAGTCTATATTGGCATTTCATTAATATTCATTACCGGACTGTATCGGCTTGGTAATTACAAAAGATAATTAAAAAAGAGCCATCGTTTAATGCAGTGGCTCTTTTTTTTTAACTATTCGTCGGGGTGCGTTTTCATGTATTGTGCTCTTGATTTCTTTTGAGAAACATTTGGTTCCCATTTACCTCCCCAATTTAAAAACCACAACATTCTGTCAAGTAAAGTTTCTGGTACAATTGGTTTTGTTGTTACCTCGTGAGACTCCTTTTTAGGAGCTTTCTTGTCCTTATCTGTTTTAGTATCAGGTTGTTTTGTTTCGGACTTTTTTATTAACTGGTGAGCTACGGGCCTCATTCTCGCTTCTTTAATAATCGCTTGAGCAACTTTAATATAATTATCCATATGTGTTTCCTTTTTTAGTTATTGAAACTGGGTAAATCTTTTAATAGTAATTAAAAATTTATAAAATTTTTTAAAAAGTTTACCATTTTTGTGTATTCTCCCCCTAGTAATTATTTCAAAATAAAATAAAATTTAAGTAAAATAACCACACAATTAGATTTAGGGGATAAACTATGGCGAAGAATCCAGGAACAGCCTTTTGTAATTTTGAATTGATTTATAAAATAATCGAATACATTCACAATAACTGTGTAATTGTAAACAATCAATCTGTCGTGTGTTTATCCTATCAAAATATCTTAAATTTGTTTCATACAGATACAAATATTTTTCGGCATCATTGTGACTTGTTGTGCAACGATGGATGCTTTAAGTACACATTCTGCGACGAGTTGGGTGAAGTACATTTTTATAATTTTTCATTGAGAATCGAAGACCGCTTTCAATCTGTCATTGATCTCCTTGAAAGATTTGGTGACAAGTAGCGGATCCTCATTACTACTAAACTTGTGCCCAAGCGGAGTCAGTTTGTATCCCTCTAACTCGGCCTTTGTAATAAGCTGACCGGCCTCAAGAATTTCAGCGTATTCCTGTGATAACTTGGTTCCTTCAGCGGACCAATTAGGCGCTATTGTTTGTAAAATTGATTGCGTAAAAAACATAATATTGCTCTCCCTCTTTTTTTTTAGCTATTGCAACTTTTTATTCTTCGTTATCTGATAAGTTAATGGGCTCAGAACCTTCAAAGTCAAGGTTGTTGATCTTGTTTCGTTTCAGGAACAGGATAATGTCGCCGAGGACTTCAAACGCTTTCTTGAGACTTCCTTCCAGTTCCGGTAGTTTCTGGGGACCGTAGTTTTCTTCGAACTGGTCACCTTTCCAATAATAGAGAAATAACAGCTTACCAACGGAGTTCATTCCCTTTGTCAGCCTTGTTAATAACTTGTCGACCTGGGTTTCCGTATCGGCGTTGGTGAGCAACTGTTTTAGCATGGAGACGTCGAACACTTCTTTCTGCCCGCTTTGGATGGCCCGTTCGATATTCTTGGCGTCTTCGGCTGGATAAACGCTGTCGGGGTGATAGGCGTAATCTTCTCTGTGGTCATCTTCAATAATACTGGATAACGCTTCGCCATTAGGAGCTAAAGCGCCCATGAAACCTAGTGGATTGCTTGAAGAATCTACAATCGTCGGAATGGGCGGAGTCAGAGATTCGTCTCTGATTCTGGCCGGGTCTTTAGCGCCTCTCTTGATGAAGAATTTTAAAGTGTGGTAAAGAGGCTTCCGCTTTCTTCATAAAATCACGGGCGGTATTCTCTCTCAGACCGTAACCCTCAATAAGCGTCTTAAAGCCCGTAAACGCCGGTGTAACGGACGCATTGTTAATGGAGCACTCACCATCCCTTACAAGCAGTTTGACGGCTTCTGCGCCCTTGTAGCAGGCCTGAATCTGATAAATGTCTGTTCCTAATTTAGTGCTTACATTATAAGGATCCCAAGAGCCACTGAGTTCATTATTCTACGTCGGCAGGAAGTAATCGCCTCGTTTATTTGTCTGATAATATGAAAGTGATCGTAAACCAGGATCGCCTTGGGAAAGTACTCTTTTACCGCTTGCGTGAAGGCTGGGGACATATCGATCGCCACGCTTTTGATTTTACACCTTGACTTCCGTACTTTTTCGTAAAATCCCTTGACTGCTTCTTTGCCGCGGCCTTCACCGACATACAACGGAGTCATTGTGTCCAGGTCCACAATGATGGTCATATATTTGTGTCCTTTTTTCACAGCGATTTCATCTATGGCGATGTTTTTCACTTTTCTCAGGGGCGGGTCGGCGTAATGTTTTTGAAGGTCTTTTTTGTCGATCTCCTTGATCGTATCCCAGGAAACGCGAAGTATTTCCGCTGCGGCTTTACAGGTGCAATGCGCCAGCAGCTTCTTCGCATACTGCGCGAAAAATCGTGTATATCGTACGTTTTCTTCTGCAAACTCCAAATGAACTTGCCTGCAACTGCCGCAATGATGGCAATTAACGCGAGGAATCATCAGATGTATTTCCGTCTCGAGATTCCCCGATGGTACACCGATAAAAACCCGCTCTTTCCACCCTTTTGTCGAAACATTCTTCGACCCGCACACAGGACAATGAAGTGAATCTGTCCTCCGAATTCCCCGGATTACGATTTTGTGATCTTTTTTTCTGGAAATGTCCGTGACACGGTATTGACGAATTCCCTGCTTGTGGTATAATTCAAATGCGGACATGGTTCTTCCTCGTGTATATGGTTTGCTGTTTTTTTTTACATTATACACTGAACCTGTCCGCGTTTTAATTATTTTTCCGGTACGCGGTTACCGGATGAACCAAAAACTTTATCATGTATATACCCATATTGATTCATGTCACTCCAAAACTGTATGAAATCTTTAGGAACTTCAGCCCTAGGTACAGTTGTATATCCCAAATCTATCCCATTTATAATTTTTGTTCCACCTTCAAATGTGCCATGCCCAATATATAAAATGAGCAAACATTCACCAGCGTCAAACGCAGTGAGAGGTAAAAACGAAGTCCAATAGGGTACGTCTTCAAGTCCACACCAATCTATATTATATATTGGATTATTCTGAACATATTTGTAAAGATTTAGGGTATTGCCATAAAAATTACTCGGATCGGTGGAGAGCCAGCGGCCGGTGGTGGCGTCGTACCAGCGGTTGATGTTGTTTTGGAGGTGGGTGGCGGGGTCGAAGGGTTTACCGGTGTAGCCGAAGAGGAGCGGGTTCGTGCCGGAGGCGAGATTGCCGAAAGCGTCGTAAATGAGGTGGGTTGTGGTGGCGCCGAGGATGTCGCGGATCGTGCCGAGGTGGTCGGTCAATGCCCACGATGTGCTGTTGGGCGTGGTGTCGGCGAGGAGTTTGTCTTGTTGATTTGGCGTCCAGAGGTAGTGGTGGGTGGTGGCGTTATTATCGATCTGAACGGTCGTTTGGTATTTTTCGGGGATGAAGATGGTTTTGTTTTCACCAACGATTTTGCGGATCCAGACGTTGTTATAATCGTAGGCGTATTCCACGATTTGCGTGGTCGTCCAGTCTTGTTCGACCGAATCCCATTCCTGCTTGGTGACGGAAGTCAGGCGGTTGCGGTGGTCCCACGTGTAGAGTTCGCGGTTCGTGGAATTGGATTTGCTGACACGGTTGCCCTCTGCGTCGTACGTATAGGACCAGGTTCCGTCGCTGGTTAGTTCGTTGTTATCGCCGGTCGTGTAAGTGTCGCCGTTGGATGCGTAAATCGTCGCGTTTGTGCGGTTGGTAAAAAAGGAGCCATACCACCCTTGTCTCCTTCGGTAGGGAAGGTTGGGAAGAAATTGTGACGGTTGTGAAATTCGGTTGTTTTTTGTCATAATCATTCAGTTTATCCTCCCCACAGCGTTTTGTCAAGCGTGGAGAAGAAAAAAACTTGAAACTTATCATATTCTTCATATATAGTCCAAACATGGAGCAGCAATATTAATCCTCCGGCCATAAAACTTCTTTGTGCTTTTCGACGAACGAAAGGAACGGCTCCATATACTTCAGGTCTTTGGCGTCATGGATATTCTGATGGATCCTCAGGTTGGAATATTGGTCAGGGCCTTCCGCGTCGAGGGTAATGACGTAGTGCTGCAAAAGTAAAATCTGGTATTGTTTATTGTCGGGCTGCAATTTGACAAGGGCCTTAGCGATCCGCAAATAGAGAGTACTTACCCCTCTTTCCAAAGGGTGGATCCCGATTTTAAGTATCTGCCGCCAAAAATCCTGTATGGTCACATCCGATTGGGAAAGCGTTTTGGAAAGTTCATCAAAAACGGCTTCGTTATAGTTCCCGTCCTCGTCTGGAGTGAAAAATGTTTTGTAAATCCGCTCGTGCGCAAACGCGGCAGGTTCCCCGATCCGGGCGAGGACTTCCGCGGCTCGGACATTTACGGAAATTGAAGCCCCAAAATCAGCGTACCATTCTATAAATTCTCTCGTATCATCCAGGCAGGATACAATGGCCGTAATATCGTCTTCGGTAAGTAAATCACGCATCTCCCCCAACGCATTAAGGGCCTCGGCAGCAATCTCCGGTTTGCGTTTTTTCAGACATTCACGCAAGGTTGGGATCGCACTTTTTACGCCCCCTTTCCCGAGACATTTTATCGCATCGATCGCTTGTTCTTTACGGCCAGATTTCGCCCATTGGATCAGTTTCTGTATCTGCTTTTCAGACAAATCCAAATCTTTGAAATGATGTTCCAGAAAGCGGAACGCCATATTGCGGTGTTCAAATTTTTTCGACTTGCACGTCTTGAACAAATGCTCGATGAAAGCATCCTTCGAAGAATAATCCTTCCAAAGAGACGGCAATTCCTCTGGTTCAAAGACTACAGGAATCAGGAAGTCACTGCCATAAGGTCTTTGCCAGGGGTGACTGATTTTCTCGATCAGTTCTTTCTCCGTCTGCGCATAGACCGAATGGACCAACAGAGTGACGCATAAAGTTAAAACAAACCGAAACATAGTAATCTCCCCAAACAAAATCTTTAATAATTTTCAACTTGCCAGAGTCCAATAGATGAAGGGGGACCAGTATAGTAAAAATTATCTCCATTTACACTCAACCCAACCCACCTTCTTATAGGCTTACAATTGGGAGGTGCTGGTTTGAAGTAGTTCTTTAACTCTTCTTCAGTCATATAACTTAACGGAGCATTGCTTTGAACAAACCAGTCTCTCCATTTTTTTTGACACTCATTCTGTTCAGGATTGACAGCTTCGGGATACAAATATTCGGCTTGGCGTCGATATGCTTCTTCTTCCTCGCTTTTTCTAGTGTCCTCACTAATTGTATAACCTTCAAAAAATCTTTGTGCGTGATACAATTCGTGTAGTAGCAAACCGTTAAACGATGCCTGATCAAAATTGCAAACACGTGATTTAGCAATACATATTGTAACTTTATATACTATTTTTTGATTATTTATAATTTTTTCATGCGGTATGGCTACAGCATCCCAAGACTCATTTCCACAAGAAGACTTACATTCAATTACGATTTTTCTTGATTTGATTTTTTTATATAAAAAATGATTCTTAATGAAAATAAAGGCGTTTGTTTTTAATTGTTGACATGTGAGAAATCCCCAAGTGTCAAGATATTTGTTTATTGAATTATTTACATAACGATACAAATTCGTATCATTTCCATTAAACCCGATTGGATCGGTGGATAGCCAGCGGCCAATCGTGGCGTCGTACCAGCGGTTGATGTTGTTTTGGAGGTTCGTGGCGGGGTCGAAGGCTTTGCCTGTGTAGCCGAAGAGGAGCGGGTTCGTGCCGGAGGTAAGGTTACCGAAGGCGTCGTAAATGAGGTGGGTGGATGAATTACCGTCTAAAACATCGCGAATTGTCCCCAAATGATCGGTTAAACTCCACAAAACACCGTCGGTTGTTGTGTCAGCGAGGAGTTTGTCTTGTTGATTGGGCGTCCAGAGGTAGTGGTGGGTAACGATGCCATCATCGATTTGGACGGTTGTTTGGTAGTTTTCTGGAATGAAGATGGACTTTGAATCGGGGGTTCCGTCGCCGTTGGTGTCTAAAAGTTTGCGAATCCAGATGTTGTTGTAGTCATAGGTGTATTCAACGATTTGAACATCTTGCCATTCTTCCGTGGATGAATTGTATTCCTGCTGAGTGACTTTCGTTAGGCGGTTACGGTAGTCCCATTCGTAAAGTTCGCGGTGGGTGGAGTTTGTCTTAGAAACTCGATTTCCTTCATCGTCGTAGGTGTAAGTCCATGAACCGTCGGAAGTTAGCTCGTTATTCGAGCCGGTGGTGTAATTGGAACCATTGGCAGTAATACGATTGCCGTTGGAGTCGTAGGAATAACTTTCATCTGTCAAACCGGTGTTGGAGTAGCCAGCGGCGATGAGTTGGCCGAGGAAGTCGTAGGTTGTGCCGTTGGTGTGATTGGCGGAAAAGGGGACGTAACGTCCCTGTCTCCTGCCTCGGGGAAGGAGTGAATGGGGAAGTGGGGATGGGGGTAAAAATCGGTTATTTTGAATCATCATTCCTTAGTTTAATCTCCCGGTGGGGTTCTGTCAAGCGGGGAGGATGGAAAAGGGAAGGAAGCTCTGGCCGAAGTTTATCGGTTCCGCTCCGGAGGTCGGCGAGAGGGGGACTGGTGCAATATCCCGATGTGTGGCATGCCGGGTTTCGACGGCAAACCGGGGTCCGAAGGCGAAGGCCCGCCGAGTTAAAACCACGGTTTCATTGTGCGGAAACCCCGTTGGCGGAAGAATCATCTTTATCAAAATGGACGTCGATGCGGTACCATTTTCCGTCGCGCAGGCCGTAGGTGTGGAACCGGTCATGTGGGAAAAAGATGTCCAGCTGAATGATGTTGTCGTACATGGTTCCGAGTTTGCCATTGTATAAAATGGAATAACGCCGGTCCGTCAACATTTGAACGATCGCGCACCAGGATTGCCCATCGCTGGAAAAAACAACATTACTGACATTCAGAAATGGACCATACTTTTCCCCGCTGTTCAGGAGAAGAAAACAATTTTCTCCGGTCGGATCTTCAGATACGGATAAAATCCATCTGCGCCAATCGTCGCTGTACGCACTCAACAAAGCATTGGGATAGGTTATCGGTGGAGTTCCCTCACGGATCAGCAGGGAGTCGCAGCCCCCTGATTCACGGGATTTTATTGCGCTAATCACATATCGGAATGGCGAATCCGGGGACGGAAAAAAAGAAACAACCGCTTCGCCTTCCAGTAATTTTTCATCTCCGAGGTATACTGAAAACATCCGGGTATCTTTGTTTCGATACTTCAGCAGTACCGGTTCTTTTTCGGAAAAAATACGTAAAACATTTGCTTCACTGGGGATAGGCGTTCGATTCCCATTGTTCCAGAGAAGGCAGCTTCCTTCGGCATTCTCCTCGATAAACGCATAGTCGGTCTCGCTGCATAGAAAGTCTGACTGAAGGCAACAGCGCTGCCTGTCGCCATCAAAAACCCATGTTCGAAAGCTCGACGTGCTCTCCTTCCAGGTCTCGATATACAGCAGAGAGTCGTCCGTTCTGGGAAACACAATACGGAAAATCTGCTCATCCTTCGGAATCTGACCTTTCAAGACGGTCTTGCCATGTTTGCTTTCGTATACGAGATAACCGTTTTCATTGGCTGCAATAAAGGCGACGTTTCCTTCCTGTTTGCCCGACTGAACATGAGTAACCGCATCCCACTTTCCCTCAAATCGATCGTCCAATCCCCAAAGGGACTGGGTTCCGTCAGGGTTCGTGACAATCTTCCAAACGTATTTTTTCTGATGGCTCCAGAAACTGCGTTTGAAATATTTCTGGTGTTTACTTAATTTATAGAGTTTTCCTTCGATAATTTGATATTGGGGTATAAATTGCTCATCGGCCAGTATGTACATGCTCTCAGGTGAATCCTCGCTGCTTTCTCTGTTATTCCAGAATTCTGTCAATTGCAAACCTTTCGGAATAAGGACACTTTTCCCATTGATTTCCACGAATTTGTCGCAAAACTTCGAATTTTGCAAAATCATACCCCTGCCATGAATCGATTTTACAGAAGCGGGAACCAAGAACTCACCATTAATCAACGTTCCCTCTACGCATGAGAGCGAGTCGTAGTCGGAAGTACAGTACAACTCGCAGAATTGCCGATTAAAACCATCATCTTCATCGATTAATGTACTGTCAACAAATGGGAATGACGGCAGCCGTTCGGAAACACGACGCCGAACGGTCACATTTTCGGGAAACTGAGGCCATTCTGTTTCGATAACATCTCCATATAAAAACCAGTTCAGACCCGCCCAGAATGCAAAAAACAATAAACGACTTTTCATTGTAAACCTTTCCAAGACCAAAGTTTAGCAACAGTGATAAACGTCTATTTCATATGCTATAGTGCAAAAAAATTCTAATTCTACATCCATGGTTGCCAATGGAGTACCATATATCAGCGGAACATATTCCGGTTTATAGAAATCTATCGTTTTATTGTCATTTAATAACGCTAATGAAAATTGAAAAGTTACTGGAATTCTAGAAAGAACACCAGAAAATTTCTTTATAATATGAGATTGATTACATTCGTACGATTTGCTCTGTATTCGATAGTCCACAGAATCTGTCCAATAAAGCCCTCTTTCTAATTGGGAACTTATCTTCTCAGCCAAATCCGTTACGATTGCCGTTTTAGGAGAATAATTGATGATTTTAAGTTTATTCGCTTTTACTTTATTTTTAACTGTGGCCGTCAAACTACTTGTCATATGAATCTGGTTAAGTTGTACCCTATCATCACATTCGCTACAATATCCAGGAAGTTCTTTCTTTATATTATTCTTAATCTTTTCAATTTCTGCTTGTATTTGGTCAATTCCACTTTTGATCCTTCCGAGTTCGTTTTCAAATATTTTTCTAGGCTGCTCTTTCACATTCTTGAAAGGATTTTGGATTTGCAATCCCATTACATCGCAACTATCAATGGTTCTGTTTCCTACATACCGATATAAATTTGTGTCACTACCATTAAACCCCATGGGGTCGGTGGACAGCCAGCGGCCGACGGTGGAGTCGTACCAGCGGTTGATGTTGTTTTGAAGGGCAGTGTCGGGGTCGAACGCTTTGCCGGTGTAGCCGAAAAGGATGGGGTTTGTGCCGGAGATGAGGTTTCCGAAAGCGTCATAAATGAGGTGGGTGGATGAATTACCGTCTAAAACATCACGAATTGTCTCCAAATGATCGGTTAATGCCCATAAAATACCACTTGCTGTAGTATCGGTGAGGAGTTTGTCCTGCTGGTTCGGCGTCCAGAGGTAGTGGTGTGTAACGGTGTTATTATCGATCTGGACCGTGGTTTGATAGTTTTCCGGGATGAAAATGGTCTTGGAGTCTGCGATTCCATCACCGTTTGTATCGAGGGTTTTACGGATCCAGATGTTATTGTAATCGTAAGCGTATTCGACGATTTGAACCGTGGTCCATTCATTAGTCAATGTATCGTAGGTTTGTTTCGTAACCGTGGTTAAACGGTTGCGATAGTCCCACGTATATAGTTCACGTTCAGTATTCGCAGCGTTCGTTTTACTGATCCGGTTGCCTTCGGCGTCGTAGGTGTAGGTCCAGGTTCCGTCGCTGGTCAGTTCGTTGTTGTCGCCGGTCGTGTAGTTCGAGCCGTTCGCGGTGATACGGTTGCCGTTTTCGTCGTAGGTATAAGTTTCATCAGCAATAGAGCCGTTAGCGTAGTCCGCGCTAATGAGTTGGCCGAGGAAGTCATAATTGTATTCTGTATTACCATCGATCGAATTTAAATATTCGACGATGTTGTTGGTTTCGTCATATGTGTAGGAGTGTTTGACGATTTGTGAACCATTCGAATCGTTGTGTGTAATGGAGGTGACGGCGCTGTTCGCGTTGTACTCGTAAAGTGAGTTGGCGATTTCGTTTATGGTATCGTCATCTTTTTCGTAACGGCGGACGGAGGTTAGGAGACCGTTGGCGTTGTGTTCGAATTCCGCGAAAATCTCGTCAACTGCATTGCCGTGCTGGCGGATGGAAGTCGCGTTGCCGAGGTGGTCGTATTCCGTGGAAATGGTGCGGTCGGAGCGGCCATTGAGTGTGAGAGGGAAAGCGGTTTGATGGCCAACCGCGTCGTAATTACCGCCAATGCACACCATCCTTCGTCGCTCATGTTCAGTGCCGGAGAAAAAGCAGTACCTTCCCCGGTCTCTTCGGTGAGGAAGAGTTGAGCGGTAAGGACGGAATTTAGGACGGTGAAATGTTTTCATATTTTGAATATCGGGATTTTATTGGTACTCCATGAGTCTTCCCCTTCCGCTTTTCTTCACTGAATTATCGGATGAGCCAAAATTGAGTTCGTCTATATTCTACTCAAATCTCTGCCAAAATAGACTCAATACGTTTAATTTCTCAACCTTTCATACGATAATAAATTGCAGAAAAATGTAAAAAAACCAAAGAATGATTAGTGTAACGGTAAGGTTTTGTTTGTTTTTATTATAGCAAACTACCAAACACCAAGACAATATTGACATCATTGCAAACAGAAGGGAGGTATATAGCCAACCCTTGGCTGTACCCATCAACATACGCACCTCATTCCCTCTGGCAATAGCAAGGTTGCTTTCGCACAATTTTTGCATGAATGTTGCAAAAATTGCTACCAAGAGCAGTAAAATAGCTACAAAACAAAATGAATATCGATTTCTTGTCCCTATATTGTCATCCGCATTTTGTGGCATTTTATTAATCCTTTCCAGATTAGGTCCCGTCACAATCATTCTGAGCACTAATCGCACATGCTTCACGCCCCGCAAAGGATGTACAAAAATGATGCGCGAGCTCGTGTATCAATAATGAAGCCCATGCAATATCGCCATAACTATCCAATTGAGACTCGCAAAGTCCAATACCCAATCCCGGCATAGTCCAAGCCGGAAATCCAAGAAGACACATAACTTTCCAATTACTATGACAATTTACCGTCCAATTCGGGGAGGTACCAATAGGGCCATTGAACCCATGATTTCTGAACCACTTTTGACACTTTGGAGCTAATAGTATTTGATTTGTAATATCAAGAATTGTTTCTATCCTTTGTGAATTACAGCAACCTGCTTGTTGAAGTTCTAAACCAGATGGATCACAAAAAATTGAAGGATGATTTTGAATGTATCGATACAAATTAGTATCATTTCCATCAAACCCAATCGGGTCGTTACTTAACCACCTTCCAACATCAGCATCGTACCAGCGGTTGATGTTGTTTTGAAGCTGGGTGGCTGGGTCGAAAGGTTTACCGGTGTAGCCGAAGAAGATGGGGTTCGTGCCGGAGGTGAGGTTTCCGAAAGCGTCGTAGATGAGGTGAGTGGATGAATTACCGTCTAAAACATCACGAATTGTTCCCAAATGATCGGTTAAAGCCCATAAAATACCACTTGTTGTGGTATCTGCAAGGAGTTTGTCTTGTTGATTTGGCGTCCAGAGGTAGTGGTGCGTGACGACCGGACCAGTGGCATCTGTCAAATCCGTATCGTCAAGTTGAACCGTTGTTTGGTAGTTTTCCGGGATGAAAATGGTCTTGGAGTCTGCGATTCCATCACCGTTTGTATCGAGGGTTTTGCGAATCCAGATATTGTTGTAGTCGTAGGCGTATTCGATGATTTGAACGGTTTGCCATTCTTCCGTAGTGGAATTGTATTCCTGCTGTGTGACGGAAGTTAGACGGTTGCGATAATCCCACTCGTAGAGTTCGCGATTAGTAGAATTCGTTTTGCTGATTCTATTTCCTTCATCGTCGTAAACATACGACCATGAACCGTCAGAGGTTAGTTCGTTGTTCGAGCCGGTGATGTAATTGGAACCATTGGCGGTGATGCGATTGCCGTTGGAGTCGTAAGAATACGATTCGTCGGTTAAGTTCTGGTTCTCATAGTCTGCGCCAATGAGTTGGCCGAGGAAGTCGTAGTTGTATTCTGTATTTCCGTCAATGGAATTCAGGTATTCTACGATGTTGTTGGTTTCGTCATACGTATAGGAATGCTGAACGATAGACGTTTCGTCGGGCTTTTTGTGTAAAATCGACGTAAGGGCGTTGTTCGCGTTGTACTCATAAAGGGAGTTGGCGACGGAGTTACCAGCGCCCCAATTCTTGCAAACTTCCCAAATCCTCCTTCGTTCGTGCGGAAAACACGAGACGTAGTTTCTCCGTCTCCTCCCAGGGGGGAGGAGTGAAAGTGGTTGAAACGGCTCGGACATTCGTGGATTTTGAATCATCATCGTTCAGTTTACCGCCTCGGCGGGGTTCTGTCAAGCGGGGAATGGGAAAAATGCGAGATTTAGGTTGAGTTTGTCCCTTTCCCTCTCGCAAAGCGTCAAATCCTGATACATTTCCTGTTTGCGTTGTACGTCAAAACAAACGGGGAAATCCGGTATAATCTACTCCAGGCTGTCCAACTCGCTGCGGCGGGCTGGGGGTTGGCGAACGTTGTAGAAACGGGAACCGCACTCTCCGCTTCCTCCGAGTTATAAGGTGAAAAGCGGGCAAGATTGTGATGAAACAGGAAATGATCGCATTATTTTGTGAGTGAAAATTATTTGTTTTGCCAACTTACATCAAAATTCAAGGGGCGGTTTCGTCTGGCGAATGCCTGTCGGGGAACGGTTCGAGGCGTTTTCGTACGGCATCTACAATATCGTTGCGGATTTTATATGGAATGGTATTTGTCAAATTGCTGTATTGTTCTGGTATACGCACATATCCTTCATTTTCAACCCATGGTTTCTTGACATAAGTCGTTTCACCGGTCATTCCGTTGACATAGATTCCACTCAAACAAATCGTCCTTTCATAAGGTGCATGGCCAAACACAAAACAATCATCAATAATACAGAAATGCTGATAGTAAAACCACGTTCGTATTTGTTCTTTGTGCTGTGATTCATACTCGAGCGCCAACTCAACCGCATGTTTGTAGGTAATCGAAAAACCGGCAGCTTTTGCATAGTATTGAGGTGTAAAAACAAGATAAACATTTTCAGGAACGGATTCATATTCATAATAAAGTTTTGTTGTGCTGCATGAACTGCAAAATAATAGCATTACACAAACACTTCCAATAATTTCTCTGGCGGCAAAAGAAACGAATTTTTTATTCTGAATATTACTGATTTCTGAAGCAGCAAACATAAAAGTTTATCCTTTTCAAGGTTTGAAGGACATTTGATTTTATGCCCGATATTTATCTCAAAATTTCAAATGCAATTGGCTTGCCTTTATTTTCTCCACATGTATGAGAATACATTGGATTCCCCCAAACGTCGACACCTTTTAACATCTCAAGTAACTTTGAAGGCGATGTTGCTTGGGCACAAGGTCCAAACAAGGTATCTCCACCTTCAGCAGCAGAAATAGCAGCAGAAGTACAGTGCAAACCCGGTATGCGATATTTAGCTTTTCCCTGCTTAATTTTAGAATATAAATTTTCCCAATATTTTTTGGCTTTATTTGCTTTTTTTTGGCAAACACATATACTGGCTTTAATGAAATTTACTCTAGAGTTGGGATCAGAATTTTCAATTAAGGTTAAAAGTTCAGGCATCCCGATATCAGGATTGTCGAAGTACTGGGTTCCAGGAACGGTTTTACCCAGCTTTATATCTGCGTTTGGGTCTGGTCCATAATCATAATACTCATCATTGATTCCCATTCCAGTGTGTCCCACGTGCTTTGGTTCGCAAGGATCTGGAAGCTCTATAATGAATGAAATGATAGAACAATTTTTTCCACACCCTTCAACTCCAGCACGTTTAAGATTGTAACCGGGAGAATCATTCAATGTTTTCAACAACATTTGCCTATCGCTTCTGGCTTTATCACATGCAGCACCAGTAAGACGTTCATAACCCCGAAAATCAGAAAATCTTACTGGATTATTTCCTACATACCGATATAAATTTGTGTCATTCCCTTTAAATCCGATCGGATCCGTCGATAACCACCAACCAACGACTGCATCATACCAGCGATTTATGTTGTTCTGAAGCTTCGTGTCAACGTCGAACACTTTCCCAGTATAACCGAAAAGGATGGGGTTGTCAATACCTTGACCGGTGGAATCGATGCAGGAAATGATATTTCCGTAAGCATCGTAGATGAGATGGGCAGGAATAACAAGGCCGGAGGAGGTTTCTTGGATTATGTCGCGGATTGTGCCGAGGTGGTCGGTTAAACTCCACAAAATGTCATTTGCGGTAACATCTGCTAATAACTTATCTTGTTGGCCCGGCGTCCAAAGGTAATGATGTGAAACGGTGCCGTGGTCAATTTGGACTGTGGTTTGGTAGTTTTCCGGAATAAAAATGGTTTTACTGCCTGCGGTTCCTTCGGCGTTGGTGAACAATCTTATTATTCGTTTCTTTCCTTTGGATGGGAAAATTACAGCTCGTTCTCCTTCGAAACATTGATTTATCATTTCTCTGAATCGGCCATAACACGAAGTTTGGGCACGTGAATGGAACAGCAAATCTGGATTCCTTTCATCAATCTGACAAATCGAACAGAAGCCGCTGTTGACACGAGAGTCGTTCATAAAATCTTTGTTTTTGTACCTCTATGGAAGGCGTCTCGCGCAAAAATTCGTACAGCTCCGCATATTCGGGATAAAGGCAGACTTTCAGTACTTCTGTGTCAAATGGGCAAAGACAACGATATTTCTCTTGACTCATGCCGCTCAGAATGGCAGTGAAATCCTGATTTCCAAAGGACGTGGCAGAAATGAACTCACGTATCGATTCGACCGAAGGTTTTTCCGGCGTATAACGTATCTTTTTACCACTGGAGCTGTCGCCGGGATATGCGATTCCTGGCGAATGTCCAAAATCATTATGAGTAATTGCGAACCTCCCGAGGCACCATGTACGAGAAGGCTCGGCGGAGGATTTCAATTCCACCAATAAAATACATTCTTCTAAAAGGGATGGTAAAAATTCGGCTCGCCCGATAATCTTGACACAGTATGCAACAGGGTATATCGTGATTTCCGGAGATGCTTCTGTCAGCGCTTCGGGTTGGTATTTAAGCACCAATTCTTCAATCTCTTTGATTTCTTTCTCCCGAATTGCCTTCCTCATCGGGAAAAGTTGTTGTGAATTCAGAAAAGAGGAAGAAATCAGTGTCACATTATTACAAAAACGCGATTCAAAAACAGGTTCATCTGTGTCCGAAATTTCAATTTGCAAAAAATGGAATGCCAATAAATACAGAATTGCGATATTCATAATTTCTCCTTGGTTCCGTTACATTTTTGATGTAAATAATTGTCACGGTATCAATTATTTAAATTATTCCCATTGCTTCATTCGATTAAAATAATCTTCCATCTCCTGTAAAAATATTGGGGAAAAATCCTCTGGACTCAAATAGGGCTTTCCAAATGGAAGACATACGCTGGCAACAAGCCCTTTGACACATTCTTCAAACGATGAGCACTGACCAGAAAAATAATAGGCACGCAATTCCAACAACGCCAAATGTTTTGGAGTCATATTAGATAAATCAATATTCAGATTGGGATTGTTGTAATCAAAAAAATGCTGCAATTCATGGAGAATATTTTTCTGGATTTCCACTTTTTTTATATGACTTATATCGTTTATAATGAGAAAGATTGGCCCATAATGGTTTTGAATCACGGCTCCATTCCCCTGTATTTGATGAAGTTGAATCACTTTTATATCCGGCAAACCCAAAACAAGCGCTCCCGTTTTTCGATACTCTTCGAACAAATTATCCAGTTTTGTTCTGAAATCTGAATCAGCGAGTATTTCTTCGATTTGCGGTGACTCCAACTGAGGCAAGCGGTTCATATCAATTTTCGGCGACATACCTTGTTTTTTAATAGCTTCAATATTACATTGGCACATGGCCTTTAGCGTTTTAGTTAATTCCCGAAAATCAACCCATCCCATGGGATCAAACAGTAATACGGGACTGTTTTCTACATAACGATACAAATTCACGTCATTCCCATAAAACCCGATTGGATCGGTACTTAACCAGCGGCCGACGGCGGGGTCGTACCAGCGATTGATGTTGTTTTGAAGGGCAGTGTCGGGGTCGAACGCTTTGCCGGTGTAGCCGA
>JAUMVK010000068.1:0-15531 GCA_030530205.1 Thermoguttaceae bacterium | reverse complement strand
GAAATACGGCAGACATTTACGGGGACGACGCTTCCAGCGTCGTCATAATTTATGGAAGTTTTTTTAACGACGCTGGAAGCGTCGTCCCCGTAAAGCGTCGTCCCCGCAAATTAACTCTCGCGTGATCATTTCACCCGTTTTGCGTAACGCAGAAACTCTTTTTCCAGTTTTTCTACCGGGCCGAAAACTTCCTCAAACTCGGCGATTCTTTCTTCTGCCGAGTCCCAAATCAGGACCTTTTTCTCGCCCATTTTGCGGCAGTACGCGACAAACTGTTTCGGGCGGGTTTTCATCAGGAACCACGTCAACGTCGAGGCTTCTGCGTATGCGTCGTGGACCGTATTGTTTGTCTGGAAAAGTTGATCGTCCGTGAGAAGCAGTCTCAGCTGCCCCTCCGGCCGGCGCGGCAGATACTCTTTAAAGTACGGAAGCCAGAACGGATTTGGGCGTCCAATTCCTGACCAGCCCTTTTCGTTTCGAAGGTTGGGAGACTCGAAATAGAGTGCAATTCCTTCGTTATACCAAAGAGGCACATCGCCGCACCGGACTGCGAGCCCACGATTATGCGCGAGCTGGTGCGTCGCTTCGTGGATCACCGTTGCGACCTGCTTCTCTGCGTTGGGCCGTTGAAGTATCTGCCGGGTGTAGGAGGTAAAATTGACGTTTCCTACGTCCTGCATGTCGGATTCCTGTCCGCTCAAATCGTAGCAAATGACCCGGTTCGTCATAAAACTGTAATACGCAATGACACTTTTTCCGACGTGCTCCCCTTGAGCGTCAGCGAATGTGTGGTACTCCTCGCTGTTCGGGAAAATGACACAGAAAAGGGGAAATTCCGGCTCACGGAGCGTCAGGCCCTGCTTGCTCCAAAACCCTTCAAAGGCCGTGTAAAGACGTTCGAGCAGAATCCCATACCAACGCGCGTACGCTTTCGACGTTTTGTAGAACAGAACAAAATGACTGGTTTTCCACACCTGAAAACCTTGGGGAAGACTCGCCAGATACGACTCTGCCAACTCGTCCTGCGTCATGGGGGTGAATTCCAGACTGTTGCGTGTCGCTTTCACGAGCATTTCGGTTTCTACGGCATGTAGAGCCCCGTTCCGTTCCTGGATCAACAGACTTTTATCCTGCGCGACGACCAGAACCCGGCCAACCGTGGTGACTGGCTCCGAGTCTGGCGTTGGTTTCCAGACTACCGTATCGAGTGCTGCCGTGAACGTGGGAAACACCACCAAAAACAGCGCAAAAATGAAACGGAAAAAGGAACGCATGGGAGAAAACCTCACGGCCGAATTTCTTTCACGGACCCGTTAAAAATCAAATCCGCCGTCGTCATCGTCGTCATCGTCGTCGCCGGTTTCTTCCTCGTCTTCCTCATTTTCCTCGCCGTCATCGTCACCCGATCCCTCATCGTCATCGCCAGAATCTTCATCATCTTCTGAATCATCATCGGCCTTTTTGCTTTCTTCAGCGTCATCTTCATCGTCGCCGCCAAAGAGGGAATTGGTTGCCGAACCGGTTTCTTCTTCGTCCTCCGAATCATCCCTCACCTTTTCCACTTCCATCGGCAGAATGATGAAGCGGAACCCCAAATCGACGAACCGGCGAGAAGGCGGATTGCTGCCGCGGTAAGCGCTCCGGGCGAAGTGGAAATCCGTGTTCCAGCCGCCCCCGCGAGTCACCTTAAGCCCCCGAACGGCAGGCCCAACGCGGCCGATGAATTTTTGAAGGTCTGAGGAGTTTTCCGTAGGAATCAGAGCCTGGTCGTAATCTGCGAAACCATCTTCGCACCATTCCCAGACGTTTCCGTGCATGTCGTACAGTCCCCAGGCGTTCGGAGTCATGGAAGCGACCGGTGCGCTGTAGCGGTAATCCTGCGCGTAGGGAAGATTCCAGGGCGTGAATTTGAAAATGCCCGACTTGGTAAGAGTTACGTTTTGATTCACTTCGCGCAGATTGGCGTGGGTGATCAGATTTTGCATTTTTTCACCGCAGCCGTAGGAGGTTACGGTTCCCGCCCGGCACGCGTATTCCCACTGCATTTCGGTTGGGAGACGGACCTGTCGTTTCGAGTCGATCGGGTCCTCGTGTGTTGAAATTCCCTCATTGATCCACTCGACGAATTTTTGGGCATCGTACCAGCTGATATTTGAAACCGGAAAATCACGTTCAAGATGAAAACCGGTCTTTTTCCAGCTAAAACCAGGGTCAGGACCAAGGATTTTGCCGGAAGGAACGTCCACATGGTACGCGCCTGCCGTGTCTCGTTCCGCATCGGTTTTGTAACCGGTCGCCTTTACGAAACTCATGAACATTTGCATCGTAACTTCGGTTTCGAGCATCCAGAAACCGTGCGGAATGACGGCTTCCATTTGCTTTTCGTTCACTTTGCGGCTTGCCTCTCTCGTGGGACTTCCCATCAGGAAAGATCCTGCCGGGCACCAGCGAAAACGGTACTCGACACCGTGAAACTTGAGTATCGCCTCTTCGCCTGCCTTGGAACCATTGGATGCGAAAGGAATCACATCCGATTTTGCGGCACTTTTCCCTGCTTTATCGGCCTTTTCCGAATCATTATCACTGAAAAGTCCGGAATCTTCCGTTTCCACGTCATCGTCATCGCCGGAATTTCCAACGTTTTCCCCGTCTTCCTCCAAATCGTCCGAATCCATAGAATCTTCGGAATCGGCTTCGTCATCGTCGCTGGAATCTGAGTCCTCCTCCTCGTCGTCATCATCGCCGAAACTGAAACCACCGCCGTCGGAGCTTTCCTCATCAGACGATTCTTCCGTGTCATCATCTCCAAAATCGAACTGGCCCCATACGGGCGAAATTGTTCCGGAGACGGTGCAGAGGAACACACTAAACGCGAGAATCATCCAAAATTTTGAGTAAAAAGCAGGTTTTTTCATTGGAATTCACTTTCCGCGGACTGGACTAAAAAGAGCGTAACTAAAACGCGTCATGTGTACAATAACACGTTTCTTTCATCGAGTAAAAGGTTTGTTTCCCTTTAGACACACGATTTTTATCGCGTTTTTTGTTAAAACCGTTACGACTCGGCGGGAAAATATAACGGTAGTGAAAAAAAATACAGGGGACGAATACGCCCCCTGCCCCTCTGAAAATGTATCTTATAAAAGATGAGCCTTATTTATAATCCGGTTCAAGTACCGGCTCGTTATTCTTCGCGACCTTGGTTTCCGCACACGTATCCGCCAGAGTTTCCATCATTTGCTCGGCCGTCTCGCCAGGTGTCTGCTCCGCGACCACTGTCACTTTTATTGATTTTCGCAGAAAATTCATCGTTCTCGAAGTCAATCCCTGAATTTCCTGGCGAATTTCAGTCTCTTCATCTTCAGTCGATCTGGCACTCAAAATCGGCTGAAGGGATTTCAACATTCGACGATAGTAACGGCGAAAACTACTGTCCTGGGTCAAACGCAGGGAAACTTCAGACTCTTCTGATTCTTCCAATGCGTTGAATATGTACGCGATAATTGTTTGTTCGTCCGATGTACTTAACATTTTATTTCACACAATAATAAACTCAAAGGCAAACCAAAGCCTTATTCACTTTACAAAACTTAATACGCATCTGCTGGTGAAAAGGTTCTAAAAGGTTTGAATTTTTTATTTTTTTGTCTGTCTGACCTATTCTTCCTGATTTGATGTGAAATCATTAATCCCGCGAATTTTAAGTGCCAAATGCTTCATGGCGGTATGGAGCCGACTCTTCACCGTTCCCACAGGAATGTCAAGGATCTGTGCCACTTCGCGGTACTTGATCCCTTCATAGTACACCAGGTTTACGACTTGTCGAAGCGGATCTGGAAGCTGATCCACGCAGGCGTGAATTTCGTTTTTGCGTTCCTGATTTTCCAGCTGTTCATCGGGTGTGGGAGTATTGCCGGGCAATATCTCCAGAAGTGAAATTCCCTCCAGAGTATCTCCGCCGATTTGCACGTCTTTTTCGAGGCTTGCGGATTTGTGGCGTTTGTTTCTGCGCTGCAGATCGATTGCCTGATTCGTCGCGATCATATAGAGCCACGGCCGAAACCGCCGCCCGATCTCATATTGGGAACTTTTAAGGTAAATTTGAAGAAAAGTACTCTGGAAAACGTCCTCCGCGAGCTGCGCATCGCCAAGGAATCTCCGCAGATAGTGGTAAAGATCGTATTCGTAACGCTTGATGAGCTGCTCAAGAAAAGATTCGTCGTTCGTTTTGCAGAAAAACTCCATGAGTTCTTCATCACTCTGGAGCGAATCGACGATTTTTCTTGGCTGATGGAAACTCATAAAAGGGACGCACAAAAGCGTTTTGTCAAATGGAACACGGACATTAATAAATATGGGGAGAAGGGACAAACCAGTCCTTTCATTTGGAACAAGTGAGTCCATTTTCACTTCTATTTTATATTATTTCAACAGATTTTTCAAGCGGTTCCAGTAAAAAATTTCAGATTTTCACCGAAAAAAAGTTTGAAGCCAGACTTTCAGTTTCTCTAAACCACTTAATCGGGTTATTTTGTGAAAAACCCTCATCGGATGACGGTGGATTTTCTTCCAGAGCTCGTAATAAACGCCCGTCATCAGGTCGAAAATCCGGCGGTTTTGGGACGGAATCCATTGCCGAAGAGGGCGGGCCTGAACGTAAAACTCATGGGCAGCCGCCAGGTTTTTTTCAATGACGGGCCGAAACGAGGAAACTTCACCGTTAAGGATCTGATTTTTGATTTTTCGGAACTTCTCGCTCGGGCTGAGATTTTCTTCGGCTGGCCAATCCTCCAGCGGAAGGTAAATTCGGCCATTCGTCGCGTCTTCCAGAACGTCACGCAGAATATTCGTCCACTGAAGAGCTTTTCCGCACGCGACGGCCGCAAGAAAAACCTCCGAATCCGCCCCCGGCTGAATTTCCGCCGCGGGAACCCCCCAGATATACAGACAAATCAGTCCCACGGCTGACGCGACATGGTAGCAATACGCTTCCAAATCTTCCGTGGTCTCGTAAAATTCACGCTCCAAATCCATCTGAATGCCGTGAAGCACTTCGAGAAAAAAGACTTTTGGAATTGAAAAAGTACGTATTACGTCCCAAACGGCCAGAAAGATGGAGACCCGGGAAGTGTCTTGCTCAGCGGCAAGAAAACTATTACGGAACGATTCAAAATTCAGGCACCGTTCCTCCCGGGAAAGAGGCGGATCGTCCAAGCAGTCCGACGGCCCTTTGGCATCAACCAAATCGTCTGCGGTACGCATAAAAGCGTAAACGGCTTCCATGGCCCGACGCTCCCGAGGAGCTAGCTGGCGGAAAGCCGTGGTAAAACTGGACCCTGAACCGGCACAGATTTTCGCACAAAGCTCGTAACTGTCATTCAACTGACTCATCACGATGGTCCGTTTCCGCGCTCGTTACGCCGTTATCCGGTTTTTTCCCGATAAAAATATAATAAGGAACACGAACGATCATGATGTATGGGATTTTAAGATACCCATCTTCGTAATGAGTCATCTCGAAATAACGGTTCAGATACGGAATATGGTCGTGAGAAAGAAACACATTATCCGTGCTGAAATGAACAGGCCAGTAATTCCGCGTGAACCATGAGTGGCGTATCTGATTTTCCCCCGGCCACTTGCGCGAAACGAAAAAGTCCACCAACCCGATCGTTCCGCCGGGACGCAGGATACGCCGGGCGTTATCAAGGGCCGCGAACCAGTCGGGGATCATTGTCAAAGAATAAGAAAAGGTCACGATGTCGGCGTAACCCTCATCGGGCGTAAAGGTCGTGGCATCCGCTTCAACGGCGACGACGTTGGTCCAGCCGTTCTTTTTAATGCGTTCCCGTGCGACTTCCAACAGGGAAGACGCAAGGTCCACAATGTAGATTTTCTTCATCTGGGGAACCATCTCGGCGATATTTTCGAGATTGGCCCCTGTTCCGCCGCCCATATCGACCCATATAGCGTCTTTTTGAGTCTCGGCAGTCAGTTTCATCATTTCAGACCGACCAATCAGAAAACGCTTGCGGAAATTGTCATAGTCGCCCGCCTGACTGGAATAAAAGTCGTTCAATCGGTCCGCGTGGCTTGCTCCGTGGCCGTGGCGGAAGATCATGTTGTACAAAATTTTTATATCGCCAAAACTCATGATGAAACAACGTCCTTACATCTTAGCAGCACTTCATCGGTTCTACGGGACGGGTTTTCAGGTCCCGGGTACTGCAACCTATTAACGAATCAGGTCCGCGACGTGGAAACTGCCGTAAGTGTGTACACGATCCAATTCGTGCAAACGAGCGGTTTCTTCTTCGTGCATCTGGAAATGATCGGTAATTTTTTCCTTCACGCCTTTCCCAAAGTCGATTTCGACTTTTTCAAGGAAATCGGTGCGGTAACCACCGGAACGCCATAAAATACGTGTCTGATCTGCCGCACGTTCAAGAATGGATTCCCACTCACTCACGAGCCACTCGAAATGATTATTGGCCAGCCAGTCCATGTGGTCCAGAAGAATAAAGCGGGAGATTTTCACACCGCCCGAAAGTTCGGGTTTACGCAGGAATTGCTCGACAGACATCGAGTAGGTCGTCACCTTGTCAGCTAGACCATTTTTCAGCTTGAGGAAATTTTCTTCTTTAAGGTATTCTGGGCAGCAATCTTTCGTAAAATGCCCGGTCAGATAAACCCGCCAGAAGTAATTGTCGGAAATTGGCAGTTTACAGAAAACCGCTTCAAGGCAGTCCTTCATGAAAAGAGAAATCTGGCCGTTGTATTGCGTTTCGACCTGAATGCGTTGAGACTTCGGAACACCAAGGAGCGCGAGCGTTGTGTTACGATTCAGAGCCCATCTTATAAATGAGGTCCAGAATTTCTTTTCCAGTTTTTCGTAACATTCTTTCTGTTCATCAAGCGTCCTGGCTTCAAGAAGCTGGTCAGCGATTTGACGGCAACCTTTAAAATTGATATATCGGTTCAAACTGTGGGCGAAATAACCGGAAGTGCCGTGCCAGTAGTATGTGCATTTACGATTTTTGAAGTAATAAATTTTTTTGTCCCAAAAATCTCTCGACTCAAATGGCAAAGCGTCCCGGAGGACTTCTTTATAAAGTTTTTCCGCATCGGGGTGCCAGCCTTCCCCAAGGAGCTGCCAGTAATTCTCATAATCAAGAAGTTTCGCCGCAGCTTTTTTCAGATCGAGAACCGCGTTCTGGCGGTAATTCATATCTACAGCGTACACATGATTGCATCCCTTCAAAATATAATCGAGAGCATTGCAGCCGGCGCTGGTGATGACCATGACATTATCTGCAGGGCTGAGATTCAGCATTTGATGGTCAATGCGAGGATCTTCCCAGCAAATGTTATAAACCAGATTGTTTCCGTGTACGTGATTAAAAATTTTCGCATTGAGCGCTTCTGACAGGGACATCGTATAATTCCTGTTTTAAAGATTTGGTTATGGGATTATTACACTATTCTAAATAATTATACTAAAAACACAGATTTTTGCAAGGAGTACTGGCAGAAATTTCCTTAATTTTATCAATTAATCAAAAGGCGCAGATAAAACATACGGGGATGACACTGGAGGCATCGTCCCCGCGAGTTGAAAACCTGTTATTCACTCAGTTCGCTCAAGTATTCAGCCGTCTTCAGAAACTTCGGCAAAATTGCTTCATACGCCTCTGAATTTTCGGGTTCTGTTACGCTTTGAGTCTGGTGGATCGCGTCGATACGATCGAAATTTTCCCAGAGACCGGTCCCGACGGCGGCCAGAGCGGCGGCTCCCAGTGAGGCGGCGTCCTGGTCGATGTTCGTCTTTTCGACCGTTTTATGAAAAACGTCCGCGTAGATTTGCCGCCAGACCGGGCTGATCGCGCCGCCGCCCACCAGAACGATCGGCTCCTCCACGTGGGTCAGTGTGCCCAGGGCGTCGAGGGCTTTGCGCAGGTTCAGGGCGATCCCTTCGAGCGTGGCGCGAATGACGTCGGAGCGCGTGTGCGAAAGGTCCAGATTGAAGATCCCGCCACGCATTTTCGGCGAGGGTTCCAGGCACGATCCTCCCGCAAACGTTGGGTTCAAAAGCAGACCGCGCGAGCCGATGGGGGACTCGGCCGCCAGTTCCATCATGCGGGCGTAAATGTTTTCTCCCGTTTTTTCGCACTCGGCTTTCAGGTCGGCGCAGCAGAGATCACGGATCCATTTGAGCGTTGTGCCCGCCGAGAAAATCGCCGTCGCGCTTGCGAACTGGCCCGGTACGACGTGCGTGAAAACGTAAGGGAAGAATTTCGTGTCAAGGAGCGGTTTTTCGTCGCTGACAGCGATCCAGCTCGACGATCCGAGAGAAGCGTAAGAACGCCCGCTTTTGAACGCCCGTGCCCCGAGCGCCATGCACGAATTATCGACGCCGCCCGCCGCTACGCGCACCGTCTGCGGAAGTCCCAGCTCGGACGCGGCTTCCGGCGTCAGCGTCCCGAGGATCTCCGTCGAAGGGACGATCTGCGGGAAAATCTCCGGCAAAAGCCCCGCCGCGGCGATGATCTCCGGGTCGTACGCCCATTTTTCGAGCGCGTAGGCGCCGGTTCCGGAGGCGTAGGAAAAGTCCGTGGCGATCCGGCCCGTGAGACGGTAATTCACGTAGTCTTTCGTCCCGACGAACTGCTTCATTCGGGCGAAGATCTTCGGCTGGTGCGCCCGGTACCAGAGCAGTTTGAAGAGCGTGTAGTGCGCCGGCGGGAAGCCCGCGCCGGTCGTTTTGTACCACGTTTCGTAGTCGTTCGACTGGAAAAAAGCCTCAGCCTCGGCGGACGCGCGGGAGTCCGACCAGATGGGGGTCGATTCGAGCAGAAGATTTCCCGCATCATCGAGCGGTACGAGGCCCAACGAGTGCCCGGAAAGTGCCATTGCGGTGACTTCGATGGGATCCACACCCGTGGTTTCGAGCAGGCGGCGTGTGGAAATCACGACCGCGTTCCACCAGTCCTCGGGTTTCTGTTCGTGAAAACCACTCTGGGGGTAAAACGTTTCGTATCCCTCGAAAACCGCAGCCAGCAGGGTCCCATCTTCGCGGTAAAGGGAGGCTTTATTTCCTCCGGTTCCAAGGTCACAGGCTAAAATCAACATAAAATTCCTTTAAGTCCAAAGTTTGAATTTACTCATCATGGCGTATCCTTACCGCTTCCGTACTCGTTAAGCACGATCAGCGCGGCCTCGGCGATTTTGACACGGCGGTTCATCGCAACTTTGCGCAGGAAAGCGTAAGCGTCCTCCTCGCTCATCGCGAAAATACGCATCACAAGCCCTTTGGCCCGGTTGATCTGCTTCTGGTCTCGAATGGTCGTTTCCAGTTCCGAAATGCGTCCGGTCAGTGAGTGCATACGGCCGCCGACATGGGAAAGGACGTTCATCGTGTTCACAAGGATCTCCTCATGAACCGGCATTTGAAGGTAAATCACGGAGCTGGAATCGTCCACAAGCCCCGCCGAGTCGGCGTCGAGTAAAACCACGCCCTGTGCGACATCCTGAAGTATCTCGGCCGTCTCCGACCCGGTTCCGTCACGCAGGCGTTGCAAGGTCAGGAAAATATCCGGGTAAAGCTCCCTGCATCGGCGTTTGGCTTCGTCTGCCGAGTCTGTACTCCCCACGACGACGAAACCATTCCGTTCCAGAATGGCCGCGAGTTTCGCCACAAAGGAGGGCTTTTGACCAGCGATGTAAACCCGGTTGGAAACCATGATTAATTTAATATTTTCCCAAGTAATTTTTCACTTCCCACTCATGGACCTGGACCCGATAATCGTCCCATTCCCTTTCTTTCGCGGCCTTGTACTGGCTGTAAGCGTGTTCGCCGAGGGTTTCCCGGATGAGTTTGTCACGGTCCATCGCCTCGATTGCCCGTTTCAGGCCACCGGGAAGACTGTCCACCCCGGCTTCTTCGCGTTCTGCGGGAGTCATCTGGTAAATATTCTTATCGACCGAAGCGGGCGGGGTCAGTTTCCGGCGGATCCCGTCCAGACCCGCACGAAGAACGACCGCCAGCGCCAGGTACGGGTTGCACGTTGGGTCCGGATTGCGAAGCTCCACGCGCGTGCTCATTCCACGGGCCGTGGGGATCCGAATCAGCGGGCTGCGGTTGGCCGGCGACCAGGCGATATAGCACGGAGCTTCATAACCCGGGACGAGCCGTTTGTACGAGTTCACGAGCGGGTTCGTGATCGCGACCATCCCTTTGATGTGGTCCAGAAGGCCCCCGATGAAATAGTAAGCCGTTTCGGAAAGACCGTTGCCCTGCGGGTCGGACGGATCGTCAAACGCGTTTTTGCCGTCTTTCGTGAAGAGCGAAACGTTGATGTGCATCCCGGAACCCGCCATTCCGTAAATCGGCTTCGGCATAAAAGTCGCGTGCAGACCGTTGAATTTCGCAATGGTTTTCACCACCAGCTTGAACGTTCCCACGCGGTCGGCGGTCGTCAGGGCGTCATCGTAGCGAAAGTCGATTTCGTGCTGGCCATAAGCAACTTCGTGATGGGACGCCTCGATCTCGAAACCCATTTCTTCGAGCATCAGGCATATATCGCGGCGGACGTTCTCGCCCGAATCGATCGTTCCCAAATCGAAATAACTCGCCTGGTCGCTCGTCTGGGTGGTCGGTTTCCCGTCCTCGTCGGTACGAAAGAGAAAGAACTCGCACTCCGGCCCAACGTTGAAGGAGTACCCCATTTCTTCGGCTTCTTTCAGGGCGCGTTTCAGGATCCCCCGCGGGCACCCCTCGAACGGAACGCGCTGATCGAGCCCCGAGACGATCCTGGCCTCGCGCACCGGGCGGTAAACATCACAAATGAGCCGCGCCACTTTGTTCGTCTGAGGCCGCCACGGGAAAATGACCCACGAATCGTAATCCGGGTGCAGGTACATATCCGACTCATCGATCCGCACGAAACCATCGATCGAGGACCCGTCGAACATACACTGATTATTAAGCGCTTTTTCGAGCTGGCTGGTCGTAATGGCGACGTTTTTCATCATCCCGTACAGGTCCGTGAACTGCAGGCGGATGAAACGCACGTCGTTTTCCCGGGCCATCCTTAAAATGTCTTCTTTCGTGTACTTACCCATTTTACTCTTTTCTTTCTGCGGTCATTCCGCGAACGGGTTCATAAAAAAACGCTTTCGGAAACTGCGTATTGACTCACAGTTCCTGAAAGCGTCTTTGCTTCTTAATACCTTTTAAAGTTTAGCACGAAAACATTTTTTGTCAAGTGGGGGCGAATCAGGCGAAACAATCGCGCAGCTCCGGATAAAATCTCGCGCAATGTGCCGGTGTACGGCCAAAATGATCCTTAAAGTCAGGGTCTCCCCCGTGCTTCAGGATCGCCTGCACGACTTCCGGGTTACGGCCCCGAATCGCAAAATGCAGAGGGGTTTCTCCGTATTGATTCTCGGTGTCCACTCTCGCGCCGTGGCTGAGCAGGATCTGAACCATTTTCAGGTCACCTTCCTTGGCCGCCCGGTGGAGAGCCGTTTCACCAAAAAACGTGTCCGGCTCGTTCACGTCCGTACCAGCGGCAAGTTTCTGCTCTACGATCTCGTATTTTCCACGCCCGGCCGCCTCCCAGATCGGGATCAGATCGGCCATCGCGCTGCCCGTTCTAAATTCGGCAGGACTGAAAATTCCTGACGAAACGTTCGTTGGAGCCCTTCGTTGCTTCTTTTCCAGTTTTTCTTTCCAGTATTGAGCCGTTTGATCTTCCTTTTCTTCAAGTTTTGATCTGGAAATAATATAGAAGAAAAAGATGATTATGACCCAGAAAATAAGAGCGCCCATAATAAGTGCCTCGTGGAAAAACTTGAGTCTTCGTTTCAAATTTCAAACACTGCGGGGAAAACGCCTCCGGCATCGCCCCATACGATTTTTTGCGGGGACGACGCTTCCAGCGTCGTCAATACGAAGGGACTGGGCCCGCCCGGCCGCAAAAGCCCAGACTGCGGAAACGTTTTTCCAGTGGCATTACTGCCACCGCTCGCTGGCCTTCTCATACGTGAACGAATACGGGGATGACGCTTTCAGCGTCGTTAATACGAAGGGACGGGGCCCGCCCGGCCGCAAAAGCCCAGACTGCGGAAACGTTTTTCCAGTGGCATTACTGCCACCGCTCGCTAGTCTTCTCATACGTGACGAATACGGGGACGACGCTTCCAGCGTCGTCAGAATTTATGGCATTTTTTTTAACGACGCTGAAAGTGTCGTCCCCGTAGATGTCAGGCGTTTTTCTGACGACACTGGAAGCGTCGTCCCCGTAAGTTGACACGTATGTGCCATCGCCCCCGCAATTCATTTTAATCTTTGCTGAAATTCGAGTCAAACGCGAAGTCGCTCGGCGAGAAGTTCCACGTCTTGACGAAGTTGAAGGCGTCTTCGGCGCCCCAGAAGCGTTCCATTCCAGAATCTTCCCATTCGACAGAGAGCGGCCCATCGTAACCGGCAACGTTCAGCTCGCGGACGATCTCCTCGAAATTCACGTCTCCATGGCCCGGGCTGCGGAAGTCCCAACCACGACGGCGGTCGCCGAAGTTGATGTGGGAGGCGAGGATACCGGATTTGCCGTTCAGGGTGACGGCCGCGTCTTTCACGTGGACGTGGAAAATGCGGTCCGGGAACGCACGGATGAATTCAGCCGGATCAACGCCCTGCCAAATCAGGTGGCTCGGGTCGAAGTTGAACCCAAAAGCCGGGTGGAAATTCAGGGCCTTCAGTGCCGTTTCCGCGGAGTAAAGGTCAAACGCGATTTCCGTCGGGTGAACTTCCAGCGCGAATTTGACGCCACATTCCTGGAAGACGTCGAGGATCGGCGTCCACAGTTCGTTCAGCAGCTCGAAGCCTTTGTCGATGATCGCCCAGTCCGTCGGCGGCCAGCTGTACAGGTACGGCCAGATGCTCGAACCGGTGAAGCCCGTTACGATTTTGATCCCGCATTTCGCTGCGGCGCGGGCGGTGTCTTTCATCTCTTTGATGGCGCGTTCGCGAACGCCTTCCGGATCGCCGTCGCCCCAGACGTAACCGGGAACGATGCTCTTGTGGCGGGAGTCGATCTTGTCCAGGACGCACTGGCCCACGCAGTGGTTGCTGACGGCCCAGATGTTCAGCCCGTATTTGTCGAGCATGGCTTTCTTGGCCGGCCAATGGTTGTCGTCTTCAAGGACGCTGTGAATATCGAAGTGGTCGTTGGCGCCGCAGGCGAGTTCAAGGCCTTCGTAGCCAATTTCGCTCATTTTGCTGGCGATGGTTTCAAGGTTGAGGTCTCCCCACTGACCCGTGAACAGGGTAATCGGTCTGGGCATTGTGTCTCTCCGTTAAAAAGGTTAAAGGTTGAGTTAAAAAAGACAGTAATATATATAAGGTTTAACACAAAGTCCCAAAAGTTTCAATAGGGGGGGGAAGAAAAAACAGAAAAAAATGAGAAAAAAGGGGGAGGAAAGTTAGGAGTTGGGAGTTAGGAGTTAGGAGTTGGCACTTCGCGTAACGTCGCTTTTAGAAAGACTTCACCCCATTAAAAGCCGAAGGCTTTTCTAACTCCTAACTCCCAACTCCTAACTAAAAAAAGCCTGCGCTTTTCGCACAGGCTTTTTTTGAAGTGGGCAGGGTCAGGATCGAACTGACCACACCGGCCTTTTCAGGGCCGTGCTCTACCTACTGAGCTACCTACCCAAGATCGATTTCTCAATCATTGAACGAAAGTATAACAGATTCTGATTTTTTGTCAAGGGCCTCGGACAGGAATTTTTAAAAATAATTGGAGGAAGTTCCAAACCACCCGTGATTGAATCGTTTTCACCTCCGAATTTTTCTCAAGATGCGAGTCCAATCCACTTCAACCCTTTATTTAAACGCGGATTTTCACGGATTAAAAGGATTTGCACAGATTTCTTTTTGCTCAAATCCAAGCCTTTTTAAACAAAGAAAATCCTTTTAATCCTGTAAGTCCGTGTAATCCGTGTTTAAATTAATGTTTAAAGTGCAATGCGTTTTGTTTTAAAAAGAGGAAGGTTTTGAGTAGATATTCCTCTGACTCATTCTTACTGTTTTGTATGAATTAACAATTTCGACAATTTAGATGGTGAACCGCATAATCCGTACATTCCCCACAATGGTATTCTTAAAAAATTTTTTCTTTTTCTTGTTTTTTTTTGTCGAATAGTTAGGGCATCAGTGACAAACTGTTATCCTCGTTATAAATCAAAAGAGACGTATTTACAAAACTTTTGGTTTGCAAGGTTTTCTTTCACCCCGCGCGGTTTCGCGCAAAGCAATAGGAGTACTTACTATGATTAATCGTTTGATGAAAGACGAGAACGGTGTTCTCACTTTCGAATGGATCCTCCTGATCACCCTGCTTGTGATCGGTATCATCGGTGGCGTTGCCGCGATCCGCGATGCCCTGATCATCGAATGCGCTGAAACCGCTGGTGCGATCGTCGCCCTGAACCAGTCCTATTCAGTTTCTGGCCCCTTTACTATCACAGTTGATGCAGTCAAAGTTACTGATGAGGGTGCTACTGTTGAAATCGAGGATGGTACTTTCGTAGAAACCACGGGTACCAAGTCTGAATTCCTGGATGTTGCCGGTAAGGTTAAAGTCGAAGCGGCTGATACTAACTCCACTACTGGTGACAGCACCAATACTGATCCTGACAATCCTACTCCTACTCCTAATCCGTGACGTTTGGTGTAACCATAACCTTTATGGTTTAAGAGTATTTGCATACCCCTGCTGTTTCGCGTAACACGACCGAAACTGTAGGGGTATTTTTTTTGCTTGGCCTTCCTACGGGCCTTTACGGGGACGACGCTTCCAGCGTCGTCATAAAAACGACAGACATCTGCGGGGACGACGCTTCCAGCGTCGTCATAATTTATGGCAGTTTTTTTAACGACGCTGGAAGCGTCGTCCCCGTAGATTTTTAATTAAAAGACGACGCTGGAAGCGTCGTCCCCGTAAAGTGTCGTCCCCGTAAGGCTGTATTTTGCCTAATCGGCAGTTTCATTTTTTTCTTTAATATTCTCCTGAGAATACCGATTTCTTCTGTAACGATTTTATTAATTCAAACTGTGTCTGGAGTAAATCACATGATGACTCGAATCTGGAACGACGAATCCGGTCTTTTGACGTTTGAGTGGATCCTGCTTTTCAGCCTGCTGACTATTGGCATCGTTGGCGGCGTTGCCACAATGCGTAACGCGACCAATATCGAAACAGCCGAAGCGGCCGGCGCGATCACGGCCCTGAACCAGAGTTACACCGTAACCGCCTCCCTGGGCGGAACGGTCCGATCAACCGGTGCGATCACCTACACCGGCACGAAACTTTCCGGTATGGGCGAAACCAGTTATACAGATGATGCCGGCAAAGTAACGATCTCGGAAGAGTGACATCTGCGGGGACGACGCTTCCAGCGTCGTCATAATTTATGGTAGACATTTACGGGGACGACGCTTCCAGCGTCGTCATAATTTATGGCAGTTTTTTT
>JAUMVK010000067.1:0-15594 GCA_030530205.1 Thermoguttaceae bacterium | reverse complement strand
TAAATTCTGGGTTTTCGATACCCGGAGCTGACGGCCAATTAACTTGACCGGCGGGGACGCCGGCCCTCCGTATCGACGACGCTGGAAGCGTCGTCCCCGTAACGGTGGCATAACTGCCACCGTAAATTCTGGGTTTTCGATACCCGGAGCTGACGGCCAATTAACTTGACCGGCGGGACGCCGGCCCTCCGTATTAACGACGCTTCCAGCGTCGCCAAGACAGGAAATCAAATCCCGAAATATGGATTTTTTGATTTCACTCAATCCTGGTGACGCTGGAAGTATCGTCCCCGCAGAATTTTCATTTCGAACAGGTCAGTCCTGAGGCACGGTCACGGCAGAAGATTTTGTAATTTCCTGCCGGGTCGTTCAGGTTCGTCTGGAATTCCAGCTCACAGATGCCATTCTCTGCGCAGGCATAGCCGCCGCCGTCGATTTCTTTCCCTTGAGCGTCAAACAGGCGAATCTCTACCGGGAGCAGCGCATGAACTGGCTTACCATTATCGTCCAGAACCGTCAGTTTTACGCGAACTTTCTCGCCCCGCTTCACTTCTGCGAGGTTGGGAGCCTGAACGTCCAGCGACTTGATCTCCGACTTGAGGAAAAGCAGCATCCGCCCGTCGTTCGTCTCGTACTTGAGCGGCACCTCGACGCGCTTTCCGTCTGCCGTCCGGCTGAACTTCACTTTTCCGCCGCGGGAAAGCTCGTACACCGCCCGGATCTCTCCGTTCGGGTCGGCAAGTGACGCAGAGCCTTCAAACGGGAGGCCCTTTTCCATCGTCATGCCCCACTGACCCACGTAATCGCCAAAGGTGCGGTGGTCGTTCAGGACGAACAGGTAGTCCACGCCGTCCCAGTTCCGGGCGAAGGTGAACAGCTCGGGGCTGGAGGAATCCGCGCGCGGCGTGTACTTCCCGGCCAGGGCTTCGCGCAGGGCCAGCGAGTCCGCGATCGATTTCTCTTTGGCGGCCCGAGTGAATTCCTGCGCTTTGGTGTTCACCCAGACTTTCGCCATTTTCTCGACTTCCTCGGTCGAGTCCAGCGTCGGGCGCGCCACTTTGTTGAGCGGGACCAGAATGTCCGCTTTGAGCGCTTTGCAGAGCAGTTCGTCACCGACCAGGATCCCGCCTTTGGCCTGGAATTCCTTGATCTTTTCTACGACCGGAGCGGGGAGGTAGTCGCACTGCGGCGCATACAAAACCTTCGCGTTTCCGAAACCGTCCCGCATGATCGTTTCTTCGTAAATGACCCGCGGATCAAGGCGTGAGCGTTGGAAGAACGTCAGGTCCGGCGCGTTCCAGCCCCATGTTCCGTGCCCGGCGAAAATGCAGCTCGTGAAGCTTTCCAGAACGGCGACCGGGGACTCCTCACGCCCCAGGCGTTTGAGCGTCGGGCCGAGCGGCGCGACCACTTCGGTCAGCATCTTTTTCATCATTTTCGGCGTTTCGGAATTCGTGTACGTGTAGCCTTTCTGCGCGCCGGTCTCCACGATACACGCGTAGCCGTGGAACATGATCCCCTGCACCGGTTTGGAAATCATCGCCCAGATCGCCGCCTGGAGTGAATCCGGCGGGATGGTCGGGAAATCGGCGTCCGGTTTCTCCAGCACCCACTGCGGAGTCGGGAGGACTTTCACCGTTTTCGGCGCGAGCTGGGCGCGGTAGCAGATGATCTGCGTCATGATCATGACGTCCTGCGGGAGGCCCGCCACTTCGCGGCCTTTGGCCATCGCGAAAAGTTCCTCGACCGGCCCCGCGACCGTCAGTGGCTCGGGGTACGCGTAGATCCACTGGCTCAAAACGTCCACGTTTCCGCCGGAGCCCCATTTTGCCGGGACACGGACCGCCGGGTCGTAGAAGCTGAAGAACGGACGTTTCGTTTGCTGCTCGGAACCGTCACGGAAACGGCCCGCCACTTTGCGGTACTCGTCGGCGATCAGCGAATTGTACTTCGGCCAGCCATCGCCGCCGTTCCAGAACCAGCGGTAGTAGTTCAAAATCGGATCATCGTCCGGGACCACGCCGTCAGGAAAACGCTCCGGTGCGATGTGCAGCGGCGCGGTTTTCCCCTGAACTTCTTCCGGAATTTCCTTGCCGGTCTCGGCTTTGTACTGCTCCGCCTCCCGCGGGAAGGACGGGAACGTGTGGTCGCGCAGCTCCGAGTTCGGCAGAACTCCTCCAAAGGCCGGGTGCAGACCGAACGTTTCGGCATTGGCGCGGGCGGTTTCCTGAGCCAGTTCCTGAAGGACCGGGTTGGAAACCTCGATCCCGCCGTTACCCTTGGCGTCCAGACGGGGGTTCCCGGTACGGTCGGTGCGGTAAAAGTCTTCTTTTTTCGTCCCTTCGGGGTAGGTCGGGCCGATGTGCTTCACGAGTTTCAGGCCCGAAAGCAGCGCGCCGTCGAGCTGGGTGAACGCGTTTTGCGCGGCGACATCCGATTTGGTCGGCGTGCCGTAACCGAAACTGCACGAGCCGTGCGTGAAGCCGAAATCAAGGACTTCCTCGAACGAGCGATTATTGAACATCCAGATCAGGGCCGGGAAACGATCCGCGAAAACGGGCCCGACGCCGAAGCGGATCTGCTGCTGGGCCTGCGTTTCGGAACCATCGGCTTTTTTACCGGTCAGAGTGACTTCCAGCGTGTAAAGGCCCGGCTTGACGCGCGTCTCGATCGGGTAGTTTAGTTCAACCGATTTTTCGGCCGGGATCTCCTCGAACTTCTGCGTAAACGGCTTGAATTTCATTCCCGAGGCTTCGCTCTTCTGGACGATTTTCAGCGTCACGTCGGAAATCGCCTCTTTCGAGAAATTCTCGATCTGGACGCAGCCGGCCACGTCCTTTTCTCCACGCTCAAACGCACTGCGGCCCATGAACGAGATCCCGATCGGCTTACGTTCGACCGGCGTGATGGCGACGCGCTTCACGATCCCGTTGAACTGGTCGAAATTGGATCCGACGCGGTCGCCAATGGTCGGCGTATGTTTGCTTGGCGCGATCGGACCGGCCATCCCGACGTTCTGGTGCAGTTTTTCGCCGTTAAAGTCCCACTCGACGGAGCGGTTCGCGTCGTAGAGAAATTCCAGATGGACGGTTTTTCCTTCTTCAAGCTTGACCCGCGGACCGGAAACGCACTCGGTGCAATTTTGGAAACCAACATAAAGAAACGGCTGCCAGATGTCATTTCCGCAGTCCGCCAGCCGGACCTGAAAGCCCTGGTGGTACTGGCGGTTTTCCGGGTCGGTGATGTACGTGACGTACATCGAATCCCAGAGGACACTCGAACGTTTCGGAGCGTCATTTTCCAGGTTCTGCCCGCCGACAGAAAAATCGGCTTCAAAGCGAAACGCGGTGGGGATCTGGAAATCTTTGGGCGACTTCATCGACCAGCCGGCGGCGTCACTCAGGCCGAAACTGGTGGGCACGAGCCCCTGACCATCGAGGATCTTCGCGAACGTGCGCAGCTTTCCGCCTTCCGGCAGAGCGTCAGCGTGGGTGAAATCCCAAACCTGAGCGTTGACGTTCAGTGTGAGCGACCAAAGAGACAAAAAGCATAAAAACAGAAATCTTTTCATGGGGTGGGTTCCTAATAAAAAAATGAAAGGTGGCCGCCTCAACGACCACCTTGAAAAAAAACTCTTCTATTGAAGCATTCGCTTGAGGATGATGACTTTATCCGCGTTGTGGTTCCTGCCTTTCTCGAACCCGACGGGAATCGTCCGGTCGATCATATAAAACGCCCTGTAACGTTTCCTCTCGCCGGAATTTGAACCAAGCTCAACGTTGGTCACAGCATCGTTTTCATTGACCTCAAAGAATCCCATCGTAAGCCAGACGGCGAAGACGTTGGAACGTGTCGTCGTGAGATTCGCGTAGCGGTAGTAATCCAAACGGTTCGAAATGTCCGAAACATCAGCCGTTGTGTTACTCGAGGAACCAGATGCTGTAATCTGGAACTTGGACGAATTCAGGATGGAATTTTCCGGCGACTGGATGATCGAACGGAACGTTGTCTGGCTCTTCGTAACGGTTGCATCGGTGTCCAGCAGCGATTTCAGAACCAGCTCGTTCGCCGTGTTCAGATTAATTTTTCCGGGCTCGCGGTACATCGTGTAATAGGCTGCAGGCAAATCCTGGTTTGCGCTTCCGGAAGAATTCCGGTAATAGGGGTTCAAAACCATCGGCGAAACGATCTGCGGGGTCGGGACCCGGAAAAAGCCGATGATTTTCCGCAATTCGCCCGAGAAATTTGGCAGGTAGCCGTACGTATTCGCCAGGCCTTCGCCTGATCCTTCGCCATTGAAATGGTACATCAGTTCCGAGGAGCATCGGTTCGTCACGTTCATCAGCTGGAATGGACTGACTGGCGTCGTATTGATCCAGCCTAACCACGGTTTGCTTCCCGAAGGAATCTGACCAAATTTCGGAGGAGTAGTCGAAACCGGTGCGTTCGTTTTGGAATTCTGCTCCCATACGTAGGTATTGTTACGCTGCTGGGAGAAGATATTCGTAGGATTGCTGCCGTTGACGACCAGATTCTTGTTTTCATCCTTTTCCTGTTCCGTAGTAATACGGGCGTTCATGACCGTCAAATCCACGATCATCGAATCGACCGTGATGTATGGATTATAATCATTGTTCCAGGCCCTATGGGGATCCGCGAGGCGCTGAAGATGAACGATACAGCGGTTTTGTGTATCTGTACCGTACCTCTTCAAAATCTGCGCAGCGTTCGGATTTTTGGAAAACAGCCCCCACGTTGAATCCACCTCAAGATCAAGCGGAGACTCAGAGCTTAAATCCGTGGCATTCAGTTCCAGAGAAGTATCTGGTCCATAGTAGTCACCACTGGTCCCAACATTGAAACGCGGCTCCGTGAGGCTGAAACGGGCAAAGGTCTGCGCCGAACCGATCGGTTCAACCCCCATCGCGTTTCCGTTTCCAAGCCCTCCTATCGAAGAAAATGTATTTCCATTGATCGTAACCGATTTCTGGATCCCATTATTGCCCGTAATTTCGCCAGCTTTCGTGTTCTTGTTGAACTGGAACACGGTCTGACCCGACGGACCGATCAACAATGTGCCGCTCGGTGTAATATTGGGATTCTCTCTGGGGTAAAAAGTGAAGTATTTGTTATTTGAGGAGGAGGTAAGATCGGGCGCCACATTCAAACTCGTGTTCTTGTTGAAACTCAGCACCATACGAATGTGATAAGCGAAGCAGTCCCCCGTGTTACCGGTTTGCGGCCACGTTGCAGTGTCGCGTTTCAAATTATGTTCTTCGTCCCCAATAGTGTAGTCGTCTGTAACGACCAAACGCCACACGGGATTGCTTCCTGCCATCTTGGAAAGATCAATTTCGTACGAGTTATTCTTGTAAATGTCATTCGCAACATTCGGTGAACCGGTAGAATCAACGGGGTGATACAGTTGAACGAAAAGCGCTCCCTGCGGTCGCAAATACTGGTCCCAGTCGATGATCCCATCAGGATCGACCTGTTTACTTTGCAGTTGGGAAAGTTTGTTTTTGATCGTAGCTTCCGTTTGATCAGTCACGAGAATTTGATGGCCGTCCTGGTCGGTTTGCACGTGGCCATCCGCATCCAAAACGGGATACTTGTTTTTTGTGAATGGTATTTTGTAATTCTCGTAAATATTCGTATCGGTCTGGCTTTGCGGGCCCTTGACAGGATTTCCACTTTCGTCAAAACCATAGCCGCCAACGTGCTGATCGTCAGTGATTTCTGCATTCGGCTCGGTGTTTCGGGAATGGATCGCGAGGGTCTCCGTGATGAGGAGCTCCGGCTGTTCGCAGCCGAAAACGGTGAAATCCGCGCCCATCGGTTTGAATGGGGTCATCGCGTTATCAACATCAATGAAATCGACAACGTTCGCAGCCCACTGCGCCCGGCGCTTTTCCACCGTATCGCCGCTTCCCCCGGGGTCCAGATTCTGATCACGCATAATCTCGTAAATGGACTGCATGAACTGCTGACGCTTGGGATAACAAGTCCCCTGCCAATCGTCATCTTTCAGGGTAAACGCCGCAGCGCGCAAAAGGTCGATTTGCCAACCGGCCGCCACTTCAGGAACGCAGGAATTCAGGTTTGTCGTGTTGGAAAGCTTTTTGGAAATCGGCAGGTCCCAACTTTCCGTTGTGATCAAATGCGCCAGTTTATATAGGGTGTTTGACGAAACAGAACCGCCATTAGACAAAATATTCTTCAGGCGTTGAGGCAGGAACGGCGTGTCAAAGTCATAGGGGCGAATGATCGCTTCCAGTTCCATCGGCGAAAAAGGCATATCCGTACTGTTACTTACACCAGAACCATTTCCGCTGTAAATCCCCGCAGGATGGAGAAGACCAAGGTCACGGTCGTAAGTGTTTCCTGTACTGCCTCCGATGGAAGAAACGGTTCCCATGGATTTCGGACTGAACGAAAGGTTGCCATTTGTAACGGAAATATCCCACTTGCCAAGAACGTCGTGAGGAATACGTTGGACATTGGTAGAGGTGCTGTCGTTCAGGTTCGCGCTGGCAGAAAATTCTTCGTACCAAGGCCCACGAACATCGGAAGTCACAATATGGTCAGGTTTTTCTGAACCAGCTGAATTTGTGGAATCGGCCTGAGCGGAAAGTCGGGCGTTGAACAGGGATTTGGCGAGGGATTTACCGTCGGAAAACTCTGAAAGGGTCCTTTCCCATGCGATTTCAGCGGGGCCGTGGCCCATGCCGTATTTGTTGGTGGAAGTACCGCTGTCAGAGGGCCAGTTCCCTGCGGCGTTCACGTTGAGCTTGCCATCCATGTCCTCAATAACCACGCCAAACAGCGGCTTGAAGCGCGTGCCGTCTTTGTAGGTGAAAACAGGCATACCGAGATCCAGCCATTTGGAATCCGCGTAGCCGTCATTATCCGCGTCCACCTCGCCGGAAACCGGGCTGGTTGCGTTACTGAAAGAGCGAGTCGAAACTTTCCCATCCACATCCCTTCCCGCCAGGTAATAGTTGTTTCCATCTACTTTGTCGTAATCGTGATTTGGCTGCTGATAGGGCAGCTTGTTCACAATGAACGTAGCGCTTCCGTTGAACGTCGCGCCGTCCGGGAACGGGAGGCAGTACATTTGGCCATCCTGGTATTTCAGAACGACTGTGCTTCTGCGGTAAGCTGGGGAGGTTTCATCGACACACGTGATGACGCAGCCGGCGTAATCCTGTTGGCCGCCGGAAATGGTGACCATACCGTTGGAAGTACCAAAAGTCCCATTGAATTCTGCGGAGGGTTTGGCATACTCATCGCTGGTTCCATACATATCCTCAAGCAGACTGTTCTGATAAACCGCCGAATCGGAATTGTTCGTTCCGCGAATGATCGTCATGATCCCGTCCTGAAGCATCGCTTCCGGATCCACCGTGATTTCCCCCATACGGCGGTTCTGGTTCGCGGCATCTTTAAGCTGGCCCGTGGTCAAAAGGAACGTAACAGCGGAAAGCCCCACCATCGAGAGGAGCACCATCACGATGAGCAGGACCATGCCCGAACGACGAGTTGAAACCGATGTGTGAAGCATATCAAAATCCCCTGTATGGTTTTAAGAATCAATCTTACGGGGACGACGCTTCCAGCGTCGTCAAGTATTATGAAATTAACCGAGTAACGACGCGGGAAGCGTCGTCTCCGAACTGGCTTTATCGATTCTGGATCGGGACGATCTGGGTGTATGTGCCAACGACTCCGCCGGGAGTGTAGATGTTTCCGCTGGTTACATTAAAAGTCCATTGCGGACCATAGAGTTCCAGCTGACCATTATAAAAGCTGCCGATCCGATACCAGTGGCCACCTGAGTTCGTCCACAAAAAAACATGCTGTCCAACGGCCAAACGTTCCAAATCGTCACTATTACCGGTAATCTGTGCACGAACAACTCCCATGCTGTCCGAAATGGAAGTAGCGTTAAAAGTAAGGCAGCTGCATTGAGTTCCTGAACGATCAGGTTTGTAAGCGACCGCAGCGGTCACTTCGCAATACTCGCTGTTGATTTTCTGGATGGTTCCCACCCACGCATAGTCGCTTTTCAGTGTTGTATCGTAATTGGGCGGATTTTGTTCCAAATCGATCCCGGCATTGTTTTGACGCAGATGATCTTCACACTGGAAATCAGCTGCATTCTTTTGCTCATTGGAAAGTGTCAAAGTTGATGAACCGATAGTCCAGTTACAGGTTTTCAAAGCCGGTGTCGCATTACCCCCTGGAATATCAAACTCATCCAGAAAATCCTCGGCCAGCATGGTTTCCAGCGCTGCACGGCCACAGTTCGCCGCCATATCCGCACGGAATGACGTTTTAAAAAGCTGTTCGCACAACGCGATGGCACTGGCAATGCCGAAAATACCGACCATGATCACGGAGGTGGCGATGAGGACTTCCAGAAGCGTGAAGCCTGCGCGTTTGTGATTGATAAAATGTTGCATTATTTCCCTCCCGTGACCTTGGTCGTGTCGCTGAAATTCGTATCGTTCCCCAAATTGCGGACACAATGGACTTCTCCGGTCTTGGTGCTGATTACGACCCAGTAAGTGTTGTAAACCTGTGTATTGTCTTTACCGTCCTCGGCCAAGGTGGTGTTTCCATCCATCATACGCCCCCATTCCCCCACCAAAAGGATGATTTTGCCATTTTTGGCAGTGGAATCTTCAGAAAGGATCTCCGATCCATTGATATACAATGAAGCAGTGCCGTCTGGTCTGAAAAGAATAATTGGGGGTTTTTTCTTGCTAAAAGAATAATTCCTCAGAGGTGTATTTGCACTGGAACTATAGTATAAATCGACGATATAACCCTTCGGAAGTGAGTAACTGGCCTCGATCCCCAAGGCTTTGGCGAAGGCGTTCGAGCTTTCAGAAACCGGAAATTTGTGAACCAGGTAGAAATCAGGATTGCTGATGACTTCCCGGCTTAAACCAAAACCGGCGACTGTCGAATTCGCAGCCTGTAAGTAAGCTCCCGTCCCATTGATCTGGTATGTATCGCCTTTTTGAAGGGTAGGTAGAGTGGCTGATTCGTAGCTCGGGGGAGCCGTCATTTGCTCGATGGTAATACAGCCGTAGGGGTAATTCTGATGGAAAGGAGTTAACGTTACGGCACAACAGCGTCCTAGCCGAATTGCTCGGGTACGAGCGGACTCACATGCCGACTGAACTCCACGTGCAGACTCACGAGCCATACGGTTTTCAGCAAGCGGCGTGAGGACCGGAATCGAAACGGACATTAATATGACCATAATCGCCGAAACGACCAGGAGTTCGACCAACGTCATTCCCCGATGGTGACCGGATGGGATTTTTCGGTTATTAAACATAATGTTATTCATCGTTTCGCGGATCAAAGGTTATGGTTCGTAATGTTGTCGTAATAGGCGGAAGCATCCGTAGCACTGCCAACAGATGTATTACTGCAGGGAGTTGAACCGCTCGCGTCCTGATTAATGCCAGTTTCCCGGTCCTGACCTGCGGATATAATCAACGGGAAGACCGCGTAATTACTGATCCCTGAATTGTTTCTTCGGAATGCTGATTCAAAAGGACAAGGCGCAATACTCGTATCGTTGGAAAGCTGGATTTTGGAAATAACACAGCCGTGTTCGTTGTAATGTCCCGCGGGCCAGCGGATAAAGTAAATCGGATTCCCCCACCCGTCAACGAACTCATTCAGCCCATTACCATCTGTATCAGCAATTTCCAGGCTGTTGAAAGCAGATTCCGCTTCCGGCATCCCCATCACGATCTGATAAAGCAACTCAGCGGAGGCCAAACCGGTAACATGGGATCTGCCATTCGCAAGTCTGATCCTGTACGGCGAATAGGAGTTATTCACCTCGCTCCAATGATCCGGCATTTCGTAACGCATCAGGTTGTAAAGATTTTGAAGTCTCGTTTGGGCATTGTTCCCCGGGACACGGCGGTACTGGTATGAAGCGTACTTTTCCATCACAAACTGATTGAGTTTTTGAATGGTGGAACGGGTGCGGGTCTCTTTGGACATATTGTCCGCCACACGCATACCGGCCGCGCCCATCCCCATGAGCGTGACCAGAAGTGCGATGACTACCAGCATTTCCATTAATGTAAAGGCAGAGCGTGAGGTGTTCATGCCATTTCCTTTATTTGGTTTTAAATCGAATCAGTCAATCAGGTCTTTGATGGTTTTCTTGCCGAAGTTGACTACGTTGTCAAGCCCACCTTTGGTGTTAGCATTGTTAAAAGTGCTTTGCTGAACGGTAACTTGTCCAGTCGGGCCCCAGTCATCATCAAGACCGGCAGAAACGATTTGGTAAGTTTCCGGATTGTACCAGTTGCCATTCACATCTTTGTAGGCCACGTAGTTCGTCGGATAGGATTTATTCCCTGTTGCACCGCGGGCCTTTAAATAACGGTAAGGTTCATTACAGCCGGACGGAACGAATTTGTTGCTCCCCAGGCGTGCCTTGTCAAATTCAAAAAATCCTTTGGTTCTATTTGTAGAAGAGGTATCAAAAGGTGTTTTGGGATTGGCGCAATGAGGACCAAGGAAAATATAAAGAGCCGTTTCAGGGGTTACCGTTTGAATCGAGGTGGATGTTGCGTCCGGGTAACAGCGACGAATATGTTTCGTAACCGCTGACGAGTCCGTCCCGTCTGGCGGATATTCCCCAAACTCCGCCTTGTACGCTTCCAGTGCCATCGAAAGCTGCTGGATCTCCGAACGAATGGCGGAGCTCTTGACCGAACGCATGACTGCCGGGGCCGTGCCCGCGACCATGCCCGCGAGGAAACCAATGATAATGACGACCGTCAGAAGCTCCACAAGCGTGAAGGCCGCGCGTCTGTTGTATGAACGTTTCATGTTTATATCCTTTTTTTCGGGGACGACGCTCCCAGCGTCGTCAGTTTTTTTCTTTCTTAACGACGCTGGAAGCGTCGTCCCCACTATTTTGAGGGAGTCCCACCTTGGGGGAGACTCCTGCGGTCAATTAATTAATACGTCAGAACCAAACTTTGGTTCATTTTTTTTCAGCTCGACAGGTTCTGAATAAGAGCGATCAGCGGCAGGAACAGCGCGATAACGATGAAACCGACCATACTACCGAGCATGATAATGATCAACGGTTCCATCAAGCTCATCAAACTGTCGGTCAGAACGGCAACTTCTTCGTCGAACACGTCTGCTACTTTGTAGAGCATTTTATCCAGTTCACCAGTTTCCTCACCTACGTCGATCATATTGATCACCATGTCGTCGAGAACACGCTGTTTCATCTTGACCATGTACCAGAGTATCCCGACCGGGCCGCCAATGAAGAACGCCCACCAGAATACCGCCATAGGATGGAACGGCGGTGTACAGTTCTGACGCATCGGGATGGCGATCGATTCACCTTCCTTGATGGCGGCGAGGACTTTGTCGAACATATTCTCGAAGACCGCATTACCGGCCGTTTCACGCGTGATCGTGAACGCCTCGATGATCGGAACACCTGAGGAAACCAGTGTACCGAGCGTCCGCATCGTACGGGCAACAATGTTCTTTTCAACAAGCTGGCCGAAAATGGGCATCTTAAGCGTGAAAAGGTCCCAGCCGGTTTTGCCCGGTTTGAATTTGCAAACGGTTTTCACGAACATTACGAGTCCAAACGGAACGGCAGGGATCGCCCACCAATAGACTTTGATGCCGTCCGCCATCGCGATGAGGAGTTTCGTCATTGCCGGCAAATCCGTATCGAAGTCGGCGAAGATTTTTTGGAAGGCCGGCACGATCATGATCATGATGAAGATCAAAATCAGGATTGCGAAACCAATAACGGCGATAGGATACGTGAGCGCACCCTTGATTTTCCGTTTCAGCCCCTCGCTTCGTTCCTGGAAGTCGGCAAGACGCTGAAGAATGACTTCCAATGCACCACCCGCTTCACCGGCCTTGATCATGTTCACGTACAGCCGGTTGAACGCCTTGGGAGATTTGGCCATTGCTTCGGAAAGGGTAAGACCGCCTTCAATCTCATCACAGACGTCGATCAGGCAGTTCTTCATCGCCCCCGGTTTGGCTTGTTCCTGCAGAATTTTCAAACTGCGCAGAATCGGCAGACCGGCATCCTGCAGAATGGAAAGCTGACGGGTGAACGTGGTGAGGGTTTTGGAATTGACTTTCCCCAAAGCAAATGTCTTTCCTTTGCGTGAACCTCCCGAGGCCGCTTTCGCTTTACGGTCACGTTTGACGGCCAGCTTGGTCACAAAGTAACCCATTTGCTTGATAGTCGCCTGTGCTTCTTCCTCATTCAGCGCGTCGATGACGTCCTTGATTTCCTTGCCGGACGAATCCATCGCTTCGAATTGATAGGTTGGCATTTTACGTTCCTTGTGTTATGAAAATCACTTTATTGTTTTTTAGTCAAGCTCAAAAAAATGAATAAAGTATAACGAATAATGAGGAATTCCAGGGTCGCCCTCTTTCTGAAACGAACATTACGCGAAGCGTCATTATTCGTTATTCGTTTTTCATTATTCGTTTACTCAGCGACCGTTTCGCGTACGACTTCTTCCAGCGTCGTTTCACCGGCGAAAACCTTGCGCATACCCGAAACACGCAGCGGTGTCAGGCCCCCCTGAAGGGCCGCGTCACGGAGTTTTTCCGTCGAGCACCCCTGGTTGATCAGGTCACGCAGACGGTCGTTCAGCAGGAGCAGCTCGTGAAGACCGGTACGGCCTTTCAGACCCGTATTGTTACACACAGGACAGCCTCGGCCGCGGTAGAATTTCTTCCCAAGCACATCGTCCGGTGTCATATCCATATCGGCCAGAAGCCCAGTGTTCGGCATCGTCTCCTCTTTGCACTCCGTACAGATCCGGCGCACGAGTCGCTGAGCCAGAACCGCCTCAAGTGTGGCCGTGATCAGGAAGGGCGGGATACCCATATCGCGCAAACGGGTGATCGTACTCGGCGCATCGTTCGTGTGCAGCGTGCTAAACACCATGTGCCCCGTCAGAGCCGCCTGAATGGCGATTTCGGCCGTTTCGAGGTCTCGAATCTCGCCCACCAGAATACGGTCGGGGTCCTGTCGCAGAATGGAACGAAGGCACTGGGCGAACGTGTTTCCAATGCTCGAGTCGATCGGGATCTGCACGATCCCATCAATGTCGTACTCTACCGGGTCTTCGGTGGTGATAAGCTTTTCCTCGATCGTGTTCATTTCGGAAAGCGCGGCGTACAACGTGGTCGTTTTCCCTGACCCGGTCGGGCCCGTTACAAGCACGATCCCATTTGGACGGCGCATAACCGAGCGGAAGTTCCCGAGAATTTCCTGGTCCATCCCGATTTTATCGAGATCGAGCATAACCACCGAACGGTCAAGCACTCGCATGACGACGCTTTCCCCGAACAGTGTCGGCAGGACCGAAACACGAAGGTCCACCGGGTGACCACCGACCGAAAGCTCAATACGACCGTCCTGCGGGAGACGTCGCTCGGCAATGTCCAGGTTAGCCATAACTTTGATTCGGGTCGTGATCGCGAACGCCAGGTGACGTGGAGGCGGAACCAGTTCGTAAAGTTGACCATCGGCGCGGATCCGGATTTTGAACTCGGTTTCAAATGGTTCGAGGTGAATGTCCGACGCACGGTCACGAATGGCCATCAGGATGACCATATTGAGCAGTTTTCGTACCGGCGCGGCATCTGCCATGGCTTCCAGACCCGTCAGATCGATCGCGTTTGAGTCCACATCCGCCTGATTCGCCAAATCATTGAGATTTTCGTCGGACTCCAGTTCCTCAAGGATCTTCTCGACAGATTCGGAGCCTTCCGTGTAATACTTTTCGAGGTATTTATTGATCTCAGCATCGGTCGCAACCATCGGGATGATCGTGTAGCCGAGGAAGTTTCTCAACTCGTCGCAGACGTAAAGGTTCTGCGGCTGGCTCATCGCGATGGTCAGTTCGTTTGTGTTTTTGTCGAGTTTGAGCGGGATTACCTTATAGTTATGGGCCATGTCCTCGGTCATAATCGACAGAACATTGGCGTCAAAAGGATAAGTGGCGAGTACCACGGTTTCCATACCCAGCTGCTTCCCCAAAGCCTGGGCGAGCTGATCGTCATTGATCAGCCCCATTTCTATGGCGATTTGCCCCAAAAGGTCCTCAGGCCGACGCTGTTTCGCTTCCCGAAGCGCTTCCAGCTGCTCAGGCGTTATGAACTTTAAATCGACGAGTACCTGCCCTAATCGACGTAATGCCATTAAATCTTTCCTTATGTTGAAGCCGTCTCTGCGGTTAAATCAAGCGATATTCAATGAATAATAAATAACGAATAATGACGCATCGCGTAATGTTCTTTTCCGAATGAGTGCAACCAATTCCTCATTATTCGTTATTCGTTATTCATTATTCGTTCCTTATTTTACTCCGTTTCCACCATCTTTCCGGACTTGTATTCCACGACACGTTTCATCAGGTCGTCCTGACTGTTCGCTTTCCCCATCGCGTCTTCAAGTGTCACCTGGCCATCCCGCCAGAGTTTGAAAAGGTGGTCGTCCAGAAGCTGCATTCCGCGCTTGGCGCCGGTCTGAATCACGGACGTAATACGGAAAATCTTGTTTTCACGAATCAGGTTGGCCGTTGCGGAATCGACCACGAGCATTTCATACGCGGCCACTCGACCACCGCCAATTCGCGGAAGAAGCGTCTGGCAGAGCACGCCCAGGATGGACGTCGCAAGCTGGGTACGGATCTGGTCCTGCTGCGTATTCGGGAAAACGTCGATGATACGGTTGATCGTACCGGCAGCGGAACTGGTGTGCAGCGTACCAAACACGACGTGCCCTGTTTCTGCCGCGGTGATGGCCGTTTCGATAGTTTCAAGGTCTCGCATTTCTCCCACGAGGATGACGTCAGGGTCCTGACGCAAAGCTCGGCGGATGGCCTCGGCGAACGTTGGAACGTCCACCCCGATTTCACGCTGGTTGACCGTGCACTTGATATTCGGGTGGTAGAACTCGATCGGGTCCTCGATCGTGATGATGTGGTGGTCCACGTTCTCGTTCAGCCACTTGATCATCGCGGCCAGAGTCGTGGTTTTTCCGGAACCGGTCGGGCCCGTAACGAGCAGAAGACCACGCGGACGCTGGATCAGTTCGCGGCAGACCGGCGGCGTGTGGAGCTCGTCCATCGAGAGCATTTTGTTCGGGATCTGACGCAAAACCATCGCGACGTTGCCGCGCTGACGGAAAACCGAAACACGGAATCGGGCCTGGTCCCCAAACGAGAAACCAAAGTCCGTGCTTCCCATTTCCTGCAGTTCCTGCTGGCAACGGGACGGCGTAATACTTTTCATCAAGGCCACGGTATCGTCCGGCATGAGTTCATTCGTTTCAAGACGCACAAGACGCCCGTGAAGACGCACGACCGGCGGCTGCCCCGTGGTAATGTGAAGGTCGGAAACACCCTGTTTCACAACCGTTTGGAGGAGTTTATCAATAAGTACTGCCATTGTTGATCAACCTTTATAATAAATGAATAATGGGTCAGGTGCAAGCATAAAGCCCCCACCTAAGTGCAAGCATAAAGCCCCCAC
>JAUMVK010000066.1:0-15702 GCA_030530205.1 Thermoguttaceae bacterium | reverse complement strand
TCCTCACTCAAGTGAACGCATAATATACCACATTCCGAAATTCTTTCAAGGGGGTACTGACAAAAAATCTTAAAAATTTTCAAAATTCTGAAAGTAGATGTGAGAAGGCTGTCTGCCAAACTTTTCCCATCGTGAAACAAAATCTCTTTCAATCTTCTTAAATTTTTAAAATTTCCGGGGCGGGGGGGCTTTACAAAAATTCAGCTTTGTGTAAAATGTAACACGTTAATATTATTTTTGAAACTATCGGAGGGAAACCTTCGAGTAATCTCTGGAGACTTAAAAATGGCCAAAAACAAAAAGAAAGCAGAACCGATTTTCCTCGTGTGCTCTGAGTGTGGCGCCTATAACTACGTTCTGCGCCGGAAGCCGGGAAGTGAAAAACTCAACATCAAAAAATTCTGCGCGTGCGAACGCAAACACACCCTTCACAAGGAAAAGAAAAAATAATTTTCTTTGCTCTTTAGGGAAACGAGGTTTTTACGAATTTCGTTTCCCGTTTTTCTTGTACACCTTTTTCCTCTTTTCAGAATATGGCGAAGCATTTGGCAAAACGTTGGCGCATTCGGCTCGGTGAACGTGACGTTGCCAGCATTACAGATGTAGTGCGTTTTGCTCAAATTCCGCCAGTTCTAGCGAAGCTGCTGATTTCCCGCGGTGTTTCGCACCCGAATGAGGTCGCACGTCATCTTGACCCGCGCCTGATCCATCTTCACGAGCCGAATCTCCTGCATGGCTGTGCTCGCGCTGCCTGGATCCTGTTTCAAGCGGCCCGGGAGGGAAAGAAAATTGCCGTGTACGGGGATTATGACGTCGATGGAATGACCGCAACGTCCATTCTATTTAAATGTCTGCGCATGGATTTTCGTGGAGATGACGCCAACCGACCTATCTACTTCATTCCTAACCGGCTGCGGGACGGTTACGGCCTGAACATCGAATCCATTCGGGATTTGAAGGAACGGAAGGTCGAAGTCATCGTGACCGTGGACTGCGGTATCACTGCGGTGGAAGAGGTCGCGTTGGCCAAAGAACTCGGCATGACGATCATTGTCACGGACCATCATCAACCGGGTGAACACCTTCCGGACGCGGACGCCATTGTGCACCCGGACCTTTTTTCTCACCCGGAATTTCAGACTTGCGGGAAATTCGAGGCGTTTCCGGACGATGAATTTCTGCGCCTTTACGCTGAACCGGAAGTGAACGCACCGGAACCGACCGTACACGTGGTTGGGCGGCCAAAGATATTGATCCGTTATCCCCGAACAGACACGCAGTACCCGTTCGCGTACTTGAGCGGCGCGGGCGTGGCGTTCAAGCTGGCGTGGGCATTGGCGCAGCGATTTGCGAACAGTCCGCGCGTGGGGGACCGGCGTCAAGCGTTCATTTTGGAGGCGATCTCGCTAGCCGCGATCGGGACGATTGCCGACGTGGTTTCGCTGACGGATGAAAACCGTGTGATCGTCGTTTCGGGTCTGAAACAACTGCGGACGAAGCCCTCGGTTGGGCTGGAAGCGCTTCTGAAAGTCAGCAAACTATACGACAAAAATTTTTTTGAGGCGGAAGACGTTGGTTTCGGTCTGGCTCCGCGTCTGAATGCCGCCGGCCGGCTCGAGCAGGCGTGGCTCGGGGTGGACCTTTTGACTACCGATGACCCGGAATCTGCGCGGGAAACGGCGGTTTATCTCGATGAACTGAATGAAAAGCGCCGTAATCTCGAAACGACCATGCAGCGTGAAGCCACGAAACAGCTCAAAGAGCTTTACCCCGGGCAAACCGAGGCGCCGCCGGCGATCGTGCTGGCGAGTCATAATTGGCACCCGGGGGTCATTGGGATCGTTGCGGGTAAACTTGCTGAACGCTACAACGTGCCGACGGTCCTCATTGCGCTGAGCAAAACCGGCGCACAAAGCGGAACGGGGTCAGCGCGTGGAATTCCAAACGTCCCGGAGTTTAACCTTCACGACGCACTGTCTCTCTGCTCCGAACATCTGGAACGTTTCGGCGGTCATGCGGGTGCGGCGGGGCTGAGAATCGCGGCCTCGAACGTGGAAACTTTCCGCGAAGCGTTTTGTGAAGTGGTGGAGCGGCTTCTCCCAAAAGACGCGAAGATTCCGGAGCTTTGGATCGATTCGGAGGAGATACTTTCGATTTTCACGCTTTCGGCCGTACAAGCCATTAATCGTCTGGCGCCGTTTGGGACGGATAATCCCGCGCCGGTTTTCTGCACGACGGACGTGAAACTTTGCCGCGAGCCGGGGGCCCTTGGGAAACAGCGTTACGATGGGGATCCGCAAAGACCAGTGCATCTGATCCTTCACGTCGAACAGTTCCACCGGACTTTTCGACTCGTCGCGTTCAATATGGGTGAGCACCTCGACGAGCTCCTTCAACTGTACCAGACCAAAACGCCGATCGACGTGGCGTTCCGGCCGATTTTGAACTCCTTTAACGGTCAGATGAAGGTCGATTTTCATCTCGTGGACTGGCGGAAGCACATTTAAGCCCTCTGCAGATTTTCCGTCCGATCAAAAAAAAGAACCTTCCTGAAGATTCTGTTTTGAATTAAAGCAGATGATTCAGGAAGGTTCAAAACGTTTCTGGGAAACCCCAATTAATCACGAATCACGATTCAGGTAAAGCTGGAGAATGTACCAGAAGAGCAGCGCGACCGAGGCGAAGAGCGCGAGGGCGGCACCAACGTACTGATCCGTACGGCAGTAAAGCAAAACGTTTGACGTGTCGTACAGAATGTACAGGCAGGCGAACGCGATCATCAGGTACGTGAAAATCGGTCCGAGCGCGAATCCAAAAATAATCGACGCGACAATGAATCCCAATGCGGCCAGCCCGGCGAAAATCAGACCGGTCCGCAGGAAAGAAAAGTCAAAGCGCGTTACCATGACGGCGACCGTCAGGAAGCAGAAAAGTGCGACCGTTGCGGTGGCGGCCTGCGGAATGACGCCCGGGTGGTAGTTTTTCGCGATGAACAAAATCGGAACGAAAATGACCGCTTCCGCAGCAACGTAAAGACCAAGCCCCAAGTACTGCGTTACGAGACTGGTCGAGCTGAACGCCCATTTATCGGCGATCCAGCTCACAAACATAAAAGCGCCAAGCACAATGAGCCAGGAATACTTGCCGCTGAGCATCATCGCAACAAGGTTTTCGATTCCCGGAATGTTCAGAAGCAACGCTTCCAGAGCGACGAAGGCGCCGACCGCTCCAGCCAGATGCAGGTACGTGCGTGTGATGAACTTCCCGCGCTCCTCAGCTGACCAAACTTCAGCTGCTTCGTACTGTTCCATACTGCTCATGGTTTTCTCCTTAATCTGATTATTTGGTTAAATTTGGAATTCTTCTTTTGAAAAGTAAACTTATTTTAACCTATTAATTCAAAAAGTCAAGCCTTTTCAAGAGTTTTTTTTCATAAATTTTGCTTGTTCCTCAAGAGAACGACCTTTCCTGTCACGCATCTTCATTCAGGTTTCTGCAAAAGACGGCCAAAAAACTCTCCGCATCGTCCGGAGTGAGAAAATTGTGGTCGTATCTCAGGCACAGGCGCAGGGCGTGAGCGTACGTCAGCGCCGAGAAAGAAATCATCGTTTGGGATCGGATCGGCGGTGCTGCGTCGATAAACTCCAGACGGCTGGAACCAAGCTGGATCGTGCCGTCCTCATTTCGCGGGACGGGCGCCAGTTCCATCACTCGCCCCAGATTGGAAAGGACCCCGGTGGACCGGCAGCGGCGGCTTTTGAGCGAAAGGGAAAGAATATTCCCCAGTTTGCGGCCGATATTCAGAATGAGCACGAAGACGTACTTCTGATCGTGGCACTTGACCCACTCCATTTCGCGGTGGATCCCCTCCAGCAGCCTCTGCGGATCCCCGGCCATTTCACGCTTTTTCCGGTCCAGAAAAACCGATGAGACGACGTTCACCGAGGGAAGATCGTCGTGCTCCGGTCCACGGACGCTCATGGGAACCATAACACGCGTGGCACCTTTGGGAAAATCCTTTTTTTCCTGCGCCCGCCACTGGTCCATCGTCCGGAAAAAATCACGCAAAAGCAGGTCGTTTACCGTGACGCCCAGTTTTTTGGCCTTTTGGACGTACTTCCGCGTTTCGTCCTGCGTCAGTTGCAGCGACTGAAGGAACGGGTAAACCCCGGTCGGCTCCGTCCTCGGTTTCGGCGTATGCGGGATCAGGGGATTGCAACGTCCAAAGATCAACGCCCGCGTCGTCCGTGCCGTATGAAAATAGTTGCGCAAATAGCCCGCCAAAGACCACCCCACCCGGCGGGTTTGTGGGAGTTTCGAGAAATCAAGCGGTCTGAGCTGCGTATCCGGCGGAATCAATCCGGCGGCGATAGAGTAAAGGGTCACGAAGTCGCCGAGGATCTGCATCTCGCCGAGCCCATCTGAAACGCTGTGGTGAAACTGGAAAAGGATCTTCGTCCAGTTTTTCCGCTCCGACTCAATGACGTACACGCGGCAGCCGGTTTCCTGAAAAAGATCGATGGAGCGCATGGAAGGGAAGCCACTGGCGTTGAGTGCGTCGGGTGTGACGTCGGCGTTTTCCCATAAGATTTCCGGGAGTTTTTCACTGGGGACCCACTCCAGATTTCGCCCCCTTCGGACCGCGTGGCTTCGCAGAAGCGGCTGACGCTCCCAGACCCCTTTCAGCGCTTTTTCCACCGCCTCGTGATCCAGCCGTCCCGAAAAATGCAGCAGCCGCACCGAATCCATGGGGTACGCGGGGGAATGGTCAAGCAGCATGTACTCCTCGATCGCGGAAAAGGGCAGACGGCCGAATTCAAACCGGTTTTGAGCCTCCATTTTACCACTCCTTTCCCACTTCCACATCGACCTTGAGCGGCACGGAAAGCGACCAGGCCGAGGTCATTTCCTCCTCCAGAAGCCGCTTGACCGTTTCGATCTCCTCGGGCGGGCACTCCAGCATCAGTTCGTCGTGGATCTGGAGCAGGAGGCGTGACTGGAGTTTTTCTCGCTTCACCCGGGCATAGACGCGGAGCATCGCGAGTTTCATCAGGTCCGCGGCGGTTCCCTGGATCACCGTATTCACGGCCATTCGTTCGGCAAGCGTCAGCTGGCCCTTTCGAACCTCGCGCACGCCTTCAATGGCACGCCGCCGGCCAAAGAGCGTCTGGACGTAACCGTTTGTCCTCGCGAAATCCAGCACGGAATCGAGGAAGGACTGAATGGCCGGGAACTGCATGAAGTACGCCTGAATGAACGCCCGGGCGTCATCCTGCGGGATCTTGAGCTGGGCGGCGAGGCCAAACGCGCTCTGGCCGTAAATCACGCCGAAATTCACCGTCTTCGCGGCCCGGCGCTGGTCTTTCGTGACTTCCTCAAGCGGAATTCCGTGGATCTGACTCGCCACACGCGCGTGAATGTCCTGGTCGTGCCGGAACGCCTCGCAGAGGTTTTCGTCGCCGCAGAAGTGCGCCAGAACGCGCAGCTCGATCTGACTGTAGTCGGCCGAAACGAACGACCAGACCGGATTTTCCGGTACGAACGCGCTGCGGATGAGCTTTCCCTCCTCGCTGCGGACCGGAATATTCTGAAGATTCGGGTCGCTGGAACTCAGCCGGCCGGTCGCGGTCACAGTCTGATTGAACGTCGTGTGGATTCGCCCGTCACGCTCCGAAATCAGCTTGGGAAGCGACTCGACGTAAGTGTTCTGCAGTTTCACCAGCTGCCGGTACTCGATGAGCTTCGCGGGAAATTCGTGCTGAAGGGCCAGTTCTTCGAGCGTCTGCGCGTCGGTACTCGGCCCGGTTTTCGTTTTATGCAGAACAGGGAGTTCGAGCGTTTCAAAAAGGACTTTCCTCAACTGGACCGGCGAGTTCAGATTCACGGTCTCCCCGGCCAGCGCGTACAATTCCTGCGTCAGCTCGTCGATGCGTGCCGCAAAACGCGCTGAGATTTCGGCCAGCCGCTCACGGCGCACGAAGATCCCCCAGTACTCCATTTCCGCCAGGACCTCCATCAGAGGAAATTCCAGCCGGTAGCAGACCGTTTCCAGACCCGCGGCGTGAAGTTTCTCAACGAGCGAATGGTAAAGTTTCAGCGTCACTTCCGGCGGGTTTTTCCGGTCATCTTCGGCCTTTTCCGGTTCCAGAATGTACCGCGCCACAAGCACGTCAAATTGAGGCCCACGCATTTCAAATCCCGCAAGACGAAGCAGGTTCCGCGCTTTTTTCAGGTTCAAACCGATTTTAACCATCGCAGGGTCTGCGAGTTTATCCCGGTTTTCGTTCAGAAACGCCTCCAGCTCGCCATTTGTTTTGGCCTCGAAGAGGCTGAAAAGGTCCGTCTGCGATTCCCCGTGGATCAGCGGTTTGAACTGTTCGTCCGTGAAAAGCTCCGGCGGAAGGATCAGTGTTTTTTCGTCCTTCAGGTTCGCAGCCGGCGTGTACGTGCCATCAAATTCCGGCAGCTCGACGGTTTTTGTCGCGAAATCCATAGCGTTTCCCGTCACTTTCACAGATTTTGGACCTGTGTCCGGCTCCGGGTTGTCAAAATCGATCATCAGAGGATTCTGCGTCTTTGCCGCGAATTGCTCGGCTTTCTGGATCATCGACTTAAAGGCGTACTGGCGGAAAATCGGCAAAGCGGCTCCAAAATCGAAATTCCGCACGTCACCTGCTTCCCAATCGACGTCGATCGGCACGTGACGGTCCAGCCGGACGAGCGTCTGGCACAGGCGCGCAGTCTCGAGGCCGTTCAGAAGGTTTTCCTTCTTTTTTGAGGGTTTCGGGCCGAAATACTCCTCCAGATTTTCAGGTTTCAGAATTTCTTCAAGACTCCCGAACCGTACGAGCAGATCCTTGGCGGCTTTCGGCCCGATCAGCGCAATTCCCGGCACGTTATCGGACGAGTCCCCCACGAGCGCCTGGTAATCAACGACCTGTTCCGGCGTGATCCCCCAGTCCTGCAGAAGAAATTCACGGTCGAGGTACTTGTTTCGCCGGATGCTGAAAATCGAGACCGAGTCGGAAATGAGCTGGCGCGAGTCTTTGTCACTCGTCACAAGCACACACTTCCCGCCGAGCTGCGGCACACGTTCGGCCATCGTCGCCAGAATATCGTCTGCTTCGAACCCTTCAAGTGCCAGAACAGGGATTTTCAGCGCGTCGAGTAATTCCCTGATACGAGGGATCTGCTCGATCAGTTCCTCCGGCATTTTTTCCCGCGTCGCTTTGTAGTCGGAGTAGAGTTTCGAGCGGAATGTCGGCGCGTGCAGGTCGAACGCGCAGAACAGGAAGTCCGGTTTTTGATGTTCCAGGATCATAAACAGATCGCGCGTGAACCCAAACACGGCGTTTACGATCTCGCCGCTTTTGCCGTACATTGGCGGGAGAGCGTGAAAAACCTGATACACGAGGCCGTAAGCGTCAATGACGAAAATTTTTTGATTGGTCAGGTCCATAATACTCGACAATAATCAATAGCAGAATAAAAGGCTCGGCGGAAAGGATACGAGAACTGTTTCACGATTCATCGGTTTTTTTCAGCCATCCAAACCCCTCTTTTTTTGAACAAGATACTCTATTTTACTTCATTCTACATTATTTAATCGATAAAATTAGAAAAAAACTCAATAAATATTTAAAATTATATGGGGAATCCTTGACAGACGATACGTAGATGGTGTATAATCAGATTAACCATAATATACATAAAAAGCAAACCGAATATTAACTAAAGGGGTCCTTCATGAGAAAAAACCAGGCTCTTTCGATTGCGCTGATTCTTTTTGTGATCATCGCGTGCGTTCTGGGTGGGACGACATATTATTTCAAGAAAAACGCGGACGAACTGTTGATCGCCAAAGAACAGGCGGTCAAAGTTCTGCCGGGTAAAGACGCGAAGATTGAGGAACTCAGTAATGAAATTCAGGTTCTGAAGAGTTACCTCGGCACCGAGGATGAACTGAGCGCGATCACGCAAAAGTATAACGAAAACATGAAAATCGTCGCCCGTGACGGAAACGCTCCGGCAGTACCTGACCTTGCTCCCAAAGATGATGATGAAGAAAAAGGCGAAGGGGAAGACGGTGAGAAGGAAGAGGGCGAAGACGGTGAAAAAGCTGATGCTGGTAAAGGCGCTGCCGGAATTGATGAGGGCGCTGCCAAACCGAACTATCAGACGGTCATCGCTTATCTGAACGAAAAAATCAAGGACCAGAACGCCCTTAGCGCCAAAATTGAGGAACTGAACACCGAGATCGCTTCTCTTAAAGATCAGGTCGAGAAGGCCCGTGAAGAGGGTAAAAAAATCGGCGAAGATACTGTGAAGGAACAGCACGAGGCGGAAATTCAGAACCTCGAAAAACAGATCGCTGACCAGAAACGCTCCATCGACGAAACCATGGACCGTTTCAAGGAACAGAAAAAAGCCAAGGAAAAAGAACAGAGAACTGTCCGCAGACTGGAAGGCGAGAAGAAAGAGCTGCAGAAACAGAATCAGGAACGGTCTGAAAAAATCGAAAAACTTGAAGAGATCCATCGTGAAAGCAAACTCCCGCCGGCAGAAAGCAAAATGGGTGAACTCATTTATGTCGATCCCCTCGGGAAACAGGGGAACATCAACCTCGGCAAGAAAGACTTCCTCACCCGTGGAATCACTTTCAGCGTTTATGAACCGAACAACATGACGGAATACGGCATGAAGGGGACGATTGAGGTTCTGAGCGTTACGGAAGACCGCGAAGCTGAAGTCATCATTTATAATAATGACGAGTCGGATCCCATCAAAGTCGGAGATGTCATCTATACACCGACCTGGGCGCCGGGCTTCGAGGAGCACTTCGCGATCGCCGGTTTCGTCGATATTGACGGCGATAATGTAAGCGATCTGGACGAAGTGATCCGCCTGATTCGTCAAAATGGTGGTGTTGTTGATGCGTGGCAAAAGGCTGATGGAAAGATGGAAGGCAAAATTACCTCCGAAACTTCCTGGCTTGTCCTTGGCAGAAAACCTGACGAGAAATCGTCTCAGGCTTCGCTGACCACCTACACAAACATGGCTCGTGCGGCCGATCAGTTTGGCACGAAGGTTCAGCAGGTGAAAGACCTGCTTCGCAAGATGGGTTACCGTCCGCCGTCTGATACGACCAACTTTGAGGTTCGTCCGACCATTGGAACCAAGGGGCGTTCATCAACTGGTAACGTTTCGGGGCTCTACTCGAAGGAACCGGATGAAAGCGCTCCCAAGCGCAAGCCGCCCAAGAGTGCTTACTAATTAAATCCGAGCGCGGTCGTTTCAGGCCGCGCTTTATCATTAATACGGGGGCAACGTTTCCAGCATCATCTTTTGATGAGGAATGATGAAATCGGGACGAGGCAGAAGGCGTCGTCCCCGTAATTTTAATTTGTCTTTTCTGAAATTTTCTCTTGTTTCTCAAAAATTTTTGTCTTTTTTCGTCAAAATTTTTACAAAACCTGGAAACCCGTGTATAATAATATCATAATTTGATGTTTAAAAACAGATGGGATTTTATCCATTCCGATGAACAAAATACGTTTTCGATGTCACAATTTTGAGGATAAAAGATGAAGAACACCTTTGTAAACAGCGCGATTCGTATATCTTTCCTGCTTGGCGCTTTGATTTTGGGGAGCGCTGCCTGTCAGGCGGATATTGTGATGTCGCTCAACAAGATCACGACCGAACAGGACCTCTTTTCAAACGTTCCTAACGCGAGCAGCGTCAAATACGCCATCAACTACGGCGGAAAAGCGGTCGATAACCCCATTGACGGCGTGACTTTTGTCAACCAGAGCGGCTCAAGCTACTATACCGTTTATTCTCATACCGAGGGTGAGAGCGTGGTCCTCAACGGGTACAACACGCCCCAGCAGTCGTACACTTCGCGCAGCAAAACAGGAATTTCGTCTCATGGCGGCAACTCCTGGGCTGGCGCTCCAACGGCAGACATGAATAATCTTCTGTCCTCAATGATCTACGTTGGCGGTCAGATCCCGGATACTCCGACGGCGTTGACGTTCGGCAATCTGGAGACGGGTAAAACCTACACGGCCCGCGTTTTGACCCGCCCCTGGGATACGAACAACGCGAATCGGAAGCACACCTTTTCCATTGACCTGGACGCGGACGGCGTCGGCGATACGTTCCTCTATGGTGGAAATCAGGTGACCAGCCAGTTGGTCAGTGAAGATCAGCCCTTTGCGGGGGAAGCCTACAACGGCGCGTATGCAGTCGATTTTACGTTTACCGCACAAAGCAACACGGCAACGATCCAGCTTGTAGAGGGGGCAGTTGAAAACCAGTCGTGGCACAATTACGCTGTCATGCTTGTGGAAAACAGCAACGCGCGGGTCAAGCCGGCGACGCCGTCGATCTATAACGGCAGCTTCGAGGCGGACAAGTGGACCCTTCAGAATAATGCCGATAACGGTCACGGTTACTTGGACGGAAGCAATACGGGCGTCATTTCCGGCTGGCAGTTCACCAACCTGACCAATACGGCCATGCGCGCCGGTCTGGCGTGGGTCGGCTGCCCCTGCCAGCATTTCCTGAATAATCAGACCCCACCAGATGGGACCCAGGTCGCCTGGATCCAAAGTGGAACTAATGTTGACGCCCGCATCTATCAGAACGTTTACGGGTTTGACCCCACGGATAAGGACACGGTGTACCGCGTTTCGATGGACCTTGGCGGAAGAACCGAAACCGGGAATCCGATCGCTTCGGTCTTTATCGGGGCGGATCAAGCCACAGAAAACGTATATATTAATTCCAAAACCATTACAAAAGGCCAATTTAAAGAATACGGCGCGGTTTTCGTTCCGAATGCCGAAACGCAGACGATTGCCATCCGGAACCTGACCGACGGGGACACGTCCCTGCTGGTGGATAACGTCCAGCTCAAGGCGTACAGCCTGAAGACCTTCTTCACCGACAATTACGACGTCAACGGCAACGCGACCGGGAACAATATCGGCGGGCCTTCCGCCAACGACAAGCCGGGTCGGTTCGGCGGTATTCTGGGCGCGATGGGATACACCTATAAAGCGAACGGCGCACATCAGATCCAGGTCGGAAACGCCAACGACTGCGGCGGCCAGTGCAAGGAGTCTCTTTTCCTGGTGGCCCAAAGCGGCAACGATCAAAGCCACACTTCACCGAACTGCAACTTCGCCAACATCGGCGCCCTGACGGCTGCGGATGAAGGCGGACGCATGTACGACATGACCTTCCGCATCGCCCCGCAATTCGACGATACGAACGCTTCGAACTGGTCCGCGATCATATTTGGCACGACGGAAGCGGGCAGATACTCCAACGTGAATGGCAGCGACGGTCTTGGGATCCTGTTCCGTCAAAACGGCGGGATCCAGATTTTCGAACGTAACGCCCTGATCAGCGGCGGCGATTTACCCGCGGGCACGTTTACGGTATCGCATAATTACCAGGAAGAAGGCCTGGTCGGCTGGGCCGATGTGCGGATCGTCTATTACGTTCCTGATTTTGACGGCACATCTCCCGTTGATGTCAGTCTGTATGTGAACGAACAGTTGATCAAATCCTTTCAGACGACTAAAGGTTTTGCCGGCAACTTTATTCAGTTTGAAGCATATTCCGCAACGGCCGGCGCCTGGTATCACAGCCTGGTTGATGATTTTGCGCTGAAATCCTCCGCAGAACTGAATTATGAAGTTTCCCGAATCCAGGACCCGAGCCGGCCCTGGTCGCCGAACGACAAGGACAAGATGAGTGACATCGTCTTTGACGCTCCGAATGTCACCGAGGGCTCGGATATGAACCACACCGGCGCCCTGAACATGGAAGTCGATACGACGCTCGACATTGGGCCCGACCTGACGTTCACCCAGTCCGGCGGGATCTCCGGCGATCATAATTTGACCAAGACCGGCGAAGGCAAGTTCGTCGTGGATGCGACGGAAAATCCGGCCCAGCTCGGCAGTATGCTCGTTTCCGAAGGCGAATTTGACCTGGAAGGCACCGTCGCGGGCAACGTCGAGATGAAGCCCGGCACGACGTTCTCTCCCGGAAATGACGTCGGACCGGCGATCGTCGAAGGCGATTTCAAGGCGGGCGAGAACGTCACGCTGCTCATGGAGGGCGATTCAAACCAGTTTGATACGCTTGCCGCCAACGCGTTCCTCTTTGACGAAAACGCGACGATTGAACTGGCGCTGGGGGCTATCACTTCGGGTGCGGAGTTCGATTTGTTCACCAATACGTCCGACGCCGGCTTTACCCCAGAGCAGGGCGCTCCTGATTTCTGGAAGAGCCTTCTGCTTGAAGAACTGCCTGTTTATATGGATTTGTCGGTTATCGACAACCATATCGTCAGACTTGGCATCGACGGTAACGCCATCCCGGAACCAGCGACGTGGGCGTTGCTCCTGCTTGGCGCTTTTGGTCTGCTCTGCTGGCGGAAGAAATAATCAAGATCTTTACGGGGACGACGCTTCCAGCGTTGCCTCAAAAACCAACATCTACGGGGACGACGCTTCCAGCGTCGTCTTTCATTCATAATTCTTAATTCATAATTCATAATTGGAGGACGACGCTGGAAGCGTCGTCTCCGCAAATCAACGGGATTGCATCTGACGGGCTTGATCCGCGGAAATGACCTGCGGGCCGTCGCCGGCGGTTTTCTCGTAAAAGCCGTCGCCGCTCTTTTTGTACTGGGTGAAACCATGATCGGCAAGGTTCTTCGGGCTGAGCATATCCCGCTCGCTCTTGATCGACGCGACGCGGATGTTCAGCATCTTGCGTACGGGCCGCCCGCACTTCGGACAGACGGTCAGCTCGGCCTCGTCCCGATTCTGCAAAACCTCAAAAACGTCCTGGCACTCCTCGCCTTTACCCTCAGTGTGGCCGTACTTGAAAAGTGGCATTTTAGTCCTTCTTTCTGAATGATCGATCCTGTTTATCTGACCTCAAAAGAGATTAATTAAGTTTAGCACAAAGAGAGATTTTTTCAAGAGGGGGCGGAGATGTAACGAGCACGACGTTTACAAGCATTGTCTCGGGTGTCCCACAAAAGTTTCTCAGATTTTTTCTTTTTTTTGAAAAAAACTTCCATTTGCGGTAGTCAAACGCGAGGAAATTTGTTATAATAGATAAAAATTGCCCAGTTCCCACCCAGTTCAACCCCTCGAAAAGCCATGAATATTCGCGGAACCCAAACGGAAAAAAATCTGATTCAGGCCTTTACTGGCGAGTCACAAGCGCAGAACCGGTATAAATTTTACGCGTCTCAGGCGGAAAAGGAAGGCTTTGATGTCATCGCCCGGACGTTTCACGAACTGGCGGCGCAGGAAGGCGAACACGCGAGATGTTTTTTTGAGTATTTGCAGGGTGGAAAAGTGGAATTCTGCATGACAATTCAGAGTACGAAAATTGGCGATACACGAGCGAATCTTCGCGCTGCGGCCCAGATCGAGCGGGAAGAATGGTCGGATCTGTACCCGAAATTCGCGGAGGAGGCCCGGTCCGAGGGTTTCGACGAGGTCGCCAACCGGTTCCAGTCCATCGCGTTTTGTGAGCGACAGCACGAGATTCGTTTCTCGCAAATCCTCAAACGGCTTGAATCCAATACGCTTTTTCACTCTGATTCCTCCGTTAAATGGCAGTGTACCCGCTGCGGGTACGTCCTGGACGGGACCGACGCACCAGAAAAATGTCCGGCCTGTGATGGAAACAGAGGAGCGTTTCAAATGATCAATGATGAATTATGAATTCACTCGAACGTTTGAACTTAATAATTCGTCATTCTTCATTCATAATTCATAATTAGAAAAATGGTTTCCCGATTTTTTAATTCCATTCCGCTCATCCTCTTTTTCGTGGGGATCATGTGCCTTTCGACGGGGTGCAGGTCGGGAAATCCGTTCCGAAGGAATCCGGAGATACCTCCGGGCGCGAAGCCAGCCATCTCGGGGCAGGCAACGATCTCGGAAATCATCTCGATGGTGAACGAGAACGTGTCGCGCATTGACAGCTTCTCGACCAAAGACGCGACCCTTAACGGCCCAGGCGTTTTCAATCTCAAAGGCGAAATTGCCTTTAAACGTCCGGGGTACTTCCGGCTCATTGGTCACCATGCCGTCACAGGACAGGAACTGGACGTTGGACGGAATGCGGACGTGATGTGGATGTGGATCGGAAAAGCCGAGCCGAAAGCGATGTACTACTGCAGGAATGTGGATTACCCGCAGTGTGAGGCGAATCTGGATCTTTCCATCAACCCGATGTGGGTGATCGACGCAATGGGGTTTGGGATGCTTGACCCTTCAGCCAGCTATGAGGGGCCAATCCCGGTTCCTAATGATGCCAGACATCTGGAACTGCGTGTTCACGAAACGACTGCCAGCGGCGAGTCACGTACACGCTCGATCGTGATCAATCGTGACTATGGGCTTCCGGCTGCGGTGCGAATTTATGACAGGTTCCGATCGCTTGTAGCTGACTCTCGGGTCCTGAGTTTCCGCAAAGATCCCGCAACGGGAATCATCCTTCCGACGGGCGTCGAAATTAATTGCCCGAAAGAAAATGATGGCAAGGGGATGAAGTTTAGCATCCTGTACGGCTCGCCGACGTTAAATCAGCTGGACGCTTCCAACCCGCACTTGTGGTCGATGCCGCAGTATCCTGGTTACCCGCCGACAAATATGGCGCAGAAGTAATTTGTACCTAAAAGGAAATTATGATGTTACGCCGTCATTTTCTCTCACTTCCCGCCGCTGTGCTCTTGAGTCTTAGGGCTGGTTTGACCCTCGGGGCTGACGGGGCGAGCGTGGACCCGCACAAAATCGTTTTCATCGCCGACACGCACGTCGGGCCGGACGTCCCGAACCACGCGGCCAATCTGAAACGGATCGTGGACGAGATCCTCGCCATGGATCCGCGTCCCGCCATGATCTTCATTCTGGGCGACCTGGTTTCCACCTACGGGAAATCGGAGGAGTACCTCGAAATGAAGGGCCTCATGCAGCCGATCACCGACGCGGGCATCCCGTGGCATCTGGTCGTTGGAAATCACGACACGCGGGAGCGCATGTTCGAGGTCTTCCCGGAAAAACGCATGACCGTTGACGGGATTCCCGGTAAGCAGGTCGGCGTGGTAGAGGCGGACGGTGTGGACTTCATCATTCTGGACTCCCGCATGGACGATACGCGGGCGTATATGGCCGAAAAAGACAAATTCCCGGACCGGCGGCCGTGGGACGGAACGATGGAGACCGAGTCGATCGCGTGGCTTGAAAAGACGCTTCCGGCGCGCGAAAAACCGTGCTTCGTGCTGGCGCACCACCCGCTCGAACAGACGAAAATCGGTGAGCTGCTCGGGAAATACCCGTGCGTTCAGGGGTACCTGTTCGGGCATAACCATCAGTACAGACGCTACGATTTCACTTGCGAGCCTGGTCCGATCCGCGCGTTTGCGTTCCCGACGACGTCGAACCGTCAGCTCACGCCGAAGGAGCCGAACGGGTTCATGGTGATGGAGATCCAACCAACGCAGTTCGAGTTCACGCTCCACGCGCTTGACGAAAACCATCCGCTCGCCGGCGATGAAAAAGTGATGGAGAAAAAGTGATTCCTGCGGGGACGACGCATCCTGCGTCGTCTCTAATTCATAATTCTAAATTCTTAATTCATAATTAAAAGACGACG
>JAUMVK010000065.1:0-16003 GCA_030530205.1 Thermoguttaceae bacterium | reverse complement strand
ACTCAAGTGAACGCATAATATACCACATTCCGAAATTCTTTCAAGGGGGTGGGGGGAGATTTTTTTAAAAATTTCTCAGGAATGACATAAAATACAGATTTTAAAATAAAAAACGTTCCCATGAAAAGGAACGTCTTTTAATTATTTCAGCGATGTGCAAAACTCACTGAGCCGCACAAGCCTCTTCACGAGTAGCGCAAATATTCACACGGCGACCGTTACGATCGAAACGAACATAACCATCTTCCAAAGCGAAAAGGGTATAATCATTTCCCTGACCAACGCCTTTGCCGGGGTGATATTTGTTGCCAACCTGACGAACGATGATATTTCCAGCCTTCGCTTCCTGACCCGCGAAAAGTTTAACTCCCAAACGCTGCGCGTTGGAATCACGACCGTTACGGCTGCTGCCTTGACCTTTTTTATGTGCCATAATAAACACTCCTGTAAAAATGACTCTTGATATATTTGCGATTTTTTAACAAGCGGGTACTATTTTACTCGAAAATCCACTCGAAGTCAAGCCCCCCCGGCTGCCCAAATCGAAAAATATCTAAATCTCCAGGGTGCCAGTAATTTAATTTTAGATTTTTGTAATAATATTTCTGATCTTCCTTTTCGTATTTGCGCACGTTTTGCAGCCCGCTAATTACGATAGAAAACCGGTCTGCGGTATAATTAATGTCGGACCAGAAAGCCACCCCCCAAACCGTTTCACCCGGCTTAATTTTTTTTCCAATAAAATCCCAGGAACCGTGTAATTTTCCACCGGGACGTTCCTTTTCGGCAATTCTTCGAACCACGTAGGGGTTAAATTCATCGACCAACTTACGCCGGCGCAACTTTAGCGTGTTCGTCTGAAAGTCCACCTTCTGTTCGTCTTCCATCCTCAACTCGAACAGCGGCGTAAATTCCAGCACTTTGGTCTTTTCCGTCACGAACTCAAAACTCATGGGCATCGCCTCCATCGGGTCCAGCTTGGTGATCGACGGCATATCGCCTTTTCCACCATAAAGACTGTTTCCCAACTCCTGCAGGGGTTTCGCTTCTTCTTCAATGAACTGGCTGTAAACCTCAGTCTGCCGGTCCTTCAGGCCCGCTACAGCATCATTTGTCTGTACTTTTTTTACCGTATAATAGACCCCCGGATTAGTAATACGATATATCAGGTACAAATACTTTTTGAGAACCGGGCGCTGTTGACCATTGACAACAATCGCCGAGGGAAGCGTGATCGTCCGGAGCGATTTTATCTCAAAATCGAAATACCATACATTATTATAGAAGGGCTGACGTCGAGCCCAAGAGTACGGAATATCCGTTGCCTTGCCACTTTCGTCCTTCTTGTTAAAGTCCTTCAGGTTGAATGTATTCACGATGTACATTTCATCCAAACCAGGGTTGATTTTCGTGAAAACGTGCGGTGCAAGCTGGCGCTGCGGGACATTAACCTTCACCTGAGGCCTGGCGGCAGCCGGACGGGCAGGCCGAACCGATGATTCGGGGGCGTCCTGGGCTAAAAGTGAAGCGGAAAACATCATTCCGGCGGTGAGAACCGTCAGAAGCAGGAAACGTGAAGTAAACGGAGGCTTTTTCATAATGAGTGCTCTGTTTAAGTAAGACCGCCATAAATAGCGGTAATTTGATTATGTTATACCATTTCAGGATTCGGCTATTTACAGAGGGAAAAGAAGATAATTTGCAAAATTCCGATTGTAACGGTTTAAAGGGCAAAAAAAGAACGAGAAACCGAAATTCGATCGGGAAATTTTCGAGAAAATCTTTTTTCCCTCTTTTTTACGCAAGTTCCTTCAAAATTGTTTGCACAAAATAGGCAAAATATAGCATTTAAGAACCATTGGGTACTTGACTTTTTGATAAAATACGATTAAAATAGAGAAATTGCCTGTTAAATAATAATTCAAATTCACTTCCTTTTTTCAAAAGAAAGAACAAAATGGCGGTAAAACTGGCGGTCATTCCAGTCGCGGGACGTGGTACGCGTCTGATTCCACTCACAAAAAGTCTTCCAAAAGAAATGCTCCCTGTTGGACGCAAACCTGTTGTGCAGTACGTCGTGGAAGAGTTAAATCGGTGTGGTCTGCAAAAACTCCTTTTTATTACCGGTCCAACGAAAATCGCAATCGAAAATCACTTTGACCTCGACATGGAGTTGATCAATCATCTGCGTGAAACCGGTAAAGAAGAACTTCTAAACGAACTGGCGTTTGAAAAAGCGGACCTGCAGTACTTTTACACCCGTCAACGCCGTCAGTTGGGGCTGGGCCACGCGATCCTCTGTGCCGAGTCGTTTGTGGGGAACGAACCGTTCGTGGTTGCTCTTGGTGATACGATTTTGGGAGTGAACGCAAAAAGTCGCGTCGTCGAGCGGATGATCGAGGTTTTTGAAGAGCGTAACGCAGATGCCGTCATCGCATTTGAGAAAGTTCCTGAAAATGAAGTCCACCGTTATGGAATCGCGAAACCGATAAATATGAAGGATCCGAATATTTTCCAGCTTGGCGGAATCGTGGAGAAACCCTCCGTGGCAGAAGCGCCAAGCCGGATGGCCGTCGCGAGCCGTTACGTGTTCAAACCTAAAATTTTCGATTTTCTGTACAAAACGAAACCGGGCAAGAACGATGAAATTCAACTCACCGACGCAATTCAGGCCATGATCGCCGCGGGAGGAAAGGTTTTCGGAGTGCGAGTCACCCCACAGGAACATCGGTTTGATATTGGAAACTACGAGAGCTACTTCCTGGCGTTCCTGCAATTCGCTCTGGCCGACCCAGACCATGGAGAGACGATCCGGGAAAAAATAAAGCAAATGGTGAAATAAATATTAAGAATGATGAATTAAGAATGATTTAAATGGTATCTTTTTGCTCCACACTTCACATTTTAACGTCACTGAAAGCGACGCCTCCGTAATTCATTATTCATCATTCATAATTCATAATTAAAAAATGGGGTTTTTATGTCCATTCAAATCATCCGCAAAACCGCCTGTGCCCGTGCGGGGGTCATTGGAAATCCTTCCGATGGGTATTTCGGGAAGACGATCTCCGTGATCCTGCCGGCGTATTTTGCCCGGGTCACCGTTTATGAATGGGAAGAATTAGAAATCGTTATGCGCGAAAACAACAATCGTTTTCGCTCTATTGACGATTTGGTTCGAGATGTTCGTCAACACGGTTATTATGGAGGCGTACGGTTAATCAAGGCCTCCATCAAACGATTCGCGGAGTACTGCCACCAATACGGGATCACCCTGCATGACCGTACTTTCTCGATTCGGTTCGAGACGAATATTCCCCGACAGGTCGGTATGGCTGGTTCAAGCGCGATCATCGTCGCGACGTTTCGCGCACTAATGGAATTTTACGACGTATCGATTCCCAAATACCTTTTGCCCTCTCTGGTCCTTTCGGTCGAGCAATGTGAACTGGGAATCACAGCCGGATTGCAGGACCGTGTTATTCAGGTTTACGAAGGAATGGTTTACATGGACTTTTCCCGCAAGAAAATGCGGACAAAAAACGGTCTGAAGTATGGTTTTTATGAACCGCTCCAGCTTGATCCGGACAATCCTCCCCCGCTTTATATTGCGTTCAAAACAGATGTAAGCGAGCCAACGGAAGTCCCGCACAACGACCTGCGTCACCGCTGGGACAATGGTGTCCCGGAAGTCCACGACGCCATGAAACGTTTCGCCGAACTGACCGACCTGGCCAAAACGGCCATTCTGGATCAAAACTGGCCGCGGCTGGGTGACTTGATGAACGCCAATTTCGATTTACGGAGAAAAATCTGTAAAATCGCTCCCGCCCAGATCGAAATGGTAGAACTTGCCCGTTCGATTGGTGTTTCCGCAAAATTTGCCGGTAGCGGCGGCGCGATCATTGGAACCTTTCCCGACGAAACAACGTATAATAAATTGGTACAGACCATGAATGAAGCAGGCTGCACGGTAAATAAAGTATAAAAGATTCTCAAAGTCGTCAGCCATCCAATAAATGACACTTCCATGAAACACAAACTTTTTTTCCTGTTCCTTTTCCTTTCGCTCGTTTTCACGTGCCTTTACGCACAGGACTCTGCTCCCGTACGCAAGGAGCGGCAGGATTTTGACCGCCTTCTGGAAGAATGGAAACCGATCCTTCAGCAGATGGTGGACCTGCGGACCGAATTCCGTGATGTGGAAACGACTGACGAACGGCGGCAGGAGTGCAGGCGCGAATTCAACAAACTTCGTGAAGAGGCGCAGTCACTCCATCGGCAGCTTATGGATCAGGCGATCGTCTGTCTGCTGAAATACCCACGTGAAAATACTGATCTGGACGCCTTTATTGTAAATGTGCTGCGCGAGTACCGTCGGCTGGACCTCTACGAAGAAGCGTTTGCCGTCTGCAAAAAGCTCCTGAGCAGTAGCGAGTTCGCGTCTGACGAAATCATCGACGCCGCGGCTTATTCGTCCCTTTACTCGAACGATTTCGACGCGGCAGCCAAATACGGCCCGAAACTCATGCAGCTCCAGTGGCGCCGCAAGTCGGAGTTTGAATACAACGAAAGCCCTTTCAAGAATCTGGAGTACTGGCAAACCGAATGGCGGCGCGAGTTGGAATTGCGTCAACGGGATGATATGAACGGCGATTTGCCGCGCGTGATCCTGACGACGACCCGCGGCGAAGTCGAAATCGAGCTGTTCGAAAATGAAGCCCCAAACACCGTGGCAAACTTCATCTTCCTCGTAGAAAAAGGGTTTTACACGAACCTGGACTTCCATCGTGTCATTCATGGTCAGATGGCTCAGGGGGGTGGGTCGGAGCTGCTTCGTACCGAAACTGAACTGGATGGAACGCTTAAAAAACGCCACAACCATGACGATGGACCGGGATATTCGATTCCAGACGAAATTGGCCCTAACTCCCGGAAACACTTCCGTGGTACTGTCTCTATGGCAAACGCCGGCCCGAACACGGGAGGATCGCAGTTTTTCATCTGCTACCGTCCCAATAGGGATTACGACGGAAAACATACCGTTTTCGGTCGGGTCATCCGCGGGATGGATGTGGTTTCGTTCTTCCTCGAGCGTCAGCCTTACGACCCGAACGAAGAATTGGAAGATGAAATGGAGCTCGAAAAACGGGTACTCGAAGTCCCGGGCTGTGAAATGCCTGACAAAATTCTGTCGGCCAAAGTCTCACGAAATCCACGTCGGAAGCATTATTCACCTGTAGCATTAATACCCGCACGCAAGCCGTGTCTGCAAAAACCACCATGGCCCAAAATGCCCGGTGAAGAGGATAAACCGGGAATCGGCCTCTCCGACAACTGGGATCGCGACGAGGAAATCCGGCGCGGAACACCATAATTAATTAAGAATGAAGAATTATGAATTATGAATTGGCAAATGGAATATGGCTGATGTGCCCCAACAATGCCCCCAATCCATAATTCATAATTCCCAATTCATAATTTAAAAATTCTCCCCTCCCCCCCTTGAAATTTTTCAGATTTCTGTCATAATATCGATTCCATAGTGTATATACGGCTTTTTAAAAGGGAATAACGCTCCCTTGTGTCTCGTCGAAATCGTGTCATGATGCAGCACGACACGCCAAGGTTTCCGGGGCCGGGCCGTTTATACGAAACCGTTCACTTTAAAATTGCGCGCAGGATGGTCCTGCGGAAAGAGCTTTTTCAATAACACGAAAAATAGCGGTGAAGCGGAAATTCAAAGCATACGGTATATAGAATCGAGGTTTGCAATGGCAGAATTGGAAGTTTTGGAAGTCAAAGTTCGTAACACATTTGGAAAGCGCAGAATCCGCCGTCTTCGTGACGAAGGCCTGATTCCGGCAAACCTCTACGGACATAAACAGGACCCGGTCAACCTGGTCATTGACGCGGCGGCGATGAACATGATCCTCCGCCACGGTCATCAGATCGTTAAATTCTCGGGCGACTGCACCGACGAAGCTCTCATCAAAGAAGTCCAGTGGAACGTCTGGGGCAATAAAGTCCTCCACGTTGATTTCGCTCGTATTGACGCGAACGAAAAAATCACCGTCACCGTCCCGTTCGTCCTCAAGGGCGATGCGATCGGTCTGCGCGAAGGCGGTGTCGTCGAACAGCTCATTCACGAAGCGGAAGTTGAATGCTCCGCTCTGAACATTCCGGACGCCCTGTTCGTCAACATCAGCGATTTGGCTCTGAACCAGCATATCACCGTCGCCGACATCAAAATGCCGGAAGGCGTCACTTGTGACCTGGCTGCCGACGCCGTCGTCGTCGCTTGCGTCGAGAAGAAGGAAGAGGTTGAGGAAACTGCCGCGCCCGCCGAAGGTGAACCGGAAGTTATCGCCCGCAAGAAGGCTGAAGAAGAACCTGAAGCCTGATTTCACGCCTCAAACAGGTAGCATCCAGAACGGCGGTCCTTATGAGCCTGATCACACTGCTGAAAAGCTGGTTCTTCGGCAAAAGTTCCGCCCAACGTGTTCACGAAATGAGTGTGGACCACGTGTTTTCCAGTGAGTTGGAAGCCTGGAATGACGAAACCCGGAACTCGCACCCGGCCGATGAAGTATTTGCCGAAGAATTTCGGGACGCTCAGCCCAACAAAGAAGGCGTCGATCGGATCCTCTCCACGAAGCGTGGAACGACGGAACTGCTGGAAGACGTAAAAGAGCGGAAAACCCGTATGAAACTGATCGTTGGTCTCGGAAATCCTGGTTCGAAATACGTCGGCACACGCCACAATATTGGCTACGAGGTGCTGGCGGAAGTGGCCAAACGTCACGGCGATGGTCGAACAAAGACCAAGTTTCAGGGTGAGTTCATGGAAGGGAAAATCGGGAATGAACGCGTCGTTTTCATCTCCCCCGTGACTTACATGAACCTCAGCGGCCAATGCGTTCGTCCGTTTGTGGACTTTTACAAGGTTGAAATTCCGGACGTCCTGATCATCTGCGATGACGTGAACCTTCCGGTTGGAAAACTTCGTATCCGAACGCAAGGCTCTGCCGGGGGACAAAAAGGACTGGCAGATTGCATTCGTGCGCTCTCGACGGACCAAGTAACACGTCTGCGGATTGGCGTAGGCGACAAGCCGGCCAGCTGGGATTTGGCGGACTACGTCCTTTCCAAATTCGACAAAAAGGACCGCGAATTGATCGACGTCGCCGTCCAGACCGCCGCGGACGCCGTGGAACTCTGGGCTAAAGAAGGCGCAGATCGAGCCATGACGAAATATAATCAAAAATGAATAATGAATAACGAATAACGAATAATGAAAGGCGGTAATGAAGGCCGTAGGCCGGAATTACGCGCGGTTTGAATTCATTCTGTCGTTTACGTTACGCGAAGTGTTCATTATTCGTTATTCGGTATTCCTTATTCATTATTCAGTAGTTAGTTTTTTTCATTTTAGGAGTAAAACCTTGGCACTTAACGTTTACGAAGGAATGTTCATTCTGGATTCCGGGCGTTATGCTCGTGATCCGGAAGGTGTGGCCGCTCAGGTCAACAAACTCGTCACGGACGCCGGAGGAGAGATCCTTGTCAGCCGTCAGTGGGAAGAACGCCGCCTTGCCTATCCGATCAAAGGACAGCGCAAAGGTCTTTATTGGCTTATGTATTTTCGTCTTGACAGCGCGAATCTGGCAGATCTGAATCGCCAGTTCAGCCTGTACGACGTCAACATTCGTAACCTCTTCATCAAAATCGATCCGCGCATTGTTGACGAACTCGTCAAACACGCCGAAGTTGGCCCGGCCGCTTTCCAGGATCGTCAGCTTCCCGAAACGGATGATGAAGAAATCAACGTCGAAGATTACGAAGACGACGAAGAAGAAGACGAAGAATAATTTCCTCAATTCATTCGACTCCATATTTCATAAAGGAGATTTGCCATGGCCAGTTACAATCGTGTCATTCTCATTGGGAATTTGACCCGTGATCCGGATCTGCGCTACACACCTTCCGGAATGCCGGTCTGTGAAATTGGTTTGGCGGTCAACGACCGTCGCAAAACTCCTGAAGGAGAATGGGTCGAAGAAGCGACTTTCATCGACGTGACGCTCTGGGCGAAGCAGGCCGAAACCTGCAACCAGTACCTCACCAAAGGGTCGTCGGTCCTGATTGAAGGCCGTCTGAAGCTGGACCAGTGGGAGCAGGAAGGCCAAAAACGTTCCAAGCTTCGTGTGGTCGGCGAGAAAATGCAGATGCTCAGCAGCCGTTCCAATAGTGGAAACAGTGGTCCGCGTCCCGGGCGTGACGAATCGGAAGCCTACGGCTCGTACGACAGCGGTTACACTCCCGCTCCGCGTCAGCAACAGCCAGGCCCTCAGCCTCCCGCGGATGATATCCCGTTCTAGGACGGTTAAAAACGCTTTTTACGCAGCGGCACAGAACGTCCTTTCCCGGACATCTGAACACGTTTGCAAAAAAGCTGGTGGAATTCATTTCCATCTAACCTGCGTACCGCGCAGGGACACCTCGCAGCTGAACTAATGAGCAATGCGCTCCTTCAGCCGCGTGCACGTTAATTTCACCTGTTGGCGAATATTTTCACTGGATGCTGATTTTCAGTGAGTGGGTTGTACCCCAACGGGTTTCAATTCACGACCAGTGATACAATATAAGAAAGGATAATCAAATGCCCAACACCAAAAAACAGAAGAAAATCAAGCGTAACTCTTTCAAAATGAAGCGCCTCCCGAAGGGCGCCAATGGCGGCATTGAGCTTCTGCTCATCCAGTCCGTCGATAACTTGGGCAAACAGGGCGATGTCGTTGAAGTGAAGCCCGGTTACGCTCACAACTACCTCATTCCGCAGGGTCTCGCCACGATTGCCAGCGAGCACCACAAGCGCATGGTCGAGAAGCACAAGGCTCTTCTGGCTGAGATCCACAAAGCCAAGTGCGCGGAAGCTCAGGCTCTTTACGAGCAGCTCCAGAACGTCAGCGTTTCTATCGGCGTCAACGCCAACGACGAAGGCCGCCTCTACGGTTCGGTCGGCGCTCCGGAAATCGTCAACGCTCTGAAAGCCCAGAACATCACGCTGGCTGAAGACCAGGTTCGTCTTTCCAGTGCGCTGCGTGAAGTGGGTCTCTACAAAGTGAAGATCCACATTTCCGCTGAATACGAAACCGAGCTGAGCGTTTGGGTCGTCCCGGCCGTCAACGTGAAATGAGATAACTAACTACTGAAGACGCCGCCTGAGGAAAAACTCGCAAGAGACTGATTTTCTCCAGGCGGCAAATTTCATCTTTCTTCGAACCTGAAAAACGTTTCTCACACCTTTTCTTCCCCGCCTGTTTTGAAGTGCAAAAAATTTGGACGAAAAACTGATAAAATTACTTTGAGATTTCGAAATGGCTGACTTGTCCCGAAACATAATTGCTTTTCAGCGTGGAATGTTCCTCTTGGACGGCAATGAAAATCATCGCGATCTGGCGTGTACGATCCAGGCGGAACTGATGCATTTTGGTTACATGCTGACGGAAAAGGCTTTCGAGAGTCTTTCCCGTGCGCCGGAGCACGACGCCATTGATTTTCACGACGAAATCGTCGCCTGGATACGTGAGACTCTCGGCGATGGTGACTATAAACCACTGTATGCTGGTTTCCCGACGCAGGTCATGAATATGACGGAGGCGGAACTTTTCCTGAACGCATTCCTCCACTACCTCTCTGACGGAACCTACATCCCGGAACAATGCCCCGTGGAGGCTCGACCGGCTTTCGAGCACACAAAATACAAGATGATCGACGTCGCCTCAGCAGAGGATTTCGACCGGATCTTTACGGACCTCGTTTCGGTGAATCAGTCCATCTCTCCGATGGACCACCAAGTCATTGAATGGTTCGTCGGGAACCGTACCCGCAAGGAGCTCCAGACACTTATGCCGGAAACGATTCCGTTCAAGGAAACGCTTTGCTGGCTGGCGGTGGAACTGGACCTTTACCCCGAAAAACTCACCACGACGGACGCTCTGCGGATCATCGTCGGCCGCAGCGGAGGGGATTACCTCTTCACGAGCAAAGCGGACCGGATCCGTAATTTTAACCGTGCCGAACGCCGCGAGATCATGGCGATGCTCGAATCTTTGCCGATCAATGCAGAAGAAATGCTCCGGTACGAAAAACGCTGGATCCGGGTCGGTGAACGGCTTCACGTCGGTGATTACGCGAAAGTTTTCCCGAAAACGTTTCAGGCGTTCCAGAAACTTCGAAACGGAAAAATCCGGACGTGGAACTCCCGTGTGGAAAACGCGGACTCGCTGGAAACCCAGCTCGAATTGTTGGCCCAGCGTCCTGGCGAGTTCGCCCGCCGCCTGGACGCTCTCCTTCGGGTCGGAACCGAAGCGGAACGTGATTATACCGGGCAGCACTACCCGGAACGTCATCGCCGCCGCCAGGAAAAACGATCCCGGGCCGACGCCGCGATCAAGGAGCAAAGGCAGACCGCTCCGCCGCCAGATTGCTGTCCGAAGTGGAAAAAACCGGCATACCGAATGACCCCGGATGAGCGTTGGCTCGCTTTCCCCGGCAAGGTGGACGAGACATTGAAAAGCCAGTTCCTCAAGGTTTTTCAGGAGGAATACCAACGTGACATGCGCGAATTGTGTGATATGTGGGCGGCACGGGCAATGAATCGGGCGGGAATCAGAGCCTTGGAAGAGGTTGGCCTGATTGAGCCTGATCCGGAAAATGAAGAGTAAGTAAAAATCGTAACCGTTTTTCATCATTATGAACGCAAAACATGCCACCCGCACCCGTGAGATCCTGAATTCAAAGGACCAAACCGAGCGCACCCGCTTGATCCTGGATCGTTTCTGCGGCATTTCGGACAAAGTGTCGGAAAAGGTCCTTTACGAACTGCTGGGGCACTTCATTGACCGCAAAGAAAACCAATGGGGCCGCCAAGTGACGATCAAAGGGAGCCGGACCCCCATTCCGCTCACGCCCTTGAAAGCGCTCCAGCCGGAAATCGTGGACGAGGTGTGCGAAACCATCAAAACCAGCCTCAAACGCCGTTTCTCGCAGCTTCCCGCGATGGGCCGCTGCTGGATCGACCCCCAGCTTCGGAAAATACCGCTCCCGACGAATATGCGGACCGTCTCCGACGCGCTGGAAACACAAGTCCGTGGGACCCACACTCCGCTGGAAAATCCCAACGCCAAAGTGGTCCGTTTTTACGTCCACTGGAAGGACCCCAAAGGAGACATTGACCTCGACCTCTCGGCGACTTTCGTCGGAGAAGATCGCTGCGAGGTCCTCAGCTGGTGCACCGGTTACTGCACGGATTTCGGCTGCCACAGCGGTGACGTACGCCACCGGGTCGGAGACTGCGCCGAGTACGTGGACATCGTACTCGAAGAAGCCCGTAAACGGTTTCGTTACGTCATCGTGGACGTGCGCAATTACGACCGCCGCACCTTGGGGGAAGTAAAACCGGTTTTCGGATATATGGAACGCGAAAAGCCGGAATCCTCGTTGATTTGGGTCCCGAAAACGGTCAAAAACAGTTTCGTCCTTGTAACGCCGTCCGTGAACGCGCTGGCTATCGCGTTTGACCTTGACGAGCTGGATTACGTCGTCCTCGATCTGGACATGAAAGGTTCCCCGGTCGCCGCGCAAAACCTGAATGGAATGAAACAGTTGGTTCGTTCGTTCATGGAGCCTCCGGCGGTTTCCGTGTATGACCTCCTTTCGTGGCACGTGGAGGCCCGGGGTGGGGAGTTCATTTCCGACGAAGACAAAGAAACCTCAGACGAGCAGTTCCATTTTAAGGACTTTTCCACTTCCTACGTGAAAATACTCAAGTGGATGCGGTGCTAAAACACGCACAGGAATACCAAGTGGCACCGGCTATGATCGCGCTTACTTCTAACTTTTTTAGTTTAATGCAAGCCGATCCCTTTCCGGGCCGCGAGGTTTTCCCCGAAACATAATCCAGAACACTTACAAAACACACACAGGAATACCAAGCGGCACCGGCTATGATCGCGCTTACTTCTATTCACAGATTTGCTAAATCTCCAGCCGATCCCTTTCCGGGCCGCAAGGTTTTCCTTATAATTCTGAAAATTTTCCAAAATCTCTTCTATTTTTTACTTTTTTTTCGGGTATTCCTCTTGACCAAATTAAATAGTCTGTTATAGTTATACCATATAATATTAAAATAGGTGGATTATCAGCCTATAAGGTTGAACAGAGATAATATAAACGGACAGGAAATTAAAATGCCAAATTGGGAACGCGTATGGGACCTCACACAGGATCTTTTCAATAATGTGGGCCAGAAAATCGAGCACGGGATCACCTCCATGTTCGGTTCAGCCAATGCCCGCTTCCTGAAAAAACTGGCGCCCAAAATCGCTGCCATTAATGAACTGGAATCCCGTTATACCGCCATGACGGATGCGGAATTGCGGGAACAGACGTTCAAATTTAAAAAACGTCTTGAAGCCGGCGAAACGCTCGACGACCTTCTCGTTGAGGCCTTCGCGGTCTGCCGTGAAGCAGGTCATCGTGTGCTCGGTATGCGCCACTATGACGTTCAGCTCATCGGCGGTGCGGTCCTTCACAGCGGCTCGATCGCCGAAATGATCACCGGTGAAGGTAAAACGCTCGTCGCGACGCTTCCGGCCTACCTGAACGCCCTTTCCGGCAAAGGGGTCCACGTCGTGACGGTCAACGATTACCTCGCCCGCCGTGACATGGAATGGATGGGCCCCCTTTATATGTCGCTCGGCCTGACGGTCGGTTCCATTCAGTCCAACATTTCGAACGACCAGCGCCAGGCCGCCTACCGCTGCGACATCACGTACGGTACGAACAACGAGCTGGGTTTCGATTATCTGCGTGACAATATGCGCCCCGCGGCAAAGAACGACTGGCGCTACCCGAAGGAACTTCAGCAGGCGCAGGGAGCGTTAAACTTCGCGATCATCGACGAAGTGGATAACATTTTGATCGACGAAGCGCGTACGCCGCTCATCATTTCCGGCCCGGCCCACGGTGACATCAGCAAGTACCGCGAAGCCGACCGCATCGCCCGCCAGCTCAAAAAAGGCGTCGATTTCGAGGTCAACGAGAAAGAGCACTCCACGAACCTGACCGACGAAGGGATCCGCACGGCCGAGCATCTCGCCGGCGTCGAATGTTTCTACACGGCCGGGAATATGGAATGGCCGCACCTGATCGATAACGCGCTGAAAGCCCATCATCTGTACAAACTGGACGTGAATTACGTTATCAACGATGGCGAGATCGTGATCGTTGACGAGTTCACCGGCCGACTTATGCCGGGCCGTAACTGGTCGGACGGTCTGCACCAGGCCGTCGAGGCAAAAGAAGGCGTCACGATCAAACAGGAAAACCAGACCCTGGCGACCGTCACGCTTCAGAACTTCTTCAAACTGTACCCGAAAATCTGCGGCATGACCGGAACGGCCATGACCGAAGCGAACGAGTTCTGGAAGATCTACAATCTGGACGTGATCGCCATTCCGCCGAACAAAAAGCTCCAGCGTATCAATTTCCCGGACCTCATTTACATGACCGAGCGCGAAAAATACAACGCGGTCGCCGAAGAGATCGAAAAGGTCCACAGCTGGGACGTTCTGGAACTGACCGACAAAGATAATCGGGACTGGTGCGGGCACATCGTGGAAGAGACGCCCGAGTACATTGGTTTCGTCTTCCGTGGTGACCGGACGAAAAAAGTCGAAAAAGTCCCGCGCAGCCGGATCTACAGCATTCACCGCGCCGGTCGGCCGATCCTCGTCGGTACGACCTCCATCGAGCGCAGCGAGCAGATCTCCGCGATGCTCGACCGGATGGGCGTCAAGCATAACGTCCTGAACGCAAAAAACCACAAGCAGGAAGCGGAAGTCATCGCTCAGGCCGGACGCAAGGGCATGGTGACTATCGCGACGAATATGGCCGGCCGTGGTACGGATATTATTCTCGGCGGAAACCCCGACGCAATGGCGTGGAGTATTCTCCAGAACAAGTACCCGACCCGACTCGAAGTTCCGCGCGAGGAGTGGGACGCACTGACCGCCAAAATCGAGGCGGAAGAACACATGAAAGAAGAAGGTCAGGAAGTGCGCGAACTGGGTGGTCTGTACGTGATCGGAACGGAACGCCACGAAGCACGCCGAATCGACCTCCAGCTCCGCGGCCGCTGCGGGCGTCAGGGAGACCCTGGTTCAAGCCGGTTTTACCTCTCGTTGGAAGACGACCTGATGCGTATTTTCGCCGGTGATTGGGTAAAAAGCGCGCTGAGCTGGCTCGGTATGAGCGACGGCCAGGCGATCGAAAGTCCGATGGTCACCCGCCGTGTCGAAGGGGCACAGAAGAAAGTCGAAGAGCGAAACTTCGAAATTCGTAAAAGCCTGCTCGAGTACGACGAAGTAATGGACGAGCAGCGTAAACGTACGTACCGCTACCGCCAGAACATTCTGGAAGGCGTGAATTGCCGTGATCTTATTTTCGACATGGTAAAGGACCAGCTCGCCAATCACCTTGCGACGTACCTTGACCCGAACTACGGTGTGGAAACGTTCTGCAACTGGGCCGGTAATCAGCTCGCGACCGAGTTGACCCCACGCCACTACCGCAATATGAACTTTGAGGAAGCCTCAAAAGAAGCGATCAATGAGGCTCTTGGAATGGCCGAAGCGACGATTCTGGACCTTCTCGAAGAAAATCTTTCGGAGGACGTCGAGGAAGATGAATGGAACTGGGAAGCAATGGCCAAATCGATCAATACACGCTGGAATCTGAATCTGCGGGAGCGTGACCTGAAGGCTGTTCCGCGCGAGGAACTGGATTCGTTCCTGCTCGAAAAAGTGATCCCGTTCATTCAGAAAACAGATCTTTCCGACGGCGCTTATGCACTGGAAAAAGGCTACGCCCTGAAAGCGTGTTCCGCCTGGCTGCGCGGTAAATTCGGGATCACAGTTCCACCAGAAAATCTGGAAGGGAAATCCGCCGAAAAACTGCAGGAAGAGCTTTTCAGCATCATCGGTGATGCGTACTTTGAGAAAGAAATCGAATTCCCGGTTTTGGCCGGCGAGTACCATTTCTCCCGCGTGGACGCGCAGGGTTACAGAATTTACGACCAGAATGGGATCGAGCAGTGGGTGAAGGACCGTTTCAACGCAGAAATTAATTTCGAAGATCTGAAACATGTAACTCACGCCGATTTCCACAAAATGCTCGTTGATTTCAGCCGTAAAAACGCCCTGGCAGAAAACACGACCGTGATCGAAGTCAAGAAGTGGGTAGAAAATTACATCGCCGAACACCAGACGAACCGTGAGTTCCGCCTCACCGACGAAGATCTGGACGCTCTTTCCAAAGAAGTCATGGACCGCTGGAACGTGGAAGTTCATACCGACGAGCTGAAAGACCGTACGGCCGACCAGTTCCGGATGAAAATGATGGAATCGATCGATGACCGTTACCGTCCCGAGATGCGCAAAATGGAACGCGCACTGGTCCTTTCGATTCTGGATGCCGCCTGGAAAGAGCATTTGCTGACGATGGACCACCTGAAGAGCAGCGTCGGCCTGCGTGGTTACGCGCAAGTGGACCCGAAAGTCGAGTACAAACGCGAAGGGATGAAGACTTTCGACGCGATGTGGAAGTCGGTCGGCGAGCGCGTCACGGACCTCGTGTTCCGCATGGAGCAGCTGGACGAGCGTTTCGTTGGTTCAACCTGGACCCAGCAGACGGCCCACCACGCGGAAGCCTCTTCCGCCACCGCGTCGGTGAAAACTGCGATGCAGAATTCAACCGCGAACAGCGAGATCGGCCGTCAGCAGAAATCCGCGATCGACGCTTCCTTGAATCAGAAAGTCGCAACGATCCGCAACGTTGGACCGAAAATTGGCCCGAACGATCCGTGCCCGTGCGGCAGTGGAAAGAAGTACAAAAAATGCTGCGGGAAAAACCACTAAAATTAATTATGAATTATGAA
>JAUMVK010000098.1:0-2770 GCA_030530205.1 Thermoguttaceae bacterium | reverse complement strand
AAGATGCCCCCAGCACCACCTCGCCGCCGCGTATGAATCCCCGAGAAGAATCTGATCGGCATATCGCCGCAGCACAGGATCGCCGAAGATTTGCCGGTCGTAGGTGTAGATGAGGATCTCGACAAAGGGATTATGCTTTCTGAACGAATGGCAGGCGGCATAGACTCCCTCCTTATACGCATCGTCGTTACACACGAACGCTATCGCATAACGGTTCATCACTACTTCCCCCTGAAAACCATCGTGAATTGCCTAAAGTCACGTTTCCCAAAGCCCCCACTTCTGTTTTGAATTTAGCAGACGGCAAGGATTTTAACAAGTACCCCCCAGGAGGAAAATGGGAATTTTTTATTAAAAAGTGGAAATTTTTAATACTGTGAGCCGTTCCACGTGAAGCTGAACCCGTTTTCCATTGTTGTTGAGGCATACGGACTTGATGGCAGGGATGAATCCGAATGATTCACAGAATCAGGATTTTAGCAGTCCCACGTGTTGTAGTAATCGGAAAATCATTCAGAAATTTTCAGGCCCGCTTTTTTCATCAGCTCGATCGCCGGGGCGAAGCCTTGCTGGGCGGCCTGGCGGAGGTAAATTTCCGCTTTTTGCGTGTTCCGCGGCGTGCCGGTCCCGTTGATGAAGCAGATGGCCACGTGGTACCGCGCCTCCGCGCTGCCGGTATGCGCGGATTTCAGGAGGTACGAAAACGCCCGCTTCTCGTCTTTGGGAGTCCCAATCCCGTCTCGAAGCGCAAGGCCAAGCATGAGCTGCGCCTGCCCGTCGTCCTGGTCGGCGGCCTTTTGGAACCAGTAAACGGCCTTTTCGTCGTCTTTCGGCAGGTACTTGCCCGTGGAACAGAAAATCCCCAGCATCCGCTGCGCCGCGGGGTGATTTTGCTCCGCCGCCCGCTCAAACCACGGGACGCACTTCTTTTTCGTGGCCGGATCTTTGTCGGAGATCAGCACCTCCCCCATCGCGAACTGGCAGTCCGCGTCGCCTGCCTCCGCCGCCATTTTGATGTATTTGCGGATCTTTCGCTCGTCCACCGCCACGCCGTCGCCCTGACTGTAGATCCAGATCAGCACTTTCATGGAATCGACGTGATGATCCTCGCCAGCCGCCCGCTCGAAAAGCTTCACGGCCCGCGGAATGTCCTTTTCCACGCCGTTTCCCTGCCAGAGGTTCATGGCCTCAGCAAAAGTCGGGTTTTCCGGCTCGAATCCCGCTTCTTCCTCCGCGCAGAACGCTGGCAGGGTAAAAAGCAGCGAAAGGCCCAGACTCCAAACCCAGAACCGGCAATTTTTCATCTTCATGGACTTCTCCTTTTTCGTTTTTCCAAGCGTCGTTTCCACGGCATTCCGAAAACGTTCGAACGCTTTGCGCTGTTTTTCGATGGGGACGCCGGTAATGACTTTCATGTCGTACCCGTTATCGGCTTCCGACTCGCGGATCCAGGCGTCGAACATGCGCATGTACAACTCCAGCACCCATTTGGGGGCGGAAAAGGTCACGAAAACAGGCTCCCGCCGGGGGCGTCCGTTTTCGAGGTCGAACCAGGTGACGTACCAGTACGTTTCCCGCCGGACTATCAGGTACTCCGCGTCGTTCTCGTTGAAATCTTCGAGCCACGCCCTTTCTTTCGGGGAAATGTCCTTTTTGACCACGTGAAACGGCGGCCCGTAGAGGTAATTGTTGGCCGCTTCGTTTAACAGATATAAGTCGTCACGGCTAATTGTAATTAAAATATCCATTACTTCCATCCATTCCTTTCTTCCATTTCTTAATGTAATCCTCTTTTATATCAGGGCGAAAAAAAGTTCCACCACCAGTTCCATCATCAATAACTGCAAGATTATTATGTTTGTCATAATACAAAACTACCCCTGGTCTTGTTGGATGCGGAAAAACATTTTCCTCTTTTTTTGCATTTTCAACAACATTACCAATCATTTTCTGAATTTTATCAATACTTTTTCCAGGAAAATGATTACGTTCTGCAGCATGCTCAGCGATATTCCGTGTCGTGGTACTGCTGATTATAGATAGCCTGACTGATGGTGCTTGAGGAGGTAAAATTTTGTTTGTTACCTTGTCCACCACACGGTCATATACGATATTTTTAACGGCATTGCCCCCAATTTGGGTAAGGGATTTGCCATCCTCCATGTCGTAAAGAGCCTGATTCGTAGTTTCTGCCAGACCGGTAGGATCAATATAAGAAACTGCATTAAGACCAGCATGAGCATACTCGGCATTCTCAAAATAACTGTTTCCAGCCGCAGTCAGAGCGGCTTCCATTACCTCATCGGAAGCGCGACCATCACCAGTCCAAAACCAGCGATATAACGACCAGTGAACATTATTGTTTTGTCCCCTTGTGTTTGGAGTGGCCGAATATGAGCAAGTAATAATGGTTACCGGATCGATAAGGGAACCATCTCCATCAGTTATCGTCTCTGAAACTGCGCTTCCTATAGAATTTTTTTGTACTGCCGTCAACCCACTACCCACGCCTTCATTCCCGACGGAGCCGTCAGTGAAATCATCGTAGAAACTCTCGTAGCCGCTGTAGCTCGCGCTGCCGGAGGCGTTGGTGACGGTGACTTCGCCGTATTCCTGAAGACCGGTTTCGTACAGGTCGGAATTGTCGTAACCGTAGAAAAAGTCGTCGAAGTCGTCCACGTAACGCTGCGACGGCGATGAGTACGGCTCCGGGGGTTCCGGCTCGCTGGACCACGCGCTGTTGGGCTGTTCGACCGGGTTGGACCAGCTT
>JAUMVK010000019.1:61047-73433 GCA_030530205.1 Thermoguttaceae bacterium | reverse complement strand
CGCGCTCTCTTAAAAAACTATAGTCTTTTAAGATGTCACTTATCCAAATTGTTTTCCTTCTTGTCAAAGAATCGCCTGGTGACTTTCGTCACTCAAGATGGGCAATAGTATATCACATCCTGAAAATCTTTCAAGGGGGGCGGGAAAGATTTTTTCAAAAAAAAATGAATAATGAAGAACGAATAACGAATAACGAGCGGCCCCTGCTTATCGTTGTTCGTCCATCTGGCCCGAATAATGCGCCATCACTGCCTCAATGAAGCGCGGAACGTCGCGCCCCAAACTATAATAAATCATCAGGAGCGAGAGCCACAGCATAAAGCAATCCAAGAGCACAAACAGCACCAGGGCAACGGCTCCCCAAGCAATCAGTTCGGGTGTTTCACCCGCAACGACGAAGAATGCCAAAGCTCCGGCAAGAACCAGTGTGAAGAAAAGGCCGACAATCATTCCAATCTGGATTTTCAGCCATAATTTGCCACGTTCCGACTGAACGGCAGCGGCAATTTTAAACGAAAAGACCAGAAACAGGATAAACGCGACAAGACTCAGCAGACCACACGTTGTTTCTCCCAAAAATCCCAGCAGAAGCGTAAGCCCCATGCAAATCGCGTACGCCAGCCCGACTCCGTGCCCGCCAGGAACGATCGAATCCGGGCAGTTCGCGAACCGGATCAGAACAATGATCTGAACGATGACCTGGACCAGAAGCATTAAAAAAAAGGCCAAACCGAACAAACCCAGGATACCCAGGAACGTTGTACCAAGAGTTTCCAGTATTTTTTCTTTGAGTATTTCCTCGTCAAAACCGGAAAAAGGCTTCATCGATTCGTCGGAAGGATTCGCGACTTCCGTGGGCAGGAATTCTAACGTCAATTCCGGTTTCACTTCGGGAACTTCTTCTTTGATCACTTGTTCGACCATGGACTGGCCTTCGTTGTACAGTTCCGTCAATTCCTCACCATACGTCAGGGCAAGTCCCACCAAAACAACGAAAAATACCCCGGTCAGAAGGATACAGATCAGATTGAACAGAAACAAAAGCCGGTATGCGCGGCCGATTTTCAAAAGGGCCGACCAGTCCGGGGAAAGCGTCATGTATTGCGGCTGGGGATAGTCGGGGGAAGGGTTTGTACTCATAATCGTTTCAAAGGGAAAAAGGTTAAAAAAATTAATGGGAAAAGACGGTCACTCAAATTTCATCCAGTCCACGTCCACTACCGCGTGCCAGAGCGTGATTGGGTCAAACCACAGCTCGTTCACCGTGCCGGTCCAATGGTCCGAAGTGGAAAGCGGAAGCGTGTACTCGTGCCACTCGCCGTCAGCCGTGACGGGAAGCGAGGCGACGCCGTACTCGGTCATTTTCAGGTTCTGGTCGAAAATCGGATGCTCGGGCGTCCCCCAGTTCAGACGCATGACTTCTGTCCCCTTCGGCTCGTAACCTTTCGAGGGGGAAATCTTCATCCGGACTTTCAGACTCTGGAACTTCTTCGTGTCGAGGCCCGCCATGCGGATGCGCATCGCATACCAGTCGGCACGAGTGCGCACGATGTGCAGCGCGCCGTCAAAAACGCGGATCATGCCCGCCCCGTACGGCTGACGGTACCAACCCTGCGGGTCGTGGTCGAACGTCCACTCGGTGCGTGTCGAATGTTCCATTTTCGGGTAGTCGTACGGCCCACGCCCGACGTCTGACGGCACGAGATTTTTCGGCCAGCCCCCGGCGGGTTTTTCGCAGAAAGCGTCCCGCAGCGCGTCGTACATCTGGAAGCCGTACTCGTGGTTAGGCTCGATGTAGGTCCCTTCCTGCCACTCGTTGATCGGCGAGACCACGACCATCGGCACGTGATTCTCCTCGGCGAATTTACGGGCCATGACGCAGATCTTGCCGAACCGTTCCGGCGTGCGTTCGCGGACGATGTAGGCTTTCTGGAACGAACGCGGAAGATCGTTCCAGCCACACGGAATGCACGGCCAGACCGGGCACGGGGCATTCCAGCTGTCGCGCCAGTAATCCTCCACGGTCTTGACCATCAGCTCGTACGAGAAATTCTCGACCGTGTCGTTCGGACCGAGCAGGCCCTGGCTCTTGGCGCGCCCAAACGCCTGACGGTTGAAATTGTAGTCCATCCCGTAAACGCAGCCGGCGTCGCGAGCCAGTTCCGCGAATTTTCCTTTAGAGGTCGGGTTCATCTGAATGAACAAAACGCCCGGAAGCCCGGCATCCCGGACCTGCTTTTCGACGAGCGCCAGCGCGCGTTTCAGGCCCTCGCCCTCTTTGAGCGTCTCGCCCTTTGCGGCGGCTTCGGCGATGAAGTCACGGTCGATGTTCCGCGTCTCCCAGATACACACCACTGGCTTGCCGTCCCGCGTGTAGTATTCGGGGGTTTTGAAGTAATTTTCGAGCCAGAACTGCGTCACGCGGATCATGTCGGCCGTAGAGTGCGCGCCCGGCTCGTTATGGTTCGCCCACATGATGTACCATTTGAGGTACTTGCGAAAACGGGCCTGGTAGTAGCCTTTCACCCAGTGATCGAGGCGCTGAACGCCCTGATTCCAGTACCAGTCCACGCAGAAGGAACTGATCCCGTGCTCGACAGCCCATTTGATCTGCCAGTCGATGACCTCTGGGTTTCCTTCGTCGTACCAGCCGAGCAAGGGCTTGATCCCGGGGAGGGTCTGCTCCACCATGTCCCACTCGGCCATCTGCTCGGTCCCGGGGTAATAGAGGGCGGAAAGCTCCACCGCGCTCTTGACCGGCTGCGGCTCCGGAATGTAGTCCGACGCCACGGCAAATGCGGCGGCAGCGAAAACTGCGAAAAGGAAAATGGAAAGGTTTTTCATGGTTTTGATCCTTTTGGGGGAAACTGGGGGGGAAGGCTCCTTTGATGGTTTCGTCTCAAAAAATCTTGCGGAAGTTCCAAAAATCGCTCCTTTTAAACACCGAACCCATTCCACTTCAACGCTTTTATTTAAACACGGATTTTCACAGATTCAAGGGATTAAAAGGATTTCGCTTTGTCTGGTCTAAAACCGTGAAAAGCGCCCAAAACTTTCTTTAATTCCTTTTAAAAATCTGCGGAAATCCATTTAATCCGTGGGAATCCGTGGTTAAATTGAGGTTTGAACCAGGAAGGTCTTGCTCTCTGGAAAAAGGTTTAAGGTTTTGAAACTTCCCTTTCCTGTCCGCCTCATCAGCGGGGAGTTTTCTTTGCCACGACGATCCGTTCCTGCTGGTCCAGGTCCCTGATCGTCTTCACGTACTCCAGACCCGGCGTCTGGCCGATCAGTTCCGCCACTGCGGCGTGGATCATCGGGCTGAGCTCCATCAGGAAGAAACCGCCGTCTTTCAGGCGCTTCGGAACGTCGGGCAAAAGGCGCGCGATCAGCTCCGTGCCGACCTCACCGCCGAAAAGAGCCACGTGCGGCTCGTAGCGGTAAACGTTGGTTTCCAGCTCTGCGTCGATCTCACGCCGCCCGACGTAGGGCGGGTTGGAAACGATGAAATCGAACCGGGTCGCATCGGAAACCCGGCTGAAAAGGTCGCTCACGCCCAAAACCACGCGCCCACCGAGGCGATCGGCGTATTTTTCGACGTTTTTCTGCGCCACGGCCAAGGCCTCCGGCGAAATGTCCACGCCAAGGACGCGGGCGTTTTTCAGATTCAAAGCCGCGGTGATCGGAAGAATTCCCGAGCCGGTCCCCACGTCGCAGATGGTCATTTCCGCGTCCATCGAGCCGAACTTTTCCTTCACCAGATCGAACAGGCCGACGATCAGAAATTCCGTCTCGGGCCGCGGGATCAGGACGCCCGGATCGACGAGAAAATCGAGGGAGTAAAACTCCTTGTGACCAACGAGATACGCAACCGGCACACCCTCGGAACGCTTGCGAATGGCGGCCTTGAACGTCTCGCGCTCCTGCGGCGTCGGCTCGTATTCGAACCGGGTATAAAGGTCCACGCGGGTGCAGCCCATCGCCTCGGCAAGCAAAATCTCGGCATCGAGCCGCGGCGAGGGCACGTCGTACCGCTTCAGAAAATCGGTCGTCCACTTGAGAAGGCGCAGAACGGTCCAGGTCTCCGGCGCGGTGCTCATAAAACGGGGTCCTTGAATAGGGAGGGGAGGAAAGGGGAAAGAGGGAGGGATTCACCGAAATGGAACCCCTCGCACGTACGATTAATCAATTATACGCAGGGTTTTCGTTTTGTCAACCAGTTCTGAAAAAAACTTTTGCGGGAGTTTTAGGGAAAGACTTCTTAAATTAGTGGGATTTTCTCAAAAGATGTGAAATTTAGTAAAATTTCATGTAATTTAGCAAAATTTTAGTGAACAAATCCTAAAATTAGCAAAAAATCTATCAACAAAAGCGAAATTTTAGTGAAATTTTCTCAAAATTCTCAAATTTTAGTCAAATTTACTTGCATTAACTCAAATTTTAGCGTATAATTCTAAAAAGAAACTCAATTTTATGAAGATCAAGAGGATCAAAATGACTGAAACCCAGCTCATTGAACTCGTTCGGAAAGTTTTGACGGAGAAAACGGAATCGCAGACGCTGGAACTCAAAGCCGCCGCAAGCGGATGCCCGACGAAGCTCTACGACTCGATTTCCGCTTTCGCGAATCAGGACGATGGTGGGATTCTGCTTTTCGGGATCGACGAGGACTCAGACTGGAAAATTTGCGGCGTTTATGACGCTCAGGACCTTCAGAAAAAGGTCAACGAGCAGTGCAAACAAATGTTCCCGGTCGTTCGGCCTGTTTTCTGTTCAGCGCTCGTCGATGGGAAAACCGTCGTTTCTGCCGAAATTCCTGCAGTGGATCTTTCAGAACGTCCGTGCTATTACAGTGGAAAAGGGAAAATCAAAGGCTCTTTCGTCCGGGTGGGCGATTCGGACGAACCGATGACGGACTATGAAATTTACAGTTACGAAGCATTTCGGAAAAAGTACGAAGATGACGTACGGGAGAACGAAAAGGCGACGCTCGAAGCGATCGACCTGAAAAAAATGAACGAATATTTGGGACTGGTCAAAGAAAATACACCAAATTTGGCCAAGCTCCCGGAAGAAACCGTTCTGAAACTCACGGGCCTCGTGAAAAACGACCACCCGACACTGCTCTGTACGCTTCTTTTTTCGTTTTTCCCCCAGCTTTTTTACCCCCAATACACGATCAATGCGACGGTGATCCCCGGTACACAGCGAGGGGACGCGACGAAAGAAGGCTTGCGCTTCCTCGATAATCAACGGATCGAAGGAACGCTGGTCGAAATGCTGGAAAAAGCACTGAAATTCGCGGTCCGGAACATGAAAAGCCGAACGATCATCGACCCGCAAACCGGCAAACGAGTGGATCGGCTGGAGTACCCGTTGACCGCCGTGCGCGAAGCGATTTTGAACGCTCTGATCCATCGGGATTACAGCGTACACACCGAAGCGATGCCAATCGAAATGACGTTTTTTCAGGACCGGCTGGAAATCCGAAACCCGGGCGGTCTCTACGGACGGCTGACGCTAAGCCGGTTGGGGGAAGTCCAGCCTGACACGCGAAACCCCAAGCTGGCACGCGCTTTGGAAACGCTCAAAATCACAGAAAACCGCTATTCGGGAATTCCGACCATTCAGCGGGAAATGCGCGAAGCTGGCCTGGACGAGGCTACTTTTGAGGATTCCCGGAATGAATTTTGCGTGACTTTTTTCAACTCAGAAACGTCCGCTCAATCGCGAGCGGAGACGAGTCCTGAAAAAGAGCTTTTGAAGTTCTGCCAAACGCCGCGGTCCCGGCAGGAAATCGCGGATTTTCTGGGGATCCAGACTATTTCGTACGTCAAGAAGATCCTCGAGCCACTCCTGGCAAAAGGCGCCCTGAAAATGACGCTCCCGGAAAAGCCCAAGAGCAAAAATCAGCGTTTTTATTCGTAGTTCAAACTTCCATCGGGCGGCAGTCTTTCACCCGCCGCTCGACGGCGCGTCCGCCGGAATCACTGCGCGTTCTTCCAGCATTTTTCGTAAAACTCGACCACGGGGGTGGGGTCGGCCAGACCATGCGGGTGGTGGTCGCAGCCGGGTTTAACGTGCATTTCCAGGTCGCCGCCCGCCGCGCGGAAGTTTTCCGCCAGTTTCTGGCCGTGTTCCGTGAAAATGACCGTTTTGTCCGCGTCGCCGCAGATCAGCAGCATCGGGATCTTTCGCTCCGCCAGCTTGCGCACCGCGATGCACGGGTTCCCGTCGCCATTGAGAAGCTCCTCTTCGGTCATGCCGTACTCGTTCAGAGCGGCATTCCAGCAGTCGGCGTATTTCGTCTTCCAGTCCACGAAATTGCAGACCGGCGCGTCGATGTAGATCCCGCAAATTTTGTCCGGGTTGGCAAGCGCCCAGCGCAGCGAGGAAAGCCCGCCGTAGCTCATCCCGAAAACGACCGGTTTGGGGCTGAAGCCCTGCTCGTTGACGAGGTACTCGTAAAGGCTCAGTCTCTGCGCATTATCCGCCGGGGTCCCGAAGCGGTCATTCGTCTGGATCCAGGCGACCGCCCAGCCCTTCTGAAGCATCACGTCCTCGGAATTCGGGAACGCGCGCCAATAGACCGTCCGGAAAAGCCACGGTTTCCCCGGAGCCTGTTGGTCAGGAACCAGGACCTTAGCGGTTTTCCCGTTCAGGTCGAACTCGTAGTACGTACAATTCCCGGCCCGGCTCCCCGCGACTGGCCAATCCGCCGCCTGAGTCAAAGCCGCAAACACACAACAAAACGCTAAAAGGAGTGAAAATCGCATTTCTTTCAATGATGAATTTAAAGGAACACTGGCGAGCGAGGACAGTCATGACCCCGAAAAAAACACTAAAATGTCTCTTCTTTCTTCTTGATCAATTCTTTCAGCCACTCGGGCTGAGTGAACCCCACTGGCTGAAGAAGACCATTCTGCCAAATTGCGACCAGTTGAAATCCGTTTCGATTGTCGTAGAGTTTTGCCGAGTCGCACCACGGCAAAACGCGGAGCAAATCGTCGAAACGTTTCTTGAATCGACGCGTGACGTCCGCCTCCGGGATGGAATGACCACCCAACCTGACCCGGTTCTGGATCCGCGTCAGACTTTCATCGAGCGAATCCAGCCCGATGTAAAAAAGCTGGATCTGAAAGCCATTTTTGCGGGCTTCCTGAATCGTTTCGAGCGGCTGTTTCCCGGAAAGCGTCGTTTCCTGAATAAAACTCACGCCCTCCGTAACGTACTGCCGGATCTGCTTCAAAGCCGACTTCCCCCCAGCCAGAGCCGAACCTCCGAGCCGGGCCGTGATTTTATCCGCGTCGATGTAGATCCCCAGCTCGTTCGGCTGCGTCAGGAGTACGCCGGCAAAACTGCTTTTTCCAACGCCATTTACGCCAGCGATCAATGTGTACGTGGGCATAAACTCTCCTCTCTCACACGACGGCCAGTTCCCACTCCCGTTTCAGGAAGGCGATGGCTTTCGGGATTTCCACCTCACGGTCGCCGCGGACTCCGCACTCGAACGAGCAGAAGCGGTCGTAACCGATGTACTTCAGGCCGCGGAAACCCTCGACGAACCGGCTCTGGTTCTGGCCTGGGATGGACCGTTTCGGATCAGAAAGGCCGCCGGCGAGGTGGACGTGCGCCAAGTATTTCCCGCCGGAGATGAACGCGCCCATCATGTCGGTCTCCTCGATGCTCATGTGGTAGAAATCGCCCATCACTTTCATCCCTTCCGAGTCCACGTCCCGGCAAATGGCCGCGCCGTCCGAGACCTGGGAGAGAAACGTCGATTCCATCCGGCAAAGCGGTTCCAGAACGATGCTGGTCCCCAACTCGTGAGCGAATTCGGCCAGCGGGTGCAGAACGTCCACCAGACGCGCGCGGATCGTCTGGTTCGTCTCGGGAGCCTTCGGAGCGCCGAAAAGCGGCACGTAAAGCATTCCCTTGCAGCCGACCTTCGCGGCCGCCTCGAGTTTCCGCTTCATCGATTCGATGCCGAGTTTCTGCTCTTCGGGATCAGCGGAAATGATATTTCCCGGATTTTTGCCAAAGTTCGTCATCGCCGCGGCAAGGCCGGCATTCGCCAGAGCGGTGCGAATTTCATCCTCTTTCCCGAAAAGCGGTACGTTGACCTCGGCGCCCTCAAGCCCCCAGGCCTTCATTTTCGCGAATTTTTCCTCCAGACTGTTTCCCGGAATGACTTCCATGCGGGAGCAGAGCCGAAGGCGGGCGTTGGCCGAGCGGTTCGCGCTCACGCCGTCAAAAGTGGAATCGGTAACTTCGTGTTCTTTCATGGATTAATCCCCCTGAAAACGCAGGATTTTTCATTCATTAATTCCCGGAAGTTCTAAAAAACTCCCATCCTAAATACCAGACCCGTTTCACTTTCACCTTTTATTTAAACACGGATTTTCACGGATTTAATGGATCAAATGGATTTCATTTTAATTGAGTGAAAATCACCCCAAAACACTTAAAACCCCTTTAAAAAATCTGCGGAAATCCTTTTAATCCGTGAAAATCCGTGTTTAAATTGAGGTTTGAATCAGGCTGCACTCACACCTGGAAAAAGATTTGAGGTTTTTGGAGCTCCGTTTAATTATCGATCAGCGTCGCCATCGTCCGGTACGCGAGATACACGGCACAAACCATTCCCGCGATCAGGCCGACAAAGAAAAAGAAGCACATCGTGCCCCAACTCAAGCCCGTATGGAAAAACATGAACTTAAACATGAGCATGATCACCGCAAGCGAAACACCAAGGACCGCGCCTCCCATGACTCCTCCGAAAAGGAAGATCAAGTAGTTTTTGGCCTTCTGGAAAAGGTACGGGTCTTTGTACCACTTTCCGTCGAAGTCGTATTTCGTGTCGCGCGGCGTGTTGAACCACGATTTCATGTCGGCCAGAGTGATTTTCGGCTGCTCCGGAATTTCGGCACGCTTCTCGAATTTTTCCTTGCTCTCCCGGATGAGCTTCGCCTCGTCGGTTTTATTCTTTGTCGGATCGGCCGGAGCGTTTTTGATCACGAAAAAATCCTCTCCGGCCTTCAGATTTTCAGAAGCCGGCTGAACCTCTTCTGACGTTGACTTCGGAGTTTCATTCACGACCGGAGATTGAGCCGTTGACGCAACGGGTATCTCCATCGGCGCCAGATACTCGACGTACTCGCACCCCTCCACGCCGCAGCCGTCGTGATCGAGCCAGCAATCGGCGTGATACTCTGTGCCGCAGCCGGGACAAAAAATTTCCGTCTCGTTCGGACGGATCGGTTCACCGCAAAAAAGACACACGTCGGTGATTTTAGCGTTTTTCGAAATGATCTCCGCCCCGCAGCTCTGGCAGCGAGACCCCAATTCCGGGTTTTCAACGTCCGAAATGTGACCACATTTTCCACATTTGATTTTCTTCATGATTCGCCTCCTGATGTGAGGAATCTTTTATTCCTTTTTTAATATTATACCCACATTCCATTTTTGCGCAAGGTGTACAGGGAAAAATTTCGCTGGATTCCAGAGACTTAATCTTTACCGATAAAACAAAATAAACAAAATAAGTAACCTTTGCCATTAAAATCAATTTCGCTAAAAAATTGAATTGTAACGGTCGAAAAGATAATCAACTGATTATAAACAGACGTTCATTTATGAAAGGATTCGTCTATGAACAAGCGTTCATTTGTAAAGGCCCTGGAAATTTCAGCGGGTTTAATTTTTTCCTTCCAGGCCATTTGTGCCTTGAATGCCCAGGACAATGCCAAATCATCGTTGCTTACTCCGACCCCCGCGGCGGAAACTGAGGTCAAAGCCGAAGAGGAAATGATCACCGTTTCGGCCAGTGAGTGGTCAGCGCTTCAGCAGGATGTGGCCGCCGTGAAAAAGCAGCTCGCCGACGACAAATTGAAGGCAGAACTGAAGAAAGCCGAAGAGGACAAAAAAAAGTATACAAAACCCCAGAATAAATGGGGCGGTAATATTTTATGGGACACGGGTATCTGCTCCCTCGATGATGACGCGGAGTTTGCCGGAAATACCCCGAATGACGGCATGAAAGTCCGTCAGGCCTGGATCGATCTGCGCGGCACGTGGTACGATATGATCAACTACCGCATGACGTACGACATCGCGAACACGAACATCAAAGACCTCTGGATCGGTCTTTATAATATGCCAAGCGGGTTGGACCTGAAAATCGGTCACATGAAGGAACCGTGGAGCGGTGAAGAATTGACTGCCACCGAAGCCACTCTCTTTATGGAACGGTCCTATATGAACAATATGCGCTCCATCTGCGGAAGCCGAAACATTGGTATCCTGGTGAGCAACTGGTCGAACGCGGATCGTTTCACCTGGGCCGCCGGCGCGTTCGCGTCCTCAATGAAAGAAAAAACTCTGGGCTGTGTTGGCCAGCACGGTCACATGGCGTTCACTACCCGCGCGACCTATTTACCCTGGTACGCAGAAAACTCCTGCGGCCAGAAGTTCCTCCTGCACCTGGGCGCGAGTTATTCCTACCGCCATTTCGACCAGACAAAAGCCTCGGATTATGGTACGCAATGCAGTTTCACCGGTGATACGGCAATCTGCCCGGCTGTGTTGAATACCGGACTCCTGACGGGTCTGCATGATATGAACGTCGTGGGCCTTGAACTGTACTGGATCCGTGGCGCGTTTTCGATTGATGCGGAGCACAGCGTCTTCTTCATGCAGGACGATCTTGCGGGAGACGCCACGGTCAACGCCGGCTACGTTGAAGTCGCCTACACACTGACGGGCGAAAGCCGCAACTACCGCAAGGCGGGCGGATCGTTCGGTCTGCTCAAGCCGAAAAACCCCTTCATCCGTACTTGCAAAGACGGCGTTGGCGTCTTCACCGGCCCCGGCGCGTGGGAAATCGCTTACCAGTGCTCCTGGGTCGATACGACCGACCTGGCCGCCGGTTACTCCTGCGCCGCCAATCATACGGGAACCAACGGGAAAGCCCTTGCCAACACGTTCGGCCTGAACTGGTATCTGAACGAAAATATGCGCTGGATGTTCAACTACTCGATCGAACGTGTCGAGTACTCAGGGGTCGGCACCAAAGGTCAGGACCTCGACGGACGGGTCGGCTGGGAGCATGTTTTCGGGACCCGCGTCCAGGTGACGTTCTGAGTTTAATTTCACCATAAAAACCAGGCCTGCGGTCGGTCGTACAAACTGGCCTCAGGCCATTTACGGAAGTTTCAAAAACCTCGCCCCCTTCCCCAAGTGAGAGCGAAGCCTGATTCAAACCTCAATTTAAACACGGATTTTCACGGATTAAAAGGATTTCCACGGATTATTTAAAGGATTTTATTAAGTGTTTTTTTGGTGATCTTCAATCCAGCAAAACGAAATTCATTTAATCCCTTAAATCCGTGAAAATCCGTGTTTAAATGAAAGGTCGAAGTGAAACGGGCCTGGTGTTTAGAATGGGGGGGTAAACTTCCATTTGGAATTTTAAATTTTAAAAAATGCAAATTAAAACCGCTTTTCGTTCCATTCCGCTCACCCGTCCGCTTTGGATGGGGATCGTCAACGCGACGCCCGACTCGTTTTCCGACGGAGGCCGACCGGACCCGGCGGGACACGCGATCTCCCTGCTCCTCGAAGGGGCCGACATTCTGGACGTGGGCGGCGAAAGCACGCGCCCGGGGAGCGACCCGGTTTCCGCATCGGTCGAGATTAGCCGAATCGCGCCGGTCATTGAAGGGATCTTCGCCCGCGCGGAGGCTCTGGGGCTGGAAAAGCCGCTCCTTTCGGTCGATACGTACCATCCGGAAACGGCCCGATTCGCGCTGGAACATGGCGTGGAGATCCTGAACGACATTTCGGGGGCAGAAGACCCGGAAATGATCCGGGCCGCCGTTGATTTTGGAGCCGCGATCTGCTTCATGCACAAAAAAGGAACTCCGAAAACCATGCAGGAAAACCCGAGGTACGACGACGTAACGGCCGAAGTCCTGGCGTACCTCGCCGCCCGGCGTGACGCCCTGCTCGATGCGGGGATCCCACGCGAAAAACTGATTGCCGACCCGGGGTTGGGGTTCGGGAAAACCTTCGCGCATAACTGGACGCTGGTCGAGCAGATGGACCGGTTTCAGGAACTGGAAATCCCGATTCTGGTGGGTCACTCCCGGAAAGGTTTCCTCCGGCCGATGTGCGAGAAAAATCCCGGCATGACCCGCGACGATGCGACCCGGATCGTGACGCAAACTCTGATCAAAAAAGGAGTCCAAATCCTGCGCACCCACGTAAAACCGGTTTAAATAGTGAGGAGTGAGGAGTGTGGTGTGTGGAGTTGGAAAAGCCGCCGGCGTTTTTGGGTTGTAGTGGTTCTATACACCGCGTTCCGCGCCCGCGTAACAACTCACACCTCA
>JAUMVK010000019.1:25144-61037 GCA_030530205.1 Thermoguttaceae bacterium | reverse complement strand
TTTAATTTTTACAAAACCAGCGTTCCCCCGCCCCCATACCACCGCCAGCGCAACTCCTCACTCCTCACTCCTCACTCCTAACTCCTAACTATTTCCCCCCTCCCTCTGTTCAGATGCTTCCGAGTGTGGTATAATGGGTGAAATCAGAAAGGATTTTCACCATGGAACGGAAACAGAGAGAATTTTTCAATCAGCTTTTGACCACTTCCGGCGCAACGGGCGCGGAGCAGCCGGTGCAGGACGTCGTGCGCGCCTACGTGAAGGATTTCGCCGACGAGGTTACGACCGACGTGATGGGAAACGTCATCGCGGTCCGGAATCCCGGCGCGAAACTGCGCGTTCTGCTTGACGCTCATTGCGACCAGATCGGGCTGGGCGTCCTGAACATCGAAAAAAACGGCTTCATCTACGTTCACTCCCTCGGCGGCTGGGACGTGCAAAATCTCATCGGGCAGCACGTTACGATCTGGACGAAAAACGGTCCGGTCGGCGGAATCATTGGCCGCAAACCCATTCATCTCCTGGAACCGGAGGAGCGGGCGAAAGCCTCGAAACTCGACGAGATCTGGGTCGATATTGGGGCGAAAAGCGCGGAAGAAGCGGCGGAAAGAGTGGCGATCGGCGACACGATCACGGTCCGGACGTTCCAGACGGAACTGGGCAATAATCAGCTCGCCTCGTGCGCAATGGACGACCGGTCCGGTGTGTGGGTCATCATGGAAGCCCTGCGCCGAATCGATCCGGCCAAGCTGAAATGCGCGGTTTACGCCGTCTCTGCCACGCAGGAGGAAGAGGGCTACAGAGGTTCGAAACCCGCCGCGTTCGGCATTGACCCGCACGTTGGGATCGCGGTAGATGTGACCCATGCGACCGACTGCCCGACCGTGGACCCAAAGAAGATCGGCGACATTAAACTCGGCAGTGGCCCCGTCATCAAGCGCGGCCCAAATTTCAATCCGATTCTGGTGGAACGTCTTTGCGAAAAAGCCGAGCAGAACGCGATCCCGTACCAGCTCATGGCAAACGGCCGTCCCGGTGGAACGGACGCCTTCGTGATCCAGATGACCCGCTCGGGAGTCGCGACCGGTCTGGTCAGCATTCCGAACCGTTACATGCACTCGCCGGTGGAAATGATTTCGCTCGACGACATGGAACACGCGGCCGATTTGCTCGCGCGGTTCGTGGAAGACCTGGATGAAAATTTCTGTTTCATCCCGCACAGTTGACGGATTTCCCGTTCAGCCAGAAACCCGTTTCCCTTTTTTGCTTTTACAGAATGGACCCTTTTATGAAACCCGCCCTCCTTTTTTCCACCCTTTTCCTTTCCATCTTCCTCGGACTGGCAGAAATTCAGGCAGAGGAACCGGTTCCCACGCCCGTCACGCAAAGCCGGGAACTTTTCAACGGGAAAGACCTCACCAACTGGTACACGTACCTGCGCGGCCGCAGCAGGAACTGCGACCCGAAGGGAGTTTTCTCCGTCCGGGACGGCGTGATCCACGTCACCGGCGAAGAAATGGGTTGCATCACGACGAACGAGTCGTTCGAGAATTACCGCCTCATCGTTGAGTACCGCTGGACCGGCGAAGTTCACGGCTCCAAAGTCGGCGCGGCCCCGGACAGCGGGATCCTGTTCCACTCCATCGGTGAGGACGGCTCCTTCGGCGGCGTCTGGATGATCTCCCACGAGTACAATCTGATCCTTGGCGCGTCGGGCGATTTCTGGACCGTCGGGCTGAAAGACCTCCAGGACGTTTTTCTCAAATCGACCGTCAGCGCCGAAGAGAAACTCGGCGGCAAGTATTTCATCTACGACGCAAACGGGCCGGAAGAGACGCTCACGGGGAACGACCGCGTTTGCAGGCTCGACATTGCGCGGGACTGGACCGACACGACGGACGTAAAACCGGCCGTAAACGAAAATCCGATGGGTGAGTGGAACACGGCCGAGCTGGTCTGCGACGGCGACTCGGTGGACTGCTACTTCAACGGGAAGTTCGTGAACCACGCCACGCACGTCTCGCCCCGGGCGGGCAAGATCCAGCTCCAGTCCGAAGGCTGCGGGATCGAATTCCGCAGAATCACGATCATGCCTCTGAAATAAACCGGCGAGCGGGGTCAGTGATGACCCCGTTTTTTACGTTATTTCGCCCCCCAATTAATTCATCTCGACCCAGCGGATCTCCCCTTTTGCTCCTTTCTGGGCCGGGACGGAGATCTGGTTTTCTCCCACTCTCACCGCGTCGTTCGGGAACGTGTAACGGACGGCGAACGGCGTGACTTTCTCTCGTCCCGCGTTCGGAACTTTCTCGGCGCTCAGGGCCGTTTTCCCGTTCAGAGTCACGCCCTCCGGAATCTCTTCATCTTCACTCACGCCCAAAAGCACGTGGACCGCCCCCAAATCGATGCCGTGCGGAACAGTAAACTCCGCTCCCGTCGCGAGTTTGCGAGGAAGCTGCTCGCCACGCGAAAAGCCCTCCGGCACCGTATCGCGGTACGCCAGCGGGTAAACCGGGTTTTCGGCCGCCGCCGGGCCGTTTTTCAGGAGGAATTCGTACTCGGATTTAAGCACGGGAAGCGTCTGGCAGTCCATCCAGTTAAAGAGGTAAAGCCCCTCCGCGCCGCGGTACCGCATCGTATCGGCCCAGCCCGCCAACATTTGCAGCGAGTTCGGCGTCATGGGGAGATTTGGCCCCGCGGCTGTACTGTGTTCCGCGCACGGGATCACTTTCACGCCGGTCCCCGCCACGCGCTCTTTCCAAAGTCCGACCGGAATATCGTAGTCGGTCGTACGCCAGAACGGGGCCGGAATGATCCAATCGACCAGCCCTTTTTTCGCCCAGTCCACCGCGTCCATTCCGAGGCCCGCGGCCGCGTCGGGGTGGGTCGGAACACGGACCGCAACGGAAACTTTATGCCCGCGCTTTTGGGACCATTCGTCCGCCAGCTTGTGGACCTCCGCGACGAATCGGGTCAAAATCGGCGCTTCCTCCGCTTCCTTTCCGGGAGTCAGATGGAAACCGAAACGCATCCAGTCCAGCTCGATCCCATCCGTGTCGTACCGTTCCAGAATTTCGGCGGCAAAGGCCAGATTGTACGCATAAACCTCGGGCACTGCATAGTTCAGCGAACGGTCCACCCAAACTTTGGTCTCGGAGTTCGGCCGGCGCCACCACTCGGGATGGTCACGCCAGAACGACGAGTGGATCCAGTGCTCGACTTCCAACGCATCATGCACGTCGTTCATGCGCATCGAGATCCACGGCGAAATCCCCTTCTCCCGGCACCGGTCGATCCAGACGGCGTAAGGATCCAACCCGGCGTCAAAGAGCCGCTTGGCGTTTTCGAACCACAAAACCCCTTTCGCGCGGTCGAGATGATCCCACACGGCGTCGCGGGTTTTGGACCGGAAGTCGGCGCACTGCGAGTTCGGGCAGAGGAACAAATGCGTGACCTGCGTGTCAGCGTACTGGTCGATGAACGCGTGCAGGCCATCCAGATTCATCTGCTCCGGGCGCCTCGAGCCGTAAAAATGGGAATCGTCCTCATTAATGACGAAAATTTCCTTCGCGCCGAGCGGAAGCGTCAAAAAGCAAAAAACCACAAGAAAAAAATGGGCGGGTCGCATAATTGGGTTCCTTCTATAATTTATCGTTCCTGAAATCAAAAATGTGGTGGATGGACAGGATCCCGACGATCTGGTTACCGTCCATGACGGCCAGCGTCGTGATTTTGTGCAGGTCCATCAGTTCCAGCGCGTCGCTCACCATCACGTCGGGACGGATGCGCTTGAAATTCCGCGTCATGAAGTCCTGCGCCTCGATCTTCCGAATGTCGTCGAAATTCTGGATCGCGCGCCGAATGTCGCCGTCGGTGATGATCCCGACCGGGTGGTTTTCCTCGTCAAATACTACGGTCATTCCGAGGCGTTTGCTGCTGACCTCGTACACGATCTCACGGAAATCCGAGTGGATCCCCACGCGGGGAATATTCGTCTCCATGCGGTCTCTGACGCGAGTGAGGAGCCGCCGACCCAGCGCGCCGCCGGGATGGTAGAGGACGAAATTGGCCGCCTGAAAATTCCGTTTTTCCATCAGACAAACGGTCAGTGCGTCCCCCATGACCAGCGCGGCTGTGGTGGACGTGGTCGGCGCCAGACCGATCGCCCCGGCCTCGGAACTCACCCCCGTGTCCAGTACGAAATCCGCCGCCAGAGCCAGTTCCGACTTCGGGTTTCCCGTCATGGCGATGAGCGTACACTCGAGCGTTTTCAGAGGCTCCAGAATGGCGAGGATCTCCCGCGACATTCCGCTGTTCGAGATGGCGATCACGATGTCACCCCGGCAGACCATCCCAAGATCGCCGTGGACCGCTTCGGCCGCATTGAGAAAAATCGCGTGCGTCCCGGTGGAAGCGAGCGAGGCTGCAAGTTTATGCCCGATGATCCCCGTTTTGCCGATCCCGGTGATCACGACTTTCCCGGACGAGCCGTAAATCAAATCGACGACCTGATCCATCTCGCTGCCGAGCCGGTCGGCCACTTTTCGCAATTCTTCAATCTCCTGCGCGAATATTTCTTTGCTTCTTTGAGTCCAGTCCATTTTTTTAATGCGTAATTCGTAAAGCGTAATGCGTAATTGGGGACGACGCTTCCAGCGTCGTTTTTAAAGGCCCCCTCCTTGAGAGGGCTGGCGAGCACAAGCGAGACTGGGGGAGTAAAGGAGCGTGCCAACCAACTCCCCCCGGCACTAACGCGCCAACCAACTCGAAGATGGTGGCTTTAAACGACGCTGGAAGCGCCGTCCCCGTAAGCGAGTAAAGTCAGATTTATAATAAACGAAAACCCTGAGAAAAGCAAGGGGGGAGACGTACAAGAAATAAAAAAACGCAGCAGAAAAAATCGCGGCGAACCCAAACGCCAGGGACGGAAGCAAACGGTCGTCCCCTGATTATTCTCAACTGCGTAAAAACCAAAGAAGGCTCTGGCTTTTACATATTATCGTATTTCCGATGTAAAATGTTTACGTAAATTTGGAATTTAACGAAGAAAACGGTTTTAACGCCCGGATTTTAACTCAGAGAGCAGAAAATCGACACAGCGGCGGACTTCCTCGTCGCTTTCGATGAGGCTTTCCGCCTGTGCGCAGCCGTGCAGGATCGTCGTGTGGTCGCGGCCGCCGAAGTACGTCCCGATCTCGTCCAGCGTCGCGTCTGTCAGGCGCCGGGCCATGCAGTAAACCACGTCGCGGACCGTCACGAGGACCGTTTTGCGCGACTTGCTCCGCAGATCCGTGAGCTTCACTTTGTAGAATTTAGCCGCCAGTTTCGCAATCTCCGCCACGGTAACCGGAACATTTTCCTCTGAACTGGCAAAGACCTTGGAAACTGATTCGGACTGGATCTCGTTTTCCTGCCGGGTTTTGCGGATCCATTCCATCTTCTGGAACCGCTGAAGCATCTCGCCGACCGAAAGTTCCTCGCGGTCCGCAAGGGCCACAAACTCGTCAAGAGCCGATTCCGAAATCGGAACATTTCGAGAAATTTCGGTCTGGGTCAAAATCCTGCGGCGGGTCTCCGGGGCCGGAAGATGAATTTCAATGCTGACCCCCTGACGGAGCCGGGACGCAAGTTTCGGAATGAGCGTCAAGGCCGCCAGGGGCTGGTTGGCCGTCAGAAAGACCCTTGCGCCACGCCTCAGCAAGAGGTCGAGCGTCTGCACGAGCTGCTCCTGCGTGGCCGTATGTGTCGCAATTTCCTGAAGTTCATCCAGAACGAAAAAGTCAAGAGTATGATACTCTTCGAAAAACTCGTGGGTCGTGCGGGTACGCTGCGCCTGCGCCCAGGAACGTGCGAAATCACGCGCGGACACCAGCTTGACTTTTGCCCCCGGATGACGGCCAAACCACGCAATCAAAAGTCCCTCCGTCAGATGGGACTTTCCAAACCCGAGCGGCCCGTGGATCAGCATCGCAAACGGATTGGGATAATCCTGAATGACATCGTAAACGACCGAACAAAGAACGTAATTCTCCTGCCCCGCGATAAACGGATGGGTACGCAACTCCGTCACCCCTTCCTCACTCCCGGAGAATCGGGTCGTGACTTTTTCCTGAAACGGGATGGAAATGATGGCGGACAATTTGGCAATTCCTTTTGAGAAGACGTGCTTACTGGCCTGGTTTGAAAGAGGTCATACGACGAATCCGAACCAAATGGTTTTTGTGGATTATTCTTTCAGATATAGTTTCCTCTTTTAATCGATCGGGGTTGCGTTTCCGTCTTCCCTTCTTCCGAGATTTCTGAAAACCGTCATATCGATTGAATAGGAAATTGTCTTGAGGGCTCCATCACAGAGCGCCATATTGAAGACACCGGCATGAGCGCTTCCAAAATTATCCCCCTGGTCCTTGCCTCGTCGGTCCTGCAACGGAGGATTCCAGGAGCAGCGCTGGTTGTCATTATCGTTGCCGTGGTGCGCGCCCTCATTATCGGAACCAATTCCTCCGGTTTCATAATGATCAGGGCAAACATATTTTTCGCCCGCGAGGAAGGTATTGGAAAGACCGTCATAAATCTTTCCTGCGTCAATGTCACTGAACCCAAAAATAACACCGATCGTATTCGAAATCGACGGCCAGGCAGTAAAATTAGGGGTCACATCCGAATACTTCAAATCGCAAGCGGAGCCTTCTCCCCACTGTTCACACGCACTGCTGTCGCCACCGAAATTCCCGGCGTAATCACTGCGCACACACGTAGAAGGAGTTATCGCGTTGTAAATTTTATACCCGGAATTGAACTGATACAATCTGGCCTTGCGGCGCGTTGGGCAGTTCAGGAACGATAGAGGGGTCGTAAGCAGCTTTTGATTGTTTGACTTTTTCGTCCCGGAGGCTTCTTGTGTCGGAGGTTCCCCCAAGGCCGAAAGATTAAAAAGTGCGCTCTGATCGATATATGGCAGTATCGAGAAAATCCAGCTTCCGGGCTGATTTTTGCCAAACCCGCGGTCAGCATCCCCCACGATGTGATAGTGCCAACCACCGGAAGGGAAGACTTGATTGGTTGACTCATGGGTCAAACAGGCCGTAGCCATTTGCTTCAGGTTGTTGCTGCACTGTATGTTCCGAGCCGCTTCACGCGCCTGCTGAACTGCCGGCAGAAGAAGTCCCATAAGCATCCCAATAATTGCGATGACAACTAAAAGCTCAACCAACGTAAAGCCGGCATGAACTTTGAAACGACGCTGGAAGCGTAGTCCCCGCAGCTCAACCAACGTAAAGCCGATACGGGAGCAAATGGTTTTCGGTTTCATGAAGCACCTCGACTGTACGGAATGGAAATGAACGTTTTAATTATTAAAAGCAGACTTTTTCTTCCTGCCAACACGAAAAATTTCTGAATTTCAATCCAACTAACCCCAAAAGAAGCAGAAGCCACGAAGCCGGTTCTGGGACGGAGCCTTCAGGGCCTTCGCTGTACACCAGCCATGTGCCGTCCGCGATCTTGCCCCTGTAACCCGCGAAATCACCCCCGACCGCAAAAGCCGTAAGAGCGTTTCCCGCCTCGTCGATCGCGTTTCGGGCGTGAATATCCAGTTCCAACGATTCCGGCATTTCTTCATCGCCGAACCAGTTCAAAATGACCTCCGCGCCGTCGATCAGTTCCAGATCGCCGAACGTGAAAGCATCCTTTTGGCCGCCGGAAACATCACACACGATCTTTCCGCCGTCCAGCGTGACTTTGGTGCTGGTCAGGTCCAGCGTTCCGTACGGATTGGCGGCCGTGCCCGTTCCGAGGAGGCCATCGGCGGAAATCGTCGTCGCGCCGGTGTAGGTTTGCTTGCCGTTCAGGTTCAGCGTTCCGGCCTCGACGGTAAGCGGGCCGCTGCCGCTCACGATGCCGTTGACGATCATCGTGCCGTCACCCTTCTTGACGAACGAAGCCGTTCCATCCTCCAGATTCATCGTGCCGATGTTCGCGTAGATCGTCGCACCAGACCCCACGTCAAAAATGCCGGAGGTCGATTTTCCGTCTTCAGGAACACCCGCGTTTGTACGGCGGAGCGTCACTTTCTTCAGGTCCAGCGTCAGGTCCGCGTTTTCAGCCAGCGTGATCTTCCCGGCGAGGAAGAAATTCCCGTAGCCGCTTCCATTGCCGGAGGCCGAGATTTTGTTTCCCGTGCCGGAGACTTCGATCATGCCGAGGTTCGAGTGCGCGTCCGTCAGCGTGTTGACGATCTCCGCGCCGTTTTTCATCTTGACCACGGCCGTAAGGCCGGTTCCATTGCCAAAGTAGTACATCGCGTTGCTTGCGTTCATGCTCAGGACGCCGCCGTTCAAGTCGATCGTACCGGTGTAGATCGCGTTGGAAGCGTCGAGATTGAGCGTGCTTTTCGTCGTGGTTTCACCGACGGTTTTGCTCCCGGTGACGTAAATGGTCCCACCGAAACTGCCCCCATTGTCCCCGGTGATGTTCATCGAGCCGCCGTCCGTTACGTAGATGCTTCCGTAGTTGGAAGGCTTGGCAGTCTTCAGGTTTCCGGTAATATTCAGTCTGGAACCCGTATGGACGTACATTTCCGCGACCGTATTATCCCCACCGGAGATGGTGAACTCGGTGTTCGCGTTCAGGCAAAATTTTTCAGAAACGGCAAGCGTTCCGCCAGAGATCTCGCCGGTCGTTCCCGCCACGTAGATTTTGGTCGCGGTCAGTTTTCCGCCGGTCATCGTGAAACTGCCGCTGTTGTCCCAGTTGAACATGGTGCTCGTGACTTCAAGCTCGCCGCCGGAAATGATGTACGTTCCGCCCGCTTCAATCGTTTCCGCGACGGTCTTCCCGCCGGTCTGGTTGAACTGGCCCGCTCCGGAAATTTTCGTCACGTTCAGCGTTCCGGCCTCGACCGTGGCCTGGTGGTTTTTCTTTCCGCTGGTCTCTTTGTTGTTTCCAAGGTCCAGAGTGCCGTTAAGCGTCATCGTGCCGGCGCCCTTTTTCACGAACTGGGTCGCGCCCTCCCCGCTGTCCGTGAGAGTCAGCGTGACGTCCCCGCCTTCCGTCGCAGGATTCACGGTCAGCGTGGCGTTGGACCCGACGTTGAAGATCCCGGACTGGTTCACCCCTTCCTTCGAGATCGCCGAAGTCGGAATTCGGGTGCGCATTTTGGTCGTTTTGATCTCTAGCGCCGAATTGTCCGCGAGCGTGAACGCCCCGGCAAGGAAGAAGTTCCCGAAATTGCCGGAGCCCGCGTTCGTCCCGATGATCTGGTTCCCGGTCCCGGAGACGTTGATCGTCCCGAGGTTCGAGTGCGTTGCGCCGGCTTCCGCGGTCGTGATCGTGGCGTTTCCGTTCAGGTTGATCGTTCTCAGAACATTCGGATAGTAACCGAGCGAGTTGCCGGCCCGGAGGTCCAGAACGCCGTAGGAGCCGATGGTCAGGCTCGAGCTGTTCGTGAAGGTGAACTGCTTGTTGACTCGCAGCGTGGTGAAAGCGTCGGCGGTCCCATCGGCGATGATGGTCGGCCCGGTGTACGTGTGGTACACGCTGGCGGCGTCCGGATCGCGATCGAGCGCCAAAGTACCGGCGCCGGTGATCGTCAGCGATCCGGCGGAACCGGTGATTTTCTGAACCACCGTAACGGTCTCGCCGCCGGAAAGAGTGAGCGTCGTATCCTGCGTCAGCGCGCCGCCGTTGGAAAGGTCATCGCCGGTCCACGTCGCCGCCTGTGTTCCAGGAACAAACAACAACACAAACGCGAGGATCAAAAAGGAACGGGTCATATTCTTCACCATCGTTTCGTACGTTTTTTATTTCTATAAACAAAATCAGCAATCACAAGATAGTTTTATTATACACGAATTAAACGTTTTCGCAAGAAAATATTTTAAAAAAAGGAGGAAATTTCCAGAATTCCAGCGAGCAACGTCTTATTCTTCAGTTAATTCTCCCATTCTGTCCCGGCTGCCCTGGCATCATTTTCGTCAATGTTTTCCACTTATACAAATCTTAAAACCCTTTTAATATACAACGCCAAACTCTCCACACAAAAAAACGGCCAGACCGAACGTGAAGCCCGGAATGGCCGAATTGTTTTCTCGTGTGAGCTGGTCCAGGAAAGGGTGATTATTTGCCTTTCGTCAGAGTGATCTGGAACGAATCCGTATCGTCTTCCTTCGCGCCGTCGAAAATCTCAACACCCAGGTTATTGTAGGAGGTCCCTTCAATGGAAATCGTGTAGAAGCCGTAGGACATCCCGCTCAAATTGTCGAGATTATCCGGTGTGCTCGGGCTGCACTGGCCATTGTCGTCAACAGCAATCGGCGTGGTCGTTTTGAGCATACCCTCGTGCAAAGGATCCGGAGTCAGGGTCACCTTCTTGTTAAAGACTTCCTTGGCCGCTTTCCCTTTTTTGTCAACGAATTTCACGATCGGGCAAGTAAGTCCGACTTTCATGTCGATCCAGGCCTGGATACGCGCCTTAATTTCATTTGCGTCGATTGCGCCGTCACCGTTCGTGTCGATACTCTTTGGGCCTTTCAGCGAGAAAAGCATCCCCGGGCACGCTTTCAGTTCATCCGCGTCCAGTTTACTGTCCTTATTCGTATCATAGAGTTCCATCGCCTTGGAGGCAATCTTGCCCGGATCATACGGTGGGACATCAACCGCTTTGGGTTTGCTAAGACCACAGCCGACAGACGCTAAAAGGGCGAGACCGCAAACAATCATCAACAATTTTTTCATCAGTTTTCCCCTGTAATAAAGGTCTTGGGAAACAGGGAAGCCATTGTTCCTGAACAGAATACTCCGTCGGTGTTTCCCTTATTATGAGGTTCCAATCAAATACAAATTGACTATTTACTCTATTATTAACGACGTTCCACTTTTCGTCAAGTCCCCGAATCCACTTTTTTCACAAATTTTTTAAACTTTTACAAAAATTTTTAGCCTGAGGGCATCAATCCGGGCAAAACAACCCATTCTTTTGCGCATTTTATCCACCCAAACCATTTTATCGTTCTTTTCCAACTGGATTTTTCAAAAAAGTTTAACATTTTTGCATCTTGAAGCCTGTACGGATTCCTGGAATGTGCTATAATATCCATAGAAAAGCACCTGATCTCCTTTTTCGTTCGAGGTTCATCCATGGAAACAGCAGACTCTTCCATCAACTTTTATAAAACACTGGCTCGATCACCTCGCGTGATTTTGCCGTCTCTGCTGGCCTGTAACTTCGCAAACCTGGAACGGGATATTCGGGAGCTTGAGAGAGCAGGAGCCCAGGGGCTTCACCTCGATGTCATGGACGGTCATTTCGTCCCGAATCTGAGCATTGGAGTGCCGGTCGTGGAAGCTGTCCGCAAGGTGACCGACCTCGTTCTGGACGTTCACCTTATGCTCTCTGACCCGGAATTTTACTTCGAGCCGTTCCGAAAGGCCGGGGCGGACGGGATCACGTTTCACATCGAAGCGATCGCCGATCAGGAAAAACCGGGCCATAATTATGCGCGGACCGGCTGCCTGCCGGAAGACCTCGCCGACGTGAAGTTCCTTTTCGAAACTCACGTTCATTCAGCCCTCGAAAAAGTCCACCGCCTTGGTGCCGCGGCAGGGCTTTCGCTGATCCCGCCCACAGACATCACTCTGATGAAACCTTTCCTGAGTGAGTGTGAAAATGTACTGGTCATGAGTGTTATGCCCGGTTTTGGCGGACAAAAATTCGATCCTCGCGGGAAGGAGAAACTCGCGTGGCTCCGTGAAAACGCCTCGCCCGAAATGCTCCGAAGTGTGGACGGCGGTGTGAACGAAACGACTCTGATGGACTGCAAACTCAGCGGCGGAACAGGTCTGGTCATGGGAACAGCCATCTTCCGCGGAAATCAGATCCAGGAACGCTTCCAACTGTTAAACAAAGCGTTGCAGGAATAAAGGATTTTCCCAAAACGTTTCAACAACCCCACCCTTTAGAATATGGATTGAGGTGACTTTGGAGAGAATACCTCCAATGCGTATCTCATTTATTTATGGCTAATTTAACTAAATTTTCATCAGAAAGCACTGCGTCTTTTCTGGAAGAAAAGAATGTGCTGAGATTTTTGATCATTCGTCCCGGCGAAACTGCATACGATATTCAACGCCACATTCAGGGAAATCTGAACCTTCGCTTAACCGAGAACGGCCAGCAGGAAGCCAATCGGCTCGCGGAGGAAATGGTCTCTGAAAATCCCTCCCTGATTTACACATCTCCCAACGTTTCGGCCCTTGAAACAGCGGAGTGTATCGCTTCAAGTCTCCAAATTCAGTGTAAAATCCTGAAAGGACTTCGAAATCAGGATCAGGGCCTTTGGGAAGGCCGCCGGGTCGAGGAAATTCAACGCTTTCAGCCTCGGGTTTACCGACGCGCTGCGAACTCTCCGAACTCCATTGACCCCCCAAACGGGGAGTCGTTTCGCGAGGTCCAAAAGCGTATCCAAACCACCATCGAGTGGCTTCTGAAACGCCATCACTGCGGAACTATCGGCCTGGTTATTTGCGAGCCGCTCGCCAGCCAGTTCCGATGTGCGCTGAAAAGCGAAGAAGCCAAAAACCTCTGGAACTTCATCGGACGCCACGGTCTTTGGGAACCGGTTGAACTTCCTGCCGGCCAAGCGATACCAGCGGGACAAATATAATTACAACTTAGTCAATAAAAAGCAGAAAGAAAGGTTTCTATGTCAGAATCGTGCGATCATAATTGTGAAGGCTGCGCCCATAAATGTGACCATCCGCAAAGCCAAAACCTGAAAGCCGAAATGAATCCCTTGAGTGATGTCAAAAAAGTGATCGCCATTGTAAGCGGTAAGGGAGGGGTCGGAAAGTCTCTCGTCACCGGTCTGTTGGCGTGCCAGGCTAAACGCGCGGGCCTGAAAACGGCCATTCTGGACGCCGATATTACCGGGCCTTCCATCCCCAAAATGTTCGGGGTCACCAACCGCGCCCAAGGTTCCGAGGAAGGGATCTTTCCGGAAATTTCCAAGGGTGGAATCGAGCTGATCTCCGTGAATCTGCTGCTTGAAAACGCATCAGACCCGGTTCTCTGGCGTGGGCCGATCATCGCCTCGGTCGTGAAGCAGTTCTGGTCCAATGTGATCTGGAACGACGTTGATTTCATGTTTGTCGATATGCCGCCGGGAACGGGCGACGTCGCTCTGACGGTTTTCCAGTCGCTCCCCATTGCGGGCGTGGTCATCGTCGCTTCGCCGCAGGATCTCGTCTCCATGATCGTCGGAAAAGCGATCAAAATGGCTAATATGATGAACGTCCCGGTCCTCGGGCTGGTCGAAAACATGAGTTACATCGAATGCCCGGACTGCGGAAAGAAGATTTCTGTCTTCGGCGAGAGCAAAATCGACCGGCTTGCTGCCGAGTTTGACCTTCCGATCCTCGCCCAACTGCCGATCGACCCGAAAATTGCTGAAGCCTGCGACGCGGGAAACATCGAATCGATCGTGAAAGATTTCTTCAACGCAGACCTTTTAAATAGCTGGAAGTAAAGAATCCCAAGTCAGCCTAAACGATCAAAAGTCTTTGAGTGAACCCCGCTCAAAGACTTTTTGATTTTTGTTCTTTATTCTATTCTTTCCCGCCATTTCACAAACTGCCGGGCTATAATACTCACCACGATCAGCTGGTACGCATGGTATAACATCGTCGGGAGAAGAAGCACGCCCGCAAGTTGAGGGTCTGGAAGGATCACTTTACTCATCGTGGCCCCGTGAACCAGTGACTTCTTCGAGCCGCAAAACAGGGTGGTGACCCGGTCCTCATAGCTAAATCTGAGCAGATGACAGACCAGATCCACAATAAAAAAGACTACGAAGAAAAGCCCAACCATCCCAATGGACAGAAGGATCAGCGTCGAAAGGGTCATGCCGGCGAACATTTTATGTGCGAAGGAGTGACAGAACGACGTATAGACGATCAAAAGGATGATCCCCTGGTCGAACCTCCTCAACATTTTGTCGTACCGCTCGGAAAACCACCCCAGCGGTCCGTGGAGGCAGATCCCCAAAACGACCGGCACGATGACCAGAAAAATCAGGTTCAGGATCACGCTCCCCAGTTCCTGTCCCCCCGAGGACGCGCCGACGAAAATCTGCATCCAGACCGGCGTGATGAAGACGCCCAGAAGACTGGAAATGCTCGCGTCGAAAATCGCAGCCGGGACGTTTCCCCGAGCGATGTTCACCATAACGACCGACGACGAGACCGTCGAAGGAAGAGTCGCGAGGAAGAAAATCCCATACCAAAGCCAGGTCGTGCTCTGGTCGGCTCCACGTGTAAAGTACCACGTCAAAGGGAGAACCAACAGCGGAAAGAGCACAAACGTCGAAAGATGTACCACGATATGCAAGCGGTAGTTCTTCAATCCCTCGTAAATCTTCTGCCAGTTCAATCGAACACCGTAAAAAAAGAAAATGACCGTCACACCATACCTGGCCACAGTCGAAAGTGAGAACAGTTTCTCGCTCGCTCCCGGTGGCGGGTAAAGCCACGCAAGAAAAATCGCCCCAAAGAGGGAAAGAATAAAACCGTCAAGACCTATTTTCTTTAGCAGATTCTTCATGATTTAAAAAAAGAGTGTTTCACGTGAAACACTCTGGTTCGTTGCAGTACTTTTTAACTCTTAAAAAACTCCATCAGGCTGGAGAAGTCGTCGTTATTGCGGAAGTAAATTTCCAGTTTGCCTTTGCCGTTCGAGTCTGCGGTAAGTTTGACCTTCAAATCGAGTATATCCTGAAGCTGACGCTCCAGCTCCAGAACGTGCGGGCTCTTTGTCTTCTTGCGTGTACCACTCGTCGGGGCCGTGACAGTGTTAATGCTCTCTTCCTTGCGTTCACTGACAGTTTTACCATTCCAGTCCTCGATTACCTGCTCGGTCTGTCGAACGGAAAGGTTTTCATTAACGATCCGGTTCGCCATTTCGAGCTGGTCCTGACTTTTCTTCAGCTTGAGGATCGCACGAGCGTGCCCTTGCGTCATTTTTTCATCAATGACCATCTGCTGAACCTCCGAGGGGAGATCCAGAAGCCTCTGCAGGTTTGCAATCGTTGAACGATCCAAACGCAATCGTTTCGCCAAATCTTCCTGCTTGCAATGGTTCGCTTCGAGGTAACGCTTGAAAGACGTTGCTTTTTCAATCGGGTTCAGGTCTTTGCGCTGAAGGTTTTCCACGAGTGCAAGCTCCGCCATTTCCCGGTCGGTCGCCTCGATAATCGTAACGGGGACCTGCGTCCAGCCGAGTTTCAGGGCCGCGCGAAAACGACGTTCCCCTGCCACGAGCTGATACCGGGCACGAAACTCACGCACCACAATCGGCTGAAGGAGCCCATGCGCTTTCATGCTTTCCGCCAGTTCGTTGATTTCCTTCGCCTGAAAAACTTCTCGCGGCTGCCACGGGTTGGAATCAATCAAGGAAACCGAAATATTGTAGATCCTGTCCTCGTCGTCCGTATTCTCGGCTTGAGTTATCCGGTCGGAAATCGGCGTTTCATCGACATCAAGAATTTCCGGCTTCACGGTCTTGCGTTTCGAATCATCCCCAGAGTTCATATAGTCGAGCAGCGTTTTGGACTCTCCCCCCCCACTTTCCTCTTTCGTTTCAGCGATCCCCTTAAAATTCTTGACTTCCTCAGAAAGAGCTTCCACTTCACTCGTCACATCGGCTAAATCGTCTTTCATCGAGCTGAAATGGTAAACCTCAGAATCATTATCCTCTTCCGTGCCTGTTTCCTCCTCATCGGCAAAAATCGAGGCTCGGAACTGCGTTCCATCGTGCGCCAATTCATCCGCAAAATTTTTGGGAGAAATGACTCCTTCCGTCACATCGATTTTCCCGCCGTATGTTTCCCCATCTTCTCTTTCGAAAAACTCCTCCTTTTGTTCTTTTTCCTCGCGCAGATCCAGCAGATCCTGCAACCCACGCCCCAATTTTTTACTCTTCCTGCTCATTTTCAAAGACCTCCATGCACAATTCAATGTAAGCTCTCGCGCCGCGTGACCGCGGAGCATACTCAATTACAGGCTTTCCGTAGCTCGAAGCCTCCGGGATCGCCACATCCCAGGGGATCTCTGTCTGGAAAACCACTTCGCCAAAGTAATCCCTCACTTCAGCCTGTACCTCACGAGTCAATTCAAGTGTCGATTTGACCATCGTGAACAAAATCCCGGTGGATTGCCACCGATCTTTCTCGATGAGCGAGGTCATTTTCGAAACGCCCTCCATCGCGAAAAATTCACACTCGATCGGTATCAGAATCTCGGTGGAACAATCCAATGCCGTTTTCGTCAGAGGCGAAATCGCCGGCGGGGAGTCAATCAGAACATAATCGTAAGACCGAAACCCCGTCTGAAGCATCTCGCGCAAACGCTCCGTCTGCTCGTTCTTTCCTTTAGCCAGAACCTTGGCGTCGCCATAACTCTTACTTCCGGGAAGAATAAAAAGTTTCGGCCAGTCCGTCGCAACGACGGATTCCGCCCACGGTGCGCCTGTAGCCAGAGGATGATGATCCGTGGGCTTTCTGTTCAGGCCGCTCGTCGCGTTGCACTGGGGATCCAGATCTGCGATGAGCGTTTTGAAACCCGCCCGAGCGAAACACGCACCCAGATTAATGGCGGTGGTCGTTTTGCCAACTCCGCCTTTCTGGTTCATGACACAAATAATCTGGCCCATGTTACGCCCTTTTTGGAAGCGATTTGAGTGCTTTTAACTTATCAACGGCCCAGAAACAAAAATGTTTCACGTGAAACGCGATTTTTTACCCCTCGACCGATCGGAAAACCAGACCGGAAAGGAGCTTCGGGTAGAAGTACGTGCTCTTCTGCGGCATACGTTCTCCTTCCAGACACAGCGTTTTAATATTTTCCACCGTCGCCGGCATCACGAGAGCCGCAAGCGGATATTTGCCCGGATCCGCTTTCAAATCATCAACGACTTCGGAAACGAGGTGCACATAAGTCGGTTTTGGAGCGTTTGGCTGATCGAGCAGCGTATCCATCACCAGTTTGTGAAGAATACTGACTCCCAGATTACGCCAATCTTCCGAGTGGTCCGCGGCGACTCCATCCTCAGCCATTTTTTCACGGCCCGCTTCTGTCAGCGAGGCAATCGTCCAAGTATCGTCCTTCGTCGTGTAGAAAGCAATATTATCCTGGCTTCCCATCGATTCGATCTCTTCCCAAACGTCCGTAGCCATTTCAGGACCTGTCCCGGCTTTTGTACAGGTAAAGCAGTCGCCCAGTTTGGCGGCCAGTTCATCCGACGTCATTTCCGGAATTCCCGGGAACAGACGGTGAGTAGGAAGGACCGCCAGTCCATCATCTTCCATCGCGACAAACATCGTAAGGACGTAATGCGCCGGGTGCGTGGCCGGGATCCCCTGCTGCTTGAGCTGGGCGAGATAATTGCACGCAGTTTCGTAACGATGATGACCGTCCGCAATGAAAACCGGCTTTTTGCCAATGGCGGCCTGAACCTCCGCAATGACCTGCGGGTTCGTCACCACCCACATTCGATGGATAACGCCCAAATGATCCACGGCTTCGAGCGGCGTTTTCCCCTCGATCGCGGTTTCCAATATGCTCAGAACCGAGTTTTCCGCATCCGGGTACAGACCAAAAATCTGGCTGAGTTGCGCTTTCGTCGTGGTCGTAAGCATCAGGCGGTCAGCTTTTGCCGCGGCGTGAGTCAATTCGTGCGGGAATACACACCCCTGGCCGAACGGCTGAACTTCCAGACCGGCCATGAACCCTTTGCGCGTGTAGGTTTTCCCGGCGTATTCGAAAATCTGGTAGTAAACATAAATGGCCGGGTCAGCTTCGGTGAAAAGAACGCCCTCGTCGAGCCATTTTTTCATGATTTTCCGGGCGCGAGTGTATCGATTGTCCGTCTCATCGTCTGTCGGTTTCGTTTTGTTGAGAATCAGGCGAACACAATTATTCGGATGTTTGGCGTACAGTTCGTCCTGAAATTCCGGGCTGATTACGTCGTACGGCGGAGCGATGACATCGGAAAGCGCACCGACCTGGCCGAGATTATAACGAATTCCATTGATTGGCTGAATGTTTGGCATAATGAACTCCTCCGAAATGCCTGATTTCGATAAACGAATAAAAAGGAAAAGGGAATTTGAAACGCTGTAACTATTTTCGCAGAATTTTGTTTTTTGTCAATGGGGTATGTTTCACGTGAAACATGAAAATCTGAGGCTTATTCCACGAATTCCGGCTCGACGAGTTTCGGAATCAGCCCCGCCTCATAGCCGCGTTTCAGCAGAAGCCGGACAGATTCCCGACCTCTCGGGCCAAAATCGAGCGTCCAGTCGTTCACGTACATCCCGATGAACCGGTCCGCGAGTTGCAAATCCAGGCCGCGCCCGAAATTCAAAGCGTACTCCACGGCTTCTTTTCGGTGGTCAAGACCGTATTGAATACTGGCTTTCAGAAGACGGTTCACCTCGTGAATGTTTTCCGGGCCAAGGTCTCGCCGGATGCCATTCGCCCCAAGAGGAAGCGGAAAACCGGTCTGCTCCATCCACCAGACTCCCGTATCGACGATGAGTTTCAGCCCCTGGTTCATATACGTGAGCTGACCCTCGTGAATGATCAGACCTGCCGCAACTTCCTGTCCTGCGTTTTCGCCCTCAAGGACTTTCCCCGCCTCGACGTAATCCAAAATCCGGTCAAATGGACAAATTACATAATTAAACGGGCCTTCCATGAACATTCCGGCGGCCAGGAACGCGGTCGTCATCGTACCAGGAACCGCAATCGTTTTCTGGCGAAGCTCCGCTTTCGTGAAGTTTTCCTTCGCGACAATCATCGGGCCGTAATTATCCCCCATACTCGCCCCACACGGACAAAGCATATAAATATCGTTCAAATACGCATAAGCGTGAAGACTCAAGGCTGTCAGTTCGTAGAAACCGGTGTGAGCCATCTGATTCAGAGTTTCAATATCCACCAGCTTGTGCGTAAACCGATACTTACCCGTCTCGAGGCAGTTTTTCGCCAGCGCATAGAACATAAAAGCATCGTCCGGGTCCGGGCTGTGCGCGACTTTGATCAGAATGGATTCGTTGACTTCAGAAGCCATATTTTTCTCCCTGGTGTTTAAATATAATGGATTTAATGGATGAAATCGGGGTTCAAAACTCTTTTTTGTATTTTAACGAAAAGGACGAAAAAAGAAAAGGGCCCCACCTTGAAAATTTCCCTAAATTTTTATAAAATATTAGAGACTTTTCCAATTTACCCGTTCTGGAGGATTCCATGCCTGATTTTTGTGTGATTTTACCCGCTGCCGGAAAGAGTAGCCGGTTTGGTGATCTGAACTACAAAAAGCCTTTTGCCCCGCTAAATAATCGGGCGGTCTGGCTTCATACCGCCCAGTATTTCCTGAACCGCAAGGACGTCGCTCAGGTCATTCTGGTCGTTTCCCCCGAGGATTATGAAGATGTTCTGATCAAGTATAATGCCGAAATCTCCATCAACGACGTGGACGTGGTCAAAGGCGGGGCCGAACGCGCAGACTCGATCGAAAACGCCATCGCGATCATCCGCCCCGAGTGCGATTACGTATGCGTCCATGACGCGGCAAGACCCTGCCTGATGAACAGCTGGATCGATGACGTGTTCCGGACGGCCATCCAAACCGGCGCGGCCATGCTGGCGGTCCCGGTTTCTGACTCACTTAAACGGGTCGTCCCAAACCAAAACTCTGGCCGTGGGAAACGCGGAAAACCCAGGGAACTCTCTCTCGACTCACTGATTCCCGACGATCCCGAGCCGCAAGCCGTGGGCGACGGTGTAATTACCGAGTCCGTGGACCGTTCCAACATCTGGCGTGCCCAGACCCCACAGGTTTTTCGCCGGGACTGGTTCGAGGAAGTTTACGCCCGCCGTCCCCGTGGGAAATCGGCACTGACGACAGACGACTCGATGCTTTTCGAACAGGCCGGCCATGCGGTGTACGTTGTCGAGGCATCGGCGCTAAACATCAAAATCACGACCCGGTCGGACCTTCAGCTCGCTGAGGCTATTCTGAAGATTCTGCCTGGCCCGAAGAAAAACGTTTTTCACCCTTTTGCAGACGAGGACCTTTTCAGGTGATTCCTATGAAAAACGACTTGAAAAACACGTTGGCGGCGCTCTGTACTCTGGTATTCCTCACCCTCTTTTTCTCAGTCCGGCAAAACGTACAGGCTGCGGACGTTCTGGTCCTGAAAAATGGTGGTCGGGTCCAGGGACAATTCCTCGTCCCTCCTGCTAACGAGGACCTGGTTTACAAATTCCGGACCGCGGAAGGAATCGAGATCCAGATCGCCCGAAGCGAGGTGGAATCCGTTGAGAAAATGGCGGCTCAATCCGCTCTGGAAGAATACAAAAAGAAAAAAGCTGCGGCCGCAGACGATGTTGAGGGAAATCTCGCGCTCGCCCAGTGGTGTGCGGAAAACGGAATGCAAAATCAGAAGAAAGCCCACTACGAACGCGTTCTGGAACTGGACCCGGAAAATCAGATCGCTCGCCGGGGACTCGGCTTCAAAAAAATGATCGACGGGCAGTGGCGCACCTCCAACGACGAGATGGAGGAACAGGGAAAAGTCAAGATCAACGGCCGTTGGGTCTCGAAGCAGGAGAAGGAACTGCTGGAGAAACAAAAGGCCGAGAAAATCAAAACCAGCAAAATGACCCAGGAAATCAGGAAATGGGTCAAGAAGATCGGGACCCGCTATGAAGAGGACGCGCTTGCCGAGCTGGAGGGTTTACGTGACCCCATCGCAGTCCCGGGAATCCTTCAGGTTTATGAGACTGAGAAACGTCCGCACGTCCGCAAGATTTTGATTAAATGCCTTGGCAGAATCGGGAATCAGGCGGCTTTGAGCGCGTTGCTGCAAATCTCCGTGGACGAGAAAATCGAGGAACTGCGTCTCTCCGCCCTCGACGAAGTGATGCCGCATAAAGGTCCCGGAGTGACCGAGTACTACATCGCCCGTCTTTCCCCAAAGAGATCAACTCACGAGCAGTTGAATTACGCCGCGTATGCTCTCGGAGCGTTGCAGGATTCCTCGGCAGTGCCCGCTCTTATTCAGGCGCTGGAAACGACGCATAAATTCCAGGTCCAGACAGGCAGCTCCAACGGCTCGACCAGCGCAACGGCCGGGCGATCCTCATCCGGCGGCGGAGGAATGGGGTTTGGAGTGGGCGGCAAAACCATCACCATTTCGAAACCTATGCAAAATCCCGAGGTTCTGGAATCTCTCAAGAAACTGACTGGTATGAATTTCTATTACGATCAGCCACAATGGATCCGTTGGTACCAAAACAAGACTGGCGGCGCAGGCGCGTCCATTCGGCCTGAAAAATAGGAAATCCCGTGTGGGGAGACACTTCCGGCATCGTTTTTTAACCAGGCGGGAAGTGTCATCTCCTCAGGTCAGCATTCTTGGGACTGAACCAGGGCCTTTAAAATGTTTCACGTGAAACATTTTGACCCTATGCATCTCACAAGCTGAACAATTTAAGGAATTTAAGAAAAATACGCGAAGTAGCAAAACCTTTTCTTTTTCTCTTGTTTGGACTGAAAAATATTTACCCTTTCCCTTTATTTTAGCCATCTTAAACCAAATATTGCTCTAAAATCAATTTTTTCAAGAAATATTTTAAAATTCCAGAAAAATCGTTAAAGTTTTCGGAATCCGACCTTGCAAAAGTTTTTAAAATGGTTTATACTACCCGTCTGTTATAGAAATCGAGGGGGGCTTGAATTGCTATACGGTTTTTCACTGGACGTAAAAGAGCGCATACGCCAGGCCATTAATATCGTGGACTTGGTCGGTGAATACGTTCAGCTTCAGCCAAAAGGCAGAGTTTACGTTGGTTTGTGCCCATGGCACGACGATTCTAAACCAAGTCTCCAGGTCGATCCAGAGCGCCAGACGTTTCGTTGCTGGGTTTGCGCAGACGGTGGAGACATTTTCTCGTTCATGATGAAAATCGAGAACGTCTCGTTTCCAGAGGCGCTCCAGATGCTCGCTGACCGTGCGGGAATCGAACTTCCGAAAAAGCCGCAAAAACATCGCTCTCGGCCTTACAACTCTGATTTCTCTTCCGCGCGTGGCTCAAAGGACATTTCCCCGGATTCCGCTGATCCTCAAAACGAAGGCGAACCCTCAAACGAACCGGATTATTCCACATTTTCAGGGAAAAAAGCCCTTTACGAAGCCGCCAACTGGGCAGAGACGCAGTACCACGAGTACTTTTTGAGCCTTCCGGAATCGCATCCCGCTCGGGTGTACCTGAACGAACGCGGAATTTCGCCGGAAAACGTCAGGAAATTCAGAATCGGTTTCGCGCCGGACGACTGGAACTGGCTCAAAGAGCGCGCAGGCCGGAATTCCTCGCTCCTGAAGGACCTGAGAACAACCGGTTACCTCGGTTTTTCGGAGGAGCGCAAGTCGCTTTACGAGCGTTTTCGCGGGCGGCTCCTTTTCCCGATCCACGACGCTCAAGGGCGCAGCGTCGGCATCGGCGGCCGAGTGATCCCTGGGATCCCCACGTCGAACGAGTCGGCGAAGTATTTAAATACGCCCGAAACGCCGCTTTTTTCGAAGCACCGCCTTTTGTACGGTCTGGACCTTGCCCGGCCGTCGATCCGCAGCAAAAAGCGTGTCCTCGTGATGGAGGGCTACACCGACACCATCATCGCGCATCAGTACGGTTTTACCGAAGCGGTCGCGGTCCTTGGAACGGCACTGGGAATTAATCACATTCAGATTTTGAGTCGTCTGGCCGACCAGATTTACCTCGTGCTGGACGGTGACGAGCCGGGCCAGAAGCGTGCGGCGCAGGTCCTTGAGCTTTTCGTCGCGGAAAAGGTGGACGTTAGGATCCTCACGCTTCCGGAGGAGGACGACCCGGCTGAATACCTTACGGATTACGGCGCGGAAAAGTTCGAGGAATTAATACAAACCCGGAGCAATGACGCGCTGACTCACGCATTTCAGCTTTACACGAAAGGTCTTGATTTCACGAACATTCACCAGTCCGAGCAGGCGTTGGACAAACTTCTGGGGCTGATCGCGAGCGGCACGCTCAAGAATGGCGGGAACGATTTTGGAACGCTTTCCTTCCGCGAGGAAAAAATGCTCCAGCAGCTGGCGTTTTCGTTTTCGATCTCGGAGGATTTCCTCCGCCGCCGCCTGAAAGAGATCCGAGGCAAAGCGCTGCACGACGCCCGGATGCGCGAGCGCTGGCAGGAAATGCGTGAGCAGGAGGAGGAAACGCAGGAGCAGATCCTTCCGACGCCGACAGGCGATTCGACCGAAACCAAATCCGATGGCCCCGAGGTTTATGATGAATCCGAGGCGTATTCGGATGGCGAAGAAACGTTTTACGAGGATCCCGACGTTTCAGAATCCGAATCGGCACCAATCCAATCCCCGGTTTCCAACGCCCAAGACCTCGCGTTGGAACCGACCCTTCTGACGCGGGAAGCGTTCGAGGAACACGCCGATGAGGTGGACTGGGAGATTTTCGGGCGGATCAACGCCTGGGAGAAGGAAATCGTGGAGATCCTGCTCGTCTGGCCGGGACTTTTGAGTGAAGTCCGAAGCCACACGACGCCCGAGCGTTTCCTCTACGTTCCGGCACGCGAGTTTTTCCTGCGGATGTGCGAGATGGCGGACGAGGGAATGGAGCCCACGTTCGAGCACGTGCTTTCCTCGTTCGAGTCGCAGTCGATGAAGAGCTGGCTGGTCCAAATGGAAGCGGAAAATATATGGAATCGCGAAAGTAAAACCGAGGAACAGGTCAAAGGGCTTCTGGAACCGATCATGGCGAATTTCGCGCTTTTCCACCTGAACAGCCGCAAGCCTCAGGACCTTTCGGTTTTCAACTCGGCGAGATTGAACCGCGAGCAGAAAATTAATTTATTGGAACAACTTATTCTGGAAACCCAGAGGAAAAATGGGCTTTCGTCAGAAAATCATACAGAAGAACCAGGAGAGGAAGAGTAAATAATTCAGGACAAAACCGTTTGGAAGCGTTTTTTCCTGACTCCTTCACTACTACCGAACACAAAATTCACTTCCGTTCATCAGTCTGGGGCAGAGTCACGGCTGATAGTGAAATTTTCACGAAAAAACGGTTTAATTCGATTGGAACCTTAGTGCATCAGGGAAGATGCAAGGAGATGACATGAATTTGTTAAAAGAAAAAGTCCAGCCTTTGATCGAACGCGGCAAACAGCAGGGATGCTTGACCTTCAGCGAGGTACAACAGTATTTCGCCTCGGAAAATCTCAGCGCGTACGACATTCAGGAGATCTACCAGAGTATTGAAAAAGCAGGGATTCTTCTCCTTGAAAAGGCGATGGAGCCAATGACCTACGGCGGGTCGGAAGCATCCATAGAGGATCTGGACTTTTCTGAAGAATTTCCCATTGACCTCCCGGTTCATTCCTCTTCACGCATACGCGATGAAGATGATTTCTACGATGACGAAGAAAACGGCTCTTTCTTCCTCGACGACATTTCTGACGAACCCACGTCCAGAACTGGCGCTGACCCCGTCCGTGTTTACATGGCTGACATGTCAGACATCCCGCTTCTGTCACGGGAAGAAGAAATGCGGCTTGCCCGTAAAATCGAGAGGCTGCGCAAAAAATTCCGCCGTGCGATTCTGAGCAGCTTCGTCTCCATGCGCCACACGATTAACACGCTGAAAAAAGTCCATAGTGGTTCCCTTCCGTTCGACCGCACGATCAAAGTCTCCATGACCGAAGAACTGAGCAAAGAACAAATCCTGGCCCGAATGCCGGAAAACCTCGCGACACTGGACGCTCTTTCCCGCCGAAGCACGCGCTGCTTCAAGAAAATGATCTCCCACAAAACCTCCTCCGAAGAAAAACGTGAAGCGCGCAAACAATTTCTGAATATTCGCCGCAAAATGATCTACCTTGTTGAGGAGTTAAGTCTGCGCACACGCCGGATCCACGCCATGACGACCCAGCTTGAGCAGCTTGCGAACCGGATGCTGGAATTGCGCGAGAAACTTCGTACCGGCAAATCGTCCCTGTCTCCCCTGCGCCGCCATCAGTTACGCCGGGAACTCTACAATTTAATGATGCTCACGCACGACCGTCCCTCCGGTTTGTCCCGCCGGGTGGCTCACATGAAGCAATGCTGCAAAGAATACGAAAATGCGAAGAGCCAACTCTCTTGCGGGAATCTGCGTCTGGTGGTTTCCGTCGCGAAACGGTTCCGGAACCGTGGTTTGAGCTTCCTCGATTTGATTCAGGAAGGGAATACCGGCCTCATGCGTGCTGTTGACAAATACGAGTACCGCCGCGGTAACAAATTTTCAACCTACGCGACCTGGTGGATCCGCCAGGCGATTACCCGTGCCATTTCCGAACAGGCCCGGACGATCCGCATTCCGGTCCACATGATCGACCTCATGACGAAAATGCGTCATTCCCAGCAGGCTCTTCAGCAGGAACTTGGCCGTGAGCCCACTCAGGAAGAAGCCGCGAAAGCCGCCAAACTTTCCATCGAAGACTACAATCGTGTCACGAACTTCTCCAGAAACCCGATCAGCCTTGATCGTCCAATCGGCGACAATGACGATAACTGTTTCAATGAGTTCGTAGATGACACGCGCATGGAGAAGCCGGAACACGTCGCCTCGAACGAAATGCTTCATGACAAACTGGAAGCAATCCTTAATACGCTTTCACCCCGTGAACGCCGAATCATCCGTTTGCGTTACGGACTTGATAACGGGTACTGCTACACACTGGAAGAGCTGGGGAAAATCTTTCACGTGACTCGTGAGCGTATTCGTCAGATCGAAACAAAGGCCATGAAGAAACTCCAGCAGCCGAACCGGTGTCAGCAACTGGTCGGATTCCTGGAAAAAGTCAACTGATTTTGACTGTATGCGCCAGAAAGAGGTCGTAGTCAGCGTTTCGGCTCGTTGAAAAAAGAAAATACATTTTCATTTTTTCCAGAACCAGACCGCTGGCCGCGGCCTTTGTTTTTAGACCATAAATCACGGACGTTCGTCCTGTGACTTTCCGACAGAAAGGAACCTTATGCCCGTCACCATTCAAACCGCACGCCCCGACCAGTGGCTCGAAATCGCCCACCTGATTTACCACTCCACAAACGCCTGGTACGAGAAAAACCGGGGGTTTAAGGCTTTTTCTGCCGAACCAGATTGTGGGCTTCTTTTCCCGCGGACCTACGCCGCTCTCGATGGCCTGGAAAACACGATCATTGCGTGGGATTCTGACGAAAACCGAATCGTAGGGTCCTGTTTCGTTCATCCCCGCAAAACGCATATTTCTCTCGGGATCCTGAACGTTCACCCGGATGCGTTCGGGAAGCACATCGCACCGAAAATCATGACTCACATCGCGGCAATGGCTCAGGCCGCTGGTAAACCTCTGCGTCTGGTTTCAAGCGCGATGAATCTTGATTCTTTCTCGGTTTACAGCCGGCTCGGCTTTATTCCGTATGAGATTTACCAAGACCTGATGATCCCGAATTTTGAGCCGGATGCGATTCGGCTTTCGCCTGAAGTCCAGGTACTTGTGGACCGAGTTCGTGAAGCGGTCCCGGAGGACGTTCCGGGAATCGTCGCTCTTGAAAGGTCACAAACCGGATTGGAACATGAACGGGATTATACGTACTTCGTCCAGAATACGGACGGAATCTGGAAAACGTGGGTCCTGGAAGACTCCGATGGGAAAATCGGCGCAGTTCTGGGTTCCGTCTTTGACCCGGGAAGCTGTATGCTGGGGCCTGGCGTGATGCAAACTGAAAACCAGATGCTGGCGTTGATCTTCACCGCTCTTTCCGCTCGCAAAAAACAGGGCGCAACACCAATCTTCCTCGTTCCCTCCAAGTGCTCGGAAGCCATTCGGACGCTCTATTCCTGGGGGGCGAGAAATACGGAGATCCATGTCGGTCAGTGCCTCGGCGGCTGCGACGCGCCAAGGGGGATCGTTATGCCAACCTTTATGCCTGAGTGATACTAATATTTCCCGAAAATATTTTCCCAGACTGCCTTGACAACGCATTTGTCCCATATTATAATATAGGGTTAAATAGTACCGTGACTTTTTATGGAAACGAGATTTTCAGAAGTCGCCGCGTTTACCGATTCATTTTCTAAACTATCCGGAATAAGGATTTTCCAATGATTTCAAAACTTCAAAGCTGGCTTTTGCCTCTCCTTTTATTTTGTTTCACCCTTGGCGGTTTCGCTCGGGCAGAATCGGAAATCCAGACATTCATGACGATCAGTGTTTCCAGCTGGAATTCGTTCATGAACGACCTGAAAACCATCGGGGAAACCTCCTCGAACCCGGCATTTGCCTCTCTGGTGGAAGGACCTGTTCGTTTTTACCTTGGTAAAGACATGATGAAAGCCGCTGACATGAACGCTCCGATTGGTGTGGCCCTGCAGAGATTTAAAGGCGAATCCGCCGACAATACGGCCCTGATTTTCTGCTTCCCGATCAAAGAAGCCTCTACCCTGCTCGACTTTCTGACAAAAAAGCAGGATATTGATCTGGAATTTACCCAACGTGAAGACGGGGTCATTGAATGGGATGGTTGGTACCTGAAAGAAGTCGGTGGTTTCACGTGGCTTGTGACGGACGAACGTCAGCTGGCCCAGTTGGATTCCGTGGACCCGAAAACCTTTTTCCTGATGAAAGATGGTCAGAGCCTTCAGCTCACATTTGACCCGCAGGGTTTTCCGGAACTTCCGGTCCAGGTCTCCGTGGCGTTTAGCGAAGGTTCCGAACTGGCACTCGAAAAAGAGGAAGATGAAACGGACGAAGAGTTTGAGCTGCGCAAAAAACAGGCCGAGGAGCAGAAAAAACAGTTGAAAGCGCTTCTGGACTCCATGCGGATGATCTCGATGGGAATCGGTGTCAATCCGGACGAAAAAACACTGGCCCTGAACACGCTGGTTTCTTTCTTCCCCGATTCGGAAGGATTGAAGCTCCTGAAAAGCGCATACAGCAAGAAGCCCCGTTTCACAGGTTTCGCACAGGCACCGGGGCTATTTCGCGGGTATGGCATTTCGATGAGTATTCCAAGTTCTGAAGAAGTCCGGAATATTCAGACTAATATTACCCTCAAAAATCTGGAAAAGCTCCTTGGCGAAGACGGCAAAAAACTTTTCAGCTCCGACTTGGTGAAACCGATCCTGGAAGAAATGTTCAGCCAATCAGAGAATCAATCCGGTTACGTTCTGGACGGGAAAATCGGCGCACACAATCTGATTTACGCCTCGACTACTACCCAGCTCGCGAAAATGCAGGAGCTTTGCGAAAAATCCGTAGAACTCCTGAAACAGAAAACAGGCGACAAATTCAAGGACGAGTGGTTCCAGACCAATGTCAAGGCCTATGGTATGACATTCAGTCAGCTGACAGTTCCGACGGGTGAATTATTCCGGATCATCAACGATCAGATCGAAGAAAAAGGCGATGAGAACGAACTGGAAGCCCTGAAAACCTGGATCGGTGAAACTCTCACGTTCGTCGTTGGAGGAAAAGACGATCAACTTTATGTTGGCATTGGAAGCAATCCGATCGAAAAGCTGGGAGAATGTCTGAACCATCAGCCGGCTCAACATCTTTCCGAGTCCTCGATCGATCTGCGCGCCTTGTTCAGTTACCTCGAGGAATTTATGGTTTTCGCCCGCGAAAACAAACTTGTTGGTTTCGGGGGAAAAATCGAAACAAAAACGATTACCCCAGGCGAAGCCGAAGAAGAGGATGAAGAGGAACTCTTTGAGGAAAAGTCTGAAGAAGATGCTCTGAAGGACATGAAAAAGATCGAATCCCTGATGGGGGTCCTGAACGAAATGATGGAGGACACGGAAAAGACCAACCTCCGTATGACGATGGACGCTTCGGAAAATGATTTTCAGATACAAGTCCTGGGAGAAGAAGGACTTCTGAAAATCATCGGTATGCTTCCTGGCCTGATCATGATGAACGCACTTTGAGAGGAACCGTGAATGACGGATTACACACCCTACCAGCAAAAAATCATCAAGCGTTACTACGACAATTACGATGATTTGGGCCGCCAGCGTCTCGGTGAACTCGCGACAGATCTTTATCTCGCCGAGGGCAAAAAACGCGCGAACGGCTGGAAACGCGCGGAAGAAATTATGCGCAGACTGAAAGTCCCGGAAACACGGATCCAAATCATTATGGAGTCGAAAGATCCCGCAATGCTCGCGAAGTTGGTGAAAGACCTGGGTTAAACCTGGCTGGTTCAAGGCAAAACTGATCCAATCGTTAAAAGTCCTGATGATTGGGTCAGTTTTTTTATTTTTTCTTTTTAGAACGCGCTGTCGATCGTGATATTATACGCCTTGAACTTCATCGTTTTCAGATTCACGTCCACACTTCCTGCCTTTGTTTCGTTCCGGCGTCCTCCACGAAATTCCTGCTGAACGATGTAAACCGGGATATTGGGTTCCCCCTCGATCGAGCAGGTGTCTTTTTCCTGCGAATACTTCAGCACAGAGCCTTCCACGGAGAGTGTACTGTTTTCCAGGTGTACGTTTCGTCTGGCCTGGATCTCCACCTTTTTTTCATTGAAGTCTTCCATCTGGAAAGAACCGCCCTGAATCGTCGGAATTTGGTTCACGAAAATCTCCTCACACCGGAACTGGAACCCCTTTTCGGGAATTTTCCTTGGATCGATGCGTGTTTCGGTAATCCTGTATTCCAGGTTTGGAACCGGCTGGGCGAGGGCGGAAATTCGTCCTTTGACGCTGAATTCCCCCTCCGCGAGTTTTCCCGTAATTCCCTGATTATACTCCATCAAAATCTGGAACCATTCTTTCTTCTTATATGTATCGGGTTCAAATTCCAGCGCGGAAGTCCCTCCCTCGGGTAAAACATTCCCAACAGACCCCAGATGAGTGAGGCGCAAAGAGCCGGTCCCTGTAACACTCACCGTCAACGTTTCCGGGAAGAAATTCAGGAAATCCGTGTTTAACTCAAAAATATCCGTCATTTCGGCCATCGGCGTAAAATTCTTGTGCAAGAGCTTCACGTTATGCTCCGCTGACACGTTCTGGAAGAAATCCATGGCCGAGATCTCTCCCTTCGAGGAAATCTGCGGCGGCGAGCTGAGCTGGATCCGCTCGGCGAGATCTGCGTAAATCAAATCGGCACAGAGAGAAGTATAGCCCATTTTGATCTGAACCTGATCCTTGGCAGCAATTTTCTGACCATTAAAGGAAAGTCCTTTCTCCCAGGAAATGAGTGTTTCCGTCATGGAGGAGTAATTCAGCCCCATTCCCGCGTTCTCTCTGGTGTAAACGTGCATCTTTCCGGCACCAGTAATATCGATCCGGTTGGCGGCACAATTCAGCGCCATTTGAGAACTTTCCAAACGGACCCCTAAACCGGACAAATAGGAACCCGGGCCTGAAATCTCGCATTGAAGCGTCTGTGGATGAAGGTCCTGCAAAAAAACCCGCCGTGCCTGAAGTGAAACCTTCTGTTCGCTCGTAAGCATTGGATCTTCCTCACGAAGCAGGATCGGGGCTTGCTCTGTACCTTCCAGTGCCACTCTCCGAATAAAAAATCCTTCTTTACCAGGCAAAAGCAGTATCTGACCTTTCAAATCTCCAGCGTCCAGAGAAAAATGACGTATTTTTGACTCATCTCCCAACGAGGGATCCTGCGGTCTGTTTCCGGCCTGCATAAAGCCTCCCAAGGGAGATGCGCCCCCTGGGACCTGCTGACGTTCTGCTTTTTTGATCTGCTGAAGCTCCGGCGGAAGAGTGGACGGTTTCAGGAACTGAAACTCGATGTTCGTCAGGGACGCATCCAGCGAAGCGCCTCCCTGATTCACCTGAAGCTGAATATTTCCCTGTGCCCGAAGAAGTTCCGGAAGAAGCTCTGGTTGGGATCCCTCTTTCGGTTTACTGCCCTGGCCAGCTTCCTCGGGTGAAGCGCCCAAGGCCAAAGCAAGATTCAGGTCATTTTGATCGTCCTCAGGTGTACGAGACCGCATACGCGCTGACATCGCGTCCGCTTCGATCTTCCCAAACCTGTCGGAAAAAGCAACGACCTCACCAGCGACCTGAATATCGTAACGTCCAGCTTCGCGCGGGGTCCCCAATAGTTTCCCGGACCAGCGCAGGATCAGCTCTTGCGGCGGTTCCGTCCCCTGCTCCTCGAACGAAGTCTTGAGCCAGCCTCCTTTTTGAGCGCTTTGAATCGTGCCAATGGATTGCATATTTCCAGGCTGGAATGTGTAGGAAAGCTCGAATGCGTGAAATTCGTTTTGACGCATCCGAATCGTCGATTGTTCATTTCCGGAAAGCTGAAGCAGCAGATTTCGGGTAAAGAAACCCAAATTCTCAGTTTCGGCAGTACACTGGAGCGATGGAACACTCAGGCTCACGCTCTGTTTGGCGTGAATCGACTCAACTGGAAAATCCTTCATTTCCCCAGCAGCCAATGCAGAAGTTTCTCCCGAAGCGGAGGAGGAAACCGGAGTTCCAGTCTCGGGCGAAAAGTTTTCCGGGCCCGTTTTAGTCTGGTTTTCCGACCGTGACGAGTCCGCAAGCCGATAGGAATCTGCATTCAGCAAATGATCCTGAAAAATCGAATTGACCCGAATTTCCAGTTCTCCACAGGTCAAACGATCAGGAGGCGCATTGGGATAATTACACGAAAGGACCACATTCTGGGTAAATTTCAGGCTCCCGCTCGCCACATCGTAAATCATCGGTCCATCACATTTCAGCGTCACAGGAATTTCCATTTGATTGCCGAAAACCTGACGCACGCGCTCTTTAACTTCGGGAGTCATTTTGAAATTCATCTGCTGGAGCAGGATCGGATTGATCCTCAGCGTAATGTGTTCCAGGTGACCGAGTTGAATGGAACGAATACCCGAAAAGAGCTGACCGTTTGATGGTTTTCCAAAAAGAAGTTTGAACCGGCTTCCTTCCGCAGAGAATGGACCAAGCATAAACCGAACGGGCCGTGGGGTTTCAAGCGACTGCATATCGCACTTTAAATCGCTTGTTTTAACGATGCAATCCATCCAGTGCCCCTGGATTTGCATTTTGTAAGAAATCGTAACGGGGCCCAGAAGACTTCCGCCCAGCGGTCGGCTATCGAGCTGATCCCCATCAGAGGAAAACTGTATCTCAGCCCCTTCGTGAATGGTGACTTTAATGGGATGAAATGGTTTATCGAGCCGCCTGGTCGTGGGAAAAGTCGTCTCTCCAGGCGCGATCAGGATCGTACATTTATCACTTTTCACCTTCATGCTTTCGTCCATGGCAAGGTTTTCGAAAAACATCACGATGTTGTTGGACTTGAGCAAATGGCCAGAATCAGGGTCACGTTCCCAATCACCTTCATCAAAGAATTGGGCGTACGGAGATTCCTGCTCTGAAGACATCGTTGGAGAGTCGTAATTCTCCGTTTTTCGAATGGGAGATTCCAGAACAGGAACCAGAAACATGAAGTAGGCACAGAAAGTCCCCATGGTGAGGATAAACACCATCAGTGTTCGCCTGGCAGTCTGATTCATTTTCAGATTCAGATTCATGAAAACTCCCTGGATTACGGAAATCTGGCCCGGAAAGGATTAAGGACGAATTAAAAACCGAAATCTTTCCATTCATTTCGGGACTTCAGAATTTGTTCGATCACCTCACGCACTACACCTCGCCCCCCTTTGGTTTTGCAAACATAATCCGCTGCTGCAAGAATTTCCGGGACAGAATCAGCCGGACAGGCAGAAATACCCACCGCCTTCATGATGGCGTAATCCACCAAATCATCACCTACATAGGCAATTTGTTCCGGTTTCAGCTCGTATTTTTTGCAAATAGCCGCAAGCATTTCCAGCTTGTTTTCGACTCCCTGGCAAAGCTCGTGAATATTTAATTCCTCGGCACGTTTCCGCACCACGGGCGTACAGCGGCGGGTCACAAAACCAATCAGGCCTCCCTTACGCTTCCAGATCGAGATTCCCAAACCATCGCGGGCGTGAAACGCTTTGATCTCGTTTCCCTGCTCGTCAAAAATGAGCGCTCCATCGGTCAGGCAACCGTCAACATCTGAAAGAATCATGCGGATTTTTTGAAATTTGGATGTTAAATCCATCGTTTTTCTCCAATTCGGGTTTTCAAAGGTCGTTCCAGAAATAAGTCAGGGAACAAATCATTCGGGCAAACCAGATTTCCCCAATTCTTTTCTATTATACCATAATCTCCCAAATAATTAAACACGAGTTTGGAAAAAATACGGTTTTTTATTATGCCTCGATCTTCAGAGACCAGGAATTTAGTTAAGCCAGGCAAAACAGAGAAAACGTCTTCATGCAAAACGAAACCTTCATTTCTTCGTCCAACCTCCCCCTTGATGAATCATGAAAAAAAAGTAAAATAGAGTTGAACTTTCACCCACAAATTACTACGGTGCAATTATGACCCGAAACCTGAATTTTGTCGTTTGCCTGTTTTGTCTTGCTTTTGCTGCCGCCATAACAAAAGCCGAGGATACTGAGGAACCGCAGCCGACACTTTACCTGGAGTTTTCATGGCTGAATGACACCTTGCCGCGCGAAGCCCTGTTGATCGCACCTCCTCACAAAGTCCCACTCGTCATTGTGCGTGTTCTTTCGGAGGATGAAACGCTCGAATCCCTCGCGGCAGCCCGCGGGACCCTCACTCAAAGCACGGAAAATCCCGACGAATTAGTCCTCACGTGTTCGGAACCTCGCACGATTTGGGGGAAAAGTGACGCGGAAAAGGCCGTTCCTCCCAATGTCCTCATCACGGGTAAAGAATACGGAGCGGTGGACCTCGGCGAGAAACTGACCGCGTGTCTCGTAAAGCCTGTCCCTCCTGACAAAGAAGAAAAAATCGTTCAAAAGTACTTACCCCCTGAAAAAAATAAATGACGCAAAAAATCCTTTCTTTTTTCATTTTAGCTCTGTTTTTCACGTTTGCCCGAAACGCGCAGGCGCAGGTAATGATGGAGTTCACCTGGACACTGGAAGGGGTTAATTACGAGGGCCTTTTATACGTCCCCCGCGACAAACCGGCCACGATGACCGTCCGGGTGCTCGACGTACAGGGAAACCTCCACGCTCTGGTTCTGGAACGGGTCGATATGGTCCCGGGAGAAAATGGGAGCGTAACTCTGAAATGTTTCTCGCCGAAAGTCCTCACTGGGCCGGCAGGTCACCAGCATCTCTGCGAATCGTTTACCGCTCAGGAAGAGACCCAGGGAAAAGTTTCCAACGGAAACGCAGAAGCTCCCTATGAGATCAATTTGATCAATGATGGAAATATCGAGACGATCGTCAAGAAATATTTGAAATCAGAGGATCCACAGCATCCCGTAAAATAAGCAGGAAACTACGATTGAAGACCGGCGCTTTCGCCTTCTTCTTTGTGAGTCAGCACAAATTCGAGGCTCTGCGCCAAATAATCGATTTCTTTTTCCGTATGGGCCGCGTTGACAGCCAGACAAAGGCTGGATTTTTTCGTGAAATGCGTTAAACCAACTCGGCAGCCGCGGAGTGTCATTTTCTTCCACACTTCTTTCGGATTTTGAACCTTCACCAAAACAAAAGGCAAAAGAGGATCTGAAATATAAGTGATTTTATGGGCGTCAAGCCTTTCACGAAGAATCTGAACATTGTTCCAGAGTTTCTCGTGTCTGTCCGCCTCACTGGCAAGCTGAAGGGCTTTCTCTGCAACCACTACACCGGAAAGAGGCATTTCGCTTCGTGAGCAGCAGCACGGGTCGGTCTGGTGAATCGTCCTTAGCCACTTTTTCCTCCCGACGATAAATCCCCCACTTGCTCCCAGGGTTTCGGCCAAAGACCCGCTAAAGAAATACTGCACTCCTCCACTCGGATCAGGGACTTCATTAGCGGTGATCCCAAAGCAGTCAAACGTTCCTCGATGATTCGGGCCGAGCAGCCCCACACCACAGGAATCGTCAAGAATCACGATACTGGGGATATGGGTTTTCTTCCAAAGCCGGTCCAACTGCTGCTTCCAGGTTTTAATGGGCGCAACCGAGCACGTATTTTCGCAAACCCCCTTAGCCAAAATGACCACACGGGAAACCGAAGAGGGGATCGACGTAAAAGACTCTTCCGTAAGGACCCGAACCTGAAGATTTTTGTATTGACGCTGAAGAATCTCCAATGCGTCGGGGATCAGTCCTTCCACAGGCTCCTGGAGGAAAAGCAGATCATCCTCCTGAATGAGATTGCGCAAGATCGCCACAACCGCCAAATAGCCATCCGGGAAAAATAACACACTTTCCGCGTTAAAAAATTGCGTGACTTTCCTCTCAAGAATCCGATAATAATTCACGGATTCCTCAGAATCAAACGTCAGCTGCATAATTTCCGGAGCTGTACGGATCGCTAAAAAATCGGACGGACAGAACGAAAACATAAAAACGGAAAAAAGTGAACACCAGCTTCAGGCCACCGTGGCCCAAACCCTGGCGATAAATAAATCCCTGCGAATACTTTATTACTTTATCAGGATTTACGAGATTTTTCAAGAGTAATTCAGAAGAAATACACAAAATTTCACCGTTTTTTCCAAATTTACATAAAAAAACCCCGCGGGGGGACGCGAGGTAAAAAAAGAATGAGCGACACGAGACTTGAACTTGTGACCCCCAGCTTGTCGAGCTGGTGCTCTAACCAACTGAGCTAGCCGCTCAAACTTAAAAAGTTCGGCTCCTGAAATTTCAGGAAAATCATTAATGAGCGACACGAGACTTGAACTTGTGACCCCCAGCTTGTCGAGCTGGTGCTCT
>JAUMVK010000019.1:0-25044 GCA_030530205.1 Thermoguttaceae bacterium | reverse complement strand
AACCAACTGAGCTAGCCGCTCCCATAAATGATAACTGAATTATATAGGAATCTGATTTTCTGTCAAGGGGGGGGAGAAAAATTTAGGGATCAGATGCCATTTTCAGGCGAAACCTCGGATGCCAGGTGAAAAGAATTTGTCATTCTGTGTCTGCTTTTCCCCTTTACCGGATTCCTTTCTTCGTTTCTATTTGGCCGTTTTTTCCAAAATTTCTCTTTTTTTTCTCTTAATGGGCTTGCAAAATAAAAAAAAAGATTTATACTCAAGGGTTGGGACGTTATATTTTCCAAACACCCATCAGAATTCAAAGACTGTTTCATTATCGGATCTGAGAAGGAGACAAAAATTATGCCTTTGTTTGAAATTGAAACCAGAGCGCACATTGTTATCGCAAATGCGGAAGATGAAGCGCAAGCCCGTAAGGTTCTCGCGGAATATTACCCGACGGAAGAGGCCATTCGTATTTCGAAACGCCCGAGGAACCTGTGGGTCATCTCCAAGGCCGCTCTGGGAATCTCTCCGGAAGGAATTGATCCGTGTAATATCGCACGGGAATGTCTTGCGAAAGCCTCCGGGGACAAAGTGCATGCCATTCGTCTCTATATGCAGGAAACCGGTACCGACCTGGAACGCGCCAAAAAGACTATCGAATCCAACATGATGATCGGCTGGTGAGTTCAGCTGATTTTTTGAGAAAAAACCGTCCTGAAAAGGAAACGTCGTTCCTGCAGGGCGGTTTTTATGTCGTTATGCGCTTTTATTGATTCTCAAACGGGTTGAGCGGCTTGCTTTCCATCTTTTCCAGCCGCTTTTTCAAACTCTTGAAGGATGGGTCCTCCGCCAGGCCCGGCTCTTTTGCAAGGCCAGCGTTCAGATGCTTTTGAGCTTCTTTCACGTTATTCAGATTCAGGTACGCCCAGCAGCGAAAACTCTCCAGATACGGATCTCCGCCCACGAGAAAATCAATGCGATCCAGACAAATTAACGCGTTCTGGAACTCCTTGCGATTGAGAAAATAGTCGAGTGAGAGAAAATCCGCCCACACTTCTTTCTCAAAACGCTTTCGTACATCCGCCAGCACAAACACATAAACGCTCGGGTCGGGGTGACTTTGCGCAATTTTGAGACGCCAAAACTGGAACGTTTTCAGCCTTTGCAGTTCCTCGGGAAGCTGGTCGTACAAATCGAGGGAACGCTGAATATTTTTGGCCTCATACGCTTTGGTCAACTCACTGATCAACTCGGTATTTTCTCGAATCAGAATCTGCATTTGACCGGTCAGAGTCATACCGAAATCTTTCACACCCTCAAAATAAAGTTCAGGAGCCAGTGTACGACGGAGTGATTCGGAATACGTCTCTCCAAAATGGTAGAGGTAAAAATCCTCGATCTGAACGAGATTAAGCCCCCGGCGCGCGAGGTAAAGGTCGTGGTAGTCCAGCCCTCCATCCGCATCAATGAGGCGGAACGTTGCAACGAAAGTCTGGTCGTTGAGTTTTCTCAGACGCAGAAAGTGGTAAGATCCCCCCGCTTTGACTTTCTGCGCGATGCTCTGGACAAGGGAGTCACTGCCGGAAAAAAGCTGGATCAGGTAGCGGCGGTCAAAGCGCCCCCGGTCTTTTTCAGGGATCCCGACCAGAACGCGGTCGGTCAGGGAACTCCAGTTCACCGCGCGTACAAGCGGTTCCGGATCGCCAGCCTTCAGCGATTTTTCAATCGTCTGTGAGAATTCAATCGCCTGCTCGTCCGTGATCAGATTCGGCTCTTGCCCCTCCTCCGTCTTGTGGCAGCCGACGAGGCAAAGGAGTGGAAACAGTAAAAAGAATATGTGGAGTTTCATAGGCTCAGGAATCTGAAAGGAGGAACTCAATGGGTCAATTTATTTAATTTTACAGGACTTTGAAAGAAAAGTCAAGGCCAGGGAAAAGAAGATTCATGAGGCCAAAATAAAAAGGTTTTCAAAGAGGGAAAAGCCCCTCTTCAAAAACCTGAATAAATGGTTCCGGTTAAGGTTTCGCTAAAAAATCATCTTCCGAACATTTGGGTGAAGAATCCGCCGATTCGTCCGACTCCTACGCGGGAGTAACCACCAAGCATATTGGCACGGTGTCCGCTGCTATTGATCCAGGCGTTGTTCGCAGCATTTCCGCTGTAGGAACCCATATAAATATTTTCCGCACTCGCGCTGGCGCCAAGCTGACGCGCACGGCTCGAGAAAGTTCCTTTTCCGCTTACCGGGGAATTGTGCGAGAAGAAACCGAAACGCTGCATATCACTGCTGTGCCCACGGGAAACGAGGACCAGAAGCAGGTCGATCAGCAAAGGACGCAGGCCGCTGCGCATCCGGAACTGGTTCAGGCCAAGGATCGCGCGGAATTCTTCTTCATCCACCGCAGGAGCAAGCTCCTGATTGATCGCGAGGACTTCCGCGGAAGTCAACTGACGTGGTGAAAATGGGATGGAATTCACGATTTTGCCCAACTCTTGACGACTGGCTTTATTGTGAACCCCGTCCGTGATTTTTACAAGGGCTTCCATAACTTCGGGCCGAACGTTCGGATATTTCTCGGACAAGATGGACGCATAATCAACTTCGGACCACTCGATAAGCTGTTCCAAAACTGAACGTTCCTCCTCAGGGAATTGGGTAATCGTTTCCGAAAAATCCATACCCAGGAATTCGTAAGGCGAAAAACCCTTCGTAATGACTGGCTCGGTGAGTACCGTGTGACGTTTCGGCTCCGTTTTCGGCTGAACCGCTTCCGTCAGATTGGCCTTTTCGATCTGTGGCTGCGCCTTCGGCTGCTGAATTTCCTCTTTTAATTCAGGAATTACAGGTTTTTCTGCCGTTCTCTGCACCACCCCAGCTTGCGCAGGTTGGCGATTTGTGGTAGAATACGTCCGTGGGGCGAAACGACGGAACGGGCGGGCGTCCAGGTCATTTGTATAAATGGCGGCACAAGCCTCCAAAAAACACAAAATTAAAAGAATGAATCCTACACGTCTGTTCATAACAAAATCCTTTCGTCTTGAGGTGGACCGACCACTTCCTTAATGAAAACAAGGGACCAACGGCAGTTTATTTTGCGAGTTTAAGAAAACTGCAAAACATAAATAAACTACCAAAAGTGTAGCGTTTGCAAAAAGTTTGTCGGTTAAAAAATCCGCCATTTTTAATCAATTTAACAAAATTTAAGAAAAATTTAAAATAAAACTGAAATAAAAATGTAAATTTACGGTTTGTATGGATTGTAGCAAACTTAATATTGTTTTATTCCAGCCAGAGATTCCTCATAATACAGGCGCGGTGGGGCGCACTTGCGTGGGCCTCGGCGCCAAATTATGGCTGGTACGCCCGATGGGTTTTCAAATTACCGACAGAAATTTGAAACGGGCAGGTTTGGATTATTGGCAGTTTCTCGATTGGGAGATCGTGGAAAACTGGGACGCTTTACGTGAAAAACTCCCCCAATGGGACCGCTATTTCTTTTTCACAAAGAAAGCGTCGAAATGCTACCAAACCATTAATTATCGTTCTGGCGATGTACTGGTTTATGGCTGTGAAACGCAGGGATTTCCTGATTCATTTCACGAAATGTATGTGGATCAGCTCGTTCGTATTCCGATTCGTCCGCAGGTCCGAAGTTTGAATCTCTCCGTTAGCGTAGGAATCAGCGCGTTTGAGGCGATGCGTCAAATTGGATTTGAGGAAAAATAAAATGAGATGAGTTTTGCTTTTCCGCAAATTTTATACATTATACCCATTTTTCAGATTTTGTCAATGGTCCCTAAAAAATTATTTCGAAAATGAAGATTTCCTGGATTGGGACCGGCATCATGGGCCGGTCGATGTGCAGCCGGCTGATGAAGGCCGGAAACGAATGTACCGTTTTTAACCGTACGCCTGACAAAGCACGGGATTTGTTGAATGCCGGAGCGCATTGGGCTGAATCACCGGCCGAGGCCGCACGTCGCTCGGACGTCGTTTTCACCATGGTCGGGTTTCCGACCGACGTCGAGGACGTGGTTTTGAACCCGACGACCGGCGTGCTGGCGGGGTTTCGCGAAAATCCGTCCCCGAATCAGAAAATCCTCGTGGACTGCACGACGAGCCGGCCGTCGCTGGCGGAGAAAATCGCCCGGGAAGCCGAAAAACTGGGTGTTTGGGCACTGGACGCTCCCGTCTCCGGCGGGGATGTCGGCGCGAAAAACGGGACTCTTTCGATCATGGTCGGCGGGCCGCGAGAGGCATTCGACGCGCTGGTGCCGATCTGGAAAGTCCTCGGGACGAATGTCCGCTGGCAGGGCGCACCCGGAATGGGCCAGCATACGAAAATGGTCAACCAGATCCTCATCGCCGGGAACATGATGGGCATGTGCGAGGCGCTGCGTTACGCGCAGACGGTCGGGCTGGATGTTCCGAACGCGCTGGAATCCGTCTCGACCGGGGCGGCCGGAAGCTGGTCGCTCTCAAATCTCGGCCCGAGGATCCTGCGTGGGGATTTTGCGCCGGGATTCAAGATCACGCACTTCGTGAAGGACCTGCGGATCGCGCTGGAGGAGGCCCGAGAAAAGGGGCTGGACATTCCGGCGGTGCAGCTCGCGGAAAAACTTTACGCTGAGCTGATGGAGCGAGGCCTGGCCGACGAAGGAACGCAGGCGCTAATAAAATATTAAACGTTGGAATTTGATGGAAGGCGGTAAATGAAGGCCGTAGGCCGGAATTACGCGCCGGTTTCGGTAATGGCGATTCAACCAGACGCGTAATTCTGCGCTCCGCGCTCCATTACCGCCTTACACTTTATTAACTTTAACCAAGGAGAAAATTTCATGTTTTACGCCAAACTCGCCGATGTTACGCCGGAAACTCCGGAAATTGCCGCCTACCCCAAAACCGTCGCGCAGGCGATCGCGTGGCTGAAGTCGCACGACTACGCCGCCCTTCCGCTTGGCAAAACGCCGATCGACGGGGAGAACATTTACATCAGTTTTTCCGAGTACGAGACGAAACCGGCCGAAAAGGTCGTGCTGGAGTCGCACCGGAAGTACATTGACATTCAGGTCATGGTCGAGGGTGAAGAACTGATGGGTTACGCCGTCTGCACGCCCGATCTCCCGACGCTGGACGGCGGGTACAGCGACGAGAACGACATCGTGTTCTACCCGAAGTCCGTGATGCCATTCTGGGCGCCGTGCGCGACGTCGCCGCAAAAAATCCTCGTGAAAGCCGGTGAGTTCTGCATTTTCGCCCCGGAAGACGTGCACGCCAGCCAGATTTTTGAGGACGAGCCGAAAAAAGTGAAAAAAATCGTCGTTAAATGCAAAATCTGATTACGAATTAAAGAAAATTTCCGGGTCCGATCCATTTAAACGCCCGGCCTTTTCCACTTCCCACCTTGATTTAAACACGGATTTCCACGGATTAAAAAGATTAAAAGGATTCCGTTTTTTGCATCGAAATTCCCGCCGCCCCTTAAACTTCCTTTAAAAAATCGGTGGAAATCCTTTTAATCCGTGAAAATCCGTGTTTAAATCAAGGCCGGCAGCGGGGGAGGCTTGCACGTTGGAAACGGGTTTGCCGTTTTGGGTCCATTTCAATTCATAATTCAAAATTCATAATTAATGATGCGGTTTCTGATCACTATTGCCACGTACAACGAGATCGAAAACCTTCCACGGCTGGTTGCGGAGCTTTTCCGGGAGACGGACCGGTTCGCGGCGCAGAAAGGGTTTGAGTTCGACGTTTTGGTCATCGACGACAATTCGCCGGACGGAACAGGCCGCTGGTGCGACGAACACGCAGTGGAGTTTTCACGTCTGAAATGCCTCCACCGCCCCGGGAAAAACGGGCTGGGGACCGCCGTCATTGAGGCGATGCAGTACGCGATCCGGAACGGGTACGACCGCATGATCAACATGGACGCGGATTTCAGTCACCACCCGAAGTACGTCGAGGCGCTTGCGTCGGGCACGGAGGACGTGGTGGTCGGTTCCCGCTACGTCCCAGGGGGAGGGATCGTCGGTTGGCCGTTTGTCCGGCACGTGATGAGCCGCTCGATCAACGCGTTCGGCCGGACACTGCTCGGGCTGAAGGTCCACGACATTAGCGGCTCGTTCCGGAATTACCGCGTCGAAACGCTCCAAAAACTCGATTTTTCCCGTTTCCAGTCGCGTGGGTACTCGTTCTTTGAGGAGGCGCTCTGGCGGCTGAAACTCGTCGGCGCGACCATGAGCGAGGTCCCGATCGTTTTTGAGGACCGGGTCTGCGGCAAGTCGAAAATCTCGCTGAAAGAAAGTTTCCGGGCGGTTTGGACGCTCCTGACGCTTCGAAAGTGAGAAAGGAAGGTTTTAAGGTTTCGTTTATGAAGACCACCATCGCCCTGCTTGGAGGCGGAGCCATCGGCAAAGTCCACGCCTACGCCTACTCGACGCTTCCTTTTTATTCCGACCCCGTTCCTTGTGAGGTCCGGGTCAAGTACGTGGTCAACTCCCGGCCGGAAACCGCCGCCAAAGCCGCTGCGCTTTGCCCGGGGGCGATCCCGCTGACGGACTGGCGCGCCGCGGTCGCCGCCCCTGAAGTTGACGTGGTGGACGTTTGCCTCCCCAACCATCTGCATTTTGAGGCTCTGAAGGCGGCCATTGCTGCGGGAAAGCACATTTACTGCGAGAAACCGGTCGTTCTGAACGCCGCGGAAGCCGACGAGCTGGAAACGCTTCTGGCCGACTACCGGGGCGTTTCCCAGGTCGCGTTTCACATTCACTTCTTTGCCTCGGCAATGCTGGCGAAGAAGCTGATCTCCGACGGGAAAATCGGTCGGGTCGTGGAGTTTCGCGGGTCGTATATGCAGAACTCGCACGTCGATCCGAATCGGCCGATCCGCTGGAAGAACCTGAAGCAGTGCGGCGGCGGGGCGTTGATGGACATTGGGTCGCACCTGATCGAGCTGACCGACTGGCTTGCCGGACCGCTGGACGAGGCTTTCTCGTTTTCGGCCTCGGCGGATGCGAAAAATCCGGAGCGGGCGGAAGATTCCATGGCGATGGTCTGGCGGACGAAAGACGGCGCGATCGGGACCCTCCAGGCGTCCAAGATGGCGCACGGGACCGAAAACGACATGACCGTGGAAATTTACGGGACGAAAGGCGCGGTGCGTTTCGACCTTCAGGACCCGCATTTTCTTGAGTTTTTCAGCGGCGAGGGAGGCTGGCAGCAGCTGGCCGTCGGAAACCGCTACGAACTGCCCGATACGGATTTCCCGGCGACGAAGTCGGGGATCGGCTGGGTGCGGGCGCACTGCACGTCGGTAGCCCACTTCCTGCGCAACGTGGCGGCAGGCCGAAAACTCGGCGACGAGCCGGACCTTGCGCGCGGCATTTACATTCAGAGGCTGATGGCGAAAACAACAGAGAATGAAGAAATGACAAATTAAAAGAACGAGTCAGTACAAGCGAAAAGCAGACAGCTGGGTGAAAAAAATTTGACATTTAACGTCTGCTTTTCGATTGCGCTTGACTCGTTCTTTATGATCCATTCAATCAGAACGTCAGTCTCCACATCCACTCGAGCCCGTTCGCGTGGGCAGAATCCTCCGAGTACACTCCCGGGCGGTAGTCGGTTGTGTGGTACGTATATTGGAGGCCGGAGGACAGGAACTTCGTAAAATCGTACTTCACATTGATAAATATGATACGATTGTTCAGGATTCTACACTCCTCAATGTCTCCATTATTCGGGTCGTCCACACTGTAACCAACAGCCCAATGGAGCTGGTCGGTCCAATCCCACCAAATCTCAGCCCAACCACCGGTACTGTGAATACTGTTGCGCGTTCCAAGACCCGTCACAGGATTATAGTCGATACTTTGCATGCAGCCGCCCACATTTCCCGCAAGTCCCTGACCGTGGAAGAATTCCCCGCGGACACCAAACCGATCCGTAACCGGGAGTTCAAGGTCCAGGTTCACAGACCAGGACTGGATCCTGTCTGATTCAGCCGGAAAATCATAACGCTGCTCGCCGATATGCGCGCCGATGCCGAATTTGACCGGATATCTGCAGCAATCCCGGGCAATCGTCCAACCGATACGGCTCTGAATGGACGGGTAACTCCCCATCTGGTCAAAGCCCGTATGATCCATCCCGCAAATCTGTACCAATCCGGTCGTCCAATCCATGCGAACGTTTTGCGAAAGATGGAAGTACCGCGTAAAACTCAACATCGGGTTCCGGTAACCAAGGTTTCCAAGCCCATACAAGGCATTATAGTCATAAAAATGCGCGTATAAGGGCGAGATTATATCTTTGGTCTGACCAAAAAGGATCTTGTAACAATCATTTTCCAGGGCCCAGTACGCTTCACGGAGCTGGATCGTTCCTTTATTTTCAGCGTTGCAATTATTCTCGAAGTCGATTTCCACCAGACCGTAGGACCTCATCCCACCCAGAATATTCACATCTGGCGCGTCTATTTTCAACCCCAAACGTGTTGCTCGGGCAGAAATGGACGTGACGGCCCGGTCGTTGGCGGCCCCGGGAAGCGGATTCCCGATCCAGTCTGCCATATCCGTTTTCCGGTCCGTATAAAGCAGCGACGCCCAAATCATCCCGTAAGGCGTGACCTTCATTTTACCCACTTTCCAAGCGCTGTCGTGAATGTACCTCTCGATATAGGCATCCACCTCGGCACGGGTCATTCTTTCCTGTTCCGAGCCGTTGAATTCTGAATCAATATTTGCCCCAACCATTGATTCCGGAACCACCATTTCACCCTGAGGAAGAACGGGTATCTCTTCGGAAACTTCTCCTGAGCTTTTCACCACGCTCTTCTTTTGAGCGTTCAGACGCGCGACCTCTTCCCGGAGTTGTTTTGTCTCTGCCTCAAGGCGTTCAAATCGTTCCATCATTTCGGGTGATACCTGAGCGGAACCCGACTTTTCCTCAGCAAAGGCATTACTCACGGCAAAGCCCAGAAGAAAAAGGATGCATAAAGTTTTTAAGGCAAATTTTTTCATGATTTCAGTCCTGTTTTGGCGTGAAATACAGTGTAATCGTTTTTACTGTATCGACCGGAAGTTTCGTTATTATTAGAATAAACAACAGAACCAGAAAATTTTACGCATTTTACGTATCTTAATCGAAAAACAAAGATTTCCTCATTTTCTCCCCCACTGGACAAAATCCCGGAATGTGGTATAATATGTTTTGATAATATCCCCAAGTGTTTGCGTAAATACTGGGTCATTAACATCACCAATCAATTTAAGGAGTTACTCAATGGAACGTGTGTTCAACTTTTCCGCCGGTCCGGCTGTTCTGCCGCTGCAAGTCCTTGAAGAAGCCCAGCGTGATCTTCTCGCTTTGCCGGGTGTTGGTATTTCCATCCTCGAAATCAGCCACCGTTCCAAGACTTTCCAGGCCATCATCGACGCTTGTGAAGCCAATCTTCGCAAAGTGATGAATATCCCGGATAATTATAAAGTCCTCTTCCTCCAGGGCGGCGCGTACCTCCAGTTCGGTATGCTCCCGATGAACCTCCTGAAAGGCGGCTCCGCGGATTACATCTGCACCGGTACCTGGAGCACCAAAGCTTTCAAAGAAGGCAAATCCCAGGGTACGCTCCGCTGCGCGTGGGACGGAAGCGCTGAAGGCTTCAAACGCACTCCGGCAGACAGTGAGCTGGACCTTGACCCAAACGCCCGTTACGTGTATTACACTTCCAACGAAACGATCCAGGGTGTGCAGTTCAAGACCGAGCCGAACACCGGTAACGTCCCGATCATCGTGGACGCTTCAAGCGAATTCATGTACAAGCCGATCGACATCAGCAAGTACGGCTGCATTTATGCCTGCGCCCAGAAAAACTGCGGCCCGGCCGGTGTGACGATCGTCGTGATGCGCGATGACCTCGTCGAAAATTCCGCCGACGGTCTTCTCGGTGTTCTTTCCTACAAGAAAATGGCCGAAAATGGCTCCATGCTGAACACGCCTCCGTGCTTCTCGATTTACGTCGTGAAACTCGTGACCGACTGGATCCTGAACACGATCGGCGGTGTGGACAAACTGTACGAACTGAACCAGAAGAAAGCGAAGCTCCTGTACGACGTGATCGACGGATCCAATGGTTTCTACCTTGGCCACGCCAAACCGGAATGCCGCTCGCTGATGAACGTTCCGTTCAAGATGCCGACCGACGACCTGAACGACAAATTCCTGGCCGAAGCGAAGGCGCTGGGTCTGGAATCGCTCAAAGGTCACCGCAGCGTCGGTGGTTTCCGCGCTTCGATCTACAACGCGATGCCGCTGGAAGGCGTTGAAAAACTCGCCGAGTTCATGAAAGACTTCGCGCAGAAAAACGCCTGAAAATGATTAAAAAGCCACCCTCTTTGAGGGGGGTGGCGCGTTAGCGCCGGGGGGAGTTGATGGACGTTTCCACTAAACTCCCCCAGTCTCGCTTCGCGAGCCAGCCCCCTCGAGGATGGGGCCTTCAATTCCATTCACACTCAAGAATTTTCTTTCTTAAAAAGGTTCCCCCCATGCTTACTCGCCGAACCGTTCTGAAATCTTCCGTTTCCGCCCTCGCTTTGGCCGCCTGCGCTACCGCGCGCCTTTGCGCCGATGAGGAGACTGCCGCGCCAAACCCGAAGGAAGACCGAATCGCGCTGAATACGGCGACGATCATCTACAAAAACCTCCCGATCGACGAGCAGATCCGCCTTGCGCATGAGGCGGGTTTCCGGAACATCGAGATATGGTTCCGGGACGTGGACCGGTTCCTGGCCTCCGGCGGTACGCTGGCCACGCTGAGGAAGCAGCTCGACGACTGCGGCATGCGCGTCGTGGGCGGGATCAATTTCATTCAGTGGGGGCACCCGGAAGAAGAGGTCCGGCAGAAAGCGCTCGACGAAATGCGCCGGGCGATGGAACAGATGAAGGCGCTGGGCGGTTCCGCGCTGGCCGCCTCGCCGTCCGGGATCTACAACAAACCGGGCATTCCGCTCGCGGACATTGCGGAGCGTTACCGGGCGGTCCTCGAACTGGGCGACCAGTTTGAGATCACTCCCCAGCTCGAAATCTGGGGCGCGGGCCCGACGCTGATGAAACTCTCCGACGCGGTCTGGATCACGACCGAGGCGGCCCACCCACGCGCCTCGCTTCTGCTGGACGTTTACCACCTTTACCGCGGCGGGAACGATTTCGCCTCGCTGCGTCAGCTCAATGGCCGTCAGCTTCCGAATTTCCACTGGAACGACTGGCCCGGCGGGCGGGAACGCCTGAGCTTGCAGGACTCGGACCGTGTTTTGCCGGGCGAGGGCGCCGCGCCGCTAAAAGAAGTGAGTGCCCTGCTCGACGAGATCGGTTTTTCCGGTACGTACTCGCTGGAGATTTTCAACAAACCGTTCTGCGAAAACCACGACACGCCGGAGCTTCTGAAGCTGGCGTACGATGCGATGAAGAAGAATATTTTTTAGAATGATTTTGGTGGGATATTTCCCCATTTGCTTAAAAATACGGGGTCATCACTGACCCCGCTCGCCTGGTGATTTACTCCCGGTTTTTTAGTCCCACTTCCCGATCTTCATTTCCTTAAACCAGCAATCCGTCGTGGCGTCGTGGGCCTGAAGCATGATCGTCCCCGGCTCGACACGCAGCCCGCGGCGCGGGTTTTCATTCGGCTTGCGGTCGTCCGTCCAGTCCGTCTGCTGAAGGCCGTTCACCCACGTGGAAATGTGCGCCCCGCGGGCGATGATCGTCACGTAGAACATTTCCGGGTCGGTCGCGATCACGTAGCGGGCCACCGTCCGGCGGAAAATCCCGCCCGAGCCGCAATCCGCAGGTTTCGTGCGGTCGCCGCCCTCGATCGAATTGTTCAGCTGGCACTCGTAGCCCATCAGTTTATCTCCGGGAATGCAGCGGAAAAAGAAGCCCGAGTTCACGTTCGGCTGAAGCGAGACCGCGCCCTGGAAGACGAAATCGCCGTACGCGCCGGCCGTTTCGAGCATTCCAAGGCCGTTTTTCGCCTCGATCCGCTTTTCAGCCGCGTTGACCGTGAATTTCCCGTCCATTTCGGGGTAGGTTTTCCAGCCGTCGAGGTTTTCGCCGTTGAAAATCGACTCCATCCCCTCGGGTTTGAAGAAGACGTTCCGGAACTTCCAGCCCTGACCGTCCGGCACTTCCAGCGCGAACGCGCCATCTTTCAGCTCGGCCTCTTTTTTCTCCCACGGCTCGCAGTCTGCGCGGCGGACTTCGTACTGGACCTTCCCGTTTTTGAATTCGGTGGTCGTGGCGATTTTCGCGGGACCAACGCCGAACAAAGCGTTTTCCTCGACAAGCCAGGAATCCGGCGTCTCGGAGGTCCAGCCGAATGTAGTTTCGCCGTCGAAAAGCGCGATCCAGCCGTCGGCGGTCATTTCGGAAGAGGGAAGCGTCCACGAAAGGGCGGTAAACAAAAGAAGCGAGGAAATCGTGTTCATAAAAAAATCCTTTAACTAAAAAAATTTGGAAGGGACTGTGGGGTAAATGCCGAACCAGTCCCGCTTCAAAGCGAGATTTAAACACGGATTTCCACGGATTAAATGGATTAGCAGGATTTCTTCCGGAAAGATTTTCTATTTCCTTTTTAAAAATCTGTGTAAATCCTTTTAATCCGTGGAAATCCGTGTTTAAATGAAATTTTAAATCGGCACGCGCTCAGTTTTTGGTTTGAATTCTACAAAAAGGTTCATTTTCTGTTCTTCTGCCAGACGTTTTCGAACCAGGAGTCCGGGTTCGGGATCTCACGCCTTGGGACCCACCGGTTGCGGACGGTCCCGTCGAACGGGTCAAACCACGTTTCCTGCGTGAAGTTCCGGAAATCCTCGTTTTCCCGCACGATGGAGACCGGCTGGCCGTCGAGTTCCAGCATATTTTGCGGTTCCCCGGTCGAATCACTCAGCACGATGGCCGACCCCCGGCTTCCCACGCCGCTGGTGAGCTGGAACCGGATCGCCTCGAGGTAAACCTCCTGCGTCAGAAGCAGGTACACGTTCCGGTGCGCCGTCATGCCGACAGAACCCACCGCCTTGCGCTGCTGGCGTGTTTCGAGAAGCGCACGCTCGACCACTTCGGGCCGACGCAGAAAGCCCCCCGCGAGTGTCATACGAGCCTGGAGTTCTTCGCGTATGGCTTTTAAAGCCTCCCCTGAAAGGGGAAGGGGACCGTTTACGCGACAAGCCTCCCCTGAAAGGGGAGGTGGCCCGAAGGGCCGGAGGGGTTCCGAAATGGGTGAAAATCCTTCCTGATTTTGGAACCCCCCAGTCTCGCTTTGCGAGCCAGCCCCCCTTTCAGGGGAGCCTTTAAATGGGAAGTGTACGCCACCTCCCCTTTCAGGGGAGGCTTCTTGTTCTTCTGAGTCCGCTTTGATCTTCCCCGCGGCCCGAATCGCACCGACCTGCCCCGCATTCAGGGCCGAGCCGCCAGGGCGGTACACGCCGTGGGAGCCGTTCACCTCGCCGATCGGAAAAAGGCCACGAATATTCACGGATTCCCAGTTCACGTCGGCCGCAAGCCCCCCGTTATTGTGCTGGGCGCAGACGGCCACTTCGAGTTTTTCGTTCCGAATATTGATCCCGTGCTCCGCGTACATCTCGATCGCGGCAGGATTCATTTTTTCCAGCCTCGCCAGGGGGGTCGGAAGGTCAGCCGCCCCGCTTTTCGCCAGGTAGTCCCACGCTTCGGGCCCCACGGCCTGACGCGAAAACCCCGCCGGATTTCGGGTAAAATCGAGCCAGACACGCCGGCCCCGCAAGACCGTCTCGACGTACACCCATATATCGATCATGGAAGAGCCAAAGTCGCGCACGACGCCCGCCCCGTCCCGGATTCGGGTTTTCCGCGAGTCGAAGGGCCACTGGTAGCCTTTCAGAAAAACGAGCGGAAGCATCTCGCCCGGCCGCTCGGCATACTCTTCGAGAAACTCGCGCTCGTCGGAAACGCCGTCCGGGGCCGTACTCACAAAACGCGGCACGCACTGCATGTACGTCCCGGAAACGTTCCAGCGGAATCCGATCGACGCCAGGCCGAACTGGGACTCGGGGAGATTTTGGGCGCAGGCCCCCGCCGCCAGCGCGACGCCGATTGCCCCCGTGTGCACTTTCGGGTAAACGCTCGTCCGGTACAAACCACCCGGTCCGCCGACGGCGAAAATGACGTTCCGCGCCTCGACCGTCACGGTTTCTTCCGAGTTTCCGACGAAAAAAACCGCTCCGCGCACGCGGCCCGTTACTGGATTTTCGCCCGTTTTCTCAACCGGGTCGTAATCGACGAGCAATTCCTTGACGTACCAGCGCTCGCGGATGGGAACGCCGAGTTTTTGCACCTCGCGGATCATCGCCCGGCACATCTCCCGTGACGTGTACGGCCCGATGGAGGTCGCGCGCTGGCGGGGGTCATGGTCCGTTTTGTAGCCGACAAACTGGCCAAACTCGTCCGTCGGGAACGGGATCCCCAGCTCGACGAGATTCATGAACGCGCGCACCGAATTGGCGGCCTCGGCCAACGCCAGGTCGCCGTGCATGCTTCCGCCCGCGAAGTACGTCTCGGCCATACTCCGCACGGAGTCGGCGTCCGCGCCGCAAAGCGAGAGTTTGTAGTACGTCTGTTTGTCGCTCCCGGTATTAATGGACGTTCCGCCGGCGAGCGATTCCGTCGCGATCAAAACGTCCGTAATTCCGCGCCGATGAAGCTGGATCGCAGCCGCAAGCCCCGCCGCGCCGGAGCCGATGATCAAGGTGTGAGTTTGCATGGGATTCGCCTGGGATCCTCAAGGGAAAAAAGAAACGTTCATCAGGTCAAAAACGAAAAACCGCTTTTGAACGCTCAAATCTCTTTCTTTGCCCAGAGGAGAATATTCCGGAAGAATTTCGCGTAGTCGCACCCAATATCGACGAAATCCCCGCCGGGAACGTCCTGCGTAATGCGCGGCGTACCCCAATCGACGAAGCCGCCGACCCAGTGCGGAGCCACGTCCGTTCCGAGAGCCACCGTTCGGCCCGCGCCGTACGTTCCGGTCACCAAAAGCGGCGTTTTCGCCTGAATTTCGAACTGGAAGTACTGCTTCTCCTGCGTCACGCCAAAACGCACGGCCTGAAGAATGACCTCGGCGTCTTTTTTCGGTCGGAACTCATTGAAACCGCCCACTCCCGGCGGCGTGTTCCACGGCAGGCCCGCAAGAATCGGGGAATCCGCCTTTCCATCCGCCGGAACGACCAGAACGGGCTGGGCGTAATTCCGACGGTCATCCGCGTCGAGCATTTCCACCGGAAGGATCTCCTTCAGGACGGTCGTGTGGTACTCGCCCAGTCGGCCGAAGTAGCTCTCCCAGCCACCGAACATCACGAGGCCGGAGCCGTTTTTCACGCACTTTTCGAGGTGCGCGAAGTCGGCGTTGCTCAGGTTTTTGGCCGGGTAGTCGCTCAAAACGTAAGCGGCGTACTGCGTTTCAAGGAAGTCCGCGCCGGGTTTCTGGTCGCTGTTCACGCGGTCAAATTCGATCCCGAAATGGGCCATGATCCCGGAAAGGTAGGCGGCGGCGCCAAGGACGGAATCGTCGCCAAGGTAGCAAATTTTTGTGGTCTTTTGCATCGTTTTCCCCTTTAATTCATCATTTCTTGTAAAAAATCTTCTTCAAATCGTCCAGCGTCTGCACCGCGTCCGCCGGGTAATTCTCGTGGTTCGGGCCCCAGTAGAGCAGCGTTTCGAGCGGTTCTACCGTGACTTTCGACTCGTCGCACTGGTCCATGTTCAGCCCAAGATGCTTGGCCATAAACGGGTACATCTCCGCGCGTTTCGACGCTCCGTAATTGTGCGGCTCGTCCATGATTGCGTACTCGACGTTCTGCTGTGCTCCGTAGTAGCCGTAAATTTTCTGCACGTAAGGGAATTCGACCTCGGGCGTGTTTTTCGTCCAGTCCTGAGTCACGCAAATGAGTTTCATCGGGCGCGGGGCGGCCATCGCCGCGATCTCGATGTTGCACGTCAGCCCATTCAGAACGTGGAACGGGACGCCGCTCTCGCACGGGCAGCCGCCGAAGAAATGCGCCGACGGCATAACGACCGGAACGGCGACCGTGATGCGCGGGTCCATGGCCGTTCCGACGAACGTCTGCGTGCCGCCGCCCGACGCGCCGGTGATCCCGATTTTCGCCGCGTCCACATTCGGAAGCGTCACGAGCCAGTCGATCGCCCGGATCGTCTGCAGCGTCTGCATCGGGCCGGAAATCTGATCGTTGTGGTCGGTGTGAAGGAGCGGCGATTCTTCCTCACGCCACGCGAACATCGAGTACGCGAAAACGACCGCCCCCATGCGGGCCAGAACTGCGGCGCGAATCTGCTGGTCCTCGCCGAAACGCCCCAACGCCCCGTGACCGTGCGGGCAAAGAACCGCCGGGTGCCTGCCGTCCGTCAGCGGCTCATAGAGGCTTCCGTTCACGAAGTAGCCGGGCAGAATTTCCAGCGCGACGTTCCGCACCGAGTAGCCGTCGTACGTGCGTTTTTCGCCCAGCCGTGGTTTCAGGATTTCACGCGGAACCGGGTCCAGATTGAACTTTTCAGCGATGGTCGAGCGCAGGGTTTCCACGCGTTTTTCCCAGAGTTCCCGGTTCGAGTACTGACGGAGCAGACGGTCCAGATGGGCTTTCGCTTCCGCCTCGGGCCGAACGTGGTACCGCGGGACGATGATCTGGAACGTTTTCTCGTCCACCTGCTCGAAACTCAGGTCCAGCGGCGCGAGCATGTACGCCAGACGGAGCTTCGGATCATCCCAGAATTTCCACGGTGCCATCACGACTTTTTCCTCGAGATACGGTTTCACCGCGTCGGAGTACGTGATTTTGACCAGTGCGTCTTTTTCCATTTCGGCGATCAATTCACCGAGCGGGACCATGAACTGGGCTTTATTTTCGTTGAAGTTTTTCGCGGAATCCCCCTGAGCGTTTGCCGGCGCAGAGAGAAAAAACGAGGCAAGAAGAACAAAAAGGCCCAAAACGGCCAGGGCGGGAGTGCGTTTCATCGGTTTTCCTTTGGATCTTGAGGTTGGAGAAATTAATGAATTAATTAATTTTACGTGAAGGGCCTGACTTTGTCAAGCCCCCCCAAACTTTAGTCAGGAGAAACAAATAAAGTGGGACCAACTCGAAGTTCTCGTCCAGCTTACTGCAAACTCCAGCGATTACCCCCCCGGATCAGGCGGATCAGGCTGATTCGGGCAGATTTTTAAATATTGAAAGGAGATTCCAAAACCGCCCGTTTCCAAACTCAAAATCCACGGCACTTCAAACCTTGATTTAAACACGGATTTCCACGGATTAGAAGGATTAAAAGGATTTCATTTGCTTAAATGAAAAACTCTTCCAAGGGGGTGAAATCAAGCAAAAAATCCGTGAAAATCCATTTAATCCGTGGAAATCCGTGTTTAAATGAAAGCCGGCAGGAGGCGGCGTTCGTCCTTTGAAAAAAGAGATTTAAGGGTTTGGAGTTTTGACCTCGGAAGGAGTGCGGCGCGTCCTTAAAACTTAAACTCCCGGTCACATTCCGGGCCGCCGGCGCCGAGACGGAAAAAGCGCATCACGCGCTTGGCGGGCTTGACTACCACCACGTCGCAGAGCATTTCCCGGCTCCGGTCGAAACGCAGGTTCCGGCCGTTTTCCGGCAGATTGTTCGGGTGGATCGTTCCGTAACTCTGTGTAATGACGTAATTCACGCCCTCCACAGTGTCCTGCGCGTCGAAGTGACTGTCGCCGGAAATGGTCCCGGCCAGGGCCGTATTTTTATTCCCGGTGAAGTCCCAGCTCACGCCGTCCAGCTCGCCTTTCGCGTTTTTCACGAAGTCTTCCAGGATCCGAATGCAGATCTGGTCGTTCCTCATCGAACTGACCCGTCTTGGGAGCCAACAGCCGATCGTCGGGTGGAGGCAAATGTGCTCGAGCATCACGGCGCACCACTCCTCGGGGAGCTTCAGTCCGTCCGCTAGGAACTGCAGCTGGGCCTTGGAAAAGAAGCCGTACTTCCCCTCGTCGCACGTGTTCATGAAAAAGACGCGGAATTTTTTCTCCGGAAGGTCGAAAAAGCCCCAGTCCTGATTCGGGCCACACACGAGTTTGTACCCTTTCGCAATCGTCTGGCCGGTGAACATTTCGCCGAATTCTTTCGTGCTGAGCCGTTTTTCGCTGCGGCTGTGGCCGTTCGCGGAGCCGTCATCGTGGTTTCCCATGCAGAAAATGACCGGCAGATCGGTCGATTTGTAAAGCGTGACCTGGGACTGGAGCCGCTTTTCTGCGTGTTCCAGAGTAGAGGCGACCCAACTCGTGTCGCGGTCGAACCCCATGTCGCCCAGATCGGCGACAAAATCGGCATTGAGCTGCTTTGCCGCGCGCAAAAGCATCACGGCGTGGACCTTCGAGTCGCGAATATTCACCGGGTCCTGAAACTCCGGGATCCCGGAATGGAGGTCCGAAATCAGCGGGAAAATGACCGTTTCATCGTCCCCGGCCCACGCGGCGATGCGCTTCTGTACGTCATCGATCTGCGCCTGCGCCCAATCGGGAGTTTCAAACTCAGGAATTTTGGCGTCCTGGGCAAAAAGAGGAAGGGTGGCGAGGGTGAGAAAAAAGGCAAGAAGGAGGTTTTTCATTTTTATGGAGCAGAAAAAGAAAAAAGTGTGAGTAAAGCACGAATTTAAAGGCCCACCTGAAAGGGGGGCTGGCTCGCGAAGCGAGACTGGGGGGTTCCGAAACCGGGCTAGATCTTCGCCAGTTTCGGAACCCCTCCGGCCCTTCGGGCCACCTCGCCTTACAGCGAATTCACAAACTCGCACAGGTCGTTGATCTCGTCGTCCGTGAGTTTATCCACCGCGCCTTTCTGAACGCCATGCTTCCCTTCCTTGAAGAGCTGGAAAAGCGTCGTGTAGCGGCCGTCGTGCAGGTACGGAGCCGTACGCCAGATTTCGCAGAGCGTCGGGCAGTCGAAATCCTTGCGGCGGTCAAACGGGTTTTCCGTGTCCACGTCGTGCATCTGCATGTCGGTGTAGTACCATTCCGGGTCGTGGCACTCGTCGCACTTCACCCGGGAGAAAATCTCCTTCCCGCGCTTGGCGGCGTCCGAAAGCTCGCCGTTCACCAGGTACGGGCTGGGAAGCGGTTTCATATTTTCGAGGTACTCGTCGATCGCCTCCATGTCGGTCTCAGGCCGCACGGAAAACAGAATGTGCTTGAAGCCGGAACGGACGCAGAACGCCGCATCCGGACGGATCCCCGAGATCATCGTCGGGGGCGTCTGGAACGAGTAAAGAAGCGATTTGGCGTTCTTCGGGTTCCCCAGACCGTCATTCATGAGGTCCCAGTTCAGGCCATCCGGGCGGGTGTACGGGTGGCACGACGCGCAGGATTGCCACTGCTGGAAGCAGACGCAGCCATCGTTAAAGTTCAGGATCCCGTGGCGGCTCTTTGTGAGCTCGAAATTCGGGTTCAGTTTGATCACGTTCACTTCTTTTTTGCCCGCGAGGTCCACGACGGAAATCGTGTCGCTAAAGTACATCGGGATGAACACCTTGCCGTTCGCGAAGGAAACGGTACGCGGGCCGTTCCCGTTCAGTTTCACACGGGTGCGCATCCCGACCAAAAACGCCAGGTCGTTCGGCACGTCGGCGCTCGACGCGGAACTGTAGCCGTAATTGCTCTTCTGGCCGCCGGCTTCCTGGCCTTCGTTCGCCGCTTCGATTTTCGCGAGTTTGTCGAAGACCGCGTTCGCGTCGATCACGCTGATCTCGTGCGTACCGGCGTGGGCAATGACGAGCTGAGAGCCGTCGTCGGTGAGCTTCACACCCCACGGGTTCGACGCGCCGAGGTCAATGTCGTCGAGCAGGATCACGTTGATGAGCTTTTTCGCCTGCGCGTCAATGATCGCCACGGCGTTGGTATTCATCCAGCCGCGTTCCAGCTGCGTGGTCGGCATCTGGTAGCGCGCCAGGTTGTTCGTCACAAAGGCGTACTTGCCGTCCCTGGAAATGCTGATCTCATGCAGGGAAACGCACCCGTTCAGGAGACGGATCTGACCGGTCTCGAACGTTTCCGTGTCCATCCAGGTCACTTCCGCCGCAACGTCGTAACCGTCCGAGGGGTCAAGCGGGAGGTAGTTCGTAACGTAGAGGGTTTTCCCGTCCGGCGTAATGTCCACTGAAATCGGCTCGCGGAGCATCTTGACGCGCTTGATCTCCTTTTTCGCCTCAAGGTCCACCACCGAAACGTCCGTGGAGAAACGGTTGGCGACGTACGCGATCTTCTGGTTCGGATGGATCACGATCCCTTCCGGGCAGTAGCCGACCGGGATCGACCATTCTTCATTCCCCGACGCGATGTCGATGCAGGCGAGCTTGCTCTCGGGCGCAAACGTAACGAGGAGTTTGGAATCATTCTGCCAAAGGACCGCCCACGTAGGCGTGGCGGAAACCGGGATCTCCTTCACGACGGCGCACGACTCCGTGTCGATCTGGGCGATTTTGGCGGCGTCGAATTCCGTCACGTAGAGGAATTTCTGGTCCTGCGAAACGACAGCGGAATGGGGCCCACGGTACGCTTCGTCACGGGAATAATCGGCGTTTTCTGCCTTTGCGACGGAACAAAGAATCAGCCCCGTCAGGAGGATGGAATAAAAAATGGATTTCATGGAGTGGGTTCCTTTCTAAAATTAATATTGACTGCTATTCAGTGTAACCGGAAATGAGAAATATTTCAAGGGCCTGCAAGAGTTTTTTGAGAAAATTTCCCTTTTTTTTCTCTTTTTTTGAAGTTTTCGAGGGCCGAAAAAACCTAGAAAATTGGTAGAAATTAAAACCTGTGAATGGCCCTGACAACGCTGGAAGCATCGTCCCCATAAATGACACGCATACCCAAACCGCCGGGGGATCACTTTCCTCTTCTGTCGCGAGGACGGGAAGGAAGAAGAACCACGTGCATCATTCCGATTCCAGAAATGACAAGAAAGCCGTAGCCGATCGCGTGATTGATCGGCACTTCCTTTTCGGGATACTGGTATTGGTTTCCCATGATCGCCTCGAAGAATTTACGCCGCTTTTCGAGTTGCTCGCTCTGCTGCGCCAGGGCTTTCGTCGCTTCGGAAGTCAAAACAATCGACCGGGTCCCAAGAACCTCAAGCCCCAATAAAAGGGTTAAAACGGCGAAAAAAAACCATATCTTGCGTACCATGAGAAAATCTCCTTTCTTCTGTTTTTTCGTCCTGATCGGCCTGAAAGTTTGATTTTCAGTCAAAATTCCGAACGTGCCGGTGAGGAAATTTTTCCCACCTCCCTTGAATTTCCTTTCCGACCTGATATAATTTTAAAAATGAGTTTTTTTCCCTTGAAATTTTACGAATTCCTGATCATGCCAAGAAAAATCCTGTTTCTCGTTTTTTTAGCGTGCTCCTTTTTCAGTCAAGTCTTTGCGGGTGACGTTTCGGTATCCAACGCCTTTCTTGCTGCGGAGTCTGTCAATGGAAAAGTCTCCGTCTGGCAGTTGGAAAACGGCCAGAAAAAGGGCGGTCCCTTTGCCGGGTTCCAGCTTCCCAACGACGAAACCACTTTTTTCACCCTGAGCGCTCCAGACGATCAGCCCTTCCTCATCGTGACGGTCTCACCAAAAGTCACGGCCGAAAAACGAATCGTCAAATCAGTTTTACTGCCGGAAATCACGCTTTCCGAAGCCTATGCGCCTGACGGGTGCAAGGCTCTGGGGACTGCCGGGCTTACGGACGTGGACGGGCACAAAGGGTCTTATATGTTTCTGGCCGTGGCCGAACCAGTGTCTCGCCAGGGGATCGTGGCGGCGTGGGTCACATCCCATAAAGGTTCCGGAATCGTATTTTCAGGCAAAACCGACGACGGGAAGAACGTCACTATCCAGCCAGAACTACAGTACGGCCGGTACGAAATCGATTCCTCAGCCGTGCCGGAGCCGGAAGTTTTCGTCCTCGGTGCGTTCGACGACTGCCTCGATGGGCTGGAACGTTACGCCGATGCGATCGCAAAAGTCCACAAAATTCAGATGAAGCCGCAAATTTCAGGTTACTGTACGTGGTACTCAAATAAATTCGGCGGCGCCGGAACAGAGGCTTCGACCCGGGAATTCGCAGATGCCGCATTAGAAAAACTCGTTCCGTTCGGGATGCGTTACTTCCAGATCGACGATCACTGGCAGCTCGGCAAAGGCGGTCTCAACGGCCCGGCCAAAAACTTTACCGGGCATAATCCCTCCGGGCCTTACCCATCGGGGATGAAGCCGACTGCCGAGTACCTGAATGCGAAAGGTTTGATTGCGGGAATATGGTTCATGCCCTATTCCGGGAACTGGAACGACCCGTGGTATGCCGACAAGCAGGAGTGGTTTGTAAAATCGGCCATTGATTATCCTGCGCCGGGAGAAAAAAATACGCGGCGGTTTTCTGGCATTAATCAGAAAAAAGGCGCGCCCTACGAAACTTTCTGGGGCGGAACGTCGCTCGATATGACCGACCCGAACGTGGAAAAGTACGTTCACGAGGAAGTCGATCAGATCGCGAATCAATGGGGTTACAAGTACTTCAAGTACGACGGAATGTGGACCGCCATGGCCTGCGAACAGCTTTACGTGAATGACGAGTACCTCCCGGACGATCTGGGCCTTCAGATTTTTGACGATATGACGAAAACCAACGTGGAAATTTACCGAAAGGGCCTGAAAATGGTCCGTGCCGCAGCAGGTGACGACGTTTTCATTCTGGGCTGCAACGTCTCGCAGAATATGCGGACGATGGGCGCTTCCTACGGTCTGGTGGACGCGATGCGCATCGGCCCCGATAATGGGTCGAGCTGGGGAGGAATTTGCGCCGGACCGGTTCGTGGAACTGCCCGGTGGTTCTTCAACGGCCGCGTGTGGTACAATGACCCGGACCCGGTGTACGTCCGCGACTCGATCCCGCTTGCACACGCGCAGCTCATCACTTCGTGGGCAGCGATCACCGGACAGCTTTTCGCTTTCAGCGACTGGCTTCCTGAACTTTCCGACGAACGTGTCAACGTTCTCCAGCGCACGATTGCGCCGGTTCGTCTCTATACAGCCCGCCCGTTGGACGTGTTTGAATCGAAACTGGCCAACCTCTGGCGGCTGACTAAACCGGGAAACGAAACGGTGATTTTCGGGCTTTTCAACTGGTCGGAAAATGAGCCGCTAAAAATCCAAAAGAGCCTGAAAGAGCTGGGCCTCGATGAAAACGTAACATACGTCGGTTTTGATTTCTGGGCAAACGCTTTTGTTCCTCCGTTCCGGCACGAGCTTGATTGTGAGCTTCCCGGTGGGTCGTGCCGTGTTTTAGCCTTGACCCGAATGGCGGCAGACCGACCGACGCTCGCCGGAACCAGCCGACACGTGGCAAGCCCGCTTTTCGAGGTGAAAAACGTGAACTGGAATGCCGAAACCCTGACGCTTTCCGGAACGTCCGACGTCGTGGCAAACGACCCGTACGAACTGCGGCTGGTACTTCCGGAAGGGTTGAAAGTTTCCGAAAATCAGACGAAAAACCTCAAGATCACGGCAGAAGGCCGCACCCTACGCGTGTCCTTCACCCCCAAAAAATCAGGCGAGGTCAACTGGGAGATCCGTTTTGAAAAAGGCGCCAGTCCCATCCCGGCTCCGGTAAAAGTGCAAAATCTGGCCGGAAAAGCGGACTACAGCAAACTGACGCTTCACTGGGACGAAACCCCAAACTATGGCTTCGTCCTGACGAAAAAAGCGTCCGATGGAACCGTTCGGAAAGTCTTTTCGCTCAACGGGACTCAATTTACCGATTATGAGGTAAAAACCGGCGAAACGTGGACATACCAGCTTCAATCCGTTGGCTGGGGTGGGGAACTTTCTCCCGAAGTAACAGTCAACGTCAAAATGCCGGACGCGATCATTATGCCGCCGCTCCCGCCGATGCCTGATGTGGACCTGACAGAACAAAACCCGCAGAAGGTCAAGAGCGGCTGGGGAAGCCCGAAGAAAAATCTGTCCGTGGCAGGGAATCCGCTCAAGCTCAACGGAAAAACATACGAAAAAGGTTTTGGAGTACACGCGTATTCCAGCCTGACGTTTGACGTTCCGGTCGGGTCGAAACGTTTCGTAGCCGTGGCGGGGCTGGACGATTTTCACGTAAAAGATCCACGGCGGTCGGTAATCGTGAAGGTTTGGACCGATGTCTGCGAAATGGGCGAGCCGCAGGTTTTGGCCGCCGAGTCACCGCTGCTGAGCAACGAAACCGTAAATCACTGGCATTTTGACGTTCCGCTTGATGCGCGGGTAAAACAGATTCGGCTCGAAGTAACGGATGCCGAGGATGGAATCGCCTGCGACCACGTCGATTGGGTGGACGTTGGATTCATAAAATAGAAATATATTTTTCGGGAAACGCTTTTTTAATTCTGCTTTAATTTTGCGTTTCCCAAATCCTCTAACCTCAAGGAGAGACACAAATGAAACAGTTCGAAATTTACCGCTGCCCGATTTGCGGGAATATGGTAGAAGCCCTGAATAACGGCGCCGGAAAACTCGTGTGCTGCGGGAAACCGATGGAAAAACTCGAAGAAAACACGGTGGATGCCTCCGCCGAAAAACACGTGCCGGTTCTGACCCGTGGCGAGTACGGCGTGAAAGTTTCTGTTGGCTCCGTCGCTCACCCGATGACCGACGAACACTTCATCGGTTTCGTCGAGATCCACTCCGAAGACCGCCTCCAGCGCAAGTTCCTCAAAGCCGGCGACGTCCCGGAAGCGGAATTCAGCTGCCCGCCGAGTGGCTGCCAGGTGAACGTCCAGCCGACCGTCCGCGCCTACTGCAACCTCCACGGACTTTGGAAGAAATAAACTTTTATGGCGAGCGGTGGCAGTTATGCCACCGTAAAAAACAAAAGATGGACCTTTTGCCCAACTCTATTTTTCGGGGTCATAACCAGCCTGTTGCACATACCACCCCGCCAACTAATCCCATCTTGTATTTTCCTGA
>JAUMVK010000097.1:0-2880 GCA_030530205.1 Thermoguttaceae bacterium | reverse complement strand
CAGGAAAATACAAGATGGGATTAGTTGGCGGGGTGGTATGTGCAACAGGCTGGTGTTGACACGGCAGCCGCAGTGGAGGCAGGTGGAGCGCTGCGGGTCGTACGATTCACACGAGAGGCAGAAGGTGTTGAGGATGTGGAGTATCTCCGCCTCATTGCGAACAGGCCGTCCGGCTTTGATCCACCGGGCCAGTGCGCGAGTGTAGTGGACGACTTTTTGAGGAAAGGACGAAGGCATAACAGGATACTCCTCGAAAAATCTGAGTGGAAGTTTATATTTCCATGATACACCGATTTTTTAATTTTGAGAACAGGTTCAGCCAGCTTTCCGCCTGAAAACACAATTCGACAATAATTTCTCCCCCCCGCTTGACAAACGTCTCCGGGGAAATTATACTAAAGAACATGAGTCAAAACCATCGAAAATCATCATTCTGTTTTTCCAACCAGCCCCTCCCTCGCCGGAGGAGAGAGGGCATATGGATATTGTTAATCAAGTAACTTTTTCATGTACTGACCAAGAGCAGGATCACACAGCAAATTTCAAGACATTATGGGATTTTGACTATGTCGGTGAATTCAATTCCAGGTGAAATAATCTTCAAAAGGAACTTATTTATGAAAAAATCGCTTGCATTATTCCTTGGACTTCTGGCAATTTCTCTTTCTTGGAATCCCGGTCTTGTCGCTGATGAGGTTCCAGAGAAGAAAGTCGAAGCCTATAGCCCAGAAATGGCTAAAATAAAAAAATACTTTGATGGCGCGAACTTGCTGGATCATTCAGAATTTTCAGCTGAAGGAGATAATGAGTACCTTTATTCATTTCCGGACCTTTTTGAGTATGACGAAAATGATGAAGAACTTGATGTTGAAGAGTTTCAAATAGGTAGCATAAAAAACCTTGATATAAAAAAAATCCACAGTATTTTTATTTACGAATATTGTATAGACTCTGCCTTTATGGATATGCTATATCTGTTTTCCGATGTAAAAACCCTGAAATTCTATGCCTGTACTTTTGCAGATAGTGTTGAATGTGACTGGAGCCATTTCAGAAGTCTGGAATACTTGTGTCTGGATGACTGTAGCAAAGTCCCCTCTGATGTGCTAAAGTCAGCGCCTATGTGCCCCAAGTTGGAAGCGCTGTCAATTACTATCTCCTTCAATAATTACAAATCCATTGTTTCTGATTGCAATAAACTGCCAGCGCTTTGTGAGTTATATCTTGATATTGACCTTCAAAAAGGATTTCCTCCGAATTTTGAGATTTTGAGTTATATATCGAAAAATACGCGGGAAAAGATTCGTAACTTAGACTTAACCGTTCCGGTAACCGACAAAACTGCTCATTATCTTCACCAATTCCCTAACCTTAAAAGATTGGGGATTCAAGGTCACCATCGACCCGATGTAGGCAAAACGGTTACAGATGATTTCATTTTACAAATATCAGACATTCCGTTGGAAGCGCTTCAAATTCCAATGTCAGCAATCACGAAGAAAAGCATTCCGGCGCTGAAAGAATGGAAAAGCCTAAAACATCTTTTTTTGAGTTTGACTCGAATTACACCTTCACAGATGGAAGAGATAGAGACAAGTCGCGATTGGGAGTTTTTTGAATGTGACCCCCGTCCTCGAAAAACCGCCATTCATGAAAAATAACCCGTAACCATTGTTTTAAGTATTCAAACATGTTGATGTTTCCTTTTTCACTCCATTTCTCAAGTTTTCCTTCCCAACGCCGGAGGGGCCGGAGATGGTATGGATTCGAGCGGAGAACTTTATTGAGCGTTTGGCCATGTGACAAGGTTAATGTCAACGGCACGCTTCTCGCGAGCAACGCAGACACGGTGGGGAGTCTTACGGTCAACGCGAACTGGCACATCGGCTCCAGCAACGGGAACGCCCGCTTCTTCGACGGCGAGATCCGCGAAGTCGCCATCTGGGACAGCGCCCTCACCGCAGCGCAGGCCGCTGCCGTTTACGCGGGGGCCACGCCTTCGGCGGATTACCCGACCGTGGTGACGTCCTACACGTACGACGCCGCGGGCCACCTCCTCACGCTGACCGATCCGGTCGGGAACACGACCTTCTACACGTACAACTACATGGGCCTGGTCGCGACCGAGACGAACGAGAAAAACGCGACGCGGTATTATTCCTACGACGCGCTCGGGCGACTCGTTTCCAAAACGGACCGGAATGGCCGGATCACGACCTACACCTACGACACGATCGGGCGTTTGACTGCGGAAAACTGGAGTAACACGACCAACTACTTCATGTACACCTACGACGCGGTCGGCAACCTGCTGTACGCGACCGACGGCCAACATTCGTATTCTTATGCCTACGACGCGCTGAATCGCCCCATTTACACGACTTTCAACTTCGATTCCCAAAGCGCGGTCTTCGCCTACACTTACGACCTCGCCGGCCGTCGAACGGTATCTTCGCTTTCGCTGAATGGCCACTCCGACCGCATAAATCAGGTGACTTATGATTTTCTCGGCAACGCAACGAAAATCATTCAAACCGGCTCCGCCGTGGATGAAATTTTCGCCGAGTTCGACTACAACGCCAACGGCCTGATGACCTCGGTGAAGCGTTACGAGGTGGACGGAAACAACCTGATCAACGAAATTGCCGAGTCGTTGTACGAATACAATTCCAATAATGGAATTACCGCTATTACGCACAACGCTTCTGGTTCGCAAATCGTTAAGCACAGTTATACCTACGATTCTACAAACAACATCGTCGAATATCTCAATTCCATCGACGGTAATACAGAATATAATTATGATTTCCTCGGTCAAATCATCGGCGCGGACTACGCTAACGGCTCTATTGCTGATGAAACTTATACCTACGACGAAAA
>JAUMVK010000096.1:0-2887 GCA_030530205.1 Thermoguttaceae bacterium | reverse complement strand
ACCCGATGACAAAAATTTTGCACTCAACTGTCTACTTTTCGCTTGCACTTGACCGCTTATTTATTATCTTTTTAATTTTGTTTATTTGGTTTTTTGTATTTGAGGGGTGTTAAGTTTGGATGAAAAAGGCGAAATCGTAATTTATCAGTCCGAGGACGGATTGCCGAAACTGAACGTCAATATGCGGGACGATACTGTCTGGCTTTCGCTGGACCAGATGGCGGAACTGTTCGGACGGGACAAGTCCACCGTTTCCCGCCATATTAGCAATATTTTCTCTGAAGGGGAACTGCTCAGAGATTCAGTTGTTGCAAATTTTGCAACAACTGCCGCAGATGGAAAAATCTACCAGGTCGATTACTACAATCTGGACGTCATCATTTCGGTTGGATATCGTGTCAAGTCGCAGCGCGGCGTGCAGTTCCGTCTTTGGGCGAGCCGTGTTCTGAAAGAATACATTCGAAAAGGCTTTGCACTCGACGACGAACGTCTCAAAGGTCACGGCGGTGGGGACTACTGGAAGGAACTTCTGGACCGCATCCGGGACATTCGTTCGTCGGAAAAGGTCATGTACCGGCAGGTGTTGGACCTCTACGCGACCAGTTTGGATTACGACCCCTCCAGCCCCGAATCCATCCAGTTTTTCAAAATCGTTCAGAACAAACTGCACTATGCCGCTCACGGGCACACGGCCGCGGAGGTGATTTTTGAACGGGCAGACGCGGATAAAGAATTTATGGGCCTGAAAACCTTTGCGGGGAAATTTCCCGTGATGAAAGACGTGGAAATCGCGAAAAACTACCTGAATGAAGAGGAGCTTCACGTCTTGAATAATCTGGTTTCAGGTTACTTCGACTTTGCCGAAATCAGCGCTATCGAGCACCGCCCCATGCACATGGCGGACTACATCCGGCAGCTTGATGCGATCCTGACATCCGGCAATCGTTCCTTGCTGACGGATGCTGGAAAAGTTTCCCACGCGCAAGCGATTGAGAAAGCCCACAACGAATACAGAAAGTACCAACAAAAGACCCTTTCCCCGGTGGAAAAAGCCTTTTTCGAGAGCATCAAGGCCGCCGAGAAGGAAGTTAAATCCGAAACACAAAAGAAAAAAGGAAGAAAAAAGATCTGACCCCTCTCCTTTCCAATTCCGAACTCCTAACGAATCATGAAGTCTTTCCTCCCGTTTATTTTCGTTTTGTTACTCACCACCACGCTCTCTGCGCAGAACGTGAATATTCCCAACTCGCACGGGCAGGTTTGGAAACAGTACGACATTTCGCGCTACACGTCGCGTTTCCCGCAGATGAGCCGGCCGGAAAGCGCCGTCGCCGACTGGATCCTCATGGAGACCGGTTTCGAAGCGTGGCATTCCGAGATCCCCGCGATGCTGAACGTGACCCGGAACTCGGTGAACGTGTACCACGTGCCGCAAATTCAGGTACAGGTGGAGAGCATCGTTCAGCGTTTCGTGAACGTGGACCCAAATCTCTTCCAGTTCCGAGTGCATATTTTCACGGTCACGACGCCGTACTGGCGTCAGAAAATCGGTAATCACCTGACTCCGATCCCCAGTTTTTCCATGGGGTCGCAGGCGTGGACGGTGCCGCCGGAGGAGACACAGGCTCTTCAGGAGATTTTGAAATCCGCCGCTGGTTTCGTGAACCACGGCATGCAGGAAAAGGTCGTGCCAAACGGACAGCGCATGGAGATCAATCTGGTGCGAACTCGCCGTTATACCCGCAATTTCGCGAGTCCAGGCTATGGAAAAACGCCCCAGGCCGAAGAGGTTTTGCTGGATGACGGGTTTTCTTTCGAACTGATGCCGCTCGTTACCATGGAAGGCGGGTTGGTGGACGCGCAGATCAAATTTCAGGTGAATCATTTGGATCGGCTTCTCCCGATGAATATCACCCCGGCGGGTGGGATGAGCCGAAGCTCCGAAAGAATTGAAGTGCCGCAGATCGGTCAGTTCCGCTTCCGGGAACGGTATCGATGGAGCACAGAAAACGCATTGCTTGTTTCTGCCGGGCTTACCCCACCGCTTACATCGACCGGAGAAGGTTCAACGCCAAGCCTGATCGGGGCCTCGCCGCGGGTAGAAACGCTGATTTTGGTAGAACTTAGACGAAATTATCAGTAGAAATCGACGAAAAGTTGGATAATAGGTTTCGATTGTTACGATTTCGACATTTTACCCATTTTAAATTCGGATTGTAAAACCGTTAAAACCGTAAAAATGGAAAATTTGTAGAAATTTCGTAATTTTTTTGCCGATTTTAAATCTGAGTGCTTGATTTTTTTGAAAATTGAGTTAAAATAGTAATAAGTTAAGAGTGGGGTGAGGGTAATTTTACATTCATCTTGCTCAGTCGAGTCAAAAACACTGGAAAATTTCCCCATTTAATTATTAAGGAGATTTAGGATGCGTCAGATTGCGATGCTGTGTGCCGCTGCAGCGGTTTTGTTTGTTTCTGTTACTGCGCAGGCTTTCCCGCGCCGTGCGGTCTATATTGCTCCGAAATGCTGTGATCAGGTCAAAGAAGACTGCGCCAAGACGATTCCCGCTTGCTGCAGTGCCGTGAAAGAATCCGGCGAAGCCGCCCCCGCTGCTCCGTCCAAAGCTCCGGCTGAAGCTGGAAACGTCAAAGAAGCTACTCCGGCTCCGGAAGCCCCCAAAGCTGAAGCCCCTAAAGCTGAAGTCGCTCCCGCCGCTGAAGAAACCAAAGCCCCGGTTGCCCCCAAAGCCGAAGAACCCGTTGCTGTAGAAGCCACGACCCCCGAAGCCTCGGTTGTGAAACCGGCTGAAATCACGGAAGCCCCGGCTGTGGAAGAAATCAAAGAAGCTCCGGCTCTCGAAGTTGAAGAAGCTCCGGCTGTCAAAGTC
>JAUMVK010000018.1:0-73965 GCA_030530205.1 Thermoguttaceae bacterium | reverse complement strand
CGACGATGGTGGTTACGATGACGGCGGTTACGACGATTTTTGAGAATCGGCGCAAAGAGTTATCGTTCTAACACTTAACTAATAGCCATGTCAAACAATCCGTTTAGTACGAAGTTAACTTGCCCGGGTTTATAATGTATCATTGAGCGCCCGGGAAAGCGTCACGTACTAAACGGATTTTTTTGCTTCATCCGACAAGTGCATACCGTCCCTTTTGCTCCCAAAGATTTTTAGCTTGAAGTATTTTTCACCGAGAAAACCATAATCCTGGCGCGTCGTCGTCCTGATTTTTGTTGTTCCAATCAAGCCAGCCAAACAAAAGTATTTTAAGTTGATCTGTGACAAGAAAACTCTTTACGTCCTTTGCTGCTTAGAAACATCACTGACGCCCCTTTCTGATCTCACGCGGAGATACGGAAACGCGGAGGATTAGAGAATGGGCAAGCGCGAATTGTCAACTGCTATACTGGGCCTAAACCTTCTCAACCATAAAACTCCGCGGCTCCGCATCTCCGCGTGAGTTAAAACAACATATACTGAACCTGCCCGCGTTTTAATTATTTTTCCGGTATGCGGTTACCCGATGAGAGCCCAAAGGATTAAAGACCAGCCAACTTGAGAACCTGAATTATCTGGCTATAATTACTATCATCGGATAAGGATTACAACAGCTCCCGCGACAGTCCTGTCACTTCCTCAACTGTCCTATATATAATCTGATCTATGCAAAACCATACACCGTTTCACCTCGTAAAACACGAGATGAAACGGTCCCATTACCAGGTCTGGAAGCGTCGTCCACGCAAGTGCTACTTCAGTTTCACCTTCACGATCCTCGTGTTTTCCAGCCCGTAGATCGGCATTTCGCCCGCGCAGTAGGAGATGAGGAACTCTTTCTCGTTCAGTGCGAGAATGGCCGGGTAACAGAAGCACCGCGGCTGATCTTCTTCTGATTCATCGAGCGTCGTTTGACGCACAATATTCAATTTCTCGTCCAGCAATGCGATCGTCAGCGGGTTGCGCACTTCCGGATCGCAGTTCCAGACCGCCAGGAAGTTTTCCGTCCCGGGGATCGGGCGAATGAGCAGCGGCGAACACGGCGAAATGAACTGGGTCGGCCCGGGTTTCGTCCACGTCTCACCGCCGTCGGTGGACTTGCAGCCGTATTGAGTCCCCGAGCCGGTACGCATATACATGAAGAGCGACCCGTCCGCGAGCTGCACGACGCCGGGTTCCTGGAAGATCAGTTCTTTGTCTTCTTTTTTGGCGAACTTCCCGGAGTGCCACGTCTTTCCACCGTCTTTCGAGATGAAACATTTTGCCTGACCTTTGTAGTCACGCCCTTTGCTGAGCTTCTTGTGCAGGCAGGCCGGAATGATCAGCGTGCCGTCCCCAAGTTCCACAAGCCGCGCATTGTTCACGACGAAATATTCCTCCTCGTCGATCGCGCAGACCGGGTCGGTCCAGGTTTTGCCCTCGTCGGAGGAGAAGCAGATCAGCGGGCGGCAGTCGTACGGCGTTAATTTGCGCAGGTACATGAACGCGATCCGTTCGTCACGCAAACGCAGGAGCGAGACCGACATCAGGTTCAGCCCCTCCTTCATGCGGACCATAATTTCGGGCTTCGTCCAGGTTTTTCCCTCGTCCGAGGAGTACATCACGGCCAGATTGGCGTGCGCGTCGTCGCTTGAAGAGTCGCCAAAGTACTGCGAGAAAACATACATGATCCGGCCATCCTTGAGGCGGACGAAATCCCCCTCGCTGTTGCGCGGATTATCCTTGCCGGGGGAAAGGTTCAAAATGATTTCACGCTCGATTTTAAGTTCTTCCCCCTGAACCGTCAGCGGGAAAACGAAAGCTCCAAGAAGCAGAATCAGGATTGGAAGGCGGGGCATCATGTACTCCTTTAATAAAAAATGGTTTTACGGTCTCAGTTGAGGACTCTTGGGATGAATTTATTTTACGATCACCAGGCGGGTTTTCTGGTCGGTGATTTTCAGCTTCGGAAGGGTCAAAAGACCGAACTGGTCGGTTTTGGCCGTGCCCGATACGGCGCCAAACTTCCACCGGACCGTCTGATTCGGGGCGAGTTTGAACGCTTGAAGCCGGCGCAGGGAAACATCGGCCGTGGTCTCTTTCGGGACCGTGAAAACGTGCGAGTTCAGCTCGTCGCTCGGGATGAGCCAGAGATCCATCTCGAATTTTTGGGCCGAATCGGTCACATTTTCCCAGCGGAAGAAAGCGTTCACCTGCCCCGGGTCTTTGGCCTGCTCGCGGTCTGGCCACGGGATCTTCGAGTCGCACGCGGCGTTCGTGAAGACCGGGTACGCGGCATTTTTGCGGATCTCTGTCCACGGGAACGACTCGATCAGGTCGTTCACCTGGCAAATCTGCGCCGTATTGTTCGCGTGGCCGAAATTTCCCCAGTACGCCATGAGCGGGTACTTGCAGCGCTTCATCCCGTCAAACAGAATTTCGTGCTGGGCCGACCAACCGTCGTTCGGGGCCGAGTAATCGATGCAGACCGGCGGCTCCGGGATCTGATCAAACGGGACCTTTTCGTACGGGATCTCGTCGCCGTTTTCGTCACGGAAGGCCATTCGGGACGCGGCGTGCAGGACTCCTGCCGGAACGTTCGCCTTGATCGCGGCAAAAACGTCGCCGTGACGCAGGCCGAGGCCGAGCGTACCACTTCCACCCATTGAATTCCCGCACAAATAGACGCGATTCGGGTCGATCCCGTACTTATGAATGGTCCACGCAACGGTCGCCATGACGCGTTTCTCGCATGGGGAAAGCGCGAAGCCGGCCTTTGCGCGGTTTCCATCGTTCACGGCTTCTTTGGCGCTCAGACCGCCCCACCACCAGTCCACCATGTTGGCGCGGCAGTCCACGTACAGGGCGTAGAACTCGGCCGGAGCGTGGTAAATGTCGTGGTTTCCCGGCGATTTCGTACATTCCAGGCACGAATGAACGTCATGGCCGGCCGAGTGAAGCACGACGTAAAGCGGCCGCCCCTGCGCATCCCCGTCTTTCGGATGAAGGACGGCAAACGAGTCTTTCTGATTCGGGTCTTTCGCGCCCCAGGCCGGGTCGGAGCCGTGCGTGTACCAGTCGAGCTGGCGTTCGGTGAACGTTTCGGACTTTTCGAAGGTCGGGGTCCAGCCTGCGCTTTCCGCCGCGAAGATCACGGTGGGACGGAAGCAAAGGGCCGCGGAGGTGAGGAGGAAGGAACGGTTGAAGTTTCTGCGGTTCATCATTTTGGGGAGGTTGGAAAATGAGAGGCGGTAATTTCGGTGGGAGGCGGTAATGGAGTGCGAAGCACGGAATTACGCGCCGGGTTGAATCAGTAATTTACTCTGGGAGGCGGTAATGGAGGCCAGAGGCCGGAATTACGCGTTGGGTTGAATCGGGAAATCGGTGGGAGGCGGTAATGGAGTGCGAAGCACGGAATTACGCACCGGAGTGAATCAGTCGCAAGGAAACCGGCGCGTAATTCCGGCCTTCGGCCTTCATTACCGTCTTCCATTTGCGCGTAATTCCGGCCTTCGGCCTTCATTACCGCCTTCCATTTGCGCGTAATTCCGGCCTTCGGCCTTCATTACCGCCTTTCAAGGACTTAAATCTCCGACCCGGGCGTCGGTTTCAGGAACAGATTGCGAATCTTCGTCGCCGTGTCCTTGAACTCCGGCTTGACGCGCAGCTCTTTCCAGGCGTCCGACTCGACGAACTTCTTCCAGTTCGCCACGCGCTCGTCGTTGTTTTTGAAGCTCAGCATATACGAAATGTTCGGCATGAACGGGCCGTAAAGCATTTCACCGAAGAAGACCGGGAGCATTTCGCAGCTCTTGAAGATCTCCAGCTCGCCCGCCGTGTCGAACATCGCACGCTTGGCGCGGTTACGGTCACACGAGGGGCTGAAGTACCGACGGAACTGGACGACGCGGTCCGGCGAAAGGTTCGGCACTTCCAGCGTCGGGCAGTGCGGAAACGCGCGAAGCAGCGAAGATTCAAAATTGGTGTAAAGCGCGTCCTCGGCAAAGGTCTGGATCCGGCGGTCCGCGTCGGCCGTCGTGTGCAGCAATTCGTGGAACGCCTCGAGCTGGTCGAACGTTTTGGCAGAGGTCACAACGAACACCGCGTTGGAGTAGATCGAGTCGAAGTTTTTGTCGCCTTCGTGAAGTTCCTGATTCACGGAGAAAACGCCCGTTTTACGGAAGCAGAGCTTCTGGTGAGCGGGGATCAGGATCTGGTCGCAGCGTTCCAGGAGGCGCTTTTTGGCGTCTTCGGACTCGGTGTAGAGGATCCGGACTTCAATCAGCTCGCGGCCGGAAGCCTGGTCGTCCGCCTGTACGGTCTCGGACTGAAGCAATGCGCCAGTGACCGCGGCCGCCGCGCCGGCGGCGAGGAATTCACGTCTTTTCATGGGTGGGACTCCTTAAAATTAGGGGGGATTTTTTCGTCAGAACAAACTACCTTCCTCCAGTTTAACACACAATCGGAGAAATTTCAACCCCCCTCCCATCAAAAAAACGGGAGTGAGAGAGAAAAAAAGAGAAAAAACCAGGACGACGTTTGTGAGTGTTGTCGCTGTCCCCGTTCACCTGTGGCCACATTATCTTCGCACATTAGGATATGGATTCAGCCCAAAGAACACGATTTAATACCCCGTCAGAAGCACTGAAAAGAAACAAAGCCGCCAGAGTCTGCTCCACCACGATTTACGTATCGGCTCGCGGGAGACCTCCGGCACACGGTCAAACTGGACATGGCTCTCGCGGGATCTGGTTTCGGCTTCCTCCACCAGCCGACCGGTCAAATCTTCGGGTAAGATCATATCGAAAACAACACAATCCTTGTAACAGGAACCGCCGCTGGAACCGTATTCAAGGATTTTGAGTGCGCCGATTTCTTTTTGCCGGGGGTCCATCAGCAGATATTCCTCGCCTTCACAGAGCTGCCCCACCCCTTCGACCGGCACCAGCCCTTCCGAACGAAATGTGTCGAACAAGACCGGGTAAAGCCCCAAGCCGCGGATCGCCTCGTCGAGCAAAACGAACAAACTTCGGTTGACGTAATATCCGCCCGCGATTTCCGGGTACCACGTATTGACGGCAAATGTCGAGCGCGTCCCCATCGAACGGTGCCGACTGTAAAACGAAAGCATCTCGTCAAGCTCGTATCCATCAAAACCGTACCGGTGAGAGATCCGATCGCTCTGTAAACCTGGCCCGAACGCACGTAATACCATCTCCGCAACTCCTCATTTAATGACTTCCAGGAATGGCCGCTGAGCGGATTTTCAAGGCTGCGCCTGACCTGCTGCCCGAATTTCCTGAAATCCGTTTTCGATACCCATTCGGCGGTCCTTTTGTTATGGTCACATCGCTTTAGTACAAATGCCACTCTTCCCGTAATTCTTCCATGGTACGGGGTTCGAATTTCAGATTTTCAACATTCCAGGATTCCCGTAGCATATCAATTCCTTTTTGATTGATAAATACCCAATCTCCTGACAGTATTTTAAAAACAAATGGCCGATTTTCATTTTCCTTTAATTTTTGTATTACCTCCTCCGGACGAAGACGCGGAGGGAGAATTTCGTAAAATTCCGGCATGGAGTCTGCGCAGGTCTGACTATGAGGCTCGTTGATGATATAGCCCTCAACCTCTCCTTTCGGCCACTCGGCGGGTTCATCTTTGGTTTTGTCCCATTCTTCCCAATGCAATTCCGGGGTGTGGAATTTTACCAGATGCACAAATTTCACTTCCGGACAATGTTCTTCAAGCCATTTTTTCCCGGCTTCACTGCAATATTCCAGATCCGATGAGAAGTCGACATAAAACGGCCCGGTACGTAACAGAAGTCTCTGATTGGGCGGATAAACCGGTACGTCATCACGCATCAGCCACAGGTCAAAATCCTCTTTGGAATATTCTCCACTCGCGCATAATTTTAACGCTTCCTGACGATCTTTGTCGTAGATTTCGTAGCTCGTAATGTAACCGTTATAAAGGATTTCCGAGAAGTCCCCCCAGGGTTCAAGGGACGCGGTGATGTGGTAAAATGTTATCATTTTGTCGGCTCCTTTTTTCGTGGGACCAATGTATATGGCGCATAACAACAGCACCAGACAGATGCTCCATATTGCGATTAGAAAACAAAACTTAACGTGTTTCTTCATGGCTTTTCCCCAGTTTTTCCTGAAAAAGAGTTTCGCAATCTTTTAACAGGTTATTGAGCCAAATCCTCATGCACCGAATGGAACAAAATTTAAAATCAATACAACTTTGTTCGGTATCATCTACGATATCTATGGACACATACTCATTTTTATTCTCATCTCCATGAAATCCGATATTCCAGGACATCCCAACATGCAGGGTGTCTGAAACCTCGCTTCCATCTTCAGAATTCAGCAGCAAGCCTTCCCATGTAAACCAGTATGTTTTGGTTTTAACCAAATCTTTATGACACACGAGACATTCTGGATTGGGGGCCTTACTGTCATAAACTCCCATATTTAATGGATACTTCATTACGATACTCCATTTTGATTTTAAACTTGTTTACTGAAACTCATAGGTTAAGTGTAAGGAATAAAACACAAAAAATTCCCCTTGCCCAAAAGCCATTTTTCTTTTATGTGAACGATTTCAATATACCGTACGTTCAGAGAGTAAACAAGGGGGGATGCGTGGAAAATTTTAGAAAAATCACGCGGCGGGGGGTTGAAAAGTCCTCGCTTTTATGTTAAACTTTTCTATAGTTTCCCGTGGAGGTTCCGCCCGTGCATGATAATACTCCATTTAAAGGCCCCATCTTTGAGGGGGCTGGCTCGCAAAGCGAGACTGGGGGAGTTACGCGAACTCACTGTTCAACTCCCCCCGGCGCTAACGCGCCACCCCCCTCAAAGAGGTGGGCTTTACGTCGTCGTCCCCTTAATGGACACGCATGGGGTTCCGCCACGGCAATTCATTTCACGTTTTTTAAAGGATGAATCATGAAAAAAGTACTATTTTCCGTTCTCTTTCTCGCCGCGATGACCACGTTCGCTCTGGCCGGCGAACGCGTCAACCTTTGGCCCGAAGGGAAAATCCCGAGTTTTGAAGAGCACCAGTCGATCCCCACCTACGAAATCTGTGTCCCGGCCGAGAAAAAGTCCGACACGTGCATGATCATTTTCCCCGGCGGCGGTTACCAGGGCTGCTGCGACCAGCACGAAGGGATTCAAATCTCCAATTTCTACAACGAAAAGGGCATTACGGCCGTCATCGTGCGCTACCGCATCCCACGCCCGAAGCTCGTCCCGAAGCACGTCACGGCCTGGCAGGACGCCCAGCGTGCGGTGCGCATCATCCGCTCCAAAGCCGCCGAACTGGGGATCAACCCGGAAAAAATCGGCTGCACCGGTTTCTCCGCGGGTGGTCATCTGTGCCTCATGACCGCCACGTCGAGCCAGACGCCCGCTTACGAGCCGGTCGATGAGATCGATCAGATCCCGTGCCACGTGAATTTCGCGATCCCGGTTTACCCGGCCTACGTGCTGGAGGACGGCAGTAACGGCCCGAACGAAGGCAAAGGCAACAATTCGACGATGGTCAACGATTTCGCGTTCGACGCCAAAACCCCACCGATTTGCCTCATTCACGGCGATGTTGACCACTACTCCCCGATGGGTTCCGTAGCGGTTTACCACAAACTGCGCACGATGAACGTCCCTGCAGAGCTCCACATTTACGCGAACGTGACGCACGGCTTCGGCGGCGTCCGCGGCCCGGAACACTACAAAGCCTGGCTCGACCGAGTGTACGCGTGGATGGGAGTGATGGGGTTCTAGCTTCGCCAGTGAGGAGTTAGGAGTGAAATGGAAGGCGGTAATGGAGGCCGGAGGCCGGAATTACGCGCCAGGTTGAACTCATTCTGAACCCGACGTTACGCGCCAGCGCAACTCCTAACTCCTCACTCCTAACTCCTCACTTAATTTTCCCCCCCCTTGCATTTCCTCTTTAAATCAGTATAATTGGGAAATCATCATGGAAAGAAAGGGGGAAATATTATGTTCTGGTCTAAATTTCACATCATTTCGGCTCTTTTGATCGGTCTGATGGCGCTCTGCCTGCTGAGCAGCTGCGAGATGGTTCCGAAGAACGTCAGGAACGGGCGGAAGACCGTCTGCGCGAGTTTTTACCTTCTGGCCGATTTCGCCCAAAAAATCGTCGGCGACGAGATGGACGTCGTGTGCGTCATGCCGCCCGGGGCCGATGTGCACAGCTGGGAGCCAACGCCGAAAAAAGTCCTCGAAATGACGCGGGCCGACGCTTTCCTCATGAACGGCGCCGAGCTGGAAGAGTGGACCGAAAAGGTCCAGCCGCTGCTCAAAAAGCGCAATATCCCGGTCTTTGTCGCCGCCCAATCAGTCGAACTCGGCGGAACTCATGAGTGTTCCTGCGGCCATCATCACGACGCGGATGATGACCACGATGCGCATGACCATCACGAACACGACCACGGTGCGGACCCGCATATTTGGCTTTCCGCCCGCAACATGAAGAAGATCCTGACCGATCTGACCGATTTCTTCAGCGAGCTGGACCCGAAAAATGCCGAAAAATACCGGGCGAACGCAGCGAAGTACGAGGCCGAGTGCGACGCTCTGGACGCGGAGTTCCAGGCCGTCACGAAGGACCTGAAGAACCGGAAGCTGGTCGTGGCGCACAGCGCGTTCTGGTACTTGTGCCGCGATTACGGGCTGGAACAGGTCGCGCTGGAGGGGTACAGCGCGTACTCCGACCCGTCGCCGTCGCAGATGGTGAAGATCATCGCATTCATCAAGGAAAACCAGATCCCGGTCATTTACGCAGTTTCCTCAGAAAGCTCGAAAGGGGCCGAGACGATTTCCCGCGAAACGGGTGTGAAAGTCGGCGTTCTTTCTTCACTCGAAACTCTCACGCAGGCCCAGCTTGACGCGGGGGCGGACTACTTTTCTGTGATGAGGGAAAACCTCGCTCAGTTAATATTGATCTTATAATTAATAACGAATTACTTTTTAAAGTCTTTCTTCTCATTATTCGTTATTCGTTATTCATTATTCATTACAAAGGTTTAGTGTAATGATTAATGTTGCCCATTTAACTTTTTCGTGGCGTCGTGAAGTGCCGCTCCTCGACGATGTTTCGTTCCAGGTGAACGCCGGGGATTTCGCGGTCATCATCGGCTCCAACGGGGCCGGGAAAAGCACGCTCCTGAAGCTCCTCCTCAACCAGCTCCAGCCCGAAGCCGGCGAGATTCGGCTTTTTGGCGAGGACGTGCGCTCATTCCGCAGCTGGCCCCGGATCGGGTACGTGCCGCAAGGGCACGCGTACATGAATTCCGACTTCCCCGCCACGGTCGAGGAAGTGCTTCTCGCGCACCAGTTCCCGCAGATCGGCCTTTTTCACCGGGTCAAACGCATTCACCGCGAGCGGGTCTGGGACGTTCTGGGCCTGGTCGGGATGGAAGCGTTTCGGACGGCGCGCCTCGGTGAGCTTTCTGGCGGTCAGCTCCAGCGGATCCTCATCGCCCGGGCGCTTGCGAACCGGCCGGAACTGCTGATCCTCGACGAGCCGACGACGGGGATCGACGTTCAAAACGCCCACGCGCTTTACGAGCTTCTGGACCAGCTCAATCACGAGCTGAAACTTGCGATCCTGATGGTGACGCACGACCTGGTCCACGCCTCCAACTACGCGAACCGGATCTTCTGCATCGAGGACGGAAACCTCGCCGAGGTGGAACCCTCCCAGCTCCAGCACGAGCTGATCCATCATCACCACCACGACCACAAAAACCGCTGCGAGCATTTCGAGGCGCTCGACCAGTCTTGCGACGCGTGCGAGCACCACGCCGGCTGCTGCCACGCACACCGTTTGGACTGCTCCCACGAAAAGACGGATTGAGGTTTTGGCTTTCAGAAGAAAGGAAATCCCATGAAAATCCTGCTGAAAGCGTGCGTTCTGTTGGTCCTTTTGCAGGCTTCGCTGCAGGCAAAAGACGGGCTGAATATCGACCCCTCGGTGTCGGACGAAGATCTTTACGCCGCAATTTTCAACAATATTCCAGCGTCGGAACCTCTGCGGGGGACGCTGACCAAGTTCCGGGCGCAGGACGGCGCCGACGTTTCCGGGACGCTGGACCGGCTGAGCTGGCAATTGGAGGTCTTGTGTTTAAGCTACCCGGAGAACATGGAACTCCACGCTTACACCGGCTGGATCTTCTTCATGCGGCGGAAATACTCAAAATCTTACGACTATCTGAAAAAAGCGTGCAATGAGCTGAATTCGCCGCGATGCAACGACTGGTGCAGGCTGGCGGTCGTTGAAGGGATGCAAAACCCTCAAAGCCCCAAACAGTGGCAATATTTTGAAAAGGCGCTTGGGTTCAACCCGAACGATTACAACACGGTTTTCCTGCGTGGACTGGCGTTTTTGAGGGCCGGTGAATATCAAAAAGCCCTCGACGATTTCAACCGCGGCATCGAAATCAATGATAATGTCGGGATCCATGCCCTTCGTGGTTTCGCGTACTGTGGGCTTGGCTCCGTCCCGCAGGCGATCGAGGACTTTGAAAAGTACCTTGCGGTGTTCCCCAACGCGCCGCAGCCCCTGCTTTTCAAAGCTCTGGCGGCTTGTTATTGGCAAAACGAGCAGTACACCCGGTCTTTGGAAACCTTAAAAAAGGGGGAAACTCTGTTTCCTGAAAACCCGGATTTCTCGCTGATGTGCTACGTCATTTATTTGCCGTACCAGAACGCTAAGGAGTGCCAGAATTCGATCGACCGAAGCGTGAAAATCGCTCCCGACGCCCCCAAGGTCCAGCTTTTTGACTCGCTCTGGGAGGCGTATAACGGGAACAGCGCGCCGGGACTCAAAATTCTTCCCAGGCTGGAGGCGCAGGCGGACGAAGGGCTCATTTCTCATTCGTTCGTGGATCTGCTCTGGAAAGAGCTGGCACTCCAGTATTACGACCAAACCGCGCGGCATTTCCAAAGTCCGGAGTTTTCCAAAGAGGATTCCGGGCGTTTCCTGAAGAAACTCGAGGCGGCCAGGGAAGAAATGAAACCGTTTGCCAACTACAAGACCGTTTTTCAAACGATGGATTGCGACGAGGTCTTCAGCCTGTTTATGTGACGCGTGAATATTGGGACGGGAGTTTCCCAAAGAAAAGAATTTCAATGAAGTAAATCCGATGATCGAAGTGGTTTTTGAAATAAGCAGTAATACTTTGGAAAACTCGGAGGATTGGCTGAAATCCCTTCAGCTGCCGTTCCCGCTGGAGTATTGGAAACAAAAGAAGCCGCATCTTTTGGCCAATCCGAACTTGGCGTCTTCGTCCGTCAGTCTTGTTCTGTTCCGGGCTGAAGCGGATTCTACCGGTTCCGCGCTGGCAAAGGCCTTTTCGGCTTTTTCTCCTTACTGGAAATCGGTAGAAGCGATCATTCAGGAGTTAAATCTTTCATTCGCTGTTGTCATCGATCTCCCCGTGAAAAATGAGTTGCCCGCGATCCGCTTTGATGTTTCGTGGGACGCTCTGGCCGCATTTCCTGTCCCGTTTGACTTTAGTTTTGATTTTTATCACTTAGAAGAATTTTGGAAATCGGCCACTGAAGAAGAGTTGGCCTTGATCGAGCAGATGGGTGAGGACTACTGGCACGCTCCCATGCTGGCCGAACTCCATGCAGAAGACGGAACTCTTCTGACTTCGTGCGAAACTTTAACGCAAGACCTGGATACGGCCGTCTGGAACGCGCTTGACGAGTGGGAACAGTCGCCCAAAACGTTGAAAACTCCCGTGGAAATGAACGTTTCGGTCCCTCTGAGTATCAATTTCTTTGACCTGGGTTTCTTTCTCGAAAAAGAAACCGTCGAGCGCCTGAAAAAATCGGCGATCGGCGTAACTCTCCAGTTTATAGAGGATGAAAAATTCAGAGGGGGGCCTTTTTAAAAAATCCTTTTGTGGTATAATATGGAAACGTTTTTTCATCGATCCTTTGATTCCTGGCCGCTTGTGCGCCGCCCGTTAATATGAACGCCCTGACTGAAATTTTCCAGCACGATTTTCTTCGGAACGCGTTTCTCGTTGGAACGCTCCTGGGGGTCCTCATTCCCTGCATCGGTCTGACGGTCGTCCTGAAGCGGCTTTCGATGATCGGCGAGACGCTGGCGCATACGTCGCTGGCGGGCGTAACGCTTGGCCTTCTGCTCGGCTACAACCCGACACTTTGTGCGACGATCTACTGCGTTCTGGCCGCGTTCGGGATCGAATTTCTTCGGAAGCGTTACGCCCAGTACGCCGAGATCGCGATCGCGCTGGTCCTCTCCATCGGGATCGGCCTGACGGGCGTCCTTTCGAGTTTCGTGACCAATGCCGCCAATTTCCAGAGCTTCCTCTTCGGGAGCATCATCACGACCACCCCGTTCGAGATCCGGCTCGTCGTGATCCTCTCGGTCGTCGTTTTCGGGCTTTTTCTTGTGTTCTACCGTGAGCTTTTTTACATCGCGTTCGACGAACAGGCGGCTCGGCTGGCGGGCCTGCCGGTCGGGACGATCAACACGCTGTTCACGCTGCTGACGGCCATCACGATCTCCGTCGCAGCCCGGACGGTCGGCGCACTGATCGTTTCCTCGCTTCTGGTCATTCCGGCCGCCGCGGCGATGCAGCTACGGACGAGCTACCGCCGGACCCTCTGTTTCGCGGTCCTTTTCTCGGTCGTGACGATGAACGTCGGGCTTTTCATTTCGTACCTGACGGAGACGCAGCCCGGCGGAACGATCGTCCTGCTCCAGAGCGCTCTGCTGATCCTCATGATGATTTGCCGGCGGAAATAGTTGAAAAGCAGGCTCCCAAAGACAGTCAGTGCCTCTTTCTGATCTCACGCGGAGATGCGGAGACGCGGAGAATTAGAGAATGGAGAAGTGCAAATTCTCAACCAGCCCAACAAAATAAAACTCCGCGGCTCCGCATCTCCGCGTGAGGCAAAAAGTGGTTCATCCGGAAAGTCCTTACCGCCCCCTTCTGATTCTCTGGATTTTCGGATGGCAGATTTCGGGAAATTCATTAAAAAATATTATTTCCCCCGCTTGACAAACGTTTCCCAATGTGCAATAATAAACAAATCAATCAATTTTCATCATCTCCCCTTCAACTTAAAATAAGGAATCGATTATGAGCAAACTTTCCCGCCGTAATTTCCTGCGTACCACTCTGTACTCCGCCGCGGCTGCCGGGGCGGTCTCCCCGATGATCGTCCGCGCTCAGGACGAGGTCGCCGCCAATGATAAAATCAACTGTGCCGTCGTCGGTTTGAACGGCCGCGGCCAGTCCCACATCGGTGGCTTCATCAACAATCCGAACACGGTGATCACCTACCTGGTGGAAGTTGACGAAGCGATCGGCAAAGTCCGCTGCGATCAGGTGGAGAAGCGTCAGGGTTCCCGCCCGAAGCTCATCACGGACATGCGTGACGCGTTCGCGGATCCGGAGCTGGACGTCGTCGGCAGCGCCACGCCGAACTTCTGGCACGGCCTTTCCGCGATCTGGGCGATGCAGGCCGGCAAAGACGTTTATGTCGAGAAACCCGCCTGCCACAACGTTTTTGAAGGCCGCACGATGGTCGCCGCCGCGAAGAAATACGGCCGCGTCTGCCAGGTCGGCACCCAGTGCCGTTCCAACCCGGCCCTGCGTGACGCCATTCAGTTCATCCGCGACGGCGGCATCGGCGAGGTCAATTTTGCCCGTGGTCTGTGCTACAAACGCCGCAAATCGATCGGCTCTCTGGGTGACTACACCGACAAAATCCCCGCCTCGGTCGATTTCAACCTCTGGAGCGGCCCGGCAATCTACACCGACCCGAAACTCACTCGCCCGCATTTCCACTACGACTGGCACTGGCAGCGCCTCTACGGAAACGGCGACTCCGGAAACCAGGGCCCGCACCAGTTCGACATTGCGCGCTGGGGCCTCGGCATCATGCGTCATCCGAACTCCGTGATCACCTACGGCGGCCGCGTCGGCTACCAGGCTGAACGTAACGATCCGGATTACGTGGACGCCGGCGACACGGCCAACACGGAAGTCTCGATCTTCGACTACGGCGACAAGACGTTGGTCTTCGAAACCCGCGGTCTGGAAACCCCGGACCTCGACGGCGCCAAGATCGGCGTGATCTTCTACGGCACCGAAGGCAAACTCGTCCAGGTGAATTACGGCTACTGCGTCGCGTATGACAAAGAAGGAAACGTCATTAAGGAATTCAAAGGCGGAAGCGACCAGCTCCACTTTGACAATTTCATCGAAGCGGTTCAGAAGCGCGACCCGTCGATCCTCAACGCTCCTATTCTGGACGGCCATCTCTCCGCGTCGCTGGCCCACCTTGGAAACGCCAGCTACTACTTCGGCGAGAAGAACAAGATTTCCGTCCCGGAACTGAGAAAAGCGCTGGAAGACGTGCGTGGCCTGGACGACGATGTGGCGACGCTGGACCGCACGGTCGAGCATCTGCAGGCGAACGGCGTCGATCTGGACGTCACGCCGCTTTCCCTCGGTCCGACGCTTCACTTTGATCCGGAAAAGGAAGAGTTCTGCGACAACAGCAGCTACGCCGCGCCTCTCCTGAACCGCGAATGGCGCGAAGGTTTCGTCTGCCCGTCAGCGGAAGAAGTCTGATTTCAGGGTTGAGAGTTGAGAGTTGAGAGTTGAGTTGACGCTGGCGCGTAACGTTACTTTACGAAAAACGTCAACCCATAAAAAGCCGAAAGCTTTTTAACTCAACTCTCAACTCTCCATATTCAACACTCAACACTCACTCCACACTCCAAACTCGAATGGAACCTTCTGAACTCAAATACCTGTTTTATTGGGCCGTCGGTCCGGTGGTCATCCTGCTGGCTTATATTTACCTCCGTGACAGGTACCACAAGGAACCACTTGGGCTCTTGGCGAAAATCTTCTTTTTGGGGTTTGTTTCCGCTTACCCAATCGTAATTGTTGAAAATTTCATTGCCGAATTCATTGATTTAATTCCCTTTCCTGCTCTCCACGCGATCGCCGTTGGTTTTATTGGCGCCGCCATACCGGAAGAGTTCGCCAAGTTATACATCCTCAAACACTGGATCTGGGACAACAGAGAGTTTGACGAGCATTACGACGGGATCGTTTACGCCGTTTTCGTATCTTTGGGGTTTGCCTGCATTGAAAATCTTATGTATGTTTTTGGCGGGCTTAATTCAGGCGTCGATACGGCCCAAAATATCGCCTATACCCGTGCCATTTTCAGCATTCCCTGCCACGCGCTATGCGGTGTAATGATGGGGTACTTTTTCTCCCTCGCAAAATTTGAACGTGTAAACAATAAGAAATATTTGAGCTACGCACTGTGGGTCCCAGTCCTTTTCCACGGTTCCTACGACGCTGTTCTGTTTTTGAGAGACATTGAGGGAATGAATGAAGGAGTGCTTGGTCTTCTGTACCTCATGTTCCTCGCAATCAACGTCTGCCTGTGGGTCTGCTCGATCAAAAGAATTCGCCACCTTGCCAGCCTGCTCGTGCCGGAAGGACAGGAGGAAAACGCCTTGAAAGTGTGTGCACAGTGTGGAAACGTGTACGCCTCAAACCTGAAAAGGTGCCCCAACTGTAAGAGTAAAATCATTCAGGTTTATGAATCTGAACCATTGCAAGACCCCAATTTAGTGATTCAAACGTGGGAATCTTTTGAAACCGGAGAGGAGCACGAAGAATGATCCTTTCCCTGATTGGCTACCGGGCGACCGGGAAAACGACGATCGCGAAGCTTCTGGCCGAGGCGCTGAACTGCCCGTGGATCGACTCAGACCGGGAAATTGAGCGTCAGGCCGGCAAAACCATCGCCCAAATTTTTGCCGAGGACGGTGAACCTGCGTTTCGTGACTTTGAAGAGCGGATCATCGCCGAATTGTGCATGAAGCCCGAACTGATCCTGGCAACGGGTGGCGGAGCGGTCATGCGGGAAAATACGCGGAAAGTCCTGCGTGACTCCGGCCCGGTACTATGGCTGACGGCCAGTCCGGAAACGATTCTACATCGCATGACGGGTGATGAAACGACCAAAACGAGCCGCCCCAGTCTGACCAATCTCCCCGCCCTCGATGAAATTCGCCACCTCCTCGAATTTCGTGAACCAATGTACCGCGACTGCGCCACGATGGAAATCACGACCGAACTGTGCAGCCCAGAGGAAATAGTGAAACAACTGCTTGAAATCAACGGCTCCCCCCTCCTTACGCATTAATCCTGATTAATATGTATTTTTTTGCGTTCCTCATTTTCGGAATTTTCCTTGGCGCTCTGGCGAACTACGCGGCAGCCGCTTGGGCGTGGAGTCCCAAACGAAATCATCCGTGGTGTCATTCGGATCGTCCACGCCCATTTTGGTGGAAAATCCCGATCATCGGCTGGTTTGGAATGAGGAAGGAGGCCGACCGTTTCGGACGTGGGTTCTGGATCCGGCCCCTTTGCGTAGAATTGGGAATGGGCGCTTTCGCTGGCTGGTTTTTTCAGTCGCAGGTCATGGGAATGCTCATACTGGCTTTTAATCACGAGATTCCCATAACCGCAACGTTCGTGTGGAGCCTTTTGGCCCGATGCGCTTTCCAGTTGGTTTTCATTGGATTGATGCTCGGCGCGTCCCTGATCGACTTTGACGAAAAGACGATTCCCGACCAGATCCTCATTGGCGGAACGCTTCTGGCCCTGGTCGTTTCGTTTTTCACGCCGTACACGTTCGACGAGAGAAAAGATGGGACTGATCAGATTTTACCTGTTACGCAGTTGCTTGATTTTCCTCTTTGCAAAGTCGAATCAGGTGAGGATTTGATTTTCCCGCTGAACGCTGCCTCTCCAAATCCCCCACTGGAAGTTTTTCGAAACGAAAAAGGTGGGACGTGGGGACTGATAACTGCCCTGATCTGCTGGTGGGGCTGGTGTTTCGCCCTGATGGAACGCCATTGGCGAATGAACCGTGGGTTCCGTTGGGCCTGTCGGATTTTCTGGGAACGGCTCAAACGTACACATTCCACCCTGCTGCTTTGGAACCTCCTGAAATGGGGGACAGCTGCCATCATTATACTCTGGGCGCTCGCCTGGCCGCAGTGGCTTACAGTCTGGTCCACCCTTTTAGGGATGGGAATCGCTGGCAGTTTTATGTGGATACTCCGGATTGCCGCCCAATTCGCCATGGATCGCGAGGCAATGGGATTTGGCGATGTACTCCTCATGGCCATGTTCGGCGCGTTTCTCGGCTGGCAGCCGTGTATCGTTTTATTTTTCCTCGCCCCGTTCGCGGGATTATTCCTTGCAATACCCCGTTTGATTTTCCTTCGTGACCTAGAAACTCCGTTCGGCCCCTTCCTGTGCCTTGGAGCGCTCGTTACCATGTTGTACTGGCCGTTCTTCTGGAACCTCACGCTCCCGGTTTTTCGGCTTGGGCCTCACCTGATCACGCTGGGATTGGGGCTTCTGCTCCTCATGGTGATTTTGCTCACGCTGATTCGTTGGGTGGAAAAACTCCTTGGATTTGATTATTAAAGATTCGGAGGGCCGCCGTCGAAAGGCTCACACGCCGTCTCATTTAATCCAAAATTCACAATTCATAATTCATCATTCATAATTAGGAGAAATCTCATGAATCGTCGTCATTTCCTCGCCTCGAGCGCGGCGCTGGCTGCCGCGTCCGTTTTTCCCGCCCCCGCTCTGATCGCCGGCAGTCCGAATGAAGAGGTCCGCGTCTGCGTCCTCGGAAACGGAAACAAAGGCCGCGAGCACAGCAGCATCCTGAACCGCCTCGCGGCCGCCGGTGAACCCTACAAGCTCGCCGGGATCTGCGAAGTGGACTCCGTGCGGCTCGATCAGGGCAAAAAAGCGTTCAATCCCGCCAAAACCTTCGCCGACCCACGCAAGGTGTTCGACGATCCCGAAATCGACGCGGTAGTCATCGCCACGCCAAACCACTGGCACTGCCTGGGCGGGATCTGGGCGATGCAGTCTGGCAAGCACGTGTACGTCGAAAAACCACTCTGCCTCTCGTTCTGGGAAGGCCAGCAGCTCTTCAACGCCTCGCGCAAGTACAAGAAATGCGTGCAGATCGGCACTCAGATGCGTACCGACCGGGAAGCCCACGCGGAAGTGAAAAAGTTCCTGCACGAAGAAAAAGCCCTCGGCAAGATCCTCGCGATCCGGGTCAACCGGTACTTCGTCCGCCGCCCGATCGGTCTGAGGGAAACGCCGCTGACCGTTCAGCCCGAGGTGAACTACAATTTGTGGCTCGGCCCGGCGGATGACCTTCCGCTTTACCGCAACCAGCTGCACTACGACTGGCACTTTATGTGGAACACCGGAAACGGTGAGACCGGGAACTGGGGCGCACACCTGCTCGACGACTGCCGGAACGACATTTTCTGCAACCAGATCTCCATCCCGAAGCGCGTTTTCTCCTGCGGCGGCCGCCTCGGGATCAAAGACGCCGGCGAAACGCCGAACACGATGTTCACGTACTTCGACACAGGTTCCGTTCCTGTGATTTTCGGCTTCTCGGGCGTGGAAGACAAAGCGAAGCGCGGCGCGACCTGCCCGTGTGTCGGCCCGAATCCGGGTTACATCGTGTACTGCGAGGGCGGCACGTACCAGAAGCCGTGGGGGCCTGCGTCCGCGTATGATACGACCGGGAAGAAGATCCGCGACTTCAAAACGTCCGACTACGGCGCGGGCGCGTATAATCACCTGAAGAACTTCTGCGACTCGGTGCGCGCAAACGATCCGACCAACCTGAACGGCGAGATCCAGGTCGGGTGGGACACTTCGTTCTGGTACAACTCGGCGAACGTGGCGTACCGTCTGGGTGGGAACTGGTCGAAAGAAAAAGCCCTCGCGATGGCTCAGGACACTGGAAAACTCGGCGAGATGATCGACGATATGAAGAAGTACCTGACAACGCAGGAGATCGCATTGGACGAGACGTTCGCGCTCAGCCCGATGCTGACGCTGGACGAGACGACACGTCGTTTCGTTGGTGAAAACGCGGACGCCGCCAACGCCCTGATGGATCGCCGTCCTGGACGTGGAGATTTCGTCGTTCCGGAAGTGAAACTGGATTAAACGTTCTGACCGTTTAAAAAGAAAAGGCGAGCGCCGGGTTTTCGCCCAGCCTCGCCTGACCGTTACAAACGGGAGGAACTTTTTATTTCAGATCGATCACTTTCTCTTTTTTGATCTGGATCTCTTTTTCGTTCTTTTCGCCTTCAGCATCTTCTGCTTTTTCGTCGTCGGCAGGAGCTTCCAAAGCCTTGGTGATCGAATCACCGTTAATCGTCACGCCACTTCCCGATTCGAGGAAATCCTTGACTTTCCCGCGAATTTCTTCCGGGATCACGTCCAGTTTATCCTCGGTGGTTTCATAGTCTTCGTCTTTCCACTCAACCAGGATCTTGGCCGGTTCATCGCCGATTTTCTTGACGGAAATGGTCAGCTTTTCACCGTTTTCAATGAACGTTCCCGTGCGGGTCATGGCCGTTCCTTCCGGGGTGATTTCCATTTTCATCTGCTGCTGGCCCTGAGCGCCGGGGACCATGCGGAAGCCAAAGCCGCCTTTTTTCATCATTTCGCGCTGCTGCTTCAGCATTTCACGCATCTGTTCCGGGATCGGGAGATTTTCGTCATCAAAATCCATTTCCGGCATTTCGGGCATTTGATCAAACGGGACTTCCATCTGGAACCCCTCCGGGACACGCATCCTGAACTGTCCACGGCGCGGACTCATTTTCGCTTGGACCGGACGTTCAGCCGGAGTCAGATCAATGTTCTGTGTCTTCGCGGCGCGGAGCACCTCACAAGTGAGTTTTTCGCCCTTGGAGGCTCTGACTTTTTCGACGAATTCATCGCCATTGACCGCTTCGCCGTTCACTTTCAGAATGACGTCGTAAGCTTTCAACCCCGCCTTTTCCGCCGGAGATTCGGGAACGATTTCCATAACACAGATCCCTTTTCCTTCAGGAATCGTGCCTTCGGCGATATGCGCAAGAATCGGTTCCGGGATCGGGCCGATCATCGCGCCTACCCAGAATGTTTTCTCGACTGGAGCCGCTTCCTCTGCGTCCTTTTCGGTTTTATCTTCCGCCTTGGCTTTATCTGCTTCCTTCACGCCATCAACGAGCTGAATGGCAGAAGATTCAAGGACTTCCAAACCATTTTTCGCTTCTTCGGCGACAGACTTCAGAACTCCTGAGGCCCCCAAAGCAGCTCCCAGGCAGAACATCGCGCTCAAAACCAAAATCTTTTTCATAAAATCCTCCATTCAATGATGAACTTTTGAAATTTCTGAATGATTCTTCAGAAAATGGTGATCTAACCGGGGAAAATCCTGCTCCGCCGGCTTGATTCTTTTTTCCTCAAAACTACATTTTATCACGTGTTTTTCAGAACCAGCCAATCCCCCAGTTTCGGGAACAGCTGACTGATAGTGAACAAAATCCTGGCCTTTTTGGGAAGAACGAGGTCCACATCGCCGCGCTCGGAGGCTTTGAGGATCGAATCCACCAGCACTTTTGGCGGGATCCGCTTCACTTTCACGCCTGCACCGGGGCGCCGCGCTTCTTCGGGAAGATCTTCCAGCCCCTCTAGCGGGTAAAGACGTTCCGTCTCACGCTGGATCGGTCCAGGGCAAACCAGCAGTACTTTCAGCTCGCCCTGATGCTCCAGCCGCAGTTGCTGCGAGTACGCCGCCACCGCGTGTTTGCTCGCCGGGTAAGCGCCCGTCCAGCGGGAGGCCGATTTGGAAGCGAGGGACCCAATATTAATGATCCGGCCCTTCGATTTCAGAAGCATCGGGAGGAACGTATGCGTGACCCGAACCAGCGCGATGAAGTTCAGATTCATCACCTTTGCAAAATGGTCCGCGTCGCACTGGATCATCTTCCCGCGGTCGGTTCGGCCCGCCACGTTCACCAGAACGTCCAGCCGGCCGAAACGCGTTTCGATTTCCTTTTTGAGCGTCTGCACGTCCTCATCGGAGCAGACGTTCACCTGAAAACCGGTCACGTCGAGGCCTTCCGCCTGAAAATCCTTCGTGACGGCTTCCACCGCGTCTTTTTCCAGAGCCGCGATCACGACCCTCGCCCCATTTCGGGCGAACGCCGTGACGAGTTCCAGCCCCAGCCCGCTGGAGCCACCGGTCACGAGGACCACTTTTTCTTTCCAAAAGGTCATTTTCATGTTCTTTACTCTATTCTATGCTAAGAGCAAGAGGAAGGTTTCAAAAAAAGTCAAAAGAAATAAAAAAAAACGTCAAAGGAAATCCCCATGAAAAATCAGGACTAAAATGTTTTTCATGGGGTAATCCTTTCATACGTCAAAACTCGTTTTTCCACTCTTCGTACAACTCGTCCGGCGTGGTGTCGTTCGGAAGCGGAGTGTCTGGCTCCGTCGGAAGGTCTGGCTTGCTCTTGGGTTTGGCAGGCTTCGAAGGTTTGGCAGGAGCGAGGATCTCCGACTTCATGCCTGTCAGGCCCACGAGCTTTTTCAGGCTTTTCACTTCCAGAGCCGTCAGCGAGCGGTATTCACCCACAGGCAGTTTGCCCAGTTTCACGTTTCCGATCGAAATGCGAACCAGGTCGAGCACATTGTGCCCGATGCGGGCGAGGATGCGGCGGATCTCGCGGTTGCGGCCCTCGCGGAGCGTCACCTCCAAAACGGCTGTTCCATCGCGGTACACGTGGCGAAGTTTTACCTCTTCCGCCTTCGCAACCCCTTCGGCCAGGTGGATCCCGCGGCACATTTGAGCGATCTCCGCCCGGGTTGGCGTTCCGGAAACACGGACGCGATAGACTTTCGGCACTTCGTAGCTCGGATGCGTCAGGCGGTTTGCCAGCTCGCCATCATTCGTGATGAGCAGTAGCCCTTCACTGTGAAGGTCCAACCGCCCGACCGGGAAAAGGCCCGGCACGTTTTCATGGATGTAGTCCAACGCGCGGCGGCGCCCAGCGGGGTCATCATTGGTGCAAATCACGTTCGTCGGTTTGTTCAGCGCGTAGTACACGAAACCCTTGGGACGACGTACCAGCTCTCCATCGAGATGGATCGTTTGAGTCGGCAAAACACGGGTTCCAAGCTCCGTCACAATTTCCCTATCTACCATGACACGCCCGGCAAGAATGAACTCTTCGCAGTCCCGGCGGCTTCCGAATCCAGCCGTGGCAAGGACTTTTTGCAGACGTTCCCCCTCAGGGGCCGGGCCTTTTGCCGTGGCTTTTTTCGAGGAACGCGGTTTCGTCCCCAACGGCTTGCGCTCCGGTGCCGGTTTGGAGGCCGTTCTCGCTCTGGAGGCTGCGGAGCCGGTCCCTTTACGTGGGGATTTGGCGTCACGGAAGTCTTTCGTGAACTTCCCGGCGGCCTTCGTCCCACGGATCGACTTCCGGAACGGCGACGCGCCGCGTTTCAGGCCCTGATCGGCCCACTCGTCTTCGTCCATTTCGACGAATTGAGGCGACGGAATGCTCACGATGCCGTCTTCTTCATCCGCCCGCAGGTAATTCAGTGGATTAAAATGCTTCGTGGGGCGGTTTCCCGCACGGCCATTGGAACGGCCAGGCGCTTCCGGGCGCACGTAATCGTCCGCTTCCTCGAAATTCATCGAACCAGCAGACCCACGGCGGCGAGGTCCACGACCAAACCGGTTTTCCTCCTCGCCCCCACGACGTGGTTTTCCCCCCTGAAAACCCGCACGGTTTTTGACCTGATTGAATTTTTTAACGCGACCGACCGGGCCGGGATTGCGGGCGGTTTTGGAACGAGGAGAATTAAATTTAGCCATGACTTAAATCCCTTCTTTTAACAAACGAATAATGAATAACGAATAACGAATAATGAATCCTTTCATTATTCGTTATTCGTTATTCATTATTCGTTCTTCGTTTACAAAAGTTTCGCTTTCAGGACTCCAAAACGTCCTTTTCGCGAGCATCCGCCAGCGAGTTGATTTCTTTCTCGAACTTCTTGATCAGATTGTCGATTTCTTCCTTGGCGGCATCGCGGTCGTTTTCAGAGAAAAGTTTGTCTTTCTCGCCTTTGTCGCACGCTTTCACACCATCACGGCGAATGTTACGAAGGGAAACTTTCGCTTCTTCTTTCAGATCGCCGATACGCGAAACCAGCTTGCGGCGCGTTTCCTGAGAAAGCGGCGGTATATTCAAACGGATGACTTTTCCATCATCCTGCGGAGCGAAACCGAGATCACTATTAATGATTGCCTTGCTGATGTCTTTCAGCGTGCTCGGGTCGTACGGACGGATCACGATCTGCGTCGGTTCCGGACAGCCGACGGAAGCAAGCTGCTTCAGCGGGCACTGCGAGCCGTAAGCGTCCACCTTCAGGGAATCCACCAGTCCCGGATTAGCGCGGCCGGTACGAATTCCAGCCAGGTTAGATTTCAGCCGGGCGACCGCTTTTTCCATGCGTTCTTCAACATCTAATAGAATATCGTCTGTCATTTTCAACTCCTATTAATAATTTGAAATAAGCGTTCCGATTTCCTCGCCTCGCACCGCTTTTTCAATGTTCCCGTCCTGGCGGTAATTGAAAACGCGGATCGGGAGGCTGTACTCCATGCACTTCGTGACCGCGCCCTGATCCATGATCCTCAGGTGCTTGGCGAGCACTTCCTCGTACGTCAGATGCGGGTAGAAAAGCGCGTCGGGGTCCTTAACCGGGTCACTCGAATACACGCCATCGACTTTCGTCCCCTTGAGCAAAATGTCCGCGTCCAGTTCCAGGGCACGCTGCGCCGCCCCGGTGTCCGTCGTCACAAACGGACTGCCGATCCCCGCAGCCAGAATGATCACGCGGCCTTTTTCCAGGTGACGCAATGCACGGCGGCGAATGTACGGTTCCGCAACGCCATCCATCCTAATGGCCGTCATGACGCGGGTCGTGCAGCCGACCGATTCCAGCGCGTCCTGCATCGCCAGAGCGTTCATCACCGTCGCAAGCATTCCCATATAGTGGGCCGTCGCTTCGTGGACGTGTGCACCCTGGGTCATGAATTGCGCGCCGCGAAGGATATTTCCGCCGCCCAGAACCAACCCGATCTGCGTGCCGTGCTGGCTGGCAGCGTAAACCTGCTTTGCGATCGTAACGATGGACTCCATCGAAACACCGCGCCCCCCTGCCGGAGCAAGAGATTCACCCGAAATTTTCAGAATGAGACGTTTGTATTTGAGAGCGGTTTCGTTTGCCATGATTCACCCTTTTTGAGTAGTCAGCAGTCAGTGTTCTGCCTTCGGCAGAATTTAAATAAATCCCATTTTTCGGCACAGCCGAAACGCTGACTACTGACTACTTAAAAAAAGGGACAGTTCACCCCATCCACGAAGGCAGGACAAACTATCCCTGATTTCAAACCTGATTATTTGCCAAGAATCCAGTGAACGAACTTGATGATTTTCAGACCGTTCTGATTCGCAAACTGCTCGACCGTGAGAGACGGTTCCTTCACAAACGGCTGGCTCAGCAGACATTTCTGGGCAAGGAATTTGTGCATCGAACCATTGATGATCTTCTCTTTGATGGCGTCCGGCTTGTTGGCGTTTTTCGGATCGGCATTCATAAGCTCGAGCTGGATGCGCTTCTCGTTTTCGATGACGGCCTGATCAAGGTCTTCTGCGCGGAGGCCTTGCGGCTTCATCGCTGCGATATGCATGCAAATGTCGCGCCCGACCGCTTCGTCGCCAGCCTCAAGGAGAAGCAGAACGGCGGATTTGTGGTCGTGGTGGAGATAGCTGGAGCAAAGACCATCGACTTTCAGGAAACGCTTCACGCGGAAGACTTCACGAATGCGGTTGAACAGTTCGTCCAGTTCATTCTGAAGCGTCCCATCGAAATTCGGGGCTTTCTGAGCCATCAGTTCTTCCGTCGTGGCAAATTCCGGATTGGAAGCGACCACTTCCGCGATGTCGTTGGCGAGCTGGACAAAGCCTTCGTTCGTCGTAACCGGAGCGCTTTCGCACAACAGTTCAACAAGACCAAGGGAACCATCTTTGCGAACCATCGCGATGATACCTTCTTCAGTGGTACGCTCGGTCAGTTTTTCAGCCATCTTGGCCAAACCTTTTTTACGAAGAATTTCGATTGCGAGGTCTTCGTCACCGTCAGCTTCGTTCAGAGCTTTTTTGCAGTCCATCATACCCAGACCGGTCTTGGCGCGCAGATCCATTACCTGTTTCGCTGTAATAGCCATATTAATCTCCTTGGATTTTCATTAATGTTTGAAGTAGAAGGTCCGTAGAAGAAACGAATAATGAAGAACGAATAACGAATAATGTGATTTACCTTTTGATCCGTTTCTTCCATTATTCGTTATTCATTCACTTCACGCTTGATGAAACTCATTCCGCAGCAGCGGCTTGCCCTTCCTGTTCCGCTTTCGCAGCGGCAATAGAACCGGCAAGATAACCAATGATCAGGTCAATGGAACGAATGCTGTCGTCATTACCCGGAATCGGAAGATCAATCTGGTCAGGGTCACAGTTCGTATCAATCAGAGCAATCGTCGTAACATTCATTTTACGCGCTTCAGCGACCGCGTTCTTTTCTTTCTTCGGGTCCACAATGACCAGAACTTCCGGAATACGGTTGAGCGTACGCAGACCGTTCAGGTTGCGATACATTTTACGGTACTCGCGGTTCAGGCTGGACTGCATTTTCTTGCTGTACTGAGCGAATTCCTCACCAGCGCGAAGGTTTTCCAGTTCCGTGAGGCGTTCCAGACGTTTCGTGACCGTACGGAAGTTGGTGAGCGTACCACCCAGCCAACGTTCACTGACGAACGGCATTCCACAGCTTTCCGCCTGGCGCTGGATGATTTCGGAAGCCTGACGTTTGGTTCCGACGAACAGAATCAGACTGCCGGCGGCGACGACCTGCTGGAGGTACTTGCGAGCGCGGAAAAGACCACGAAGAGTCTCGCGCACATTAATGATATGGATCTGGTTCAGACGGCCGTAAATATACGGGCGCATTTTCGGATTCCAGCGGCTCGCGCGGTGACCATAGTGTACACCGGCATCAATCAGGTCTTTGACCATCAGAGACGACATTGTAATTCTCCCTCTAATAAGAGTCACATCAGACAGGCGACACTCGCGTGCCCGCCCATAGTGTCCGACGTTAGGTTAATCGGCTTCAAAAAATATACACCATCGCCAGCCGTTCAACGATGGATTTTAGCATTATACCAGATTTTCCACTCACGTCAAGGGGGGGAAAGAAAGAATTATGAATTAAGAATGATGAATTATGAATTCGAAATTGGGAACTGGCGTGGGGTTAGAGTGCGGAGCGCAAAATGAAAGTAATTCATGATTCAAAATTCTTCATTCTTAATTGAATCCAGGATTCCTTTCAGATACCCAATCGCGAAGATGTGACCGAGCATATCGTACCCGCCGCCCTTTTCGCCGGCCATGGCCGGGGCGTGGTCGGTGCGGATCAGGCCGTCGAAGCCGATTTCACGGTAAACGCGCATCAGCGCCGCCATGTCGTGGTCGCCGTTATCGTGGAACGCCTCGACGAAGCCGTTGGCCGTCCGCCGGATGTCGCGGAAATGAACGAAGAAAATGCGGTCGCGCCACTCACGGATCAGGGTGGGCACGTCTTCACCCATCGCGTAGAAATTGGCCTGGCAGAACGTGATCCCGTGCGACGGACTGTCCGAAAGCGCCATGGCCCGGCGGTAGCCGTCCGCGCTGCAAAGAAACCGCCCGTACCCCTCCAGCGACGGGATCGGCGGGTCGTCAGGATGAAGTCCCATCCTGACTCCGGCCTGTTCCGCCACGGGAAGCACGCGCGTGATGAAGTATTTGTAATTCTCCCAGACCTGTTCGGCCGAGATGATCTCCGGGACCGTGTCCGACTGCGTGAGGTCAAACTCTGAGGTCAGCGCCCCGCCGCGCTCCGGAATGTTGAATTTCGTGCGGTGCCAGCCGATCCCGGCCATGAAATTGTAGCACAGAAGCGGGATCCCCAGCTCGCCCATGTTCCGGAGCATCTGGCAGTACCGCTCGATGTCCTCGTCGCGGCCGTCCTGTCCGAGCTTGATCCGGCTCATGTCGAGCTCGTCCCCTTCAAGCGCCTCGAGAATGAACCCCGCCTCGTTGAAACGGCGTTTCGCCTCGGCCAGCACGTCGATCGAGTCGGCGGGCGATTTCCACCCGGTCAGCTCCGGCGCGAGCTTCACGATGGCGTGCGTCACCCCGACCTGACGGGCTAAAGTCCACCGCTGGTCCGGGTTGAACGGGAGAAACATTCCGATTTTCATGGCTGAGGCTCCTGCCAGTAGTTCACGATTTGATCCCGGTGACGGTCAGCAGTTCGATGTTCGGCGCGAGGAAATCGTCTTTTTCCGGCTCAACTTTCGTGTAGTCCGTGCTCAGGTACTTCTTGTTATCGTCCACGAAAACCGTGACGATAGTGGCCTTTTCGGCTTCTTCGTCGCTCAGAGCGTTGAGGAGTTTCATCGCGCCGAGGAAGTTCCCGCCGGCGGAGATCCCAACGCCCAGCCCCAGATCGCGGGAAAGCTTCTGCGCCATGAGGATCGCGTCGCCGTCATCGACCTCGACCACGCTGTCCAGCTCGTCGAGTTTCAGGATCGCCGGGATGAACTCGTCCGAAATCCCCTGGATCCGGTGGAAGCCGATTTTGTAGCCGGTCGTCAGCGTCGGCGAACTGGCCGGTTCCAACGGATGAATTTTCAGATTGGGGTTGACCGTTTTCAGGTAGCGGCCGCAACCCATGACCGTCCCGCCCGTGCCGACTCCTGCGACAAAAGCGTCCGCCGTGCGGCCAATGCTCGCCAGCTGACGGGCGATCTCCGGCCCGGTCGAGCAGAAATGCGCGTCCGAATTGTCCTCGTTATCGAACTGGCGCGGGAGGAAAACCGTCGGGTCGTCCCGCTGCATCTGCTCAGCCATCTCGATCGACCCGAGAAAACCGCCCTGCTCCTTGGAAACGAGCCGGATCTCCGCGCCGTATGCCTTCATCAGGTTTTTGCGCTCGGCGCTCATCCAGTCCGGCATGAAAATCGTGACCGGGTGCCCCATCAAACGGCCCAGGGCTGAGAAGGAGATCCCCGTGTTGCCACTCGTCGCTTCGGCGATCGTCGCATTCGGCTTCAGGGTGCCGTCTTCGTACGCCTTCTTCAGGATGTGGTAGGCCATGCGGTCCTTGATGCTTCCCGTGAGGTTCAGGTACTCGGCCTTCGCAAAGATGGAGCGCGGGTGGCCTTTCCAGGTGAAATCGATTTTCAGAAGCGGTGTGTTTCCAATGAGGCTGATGATGCCTTGCAGACGTTTGAGCGGATCCATTTTTTAGCGGGTTTTCCAGTGTTAAAGTTTGCAGGTTAAACAAAATGCACAAAGTAACGATTGTGCGCTATTATACATAATATCGAAAAATTTGCAAGTGCACTTGAAGGAATAATCGGAAAAATCGTAAAAGTTTTCCATCCCCCCTTGACGCAAAAAGGGCAAAAGATAGAATAAAAGTGTAACTATTTACCCTCCATTTCTCTTAATATCAGGATCAAACCATGCGAAAACTGTTTTTTTCTATCCTGTTTGTTTTGATATTCTACGCGGCCCTGAACGCAGAGCCGATCGATCGACAGACGGTCGTGGGGCGGCACGCGATCACAAGCGACGCGGCGGATCTCGAGATTCCGCTCGGAAACGGCGAGTTCTGTTTCAACGTGGACCGGACCGGTCTCCAGACCACGCGCGGGAATACCATGTCGTACTGGGGCTGGCACTCGTTCCCGCTGCCGGAGGGGTTTACTCCCGCCGACGTGCCCGCGACCGGGACGTTTCAGCAGGGTCGCAACAAGCCGCACCAGGGGGATAATTCGTTCCCGCCCGAGAAAAAAGCCCTGCGCCAGTGGATCTTCGATAATCCACACCGCGCCGACCTGGCAAGGGTCCGTTTGATTCGCTCCAACGGTCAGGCGATCGCGCAGGAGGAGATTCAAAACGTTCAGCGTCGGCTCGACCTTTGGACCGGGCGGCACACGACCGAGTTCCAGCTCGACGGTGAAACGGTGAAGGTCGAAACGCTCGTGAGGATGGATTCGGACTGCGTCTGCGCGCGGGTCGAGTCGCCGCTGATCGCTCAGGGGAAGATCGTGGTCTCGATCGATTTTCCTTACCCGACGATCCAGATGGCGGCGTATTCCGGCGAGTTCGGCCCGAGTGAAAAGCACACGACCCGGGTCCTGCCGGGGAATTCGACGCACTCGGCCCAAATTCAGCGTCAGGCCGACGATTTCCGGTACACGGTTTGCGTCGATTGCTCCGAAAACGCCGTCCTGCAGATCAATCCCACGTGCCACGAACTGACGATCGCGACGGACGGAAGCGTCTGCGGTTTTTCCTGTGCGTTTTACGACGGCTGGCCGAAAATCGAGCGGGCGGCGATCCCGGCGTTCGAGGAATTGAAGGCCCAAACCGCCGCGGTGTGGGAAAAGTTCTGGAAGTCCGGCGCGGCCGTGGACCTTTCGCAGAGCAAAGACCCGCGCTGGGTCGAGCTGGAACGCCGGATCGTGCTTTCGCAGTACCTCACGCGGACGAACTCTGCCGGCAGTTACCCGCCCCCGGAAACGGGACTCCTCGGAACGGACCCGTGGCGCGGTCAGTACCACGGCGAGATGATTTACTGGCATCTGGCCCACTACGCGCTCTGGGACCGGCTGGAGCTTTCCGACCGTGCGCTGGACTGCTACAAAAAGAACCTTCCGGTCGCGAAAATGCTCGCCCGGCAGCTCGGCTACGACGGCGCACAGTGGCAGAAATCGACCGGACCTGAAAGCCGCACGGCACCGTGGGTCGGAAATCAGGTTTTGCTCTGGAAGCAGCCGCACCCGATGATCTTCGCTGAGCTGGAGTACCGGAACCGCCCGACGCAAGCGACGCTCGACCGCTGGGCCGAGATCCTCGACGAGACGGCGAAGTACATGGCGTCGTACCCGACGAAAGACGAGGCGGGGGTCTGGCACCTGGACCCGGTCATGCCGCCGAGCGAACGGGGGATCACGCGGGACAGCGTGTTCGACCTGGCGTACTGGCGCTTCGGTCTGCGTGAGGCAAACCTCTGGCGCGAACGCATGGGAAAAGACCGCGTGAAAGAATGGGACGAAATCGCCGACCATCTCGCGCCGCTCCCGACGCTGCCGGGCCTCCCGGACGATGAGGCGGTCTGGATCCACTCGGCCGAATGGCTCGACTCGTACGAGAATTACAACTGGGAGCACCCGAACCCGGTCGGCGTGTACGGGATGATCCCGCCAACGGAAGGCGTGGACCCGGAAACGGCCCGGAGGACCGTGAAGAAGGTTTTCGAGACGTGGAACTGGGGCCGCGTTTGGGGCTGGGACTTCCCCTGGACCGCCATGTGCGCCGCGAGGACCGGCCAGCCCGAGATCGCGGTGGAGATCCTGCTCCACGAAAGCCCGAGAAACGCCTACGACCTGCGAGGCGTCAACGCGAACAATCCGTGCCCGTACCTGCCGGGAAACGGCGGCCTGCTCTACGCGATCGGCATGATGGCCGGCGGCTGGGACGGCGCGCCCGATGTGGACCGTTCCAAAGGCGAAGCCCCTGGTTTCCCGCGGAACGGCCAATGGTATATCAAGGCGGAAGGGTTCAAGCCCGCGCCGTAATTCAGTGAGGAATGAGGAGTGAGGAGTTGACGCTTCGCGTAACGTTCGTTTCAGAAAGACTTCAACCCCTCACTCCCCGCTCCTGATTCCCCCCTTTTAACCCCTAAACTCGTTTAGAAAAGATGACCACAAGTAGTTTAACATCCCTCGACTGGGGCATCGTCGCTGGTTACTTCATTCTTCTGTTCGGCTTGGCCTGGTGGGTCATTTTGCGTACGCGGAACACTGCCAAAGATTACTTCCTCGCCGGGAACTCCCTGAGCTGGTTCGTGGTCGGCGCGTCCATTTTCGCGTCGAACATCGGGTCGGAGCACCTGGTCGGTCTGGCCGGAAGTGGCTGCACGGACGGCGTGACGCTCGCCCACTTTGAACTCCACGCCTGGTGCCTGCTGGTCCTGGGCTGGCTCTTCATCCCATTCTATATGCGGAGCAAAGTCTTCACGATGCCCGAGTTTCTGGAGCGTCGTTTCTCGGCCAACGCGCGGTGGGTCCTTTCGATCATCTCGCTTGCGGCGTACATCGTGACCAAGGTCGCGGTGGGGATCTTTGCCGGCGGAATCGTTTTCAAGGTCCTTCTGCCGGAAATGACCATTTTCGGCCTCGACAGTTTCTGGATCGGCTCGATCCTTGTGATCGTGATGACCGGGCTTTATACGATGCTCGGCGGAATGCGCGCGGTGGCGTACACGGAAACGTTTCAGACGATCATCCTGATTGGCGGCTCCATCCTCGTGACGGTTTTCGGCCTGAGCGCACTGGGAAAGTACGACGGAGGAAACGGTTCGCTGCGTGACGGCTGGAAGAATCTGCGGGCAGTCTGCTGCTCGAAAGAGGAAGGGCGCGACATGCTGAACCTTTGGAAGCCGCTCCTCCCTGAAGGCGTGGAGGGGACCTGGAGACCGGTCTTTGAACGGGACGAAAACGGCAAGATCGTCCGTCAGGCGTGGTACTTCCACGACCGTTCCCAGACACAGCACTTCCCGTGGGTCGCGATGCTCTTTTGCGCGCCGTTCATCGGGATCTGGTACTGGTGCACGGACCAGTACATCGTTCAGCGCGCGATCAGCGCCCGGAGCGAAAAAGACGCCCGGCGCGGTACGATTTTTGCCGCTTTTCTGAAGCTCCTTCCGGTTTTCATTTTCATCATTCCGGGAATCATCTGCTTCGCGCTTTCGTGCCACGGCGCAAAGGGGCTGGAACTGTTGACGGCCAAAAACGGTCAGGGAATAAGCGTCCCGATCACGAGCGAATGTCAGGGCGCGTTCCCGTTGATGGTGCGTGAGGTTTTACCGCCCGGCGTGCGCGGCATCGTGGTGGCGGGCCTGCTCTCGGCGCTGATGAGTTCTCTGGCCGGCGTGTTCAACGCAAGCGCGACGCTCTTCACGATGGACTTTTACAAGAAATTCCGAAAGAACATTTCGGAGCGCCGGCTCGTTTGGGTCGGCCGGGTCGCGACGTTCGTCATGATCGTGATCGGGCTGCTTTGGATCCCCGTCATTCAGGGGAAAAGTGGCCTTTACGCTTACCTTCAGAGCGTTCAGGGCTACTTCTCGCCGCCCATTTTGACGGTTTTCCTGCTCGGCGTTTTCTGGAAGCGCATGAACTCCAAAGGCGCGATGGCCGCCCTGATCCTCGGTTTCATTCTGGCGATCCTGCGCCTTAACGTCGATACGATGGCGACTTTGGGGATGGAATTTCAGGAAGGTTCGTTCCTCTGGCTGGTGAACAGCGTGTACTTCCAGTACTACAGCGTGGTGATCCTTGCGGTCTGCGTCATTTCGATGATCACCGTGAGCCTCATGACCCAGGCCCCCGATTACGAAAAACTGAAAGGCCTGACGTTTGGAACGACGAGCCCCGAGGAACGGGCCGAGTCGCGCTCCAGCTGGAGCTGGGGAGATGTGCTCGCCTCCGTACTCATCATCCTTGGGATCCTTGGCTCGTACATTTTCTTTAGTGGCTGAAAATTTTAATTATTGATCAGAGGTTGCAATATGAAAAAACTTTTGACCCTGTTTTGTATCCTGGCCGTTTTTTTGCTGGCCTCCATTTCCCGGGGAGAGGACACGGATCTGGAATCGGAGTTTCAAGCCGCTCATAAGCTGGAAAAACTGTGCGCGTCTATCGAATTATGGGGCAACAATTCTTGTGCCGAATGGGAAGACGGAAGACTTATATCGGTAAACGACGACGGAGATATGATCGTAGTTCCCGTTACGGATGCCATACTTGAATGTGAATGCCTGAACAAAGAAATCATCGAACAGATCGTGAAATTAACCCATCTTCGCAGACTTTGGATTACTTACAAGAGTGCGGAAGATACCGATTTCCCGGTTCATGAACTCAAACAGCTTGAAGAGTTTAAGATTTATCCGGATTTTTCTTTTGAAATCAAAAATGATTCCCAGAAAGAAGAAAACATCTTTCCTCAAAAATGGAGCGAGAGCATCGGAGCGTCTCGATCCATTATAAATTTAAAGATTCCATCACTGCGTTCATCGATTCAGGAAATCGCGAAGATGAAACAGCTGATGTCGTTAACACTTTTTTACCATTACGAGGAGGCCGACAAGTTTCCTTTGCTCATGCCTTTGAAGGATTCCCTGCGAGAACTAACGGTCGTTTGTAAAACGCCTCCACAGGAAGCAGCCAATGTGTTAAAACATTTCACAAGTCTTCAGGTGCTGACTGTGTGCTGTTTCGACAAAACGCAAAATCTGGATGCTTTTCTGAATGATATAAAACATCTTCAACTTCGATATTTATCTCTTTGTACCGGTGAAATTGGTGAAGAAGGCGAAAAGATCCTTCGGGAGTGGGAATCCCTTCAGGAGGTAGTATTGCCATGGAATTTCCCGGACGAACGGTTTCAGGCTCTCGAAAAAATAAAAATCCCGGTCATGCTTGCTACCTACGACAAAAATCAAAAAGAGGACAGCGGGAGAAAAGTCCAAATGTGCCAGAAGTTTTTCAAGAAGGCGCATGTGCGGTCCTATCGTATCGACAAAGAGGGTAACTATATCCACTGGAATGAACTTGAGGGCGGAATATGGATGTAGTCGCATTAAATTTTAAGGTTCATCCGGTAACCGCGTCCCGGAAAAATAATTAATGCAACCGCGTGTCGGATAAACAAATTTTTACCTCACGCGGAGATGCAGAGCCGCGGAGTTTTAGGGTTGAAACGGTTCTGTTCCTCCGCGCCTCCGCGTGAGATAAAACAACAGCCCCTGAACTTGGCCGTATTTTAATTATCTTTTCGGTACGCAGTTACCGGATGAGCCAAAATTTTAATTATGGATTAATGGGTTACAATATGAGAAATCTGAAAAAATACTGTTTTTTTCTTCTCGCCTTGTTGTTTTTTCAGTGCGGTTATGCCAGCGAATATCCTGCTGGGATCATTGCGACCAATTATAATCCGGCCTCCGCGTGCGTTCGGGTCTTTATACCGCCGGAACGCAAAGAAGCGGATATTGAAAATTTGTGGCGGTTCCTCGAAGAGCATAATTCACGTCAGCCCATTGAGCGTCTGCTCATGCAGAATTTCCTAACTTGGGAAATGACGGCCCGAGATTGGGAAGGTTTGAAAAAACTCGAACATTTGAACGATTTGGAGATCATGTCCTGCCGTAATTTCAGCCTGGAAAAGCTGCACACCATTGGACGGCTTGAAAACCTGAAAGAGCTTCATGTTCTGTGGACAGACATAACCGACGAAGACTTTAAGTTCATTGAAAATGCTGCGGATCTCGAAGCGCTGACTCTCCACGGAAGTCGCGTCACGGACAAAGGGGTGGCCTCCCTGAAAAAGTTCCATTCGATGAAAGAACTGCACATTTCCAAGTGTCCCGTAACGGAAGAGGGAATGTTGCCAGTTTTGGCTGAAATGAAGGAACTGGAGCGATTGTCGTTGAACGCGGAGATCAATTCGGAGCCTTCATCCGAAGATCGGGGCCGTTACTCCAATCGTATTTTGCGCCCGGTTTCCCAAATGAAAAATCTGAAGGAACTTAAAATCTTCTCGGAAAAATTTACACCTGAAGGGATTCCATTTTTAAGCCAGTTAAAGAAGCTGCAAATCGTGGAAATTCCGGTTTGTCATAATGATGAGAGTTTGAAAATCCTCTGTTCTTTGCCGGAGATCCAGGAGTTAAATCTTTCAGGCGATCAGACCTTTACAGATGAAGGCCTGACGGAGCTTGCCAAATTGCCCGATTTGACTGTTTTATGCCTGAACGAGTGCCCACGGCTTACCAATGAGAGCATTTCCCGGCTTGCGGCCCTGAAGCGCCTGACAGACCTTGACATCTCGGACAATCCGCAAATTACCAACGAAGCCATTTCCTCTTTGGCTCGAATCTCCAGTTTGGAACGTCTGGACATTTCCCGCTGCGGCTTTACCAAAAAAGGAGTCCAAAAGCTGAAAACGCTGTATATCAAAAAGAAACAGAAGGTCTATATCACGCTTCAGGATCAAGAGGAATTTGAGACGATGATCAATTAATCAGAAAGATGCGCAGTCTGTCTGCGGTTTCAAATTTGATTGTTTTAGCCGCAAAGGACGCAAAGAACGCAAAGAGTTTTTTCTTGCCACCGATCAACACGCGGCACTCTTCAAATCTTTATCCTATATCTTTGCGTCCTTTGCGTTCTTTGCGGCTAAAAAAAGCTTTTGTTTGACCGCTTTGAGTGGAACAACAAGATCAAGAAGACGAAACGTCAGGCACTTGTCGGTTGAACCTTACTTTTTACCTCACGCGGAGATGCGGAGCCGCGGAGTTTTAGGGTTGAAACGGCTCTGATCCTCCGCGCCTCCGCCACTCCGCGTGAGATTTGAAAGAGGCGCAGTCTGTCTGCGGCTTCAAATTTGATTTTTTAGCCGCAAAGGACGCAAAGAACGCAAAGAGTTTTTTCTTGTCACCGATCAACACGCGGCTCACTTCAAATCTTTATCCTATTTCTTTGCGTCCTTTGCGCTCTTTGCGGCTAAAAAAAGCTTTTGTTTGACCGCTTTGATTGGAACAACAAGATCAAGAAGACGAAACGTCAGGCACTTGTCGGTTGAACCTTACTTTTTACCTCACGCGGAGATGCGGAGCCGCGGAGTTTTAGGGTTGAATCATTCTCTAATCCTCCGCGCCTCCGCCGCTCCGCGTGAGATTTGAAAGAGGTGCAGTCTGTCTGCGGCTTCAAATTTGATTGTTTTAGCCGCAAAGGACGCAAAGAACGCAAAGAGTTTTTTTCTTGTCACCGATCAACACGCGGCACACTTCAAATCTTTATCCTATTTCTTTGCGTCCTTTGCGTTCTTTGCGGCTAAAAAAAGCTTTTGTTTGACCGCTTTGATTGGAGACGAAACGCCGGACTTCCTGTTTTCGCGAAGGTTCCGCGCCGTTCATCAGCCGACCGTGGTCAAATAGTCCGCCACCGCTTTGTAATTCTGAATCGTCTGGAGGTCCAGTTCGTCTTCCTCGTCTTCCATCAGCTCGCGGACGTAATCGAGCGGCGTTTCGTCATCGGCGTCCGCCGCGTTCGAGTCGGCATGGAATTCCTCGACGAGCATCCGCACGAGTTCCACGTCTCCGCCCCGGCAAGCCGCGTGAAGGACCGTCCAGCCGTCTTCGTCCGCAGCGTTCGCGTCCGCTCCGTGAGCCAAAAGAGCGCGAACGATCGGAGCGTTTTTGCTGTAAGCCGCCACGTGGAGGACCGTTTCGCCGTCCGAGTCGGCCGCGTTGGGGTCAGCGCCGTGCTCGAGGAAAAACTCGACCATGGCCGGGTACTCACGACGGACCGCGTGGTGAAGGACGGACCAGCCCTCCTTCTGCCGGGCGTTCACGTTCGCGCCGGCCTCGACCAGAAGGCGGCAAACGTCCCATTTCCCGAAATACGCCGCACCGTAAAGCGGAGTCCAGCCGCGCAGGTCGGCCAATTCCGTCTCAGCCCCTTTTTCGAGGAGGAATTGGACCGAATCAGTCCTTCCGGCCGATGCCGCCCAGAAAAGGAGCGTGGTCCCCTGATCGTCCTGGGCGTTCACGTCACCGCCTTCGGCCAGAAATTTCTGCACGGGAGCAAGCTCGCCGACCTGCACGGCCTCGCAAGCCTCCAAAAACGTTTCAAGCAGAGCCTCGGGAACCAGATTTTTGGGTTTCTCGACCGTTTCGGTTTTTTTCGGGTACTTCTGCGACATTTTCTGCCCCCTTTCTATCGTTTTCCTTCCCACTCCGCGAAGAATTCGTCCAGAAACGCCTCCATGAACCGGTGGCGGTCCTCCGCGAGTTTCCGGGCGGACGGCGTGTTCATCATTTCGCGCAGAAGAAGGAGTTTTTCGTAAAAATGATTGATCGTTGAACCCTGATTTTTCGCGTATTCCTCGGCATTCATCCCGAGTTTGGGGGGATTTTCCGGGTCGTACATCGCGCGGCCCCGGGAGCCTCCAAAGGCAAACGCCCGGCCGATCCCGATCGCTCCGATGGCGTCGAGCCGATCCGCGTCCTGGACGACTTTTCCCTCGAGCGTGGACGGCGTGCGCGTTTCGGTCCCTTTGAACGAGATCTCGGAAATGATGGCGCAAATGCGGCCGATCTCCTCCTCGCCGACGCCGTTTTCACGCAGGAAACGCTCCGCACGGGCGTGCTGGCCGAAAGTCCCGCCGAAGAGTTTCGGATCGTCCACGTCGTGCAGAGCCGCGGCGAGCTGGACGGTCAAAAGGTCGGCGTTTTCGGCTTGGGCGAGCGTCCCCGCAAGCTGAAAAACGCGGTACGTATGCGCGAAATCGTGGCCACTGAAATCGTTTTTGAACGACTCCCGGGCGAAATCGAGCGCGAGGTCAAGGATCGAGGAATTCATGAGTTTTTTCTGAAAAAAGGGAGGTCATTTGGAAATTCCGCCGCAGGCGTTCACGCTTCGGACGTGGTACACAGGGAGCGCGCCGGTCTGTACGTTTTCGGTGTACTTCAGTTCCGGCGTCGGAACCCCCGGCGTATCGCTGTAGAGCAGGCCCTGGAAAAGCGGCTTTCCCACCGAACCATGCGGACCGCGAAACCGCGCGGCTTCCTGACCGTCCCGCTCGATGATGAACTCGGCCAGGCCCGACTCCGGGTCAGCCCACGCTTTCCACGTGATTTCGGCGGTTTTCGTCCCGTCCGGCCCATCCTTCCAGACCGTCTGCACGTCAAACGGCGCCGGCGGCGGGGTTGGGTCTTCAATCATGCCCGTCCGCTGATAGACGCAAACAGTTTCGAGAAATTCCTCGGTCGGGAACCAGAAACCATCGCCAAGGCACGCGCGGATCTTATCGCCGACAAAAAGCGGGCTTTCCGGATTTTCCGGGTTCTGCGTGATCTCCCGGATCATTTCTGAAGCCTGCCACTCTTTCCAGATTTCGTCCGCCGAAAGGACCACGCCGGTTTTCATGGGCCGCAGGTCGGCAGTTCCCACTTTCTCCGGGAGGCGCTGCGCCAGGCAGGCGTCGAAAAACGCGATGGCCGTGTAGCGCTGATTCCCGCAGCAGTGGCCGGTTTCCGGGTCCATCACGATCGACGCCCGGGCGCCCATCGCGCGCAGTTTCTGCACGTACGGGAACCCCTCGTCCCAGATTTTCTTGAACTCGGTTTTCTCACGGACGCCCAGGTTCAGGACGTACGGCACGTCGCAGACTTCCTTCGGGAGCGGGAGCGAGTCGAGCGTCATGCCGACCGTATTCGGATGGCCGGACCGAGCCCACGCACAGGCGATTCGGCCGGGGTAGAGCTGAACCATGCTGGAGGTCCACTGCCCGCCGCCGGAGTGGCCCCAAATCGCCCACGGAACGACGGAAAGTTCTGCGTGGCCGGTTTCCTTCGCGAAGTGATCCAGTGCCCGGAGGAAACATTTCGCCGATCCGTTCGTCGGGTTACACCACATTTCGCACGGCCCCGTCTGGACGTACGAGACGGCCATCAGAGCGCAGTCGTACTTCCGGGCGAGCGCCTGCCAGTGCCAGTCCTCCACCGCGGTGTGACCGGGTTTCGAGGAGCCATCGCCGCAGCCGTGCTGGTGCATGATGACGCCCCGAAGCGTTGGAACACCGTCGGGGAGCCAAATCCGCCAGTGCGAGGCGTAAATCAGCTCGCCGGGGGTCTGCGACGGCTCAAATTTCACAGAGTAAAACGCTCCGCAGTCCTGTGCCGACACACAAAGAGGAAGGAACAAAAGAAAAAGCACGATGAGGAAAATGGATTTCATGTCAGATCCTTTAATCGGGTTAATAAATTAATACTGAATTCAACCAGTTTACCTCAACGGCTCTAAAAGTCAACCCCTCCCCAAAAATTTTCTTTTTTTTGGAAAAAATGTTTGAAAAATCCTTGCAAAAATTACTAACTCGTGTAAAATACTGAAAATAGAGTTTGATTTTTTTGTAATCTCATCCAAATTTGAAAGCATAAAAATGAAGAAATTCGTTACCCTTTTGAGCGTTTTGCTTTTCTCGATCTTCAGTTCCCTGCCTCTCTTCGCGGAGGTCGTAACCGAGGACCGGACTGATAATTTCCCGGTCGATTCCGACACAACGTACACCGTAAACGATGGGGGAAGCTACACGTTCTCGGGCGTGATCTCCGGCGCGGGAAGCATCACGAAGGACGGCCCGGGCGCGCTGACCTTTTCGGGGGATAATTCAAACACCGGCGCACTGACCATCAACGGTGGTACGCTGAACATGAATAATTACGGGAAATACGGCAGTCTGAACGTCGTCTCCGGGACCGTTAACGTGAACATCGGCTACAGAGACCCCAACAATATCGCGATCCCCCAGGGGGCGACGGTCACCGTAGGTTCCCCAACGACCACCGCGACGCTGAATCTCAACGCCCAGTACGCCTTCGACCAGCACAACACGATGACGATTTACAACGGCTCGACGGTGAATCTTAATTTCAGCGGCCCGCAAAACTTCGCGTGGGGCGGAAACGGGATCGTCTTTGAGGGTGGCGGAACGATTTCGGGGAAACAATGGCAGCAGGGATGCCTCTATAACGCGACGGTGAACGGCGCAAATGCCGTGGTCACGATCAACGTCGCCAACCTGAACCCTTTCGGCTGGCAAGTGATCAACGTCGTGGACGTGACGAGCGTCATGAACGTCACAGGAAATACAAACCGCGGAAATGTAAATATAGGGTTAACCAAAAACGGGGCCGGGCGTCTTTCTTATACAGGTGCCACGAATCACAACCAGGACATTAACGTGAACGAGGGAACCTTCGCCATTTCCGGGGCCGCGTGGACTACGCCAACCATTTTCAACGTGCAAAGCGGAGCCACGCTTGAGCTTGGTACCAGCGCGAGCATCAGTAATTTGAACCTTGGCGGAACGCTGAATGTTCTCGACTCCGTGAATGTTACCGGCTCGATGGCGATCCCGGCCAACGCAACCGCCACAGTTCAGGTCGCAAGCGGTAAAACTGCTACGGTTCAGGGGACTTTTACCGGCCCGGGCAAAATGCTCAAAACCGGGGCCGGGGCGCTGAATTTCACGGGTTCCGGAACCGGTACCGTCGGCGGGACTTTGGTCCAGGCGGGTACAATGAGTCTTTCGGGCACAGAAAACGTTACGTTTGCTTCCCAGTATGGCTCCAGCAGCACCCTGATCGTTTCCGGAGCTGCTGCGAACGCGGCCACGCTGGACGTTTCCGGGAATGGTACGGTAACCGTAAGCAACGGCTGGCTGTTGCTCGGCCTGAACGCGAACGAAACCGGAACCATGAACGTTTCCGGTGGAACCGTAACGGTAAATTCTGCGCTCGTCGTTGGTGAGGCTGGCGCGGGCGTTTTGAATATTTCAGGCGGAACCATGAACGTTACGGGCAGCAATGCCCTCTGGGGGGCCAATAACGTGGGGACCGGAACGATCACGATCTCCGGAAACGGCCGGCTGGAAGTTCCAATCGCCTACATTTCGGTCCGTGGAAATAACACCATTAATGTGGAAGGCGGAACGTTCCAGGCGGCCACGCTGAACGTGATCGACTCCATCCTGAACACCAACCCGACCAGTGTGATCAACATTAAATCTGGTCAGGTTTCCGCCCAGACCGTGAATTTCACGCTGATGAACGCGAACGCCTCCGGTAACGGAACGGTGAATCTGTTCGGCGGAAAGTTTACCGTCGCGGGAAACGTTCTTCATCAGAACACAAACGCTGGGGCCCAGCTGAACCTCGGTCAGGGGACCTACGAACAGACCGGCGACGGCTCGTGGGCCGGCACGATCGGGGTCAATTTTAACGGTCGGAACGCCGCAAGTACCGCGGACGTAGCGGGCGGCAAAACGACGATCGACGTCGCACCGGATAAAACCCTCACCATTCCCGGCGTTCTTTCCGGGGTCGGCGGCTTCCAGAAAACCAACACCGGAACGCTCGTCATTTCCGGCACCAGCGCGAATTCCTTCTCCGGCGGTGTGGACGTTTTGAACGGAACGCTCAAACTGACCGGCTCGAACGCCTCCGCCCTGGGAACCGGCGCGGTCGTGGTCGGCGATGGCTCGGCCGGACAGAACGCCGTTTTGGATCTCGCCGGATTTACCGGCACGTCCCTGAAATCCCCAAGCCTTGAAGTGGGGTCCAACGGAACGGTCGAGCTGAATCTCACCCAAGCCGGGGAAGGATTCAATACGGTCATGCTCGATTTCGATTCCGCTGCGCTGGGCGGGACGCTGAACCTTCAATTTGCCCCCGGAACGGTCCTGAACGAAGGCGCGATCGTGAAACTCTTCCCTGACTCGACGGTTTTCGAGGGAAATTTCGCCTCCATCCTCGGCGGCGACGCGGTCCCGTATGGCTACGCGCTCACTTTTATGCCGGAAAACCAGACCGTTTTCCTCGATCAGGTCCCGGAACCTTCGGCGTGGCTTCTGCTTTTGCTCGGCACGACCCTTTTCGGAGCGTTTCAGCTGCGGCGGGCCGGCAAATGTAAACCCGGAATCCCCAAAGTTTGAAAACTGAAATGAAATTTTTTACCCGATTTATGATTGGAGCCTTTGCGCTCTTGGGAAGCCTGACGGTCCTGCACGCCAAACCCGAGCTGGAACGTCAGGCGTTCTATTTTACGCAGGCACTGGCCAACTACGAGCACAACTGGCGGAGGCTGGAAAGCCTGAACGGTGAATTGTGGCCGACGTTCGGCGTGCGGCGCCCCGCGGACTACCTCTTCGCGCAAACGGCCGTGGAAGTTTTTCTTCACGAAAACCCGCAATTCCGGACCGACTACGGCAAGGATCAGGTCTTCCCGATGAACCGCCTTGGTGAGATCGTCGCGATGATCCGCCGGATGCAGGAACTTTCCCCCGACTCGCCGTTCTGCGGGAATTTTTACTGGTACTGGCGTCAACACACGGTCGAGGACCGAAACGCGGTCGATTTCGTCGTTCAGCGTCTCCTTTACTGCTGGGCGCACCGGGAGGTTCTGCCGGAGGAGATCCACCCGCGGATTTTCGAGATCCTGCGCGACGCGGCCCCGGAAGTCCTGAGGCGGCGCATTTCCCCGGAGTACACGAACATCGCGGTCCTGAATTTCTCGAATCTGATCCTGCTCGGCGAGACGCTCGACGACCCGAAACTCACGGAAGAGGGGATCGACCGGCTGAACCGGTTCCTTTTCTGGACGTGGGAAAACGGGATCCACGAGTTCGGCTCCACGACCTACTACGCCGTCGTTCTGGAGGGGCTGGAAGAATTGCTCCTTTTGACGAAAAACGACGCGGTACGCCTGAAAGCCGAGGCTCTGATCCAGTTCTGGGCGCTCGAAATGCGGCTTCATTTCACGGAAAACGGCCGACTCGCCGGCGCGTGCAGCCGAACGTACAATTTCCTCTACGGCGATGAACTTTTGGCGAATCACGTCGGGACGTGGGGCTGGTGCGCTTTGCCGCCGGACCGGTCGAATATTCTGATCCTGGCCGCGCTGGCCCTTTCCACCGAACGAGTGGAATCCCTGGCAAATGAAGGCCGGAATACGATCGGGCCGGACCTGAATTTCCCGTTCACGGTCCAGGGGAAATGGGGGGAGCACTGGAAAACCACGTTCCAGACCGCCGATTTTTCGGTCGGGACCTCTGCGGCTCAATACGGCTCGCATCAGGACCAGCTCTGGACGGTCGATTGGAAGCCGAACTCCCCCGACGACCCGAACGCGCGGTGCTTCTTTGCGGCGGACGGGAGGAACGACCCCTGGGGACTCAAACGTGAGGAAACGGGCGGTGGTCACCAGAAAGCATTCCACCTCGACCCGCAGTGGCAGGCGTTTCAGAGCGAGGCCGAAACCCACTGCCGCGCTTTTTACCCGGCGGAGATGATCCGGAAATTCCGGGAGGAAAACCCCGGCGCGGCGATTCGTTCCACGTTCGTTTTGAAGCGTCCCGACGAGTTCCGCTTCCTCGCCCCCACCCGGCTTGCGGCCCGTTACGGCCGAAACTGGCTCGTGCTTACGCTCTATACGGCCCTCAACGCCCAGGTCGCTGAAAAATTCATCGACTCCCCCGACGGAAATGCCGTGGCGTGGTGCGTCACGCACGATCTGGAAGCCGGCGCCAAAACCGGTACGGAGCTGGTTTTTACGTCGCAAATCGTCCCGGATCTGGAAAATCTCCATCCGGTCGGCGACTGGAAACCGCCGCAGCAGCCTGAAGGAATTTTGACGCTGAACGGTCAGGAAGTCGGCCGGCGGCTTCTGGAGCGGCTCGTTCCGTCGCTTCGGGAATACGCGGATTCGCAGGCGGCTCCGATTCGCCTGACGCCGGGAAAACCGTGCGTCGTGCCGGCGCAAGAAGCCCGTTTCTGGCGTGATTTTGCGGCCGGGGACGCGGTTCGGGTGCAGGCCCCGACGGAGTTCCGCTTCCTCGTGACGCAGCCGGGCAAGTACCAGCTTTCCGCCCGTGTTTTGGCGCTGGACCCAAATCACGACTCGCTGAAAGTCACGTACAAAACGCACGCAGGGACGGCCAACGAAACGGAGACGCGGATCCCCTGCTGGGCGCTTGGATCTTCGAGCGACTGGCGGACGGTGAATCTTTCCCCCCCGCTGGACCTTCCCGCCGGAATCGTTCACCTGACGCTCGAGCCGCGGGAGTTCAATGTGCAGGTGAAAGAGTTGATTTTGAAGAAGGTGAAGAAATAACATGGATTCGATCGAAATAAAACTAAACCTGAGATTTAAAACGGAAGTTACCGTAGAGTACCTTGCTACTTGCCTTCTGTTTTTCGGAGGATTCGCTTATAGCGGCGGCTTCTCTCATCCGGAATTATGGGATTTCGTCACGATTGCCTTTTTGATACCGACCGTGATTTATATCAAGGCGTGTTTTTTGACCCGTTTTTATATCTCCCAGGAGGGGATCATGTATCCCAAAAAATTTCTGTTCAAAACCCGTTTTTTAAAATGGAATGACGCCGCATTTGCCCTTGGAAATGCTGGGCAATTTTATTTATTGCATAGTAAAACCAAACCATTAAGCCCGTTTTTTTACCTGTTCCCGAAACTGGTTTACATTGAAAACAGGGACGAAGTTTTTGCCCTTTTAGAGAAGGTATGTGACTGCGATGTAAAAAAGGAATTGCTGCAAAAGCGGGAGAAACTTAAAGAAAAATAAACGTTTTTTTCAATTTCAAATCAGCAAACGGGATTGCAGTATTGGAGGGAACGATATGACGGAACCACACGACCAAAAATCGGTTTTGTTTTTTCGCCTGACCAGGATAGAGGCTTGCTGCGTTGGGATACTTATAGGCCTTCTCGTCTGTATCATCGGAGCCGTCTTCCTGCGCGAATATTTTAACAAACAAAGTCAAGTCGTTCGGAAGATTTCTTCCCTTGGCGGCAGCGTCCTGTATGATTACGAGTACGATTTCCGGGAAGAAGCGCATCGAATTCCCGGCTTTGAAAAGGCGGCAACGCCACACATGATCTTTCGCGTTTTCTGTCCGGATCTGGTGGGAAACGTGGTTTATGTTCAGTTGGAATCCAACCCCCAGGCCCCTTTCTCCGCCGGGACGTTGAACGGCCTCCATCTTGAATCTTTGGACCATTTTCAGCATATTATCCTTGAAGGAAGCGGCTTTCATGCCGAAAACATTCAGTTTTTATACGGTTTGAAGAACCTGAAGGTCCTGGTCTTGAAAGATACGGCCCTGAAGTCCGAAGACGTCGGGAAACTCCAGGCCGCTTTGATTCAATGCGAGATCCATATAGAGAACAGCCCCGGGAGTAGTCAATGAAACGTCCTCTTTTAGGAAGGCTTTGCCTGGGATTTTTGATTTTTGCCGCAGGCGGTCTCGCGGTCGTTTTACTGTTTGCGGGGTTCTGTCTCTATGCTCCGGAACCGCCGGAATTTGTGTTCGGCAGAACGACCGGCCTGGCCGATGAGGAAAATGCCGCTTTTTATCTGGAAAAGGCCCGAAAATCACTTCTGGAACAGGATTCCGAAGAGGCGTGGGACAATTTGAGGTGGAAACTTGAGGAGATACTGGAAAATGAAACCGCTTCCGTTCCGCAAATCTCCGGGGAAAGAAGAACTCAGTTCTGGAACTGCCTCGAAATGGTCACGAACTGCAAGGGCTGCGAATGGAATATCGATTACCGGAACAGTTTCAATTCCACGCTGCCGGGGATCGATCGCGCGGACCTTTTCGCCCGGCTCGCGTTTCAAAAATCCCGTGACTTGATCCAGGATCAGGACTTCCGCGGCAGTCTGCGTTACTGGAAAATCGGGATGAGCATTTCCCGATGGATCATGTATGAAAAAACCTGCGTCACTCTGGGCATGGGATTCCGGCTTGAAACTCAGGGGCTTCGCCTTGCCGGGAGTTTGCGGGAACACTTTCCCGAAAATTTTGAGGACGTTCGCGAGGCATACCAGAAAATCCCGCCCCGTCCGCCGTTTGAGGAATGGTTTGAAAAAGACAAAAATCTGTACCTTTACGGCATGAAATATCGGCAGGACATTTTGTTTGATTACCTGAATGATGACGCACCTCACCAGGAACTGTTTCCGCGAATCTCGGCCCTGTTTCGGCGAGCGCGAGCCCGAATTTATTTCTGGGGTGTTGATCAGGCAAAAGTGCGTGAAGTCCTTGACGAATGGTTTTCCATCGCCCACATGCCGAAAGAGAAGGTGGAACCGCAGCAGGCTTTTTTCCTCGAGGAACTGAATGAAAAGCCACTGAACGAAAAGACCCAAAGGGTGATTCTCATGGGACTGACCCCGTACCAGGAGATTTTAAAAAAGTATTGGCAAAACCAGGCATTTGAAGATGCTTTGTGGGAAAAAAGGAAATGAAAAAGTTTCCTGACTTTGTAATCATCAAGGAACAGCAGTATCGGATGCGGAACTCCACCTTTACATCTTTCAGGCCTCACGCGGAGCTGCGGAGACGCGGAGGAGCAGAGGCCGGCCTTGCAGCGATGGACATGCGCAAATTGCCAAAGACGATACGGACCCCAAAATAAAAACTCCGCGGCTCCGCATCTCCGCGTGAGGTAAAAAATAAGGACCACCCGACAAGTACGTACCGGCTCCTTGAGATGATACCCCGCAAACCCAAAGATTAAAAATTCCGATCCATGAACCGCGAAGAACTTAAAAAGACGCTGGAAGAATTAGGCATCCCAGAAGGTGCGGTTTCGCTTAACGGTGAGGCGCGGCCTGCCTGCATATCGCTTAAAGCGCTCAGGAATAATGTCTGGCAGGTTTTTTTCATTGAAGACTTCGGAATTCAGAGTGTCTCCGACCTGTTTGACTCGGAAGAAGATGCCTGCAAACACGTGCTTCAAATGGTTTTGGGAGACCTGGAATATTTTCAGCGCCAGGATGTAAAAGAATGGTACGCAAAGTTACTCACCGACCCCGAGTATATCGAATTTTGCCGAAAGCTGAATGAGAACCGGAAATAAACGTCAGTGGTCAGGTGCAAGGAAATCATGAAAAATACAAAACTGCAGCTTCCGGAATGAGGGGACCTTCCCAACACGCCAGGTTCGTGGTATAATCTGCATGTACGGGGACGACGCTTCCAGCGTCGTCTTGAATTCATAATTCAAAATTCATAATTCATAATTAAAAAGTCGTCTCCGCAGGAGTTGGCCATGAAAAGAATCGGAATTATCGGTGTCGGGAAAATCGCCCGGACGTACTTCAAAGTCATGCGCTTGATGAAAAACGACATTCAGGTCGCGTTTCTCTGCGACATCGTGCCGGAGCAAATGACCAGCGCCGAGCGGGAGTTTCCCGACGTTCTGGCCGGTGTGGGGCAGTTCCGGACGTCCGACGAAGCGCTCGATGCTGTGGGGAAGGTGGACGCCGTGATCATCGCGACGCCGGTAAACACGCACTACTTTCTCGCCCGGGACGTTTTGAAACGCGGCGTGCCGACCTACGTCGAAAAGCCCGGCGTGGAGAAAATGGAGGAGCTTGCGGAGCTTTACGCGCTCGCCGAGCAGACCCAGACGCATTTCCAGACGCTCTTTCATTACGCTTACGCCCCCGAGGTGGAACGCTTCACGGCCCTGCGTTCCGAAATCTTCCGCAATTTCGGCCCGGTGCGGGGTTTCGCATGCGACTTTCAGGACCCCGTGGTCGTTCCCGGCGAAAAGATCGGCAAAAAGCCGGGCGAAAACCGCCTCATCGCCTCGCCGCGCAAGGCCGGGGGAAGCTGGCTTTCCAGCGGCGTCAACGCGCTGAGCGTCGTTTTTCGGACGCTGAACCCGCTCTGGGAGGAGATCCGGAGCCTGCGGATGGTGAGCCACGCCGAGAACCAGGTCCCCAACCTGATCGACCGGAACGAGGAGCGCGTTCTGCCCGCCGTCGATACGTCGTCCGTGACGGAATACGCCGCGCCCGGCTGCGGTTTTTCCGGCATCATCCGGACGGACTGGGTACAGAACTGGAACTTCAAATCGACCCTTTTCTCCTTCCAAAACGGCACGATCCTGATCGACCACACGGCCCAGAGCCTCATTTTGACGCGCTACGACGTTTCCGAAACGCCGATCGTCATCCCGTGCGGGAACGAGATCCCGGGGGCAGAGCGGCAGTACTTCATCATGTTCCGCCGCCATTTTTTCGAGCCGGAAGACCCGCGGGACGTGAAGGAAATGGATTTTCAGGTGCACAAACTCCTGTTTGCGCAGTCCTGACTTGAAATCAACAAACGAGGAACCACGCGATGGAAACGCAGATCACCGTTGGCGTGACGGGGCACCGCCACCTTTTCGAGGCCGACAAACCGCGGCTCCGGGAGGAAATCCGCCGCTTCTTTCTGGAAAATTTTGACGCCAATCAGCCGGTACGCGTTCTGGACGGTCTGGCGGAAGGCGCCGACCAGCTCGTCGCCGGGACCGTGCTGGAGCTGAAGGCCACCGAGCGCCCGAATCTGCGCCTGACCGCGTTCCTGCCGATGCCGATCCAGTTCTACGAGGCGGATTTTGACGCCGGCTCCAACGAAAAACCGTCGCCGAGAGAAGCGTTTTACCGCATTCTGCTTCGCGCGGACGAAACGGTCGAACTGCCGCTTCTGCCGGAAAACCGTCAGCTTGCGCTTGCGGGCGGGGATTTCAACCGGGTCCTCCAGTACGACCTGCTCGGTGCGCAGCTGGCGGCCCATTCCACCCACCTGCTCGCCCTCTGGGACGGCCGCACGGAGGGGCTGAAACCCGGCGGGACCGGCGACGTGGTCCGGCGCGTCCTCTCGACTTCCCAAGGCCAAAAGAAGGTCTGGCACATCGTGACGCCGCAGAATAAAAAAGGCCTCACCCGCCCCGAAAACGCGCTTCAGGGCGGGTGGATCGAATAAACGTCCGAAAGCCTGACGGCTTATTTCTTCAGAATCTCATCAATTCCTTCAAACCACTCCGGGCCAATTTCGCGGCCAAGGAGGAAATACTTGTGGTCCGGAAACCACAAAACGCCCTTTCCGTCCTGTACCGTGTAGCTCGTGTAGAACGAATTACCCGTCGGACGGTCCGCGAACGGTTTCGGGTCGAGGAACCAGACCGGCTGCTCGGCGTCCGGCATGAATTTTCCCGCGATGAGGAAAAGCGGGCCGCGCGTCTGCCACGAGCTTTTCTGCGTGAAATCGAATTTATTGTGAACCAGCGCGAAGTAGTACCCGCTTGCCGCCTCGCAGCCCTTCCAGTCGTAAATCGGGCACGGAGAACGCGGATGAAGGAACGGTTTCCCCCCGTCGCGGTTCAGAAGCGGTTTCGGCCGATCCCACGTTTTGCCCGAGTCGCGACTCTGGGACCAGAACGGGAATCCGCCGTCCGTCCGCATGATGCAGAAAAGCCGGCCGTCGGGGAGTTTCACGATCCCGGCCTCCTCGCATTCCTCGCCAAACTGACCGGGCGGCGAGAGTTTCAGCACCTGGTCCGGCTCGCCCGAAAGGACCGTGATCTTAATGTCCTGCACTTCGGGATCCTCATCGATGTTTTCGAACTGCCAGAAGTCGATGGCGCACTCACCCGCGTTCCGGCGGTGGGAGGAACCGACGTAGAATTTCCCATTCTCGCCAAGTCTCAGGGGCCGCTGCCAGTTGCACCAGGTCGTGGGCGTGGCCGGGTCCTGCGGGTCCTTGAACGTGCGGGGGATTTTGACCTGCTTCGGCGCGGACCACGTTTCTCCGCAGTCGTCGGAGTAAATTCCAAAGCACGCGCCCGTGTGCGACCACGTGTTGCGGACCTGCTGGTTCCAGAGGACGTAAATTCGGCCGGACTTGCTCACCATCGGCTGCTGCCAGCTCGCGATGAGCTTCGGATTTTTCACGTTCGGACTGCCCGCCAGAACCTGCACGGGGGACCAGGTCAGACCGTGGTCGGTGCTCTTGGAAAACGCGATGTGCTGGTCAATATTGGACTCATGGCCCGCCTGCGTCCAGAACGCGACGAGGACGCCATCCTCACGGGCGATCACCTGGAAGTGGTCGTTGTAACGGTCACTGAGGACCTGAAAATTCTCCTGCGGGACGTAAACGACGTAGTCCGGTTTGTTCACCAGAATGTCGGCGGCGAGATTCGCCCGCGGCGTGCCGAGGAAGGACTCCGCGACCTTTTTCGCCTGCTCGGACTGAGCCAGAAGGACGACCGGAAGGAAGGCCTGAAGGAAAACAAAAAAGCAAAAGTTTCTCATCATTAAAAACCTCTTTAATCGTGATTTAATAGGTCGGTGGGAATCGGAAGGAGGCCAAAGTACCAGCACAAAACCAGAAAAATCTGCGCAATGAAAATCGCCGGGAAGCCCCATTTGAAATACCAGTGGCGAGTTTTGTGCCGGAAAAGGTTCATCCCAAGGATTCCGCCCACGCTTCCGCCCAGGATCACGAGCAGGAAAAGCGTCTTTTCAGGGATCCGCCACGCATTCTTTTGGGCCTTCCATTTGTCCAGCCCCATCGCCAGGAACGCGGCCAGGTTGATGGCGAACAAATAAATCAGGACCGCTTTCCACTGAATATCCATACGAGACTCCTCCTTTTCTCAAGTCATTCTTCCGCAGGCACATACGCACGCACCGCGTGAATGTACATTTTGTACGGCTTCTTCTCTTTGTGCATCCAGGCACTCATGAGCAGGTAGTAGTGCTGCCGCTTCGCGATCTCCGGCACGTACGGCGCCGAGGCGGTCAGGATCATTTTCTCGTCGAGCCACCAGCAGACCGTGCTCGTGCGTGGGTCGTAGCTCGCTCCGAAGCGGTGCTTTTGCGTACGGTCCAGCGGATCGTCGCTCCAGTTCTTCCCGTTATGGATCGCATGGTAGTTGGGCCAGATCCCCCAGCAGTTGTGCACGGTGGAGGTCGTTCCCTTCGCGAAACCTCCTTCGTCCACGTCCAGTTCCATCCAGTGCTCGAACTTTTCCGGGGCGCCGTCGTACACGGCATCCTTCTGCGAGCGGTTCTTTTCGATCGGCATCAGCCAGACGGAAGGCCAGTGGTCCAGGTCATTATCCGAGGTGGAAACCTCAAATTCGACGTAAAAGCCTTTCTCACCGGAAAGGACCGGGAGTTTGCCCGGGTGCGAGAAATCCGGCGGGTAGCTGACCAGGTCGCCGCCTTCCGCAATCGTCAGAACCCCGTCGGTCATGGAGTATTTTTCCATCGGCGGGACGGGATTCGTGCACCACTGGCCGTTGTACCACTGGTAGTCGCCCTGCCGGTCTGGCGAAACGTCCTCAAGCGTCGGCACGACGTCAAAAAGTTTCTGATTGAAGCCGCAGGCGGCCGCGCCCGGCGGGATCACGTGCGTTTTCGGGGGTTTGGCTTCTTCGGCCATCAGGTGAAAATTCGCGGCCAAAACCAAAACCGCCCCGACCGCCAAAAGGAGGGAACGAAATGTGAAGGAGTTGGTATTCATGGGCAGGAAAATGAATGAAAAAAAGAAAAAGCTGGAAAGGAAAAACTGGCGTTTTCGCGGCTTAATTCAGCGAAAGGCCGCCGTCCACGGTGATCCCCGCGCCGTTGACGTACCGGGCGTCTTCCGTTGTCAGGAAAAGGACCACGCCCGCAATGTCGTTCGGCTCGGCGATGAATTTGGCCGGAATGTTGCGCAAAACCATTTCTTCGTATGCGGGGTCCTCAAGGACTTTCCGGTTCAGGTCCGTCCGGATCGCTCCCGGCGCCACGCTGTTGACCGTGATGCCGTACATGGCGTACTCCTTGGCGTGTTCACGCGTCATTTGCCACATTCCCGCCTTGGTCATGGAGTAAATTCCCCGGTTCGCGGTGGGGCGTTCCTCGTGGACGGACGAAATATTAATGACGCGGCCCCACTTTTTCTCCTTCATCGTCCGCAGCGCGCGCTGGGTGCAGAAGTACGCGCCCTTCAGGTTGATGTTCATCATTTTGTCGTAGATCTCCTCCGGGTAGTCCGTCGCCGGCATACGGATCTCGATCCCCGCGTTGTTCACGAGCACATCGACCGGGCCGGTTTTCGACTCGATCTCGTCGAACATTTTCTGAATGTCGGCGTACTGCCCGACGTCAGCCTGGATCGGAAACGCGGTTCCGCCCGCTTCCCGGATCCGTGCGCAAACGGCCTCGGCCGCCTCGGCGCTTTTCGAGTAGTTGACCCACGTGAGGAAGCCGGATTTGCCGAGTTTTTCGGCGATTGCCGCACCGATTCCGCGGCCGCCGCCTGTAACGAGAGCGATTTTCTGCATGATTATTAACCTTTCGTTTATAGTTGAAAAAAGATGGTTGATTTAAAGGCCCCTCCTTGAGGGGGCCGGCTCGCATAGCGAGACTGGGGGAGTTGTGTGAACGCGCCCATTAACTCCCCCCGGCCCTTCGGGCCACCCCCCTCGGTGAGGGAGGCTTCTTAACGCCAGACGCCGATCCCCAGCGCGGAGAGCGTTTCTGGCGTCTCGCCCATCGGTTTCAGGCCGGTTTTGCCGAACGCCTTGTTCGGGTCGAACGGTTTCGTCTCGTCCGAGAAATTGACCGCAATGTAGTACGTGACCCCATCCGCGGCTTTGACCGAAACCAGACGCAGAGCCGGGTCTTCCGCCGCGATCTGCTTCGCGTTTCCAGCCTCGGCAAATGCCTGAGTTTCTTTCGCGTTCGTGGTCAAAACGACGGCCGCGCAGTCGAAGATCACCTCGTGGTCGCCGATGAAACGCACGTCGGAGTTGGCTTCCTGAGCGATCTCATCGCAGTACAGAAATCCCTCGCTCATCGCCGGATGACCGCTGTGCTGGATCACCACCTGCGGCTTGGCCGGACGCGCGATTTTCGGGGTCCCGCCGTAAATCTCCACCACGCCGAGTTTTTCGTCCACGTTGAGCCATTTCCCGGAGTTGGGGATCAGCTCGAACTTTCCGGGATTCGACCGGAGCGTCTGCGTTCCGTCGGCCGTGAAGTACGTCCTCTGGAAACCGTTGAAAACGTCGTTCGGGATGGAAAGCGCCAGCCCGCGGACTTTGCGCAGGTAATTGCTCATTCCGGCCCGCGCCCGCTGGATCGTCACGACGGTCTGGTCGTCCGGCAAAGCGCAGAACGCCGAGTACAGTGCGCCGACGTCCGGCGAGTGATCCCCCTCGGCGAGCGAACCGGGCGAATTGATCCGGCTCTTGCCGCACGTCGCGAAGCCGCCGTCGAACTGGAAGCCGTTCCAGATCTGCGGGTTTGCGATGTTCGTCTGGCCCACGCCGAACACGCAGCCGGCGAGGTTGAACTGCCACTCCGCCAGGTCGGAGCCGTCGGTCGGGATGCAGAGTCCCCCGGCTTTCCACGCGCCGTTCCAGACCCACGAGGCGATCCGGTTCGGGCCTTTCTGGAGCCACGCGCCGTGGTAGTCGTCGTGCCACGCGGTCAGGGCCGGGACGTTTTTCGCCTCGATCTTTTCAAAGTCGATCACGCGGTGCCAGAACGCGGCCGTGGCGAGCGTGCACGCTTTATCCCCTTCCAGACGCGTAAAGTAAAGCGGCGAAAGGTCCCAGAGCGTCGCGAGCCGGTCCTTCATGAACCAGCCGTCAGCGGAGGCTTTCTGCTCCGTCACGACCTGCGGGATCCAGCCGCGCTCAAACTTTGCCGCCTCACGGTCGCCGAACTGGTCCTGGGCGAGCATCCAGACAAAGATCGCGTAGTCCTGGCAGTAGCAGTAACGCACCCGCGTGTCGCCGCCGACGCGCAAGAGCCGGCCGTCGTCGAACATGCAGGCCTTCACGAGTTTCCACTGCTCCAGCGCGTTGAAGTAGAGCGATTCCGGAGCCGGGACGTTGTGGTCTTTGCACCAGAAATGGATCAGCGCGAGGTTCGAGAGCGTAATATTCATGTACCCGACGTTCTGGTAGCCGTGATGGTCGCAGGCGCGTGAGTCGTACATGTTGGCGCCGACAAACTGGTCGCAGACGCGCTTCCCGTCGTAAACGGCCTCGTTTTTCTCGTCGGAGGGCGTGCTCATGGAGTTGATGAAGTACTTCCGGGCCTTTTCGCGCCACGCCCCGGCATTCGGCGAGTCGGGATTCAGCGCCGCGGCCCGCCAGAGCGTCGCGCCCTTCCACATGTTGGACTCCGGGACGTTATTCTGCACGAGTCCCGCGACGATTTCCAGGGTCAGCAGGTAATCGGCCTCGGAAGCGTAAACTTTCGCGTACAGTTCTTTCAGCTCCGCGTCCATGTACGGCTCGAGGGCTTCGACTCCCGCAGACATTCGTTCCAGACCGAGTGGGGAGATCCACGTGTGGCCCCACGGGATCCCGTCTGTGCAGGCGCCGCCGCCCGCCAGATGGGAACGCAAGGTAAACCGAAGCATCGCCAGCGCCGTGCGCCGCAGTTCCTCGCGGGTCATGCCGACCGTCTGCTCGTTGGTCTCCGGGTCGGTGCCAAGGACGGCAAACGCGCAGAATGCCGTGTCGTGCGCCTGCATGTACCAGTGCCCGTGCTGGGCCAGACCGTAGATCGCCGTCCCGTCATCGAGAAAACGGATCTGCGACTTCGCGGCCGGGATCCACGGCTCCAGAGCGCGAACATACTGCGTGTGCAGCGACTCCTCCGCCAGAACAGAGGAAATCATCAGAAATAAAGAAATAAAAAGGAGGGAAAACTTTTTCATGACCGTCTCCTGAAACAGGGTAAACTTTTGAAGGAATTAACTCCATTATACCCGCTTTTTTTATGGGAAAAAGGGGGGCCCCGCGTCCTTAAAAATTTTTTGCGGGGACGACGCAATGGGGACGACGTCGTGTGGAGTGCGGCAATACAGCGCTTTAGCCCATTTGCCGCTTTCACTAGCGACCACAAAATGAGATGATCAAAAGGAGGTTTCGCGTGGAGACCACCCAGCGCGATTCAGCGGTAAATGCCGCTTACGCGGCTGTATCACCGCACTCCGACAGACGACGCAAGATGCGTCGTCCCCATACATTGAAACTAACTCTCTCGCCTCCCCTTTTCATTTTCTTTAAATGTGGTATAATAAGAAGGATTTTAGTAACCGGCAGGGATTCCGTGCCGGAGGGAAAACTCTTCCATTAATTGATTGGAGATGCCATGTCACTGAAAAGCCCCCAAATCGTCAAAACCGACATCAAAAAGGTTGGTATTCTGTTCTCCGGCGGCCCTGCTCCGTCCGCCAATGCCGTGATCTGCTCCGCAGCCGACTGCTTCCGCCGCGCCGGGATCGAAGTTTACGGCTTCCTCAACGGTTACTCCCATCTCGTCGAGTACAAGGATGGTGACGTTTTGGCCGAAGGCGTGGCTTACATCCGCCTCGACAAAATGAACCTCGAAGGCCGCCGCACCGAAGGCGGGATCATCATCGGTTCCGCACGAGCCAACCCGGGCAAAGCCATGGGCAAACCGGAAGACCTGACCGACCCGAACGCCACCGCCCCGATGAAGACCGTTTATGACGCGCTGTGCTCGCTGGGGATCGACGCCCTCATCTCCATCGGCGGCGACGACACGCTCACCACCGCGGCCAAATTCAAACTTTACCAGGACACTTTCCCGCAGGGAACCAAGCGCATCCGCGTCATTCATCTGCCGAAGACGATCGATAACGACTACGAAGGCATCGACTTCACGTTCGGTTTCTTCACCGCCGTCGATTTGATGAGCCGCCAGCTGCGTAACCTTCTGTTCGACGCCACCGCCACGAAGTGCTACTACGTCGCGCAGCTCATGGGCCGCAAGGCCGCGTGGCTCTGCTACGGTTCCGCCATCGCCGGTGAGGCTTCGCTCTGCATCGGGCTGGAAGACGTGATCAACGACGCCTCCCTGATGGGAACGGAAGACTCGTACAGTCCGCAGACGGGTGAACTGATCGTGGACGCCAACGGCGCCGCCGTCCAGCGTGAGATCGTCCTGTTCGACAAACTGATCAGCCGCATCGCGGACACGGTCGAGAAACGCATCAAGCTCGGCAAGAAGTGCGGCGTCATCTGCGTTGCCGAAGGAATTGGCGAGTACCTCCCGCTGAAAGAGATCCGCTGCTGCATCTCGGACGACGAGTACCGCAGCCTGGTCCCCGACACGTTCGGGCACTACCCGGTCTCCCAGCTCAAATTCAGCTCCCGCCTTGGCCGTCTGGTCCAGGAAGAACTCATCAAACGCGGCTACGGCAAGATCAAGTTCGTCGGTCTGCAGTTTGGTTATGAGGTCCGCTGCCAGCCGCCGACGGGCTTCGACGTGATCATGGGGAGCCAGCTCGGTTCCGGCGCGTACATCTCGCTCGTCGAGAAGAACATGAACGGCGTCATGGTCTCGGTCGGCCGCGAAATGGAACTCGAATTCCGCAAATTCGAGGACCTGATCAACATGGCGAAGCTCCGCGCGTACCAGCGCCCGCTGCGTCTCGGCAGAGGCCTGCACAGTCTCGCCCGTTACATGGAAGAGTGGGTCGAAGAGTGATTTGACCCCAGTCCGTGAGTTGATTTTACCCGCGGGAGTCCCGTTTTTCGAGGCTCCCGCTGAGCTATTAAAGGGAGTTCTAAAAACCTCCCATTCCAAACACCAAGCCAGTTTCACTTCCACCTTTTATTTAAACACGGATTCTCACGGATTTAATGGATTAAAAGGATTTCGTTTGATGTGATCGAGAATCACAAAAAACACTCGAAAATCCCTTTAAACAATCTGTGGAAATCCCTATAATCCTTGAAAATCCGTGTTTAAATTGAGGTTTGAACCAGACTGCGCTCGCACTTTGGAAAAAGGTCCAAGATTTTTGGAACTTCCTTAATTAATACACAAAACCTGAAGGGCGCGATTTTGCCGTCCCTCGGGCTGAACGTCTTTCCAACTGATTTTTTCTTTAAGATTTTACGAAAGGTCCCACCCATGAATCGACGCGAAGTTTTCCGTCTCTCTCTCGCCGCTGCGGCAGCCGTTTCCCTCCCGAATGTTGTACGCTCGGAAGACGCTCCCGCTAAAATCACGACCGACACTTTCGAGCCGAACGGCCGCTGGACCGTCGAAAAGGCCCAAGCGTGGGGAAAGTCCCAGCCCTGGATCGTCGGGTGCAACTACGTGCCGACGTATGCCGAAAACCAGATCGAAATGTGGCAGAAACTCACGTTCGACCCGAAAATCATCGACTCGGAACTGGCCCTGGCCGCGCAAACCGGGTTCAACACGGTGCGGATATTCGTTCATGATCTGCTCTGGCGGGAACAGAAGACCGACTTCTACGCCAACGTCCGTACGTTCCTCGACCTTTGCGAGAAGCACAAACTCCAGGTCATTTTCAACTTTTTCACCAACGGCGGCACCGAGCCGAGCGTGATCGGCCCCCAGCCCGCGCCGAAGCCCTACACGCATAACAGTCAGTGGCGGCAGACGCCCGGCAAAGAAGCGGTCATGCACCACCCGGAAAAGTGGGGGCTGATGGAAGATTACGTCACGGAAACGATGGAACTCTTCCGGGAGGACCCGCGCATCCGCGTCTGGGACCTCTTCAACGAGCCGGCCAATTCGGGCGACCGCTGGATGACGCTCGGGTTCCTGCGCCTGCTTTGGACCTGGGCGAGAAAAGTCAACCCGCCCGCCCCGATCACGTCGGCCATTCAGGGGATCAATCTGACGCCGATCGCTGTATTCCTCGCCGAGAATTCAGACGTGATCAGCTTCCACTGCTACAACGGGCTGGAATCGATGAAAGAGCACGTGGAAATTTACAAAGCGTTCAACCGTCCCATCATCTGCAAAGAGTGGCTGGCGCGGGGGAGAAACTGCACGGTCAAGGCGATCCTGCCGTACTTCCACGAACAGAACGTCGGCGCGATCAACTGGGGCCTGATCCCCGGAAAACTCCAGACCCATTTCCCGTGGGGCTGGGGGCCGGAAAAGGGCGAGCCGAAAGTCTGGCACCATGATTTGTACCACGAGGACCACACGCCGTACGACCCGGAAGAGATCGCGCTGTTCCAGAAACTGAGCAAATAAGACCATCGTCAGGTTTTGTGTGGGAAATCCTCTGACCTTTCATTTTCCCACACAGAACCGGCTGAAGATCGAGTCGAGAAGGTCCTCGGTGTAAACCGCGCCAACAACCAGGCCGATCTGGTCCAGTGCCGAACGTATCTCCGTCGCAATGAGTTCCTGGAATTCTGTCCCGCAGAGCATTTCCGCCCGTTCCAGCGATTCGAGCGCGGTCTGCAATGAGGCACGGCAACGGGTCTGGGTCGCGCCCACGACGTCCGACTCATCATTTGCACGCTCCTCCAGAATTTGTCCCAGCCTGGTTTTCAGCGTGTCCACGCCCTCGCGAGTTTTGGCGCTCGTCCAGATCAGGCGTCCTTTTTCCGGGAAACGCTTCTGAAAATCGTCCCTATCTTCCGGACTCAAAAGATCGCACCGTGTCAGAACGATGACCGAGTCCGCGCTGATTTTCTCCCTTAGCCCCCGCAGAGCGTCCAGCCGGGAATGAACGAATTCCGCGGCGTCAAAGCAGTAAAGTGGCACGTCTGCCAGTTCCCGCTGGGTACGCGCGAGTTCCTGCGACCGTTCGTTCAAAATGCCCAATTCTTCCGCGTCCGTCCCAAAATCACCCGCCGTATCGACGATTTGGCAAGTGCAACTTCCAAGCGTAATCGTACCACACAGGTAGTCACGCGTCGTACCGGGACGGTCGAAAACAAGTGCGCTCCCGGTTTCGGTAAGAGCATTAAAAAGGGCACTTTTCCCGATGTTCGGAGCCCCATAAAGTACCGCACGGGCAAGGACTACCCCTCCACCGCGGGAACGCATTTTCGCGAGGATTTTTGAAATTACGGCCGCACACTCATGTAAACCTTGAGCGATTTCTTCCGGAGAAATGAACTCAATGTCTTCGTCGGCGAAATCAAATCCAGCCTCCAAATGCCCAAGCAGATCGAAAAGCCGCTCCCGCAGGTCATACAGCGGATGAGCCAGACCACCCGCAAGCTGATGCAGCGCCGCGTTGAGTTTTTGCGGATTTTGAGCGTCGATGGTCCCCAGAACGGCCTCGGCCTGAGTCAGATCCAGACGACCGGAAAGAAACGCCCGAAGCGTAAACTCGCCCGGCTGCGCAAGCCTCGCGTGGCCGGTCCCACAAAGCGCCGCAGTGAGTTTTTCAAGAAGCGGCAAAACGCCGTACATGTGAACCTCCACCGCGTTCTGGCCGGTGTAGCTTTTCCCCTCACGCCAGATGTAAATTCGCACTGGAAGTTTACCCAAATTCGACAGAACGATTTCGGAATCAAAGAGGAACGCCCTTTCCCCCGGATTTTCAGGAATACAAACGCCAAGCGCTTTCAGAGCTTCCTCCGAATCCGGCCCGCTGACGCGCACGATCCCCCTCAAACCGCCTTTGGAACGGGCGGAGGCAATCGCGCAAATCGTATCGTCGAGCGGGTACATTACTGGTAATCCGTCGGCGGCTCGTTGGAAATATACTGCCGCCAGCCATCAAGAAGCGTTTTCGAAAGATTGTTTTCTCGCGTGAATTCCTGTGTCACTTTTTCGTTTGCGTCCGGAATTTCCACCCCGACACGCAAACGGCCATCCGGCAAATACTCGAACATCACATAAACTGGCGTACCGGCCGGAAGATTCGGGGGCAAACTCGGGATCTTGCAGGAACCGATGAAGGTACAGTTATCCGGCGAGGGGCTTTCCCCCTCCACGATTTGCACCAGGAGGCTTTTTTGATTCACTTTTTGAGTTTTATATTTACGTCCGACCCGAACAGGAAGCGTAGTGTTTCTCGGAATTAAAACTCCCACACGCGGCAGCCTCGTGCCTGGGTCCATCCCAATAACGCCGAGTGAGTGCGAGTTTACGTTGCGGATCTTGAACGACGCGGGATTTCCCTGACTCTGCGAAATGATGTGCCCCGCATGAATGGCGGCGCCCATCGCGACACATTCGTCAGCGGAAGCGCTGGAGTCCGGCTCCATCCCCGAAACTTCCTGAAGCATGTTACGCACCATCGGCATTCGGCTGGAACCGCCGACGAGCAGAACACGCGAAATGTCACTCCACTCAAGTCCTGCAGCGTGGAGAGCCTGCGTCGTGGTAAAGCGGGTACGATCCAGGAGGTCCTGCGTCATTTGCTCGAATTCCTCACGAGTGACCTCAAAACGCTTCGAAAGTCCCTGATAGTCGCACGTAATGGTGGCTTTCAAACGGGATGAAAGGGTTCGCTTGGCGTCCTCGCACTCACGCCAAAGTTTACCACGGGCGCAAACGTCCTCACGTGGATCCGCGTAAAATTCGGAAACAAATTTATCAGAAATGAAATCGACCAGACGATTATCCCAATCAAAACCGCCAAGCTGTACGTCACCATCCGTTGCGAGCGTGATGAATTCGGAACCGCACATCCGCATGATCGTCACGTCAAAAGTACCGCCGCCAAGGTCATAAACCAGAACGTTTTCCTGTGCCGAATTTTGCCCCAAAAGACCATGCTGGTAACCAAACGCGAGTGCCGCGGCAGTGGGTTCGTTAATAATATCAAGGACCTCAAACCCCGCCATGTAGCCTGCGTCCTGTGTCGCTTTACGGCGCACTTCGTCGAAATATGCGGGAACCGTAATAACGACTTTAGTGAAATGGCCGATTTGAGCCTCCGCGTCTTTGCGCAGTTTATCCAAAATGAACGCTTCGATCACTTCCGGCGGGTACTGGCGGTTCTCGATGGCCTGATGAAAGACTTTGCTTCCCATATCACGCTTGGCGCACAGAGCGATAGAATTGGCTTCCGTCGAAATCGCTTTCAACGCCTCCTTTCCGACGATGGCCTGCCCGGCTTCAAAGAGCGCAACACTCGGCGTGGTGCGGTCGCCTTCCGCGTTCATCAAAGTCATTACGACTCCGGAAGGGTCAAATTTCGCGATTGCTGAAAATGTAGTTCCAAGGTCAATTCCGATTGCGGGAGTGTTTTCGTTCATAAAAATGTATTTTCAAATAGGCTTGGCAATATTTGACGGTTTTTATTAATTATAGTCAAATTACACCAAAAACGCAAGGAGCTTCCAGCATTTTTGGCAGGAGTTTTTAGAAAAAAAAGAGAAAAATCGTCCCATTTTTGTTAAAAAAGGCATAAATGGAACGGTCTTGAAGCCCGTTTAAGGTTTTTTCTCTTAGTAAAATACGTAATCTAAACAAGATTCGTTCATTTTTTGGCGGAAATCATCCAGAACCACCCCACCCATCGTTTCACCCACATTCAATGATTTCCCTCGGCCCGCCAGTCAGGCACCGCCCCCCTTCGGACGTCACGACGAACGAATCCTCCACCCCCACCGTCCCGAAGCCCGCTATCCCTTTTTTGGGTTCGACCGCCAGCACGACGTTTTCCTGAAGAGGTTCCGTAAACCCTCGCGCAATGACCGGGTACTCATCGACCTGAAGACCGATCCCATGCCCGAGGAATTTCGCCTGACGAGAACCAAACCCCTGAAAATTCCTCTTGAATTCTTCGGAAAGGCTCGCCATCACATCGGCATAAATCTGGTCTGGAATCGCGCCGGGAACAAGCCGCCGGGCGATTTCACGCTGGATCTCGATGCACTGCGCATGGGCGTCCAGCGCCTCGGAAGGGATTTGGGCGTCTGGGCGGTTCCCACGGAAGAAATAGACCTGGGTTTTATCCGTGTGGTAGCCGTTCATTCCGAACCCAATGTCGGCGAAAACGCTCATTCCCGCCTCCAGCCGGCGCGTGCGCGAGCCGACGAACGGAATAGCGGCGCTCATCCCGAACGAACCGGCGGGGCCGTTAAAGCTGGTCGGGTAGAGCGAACTGTCGCCGAAGCCGTACTGGCCGTACGCGACCTCGGTCTGAAACATTGCAAAGCGGGAAATTCCCTGGTAACCGGCCAGAAGCGCGCCGCGGTAAACATCGCCGACCAGTTCCAGCTCGGTCATTCCCTCCCAGAGAAGGGTTGGAAGCGTTTCGGTCAGGAAACGGTTGTGACGCTTCCCGGACTCTTCCATCCAGGCCATTTCCCATGGCGATTTGACGGCCCGGACCCGCGCGATGATGGGGTCCACGCCGAGGATCCGCGTCATTTGGAAATTCCGCTCCATCATTTCCAGCAGGGAGATCGTAAGAACGTCTTTTTCGACGCACGTGACGCCGGAATGTGCCCCAATGACCGAGACGACGTCGCGGAAACTACGCATCGGAAGGATTTCTTCACGCGGAAGGGGCGATTCGTCGCAGGCCCGTTCGAAACTTCGGCGAACGAAGAGTTTGCGTGAGCCGTCCTTCTGAAAAACGAGGACCGCGTCCTGCATCGTGCCGGCAAAGTAAAGGTGGTTCACGCGATTCACGAGCAGAACCGTTTCCCAGTCAGGAAAACGTTCGGTCAGGAGATCCAGGAAGCGTGTCCGGCGAGAGTCCAACTCATCAAGGGAAGCGGTTTCCGAAATGGCGGGGAAATCTGAAATATTCATTTGAATGGTTCCTTTCTCGGTGCTGATTATAATTCATCACCTGAAAAAGTCAAGGGGAAGTGGCTGAGCGTCTTTCCGGGATTTTCATTTCTGGTTTTCTGTTCTGCCCCCCCTTTTTTTCGACGTGGAAATGTGTTAAAATAAAACCATGCTGACCCGGCATTTATCGGCCCAAATGACCAACTTAAACCAGGAATTGAATCATGAAAAACTCGCCCCACACCAAAATCCGCCGTTTTCTTTCCTTTTTCCCGCCCGTGGGAATTGCCTTTCTGCTTCTTTACGTTTTGTTTCCCGCCTCGCTGTTCGCGGAGGATTACGCGCACACGTGGATCCAGACGCACGTCACGCCTGAGAGAATGATCCCGCAGCGAGTTTTCACGTTTGAAACCCCGGAATCCTTGCCCTGCGAAACCGGAAACGACTGTAAACTGAGCATTAAGGACGGCGCACTGTCCATCGAATGTACCGGTCACGACCCGTACTTCACCATGCCGGGAGTTCTGACCGACTGCCCAACCGGAAAACTCTTCGTCCGCTTTACAATGCGCGGCGAGAAATTCCAGGGGATCTACTGGACCGACGACGAACACCCCGGCATGTCCGAGGAACTCGTGGAAAGAGTCTCCGAAACCGGTATTTCTCCCGACTCGAAGGAGTGGCGGATGGTGGACCTGGAACTGAACCTCAAGCTCCCGATCCGGCGCTGGCGCATCGACCCCGCCAACGGGGAAGGCCTCGTGGAAATTCAAAAGATCGAGTTTGGGACCCTCGAGACGGTCGGACCGAAAGTGGAGGTCCTTCCCATGGACTCCGTTCTGAATCCGCCAGAATCCGGTTCCTTTCCGAAAGAATCGCAGGCACTGCGTCTGGGCGTCACCAACCCGAAGAACGAGGCCGCGGTCTTCACGGTGAACGGCCGCGAGGAAGCGTTCAAGCCCAACGAAACGCGTATTTTTACGTACATGACCGACCCGAAAAAGGTGGTGGATTCGTGCGTCTGGGAGGTTTCCGCGCCGGATTCGCCTAAAACACGGCGGGACCTGGAAGTCGTTCACGACGTGGAGATCACGTCCGACTGGCACGTCACGAAAGGTGAAACATTCGATTTCTGCGTCGCCCCCGACGAATCCATGGCGTTTCTGGTCCGCCAAGGCCGGAAAATCGCCGCGCTCACCCATCTGGATCTTGCTAAAATGCCAATCGAAGCCCATAATAAAGGGCGCGCGTCCTTCCTGGAATTCGAGGTGGACGGCTCGCAGGACCTCCCTGTGATTCGCGTCCCGGGCCGGATGGATCTCGCGGTCGTTCCGGGCGTTGAGTTCCTCGAAAAGGGGGAATGGAGTTCCTCCCGCGCCGACTTCTGGACCACAGACCATTTGCGGATCCGGCCTGAGCCTCACTTCCTGACGCAACACTGGATCGGGCTCCTTACGGAAGACGGAACGTTTCATCTGCGCTGGTCCAACCCGAAATTCCAGCCGGTTTTTGCCGTTCCGAATTACATCGACTCCACGCCCGACGCGCTGATTTCGCTCGAAATACCCCAGAACGCCGAAAATCAGGAGAAACAGACGGTCCGTCTGGAATTCTTCCCTACCAGAGAGGAATCCTTGTTCCTGAAGCTCGGGCTTTGGAGGGAAATTCTCCACGAAATGGCGGCCACGGACGCCGATTCGCCGCGAAAAACCGGGCGTGACCGTTTCGCGCTTTACCGTGAACAGATGGAAAACGGACCTCTCCACACTTCCGAAGGCTGGGGCCACTGCGCGGGCTGGAAATCGGCTCCATATTGCGATCAGGCGTCGGCTCTCTGGCGGATTGGCGGTGATGTACCGGACTTTCAGTTCGCCTATGGCGGCGCGCACGTGGGGAACGGGACGATTTTCTTCGTGCGGAATCAGGCGGCCCGCTGGCTTGCAATGGCCCGAGGAGTGAATAATCTGCTCGAAACCCGCGGCGCGGACGGTTACTGGCGTTACGCCGGCAAGTACGACGTGACCCACTGGGAATCGACCGCGCTTGGAATCAACGCCCGGCCAATTTTCGCCCTACTGCAAGCCTGGGCCGTAACGGGGGACAAAAAATTCCTGGATCCCGCGCTGGAATCGCTGGCCCTCTGCCGTCGCTTCCACGTGGCTCGCGGAGCGCAATGCTGGGAAATGCCGCTTCACACCCCCGACCCTCTGGCGGCGGCCTACGCGATCCGGTCGTGCGTGCTGGCATACCGGGCGACGGGCGATCCGGCCTGGCTCAAAGACGCAGAACGCTGGGCGCTGGAAGGCGCGACGTACGTTTACCTTTGGGATGATCCGACCACGCCCGAGCCGTTCCAGTACGGCGCGTACATCGGGGTTTTGGGCGCGACCAACTGGAAATGCCCGAACTGGATTGGCCGCCCTGTGCAGTGGATCGGGACCGTTTACGCGTATGCCCTGCTCGATCTGGCGGAAGTTTTTGCCCAAGATTCCCAGGAAGCTCAAGTCTGGCGCTGGCTCGCGGAGCAGATCACAAACTCGGCCGAGCGCCAAATCTACACCGAAGGCCCGTCCGCGGGACTTCTGCCCGATTCGGTGAGCTGCGTGCCAGGTATGCGCCACGCGGCCGACATCAACCCGGCGGTTCCGATCGCGCTGCGCCTGCGTCTGAGCGGTAAACCCGCGGCCCTTTCCATGGAGTGGAACGACCATCACCACGTCGTGGCCCCGTTCCCCTTCAAGCTCAACGGAGACACGGTGGAATTCACGGCCAAACCGGAATTTCCGTTCCAATACCTGATCGATGGTGAAGTGAAAGAAGCCCATTGACCATTTGCCCGGCCGCACCTGACTTTTCAGGGAAGCACGGATCGTCCCATTGAAACCTTTCTTTTGATCCGTGTTTCCCCGAAAGCTGTGGCCGTAACAAATTCTCTGTTCGGAATTGAACGTCATAGACGTAATCATTTCCAAAAAATTTCCTCTTTTTTTCATTTTTTCTCTACTAATTTCTTGTTTTTTTCCCATTCTTGTGTATAATAGAACCGTTCATTCATGGAGTGTCAGCGTTTTCAAGGCGATTTATTATGACAGTATTCAAAAACCGGTCTTTTTGTTACCCGAAAGATCCGGAAAGCCCAGAGCAGAATCAGGATTCCTATCAGGTCAGTGACTCCACTGGGCTGGCGGTTGTGGCGGACGGTGTTTCCTCGGCGATTTTTTCCGCCGCGTGGTCCAATATTTTAACGAAACACGTTCTTCAGGACCGCCCTGATCCAACCAATCAGACCGATTTTGCACACTGGCTTTCCAATTTACGCCTGGAATGGGAACAGTCGATCGACACGTCAAACCTTTCCTGGTTTCAACGTCCCAAAATGGCCTCTGGCGCTTTTTCCACGCTTATATGGGTTCAGGTCCGGGAAATCGCTCCGCCCAAACCTGGTTCCAATCTCTGGAATCGCCTTCAAAACCCTGATTCTGGCCGCCGATGTTTCCACGTGAAAGGGCACTGCATTGGCGACTCGTGCCTTTTCCACGTCCGTCCCGGGCGTACTGACTCGGAATCTTTTTCTGGAGCAGACCTTTACCGTGTACTTCCGCTCACAAAATCCTCCGAGTTCGATATGCCACCGATCGTGATCGGGAGTAAAGACCTTGGCCGTGATGATCAAATCCAGTTTCAGCCGATCGATTTTCTCGCCCAGGAAGGGGATCTGGTCATTTTAGCCACAGATGCCGTTTCCCAATGGCTTCTGCGCTGCTATGAAACCCAGGCTTTTCCGTGTTGGGACCTTTTCTGGAATCTGACCCAGGAAATGTGGGGACAGGAACTCGACGCGCTGCGTTCCGCTGGAGAAATCCGTTACGATGACTCCACGCTGGTTTTGCTTCAACTCGGAAATTCCAACACTTTCCTGAATCAGGCTGCGAGTGTTCAGGAGCCAAAGGCAGAGGAGGCTGTGGAAGTCGATCCCGAACCAGAAGAAGAAGCCAAACCAAATCCTCAAATAGAGGAAGAACCAACCACCGAGCCGGAGATTGAACCCGAGGCAGTTTTCGAGGATACTCCCGAAGCCGTTCCCGAATCAGTCCCCGAACCGGACCAGCCTTTGGAAGAAACAGCAGAGGTTTTTCAATCGGAAGAACCGACGGAAAGCGTTCAAACACATTCCGTTCCCGTTTCCAAACCTTTACCTCAGAAAAAACCGGTTTCCAATCCGGGAAGCGCGCCGCAGCCCGGTGGTTTTCAATACCGAATGGCTTCTTCCACGACCGCAAGGAAATTCGAGTCAGCACAGGAAACCCGGCCGCAGCCCGCACCACGCAAACCTTCCAATGCGTCTCAAGTGTCCAACACACCCAAACAAGAGGTTCGACAGAGTCCTGCCCTGACCTCGGCTGATGCGGACAAACTGGCCGAAAACTGGAAACAGTTAAAGGAAAGTTCGTCGCAAATCGCTGGAATCCTTGGCGGACAAATCAGCGAAAAAATAAGCGAGGGCATGAGCCGTCTGGGAAGTAATCTGAACGAAGGTGTTTCCCAGTTAAGCGAATCGGCAAAACCGAAAATCCAGAGTATGACTCAACGATTTGTGGGGCTTTTCACCCGGAAAAAGAACGAGCAGCCTGAAAATGAGGAGGAACCGGAAGAAAAACCTGCAGAAAACAAAACACCTGCGCGAGTCATTGATCCGAATCGCCGCCGGTTCTACAATCCACCGCCGCGGGAGTAAATATTTACGGCCCAATTCCTGGTCGGTAATTTACGAATTATTTATTTTTTTACACAGTATTGAGGACATTTAAAATGATTATTTTGCCAAATTTACCTGAGAAACCTGTGAAATCCGAGACGTTCTCGTCAATCTGGACACATGTGGCGCCCGGTTATATGCCTCTTCTTACCCCGGATTCCAATCGGGAAAACGAGAAAGATATTCCGGAAACTGAACCATCTCAGGAAGATTTCTTTTCTTTGCCTGATTTTATTTCACCTTTAAGCGGAAATGTTTTCACTTTAAGCGATGTGCCACCGTTGATCGTTACCAACTCGTATGATGATGATAATGATAAAGATAATGACAACGATGACAACGACGACAACCTCCAGGATATTCCGGACGAAGAGGATGACGATGTTTTCGAGGAAGTCGAGACTTATGATGATTTCTTCGAGGTATTCTTGACTTTTGTCGATTTCGACGATGATTTCGACGAGGACTTTGAAGACGAGTTCGATGAGGATTACGAAGAACTGGCTCGCATCGACGATGAAGACATCGAAGACGAAGACGAAGATTCCGCAAGCACTCCATCTCGCTACGAAGAAGAATTCGGAGACGTTGACGGGCAGATCAAATTCATTCCTGCAGCGGCGACATGCCGTTGAACGAAGAAGTCCTCCTGATTGAAGACGATATGGATGACAGTGACGCGTCGGACTTTGATGATTACACCGACGACGATGAAGGTGAAGATTTCAATGAGTTTGACAACGAGATCTGACTTGGCAGGTTTTTGTTCGCAATCCCTTACTTAACAATCGCCTATAAGGAAATTTCATGCTAAATATACGTAAACAAACTGAAGAAGCCGTAGCCGCCATTCGTCAGAGCTGGAACGGTACGCCCAAAGTTGGGATCATTCTTGGCACTGGCCTGGGTGGAGTCGCCCGCAAAATCACCGACCCGGTGACGTTCAGCTATGCGGATCTGCCCCATTTTGCCGCTTCGACCGCCATGACCCATGCAGGTCAACTGGTCTGCGGGAAATTCAACGGCATGGACATCGTAGCGATGGAAGGCCGGATCCACGCTTACGAAGGCTACAGCTGGCAGCAGATCACGTTCCCCGTGCGCGTCATGAAGGCGCTAGGCTGCGACCTGCTCATCGTTTCCAATGCCTGCGGCGGCATGAACCCCCAGTTCCGCCGCGGCGACATCATGGTGATCGAAGACCACATCAATTTGATGGGCGGGAATCCCCTCGTCGGAATCAACGACGACGAGCTCGGCCCGCGTTTCCCCGATATGTGCGAACCTTATACCCGCTCACTGGTGGACGCCGCGATGGCGATCGGCCGCAAAAACGGCTACGCGATCCACACCGGGGTTTACGTCGCCCTGATGGGGCCGTGCCTTGAGACCCGTGCGGAATACCGTTTCCTGCGAGCCATTGGCGCGGATGCTGTCGGAATGTCCACGGTCCCGGAAGTCATCGTGGCCGTTCATGCGGGAATGCGTGTTTTGGGGCTTTCCATCATCACCGACATGGGCCTGCCGGACGCACTGCAACCCGTCAATATCGCGGAAATCATCGAGACGGCCAACTCGGCGGAGCCGAAACTCAGTCAAATCGTTCTGGAAATTCTGGAGCAGGAAGCGACGAAAAACTGATTTTTGGTTTGCAAGCCCTACGATCCCATGAATTCATTTCCTTTTTTCCGTCTTTCTGACCAGGATTCTTTGACCGTCCCCGAGGGTTTTACTCTCGAGGACTGGGAAGGAAAAACGATTTATTTGCGTCCGTACCAGCGTGAAGCAGTGGAAGTGATCCTCCAGTCTGCCTCGCGCACCAGTTCCCGCTTTGGTCTGCCGTCGGTCGTTCCGGGAGGTTTCGTCCAATTCGCTCCCGGGACGGGTAAAACGCTCACCGCCTTCAGCGCAGCCTTGTTAGTTTCCCAGCTTCCCGGTGTGAAAAAAGCCTTTTATCTCGTCAATCGGAACGGTTTGAACTGGCGAGCGGTCCGGAATTTTGAACGTCTTGAAAATTCGTTCATCGATTTGGGACTTGGGATCGAAAAACTCCTTCCCGCGATCCACAAGCCGGAGATCGTTCTGATTCCCACGACGCTGCAAAAGCTGGACGTTTTTATGCGTTCACTTCGCGACTTTGACTCCATTAAAAAACACTGCGTCTTCATTTACGACGACTGCCAGTCTGCCCTGAATTCCGACCGCAAAGCCATCATCGAGCGGGTTTTCCCCAACTCCCAGCACTACTTTTTCACCAGCGCTGCCGTGCCGGAATTCGAGCGGAGTTTCTGCGGCGAGGAGCTTTACTCCTACACACTCTCGCAGGCCCTCAAGGACGAAAACATTCTGCCCCTCCAAATCGAGTATGAACTCAACCAGAACGTCCGGACGAGAAGCGGCATCCCGGAGGTGGACGCGCTCAACGAGTGCCGGGCGATGATCTCACCGACCCGAATTCACGTGATCGCGAAGAAGATATTCAAAACGATCAGCCAGAAAACCGAAAACCAGCGTTTCGGCTCGATCCTTGCCGTCGAGGATGAGCTTTCCGCGATGAATTATTACGTGGAACTGCTTCGCCAGATACGCAAAACCGGTCGGGATCTGCGTATCGCCGCAGTTTATGATTCCACCCCCAAAACGCGAAAGACCGTGGTCGATCGACGCCGGCGCGACTTCTGGGAATTGGTGACGGAAGACTATAACGCGCGGTTCGGGACCAGTTTCAGCTCTATCGGCGCCCGCTTTCAGGAATACGTTCTGGACGTTTCCCGCCGTCTGACGCTCGGGGAAATCGACTTGCTTCTCGTCGTGAACCCGTTCCTGACCAGCTTCACCACGGCAAACCTGAACACGCTCTGGCTGGACTGCGACATCTCGTCCGATTCTCTTCTTCAGGCTTTTTCGCGCATCAATCGTCTGACCACGCAAAAAAAAGCTGGAAACGTGGTCTGTTTCCGGGATCTGAGGGGCCAGGTCAAGGACGTTTTTCCGCCAGAGGCGAGAATACTCGTCAGGCGGTAAAGATGGCCAGCGACTGAATTTACACGCTGGTTCAAAGGCCACGTATTTCCAGAGAAATAATATGAAACGGATCATTTTACTTTGTATCCTGATCTTAGTATCCCTTTTTTCCCTGTGGTTTGTTTTGAGAGGACATTCAGGAACCAAAGGTCAAAAATACAACTGGTACATCCAGGGAAAGGCGTACGTTCTTGTTCCGCGGTCCTCCGACAGTTATTTCCTTTACGACGAACAAGGGGAAAAACAGGGCGTCTTTTATCATTTGCGTCAATATGCGGACAGGCCCTGGGATGAATTTGATAAACCCCGCTTGAACGTACGGTGTTATGCCATCGAGTATAATAACGGTGAATCCTTTTTTTCCGGTCTTGTATTCAATTCAAGTGAATTGCGGGATGCCCTGGATCTTCTGTCGGAGAAGAAATGGGGGTTTTGCGAGTTTGTTGTTGGTGATATGACCCTTGATTTGAATGATTTGAGGAAACTCGCCCAATTCCATTTCGACGCTCTAAATTTCGCAAGGTGTACATTACCAATGGATATTCCGCCGGAATGTTATCCGTCGTGTAATTATTTATCCTTGGTAGGGTCCACATTCCCCCCGGATTTTTTAAAGGATCTTCCCGCAAACAGACAGATCGAGGGGCTTCATATTACGGGCCCGGTTCCGTTAAACAATGCGGATATTGTGAATATTTCAAAAATCAAATCCTTGAAAACGCTTTCACTTTTACAGACTTGGCAAAAAGGCACAGACCTTTCACCTTTAACCGAATTGCTCCAGCTGGAAACTTTGACACTGCAGGGCAACCTGGATGTGTTGGACCTAAGCTTCACTTCAAAAATGCCCTCTCTCAAAAAACTTGAAAAGGAAGATATTCCTCCCGAGGACATGGCAGAGGAAGAACCGGATAATTTGAAAAAGTGAATTCCCTGCCGTTCCACACCGCACCTGCAACGCACGGGCGGCTGTTCCGGAAGAATCCATCACATCAAACAAAAAACGGGATCATCACTGACCCCGTTCGTTTAGTAAATTCCAAGAAAATTAAAGTGTGTAACCGTCACGGTAGGCGCGGCTTCTCATCCGGTTCGCGTCGGCGTCGTTGATGAATTCTTCCTTCACCGGGTCAAATTCGACCGGACGACCGAGCTGCCACGCGATGTACGCGCAGTGCGACGCGATGTGCGACTGGGCCGCCACGTTCGCGTTTGCCGCCGGGTTGCGGCGGGTCTTCACGCAGTCGATGAACTCCGCGATGTGCGTATCCGGCGACGTACCCGGCATTCCGAAGTACTTCAGCTCGCCGCGCAGCGCATCGTTGGAGACGGCCATTCTTCCCGAGTCACCCGTCTCGATCCAGCCCTCTTCGCCGACGTAACGGGCCGAGCAGGTTCCCAGACCGAGCCAGCCTGAAGAGCGCATGACGAGTTTCACGCCGTCCGCATACCAGGCATGGACTTCACCACCCTTGGAACCGTCTTCGTTGAACTGCGGCTCGTAACGGACCGGGGCCGTATCGTCTTTCATCGCAGCCCACTGGCAGAGGTCCACCGTATGGGAACCCCATTCCAGAATTCCGCCGCCATGGAAATCGAAATGCCCACGCCAGCCGCCGTTGATGTACGTCTGGTTGAACGGACGCCACGGGCACGGACCGAGCCATTTATCCCAATCGACGTCTTTCGGAGCGGGTTCCGGCTCAGCGGGGAGCCAGTCGTGCGTCGTGGCGGGCCACAGCGTGTTGGCGTGAACTTCCGTGATTTTGCCCAGTTTGCCGCTCTGGACGATCTTGGCGGCCAGCATGAAGTTCCCGATGTTACGGCGCTGGGTCCCGGCCTGGTAGATGATCCCGTAACGGTTCACCGCGTTGGCGAGTGCCCGGCTTTCCTCAATGGTGAGCGAAAGCGGTTTTTCGCAGTAAACGTCCTTTCCGTGCTTCGCGGCCGTGATGGAGGCCATGGTGTGCCAACGGTCGCCCGTTGCGATCAGAACCGCGTCAATATCGTCGCGGATCAAAAGCTCGTTCATATCGACGTACGTCTTGAACGAATTGTCGCCGTACAGCTGCTTGGCGAGTTCCATGTTGCGTTCGCGCTGGTCACGCCGAATGTCGCAGTTCGCGACGTACTGAATATTCTCATGCTTGAGGAAGCACTGCAGGTCGCCCCAGCCGCGGGAGCGCACGCCGATGGTCCCGAAGATGATTTTTTCACTTGGAGCGGTGTTTCCGTCCAGGCCGAGGACTTTGCCGGCCATCACCGAAGGCGCGGAGACCATGGTACCGGTGAGGGCGGCGGTTTTCAAAAATTCACGACGTTTCATTGAGTTTTGAGGAACGGACATTCAAATCTCCTTGAAAAAGATGAAGGCGGGAAATGGTTAATGGGGAGATGCGCTCTTGCATCAAACGAACGAATTACCCCTAGTATAACAAATCCGAAACGATCTTTCAAGGAGTGGGGAAGAATTTTCCGCGATTTTTTCTGAAAAAAGTAAAAAAAGTGGAAAAAAATTCCTTCCTTCAACAGAGTCCCGGCACCCCATTAACGTTGAGCAAAAAATTTCCTCCCCCCCTCTGGTAAAAAACGAAAGAAATGCTAAAATGAAAAAGTCATGAATGATGAACGGTGGTTTGGAGAGACCTCCCCTTCTGCAATTCATAATTCGCAATTCATAATTCTTCATTAATTCAAGGGAGACTTTCATGAAAGTTTTGGTGATTGGCGGCGGTGGTCGTGAACATGCTCTGGCCTGGAAAATCTCGCAGAGTCCCCGGGTGGACCGCGTGTTTGTGGCCCCCGGAAACGTCGGGACCTTCTTCGACGCGGAAAATGTGGCAATTAATCCCCTCGATTTCCCGAAAGTGATCCAGTTCGCCAAGGAGAATAACGTGGAGTTGGTCGCGGTCGGCCCGGAACAGCCGCTCTGCGCCGGGATCGTGGACGCCCTGAAGTCCGAAGGCCTCCGGGTTTTTGGCCCGTCCAAAGCCGCCGCCCAGCTTGAGGGGAGCAAGATCTTCTGCAAGAACACGCTCAAAATGGGGCTCATCCCCACGGCCGATTTCGCGACTTTCACCGATGCGGACGCCGCGATCAATTACCTCAAAAACCGGGACGACATTCCGGTCGTCGTGAAGGCTGACGGTCTGGCCGCCGGAAAAGGGGTTTACGTCTGCCAGAACCGCGAAGAAGCGCTCAACGCCGTGCAGGAAATGACCATCGACAAAAAGTTCGGCATGGCCGGCGAGAAACTCGTGATCGAGGAAAAACTCGACGGTCAGGAAGCGTCCGTTCTGGCGATCACCGACGGCAAAACGATCCTGACCCTTCCGCCGTGCCAGGACCACAAACCGGCCTACGACGGCGACAAAGGTCCGAACACCGGAGGGATGGGCGCCTACTGCCCCGCTCCGCTGGTGGATGAAAAGTCCCTGAGCTGGATCGAGGAAAATATTCTCGTCCGGACGGTCCACGTGATGAATCGCATGGAATGTCCGTTCTCCGGCGTCCTCTACGCGGGGCTGATGATCGGCCGGCAGGGGATCAAGGTCCTCGAGTACAACACGCGCTTCGGCGATCCGGAATGCCAGCCGCTTCTGATGCGCCTGAAGACCGACCTGGTCGATATTATGGAGGCGACGATCGACCGTAAGCTCGACCAGTTGGGCGAGGTGGAATGGGATCCGCGTCCGACGGTCGGCGTCGTGATGGCCTCCGACGGCTACCCGGGAAAATGCCAGTACGGTTTCCCGATCCACGGGCTGGAAGAAGTCGCGAAAATGCCCGACGTGAAGGTCTTCCACAGCGGAACGCAGGTCAACGAAAAGGGCGAGGTCGTGAACGCCGGTGGCCGTGTGCTGACCGTGACCGCGTTCGGTGACAGCATCGCGCTGGCCAAGAAAAACGCTTACGAGGCCGTCCGCAAGATCCACTGGGAACGCGCGTGGTGCCGCCACGACATCGCGGACAAAGCGATTGCACTGGAAAAATGAAATGGCGAGCGGGGTCAGTGACAGTTTGTTGCACTTAAAACACACTCAAACCTAAAA
>JAUMVK010000064.1:0-17883 GCA_030530205.1 Thermoguttaceae bacterium | reverse complement strand
AGCAGGAGCAGGAGCAGGAGCAGGTGCTGGGGCTTGCGCTAAAGCGGAAGCGGAAGCCAGAGCCGCACCCAAGTCAAAGGGATCCGGACTCGGGGGTTGAGGCTTGGCCGAAGTGGAGGATTTTGACTTTGAAAAAACGGAACTCAGATGCGAAATGATAGCGCTGTCGGAACTCTTTTTTGATTCCTGCTTTTTGGCTTTTGAATGGATCGAGGATTTCGAAGACGGCTGCGAGTTGGAAGCGCTAAAGTCCAGATCAACAAAGGGGTTCGAGTTGGCCGGTGGAGGCGGAGGAACGGGGGCTTTGGAGGATTCGGAGTTCGGAGAAAAAGGATTTTCGTCAAATGGATTCGTGGGCATGATTCCACTCCGGGATTTACAAAATACGATACTGAAAAGTCTGGGAGCCGGAACACATGGCTCCGGCTGGTTTTAGTGATTCAGGAAACAGGAAACTCGTTTGAGCGTTTATTTCCTCGCGTCGATCGCCTTTTGAGCCACTTCACGCAGGAAAGCCGCATCTTCTGCGGTCAGCTCTTTCGGTTGAAACTTGACCTTGGAAACGGGCTCGTCAAAAAGCATTCCAAACCAGACGCAGGCTTGGAGGTACTGGCCGCGGGCGTTCAGGTGGGCGCCGTCCGAGGTGAAAATTTTGGCCGGGTCGGCCGGGTCGTAACCGCCCGGTTCCGTCTCACGGGCGAGCTGAACGGCGTCGCCGGTCGGAATGACGCGCAGACCGTGCTTTTTCGCCAGGGTATTGTAAGCCTCGGTCAGCTTTTCGTACATTTCACGCTGGGGGAACCCCCAACCCACGAGGCGTTTTTCAGCCGGGTGGTACGCCCACGTTTGCTGGATCACGATCTCCGCATTGGAATTTGCCTTGAGGAACTCGATCAGTTTGTCCGCGAACGGCTGGTATGAGTCATAAACCCAGCTTTTGGCGCTCACCTGCTGGATGGAGATGAAATCCCAGTCCTCGCTTTTGATTTTGCTCAAGTACGTCTCCTTGAAATGGGCCGGCGTGGTGGGGTCGGCGATTTCTTTTTCAATGTTGCCCCAGTGCCGTTCAAAGGAACAGCCGCCGATATTCAGGTAGCCGATGACCAGCTTGCAGTCCTCCGTTGAGGCCACGATCTGCGGGAAATAGCGGCGTAAAGATTCCGCAAAACTGTTCCCGATCGTCAGGATCTTGACGGTCTTTTTGGTTGGCGTGGCTTCTTGGGCCTGAGCGGAAGTGAGGCCGAAGCTCAAAGCGAGAATCAAAAACAGGGAAACGACAAAAATTTTCTTTTTCATGCTTGAAACCTTCTCGTAAAAAACGGGCGGGAAATAATACTCTCTCCTTTAATATTAACATAAACCCCGGTTTGTGCAAGTGGGGGAGGGAAAATTTTTCGGCCCTTGACAAACCACGGATTTCTGTTAAAATGTAACCGATTAAAAGAAAGGCTCAAAAAATGACAAAATTTCGTGGAATCATCTTCGATTTGGACGGTACGCTCCTTAATTCATTGGCGGACATTGCGGACGCGGCAAATGCGGCGCTTGCAAGGATGAACTTCCCCACGCACCCGGTGGAACAGTACAAATACTTCGTCGGCGATGGCGTCAAGGTCCTCATGGAACGGATCCTTCCCAAAGAAGTGGTCCACGATCCCGAATTCGTGGCGCAGTTCCTGAAGGCCTACTCAGACGAGTACGCACAAAACTGGGACCACAAAACGCGGCCGTACCCCGGGATCCCGGAACTTCTGGACGAAATCACCTGCCGCGGGGTGAAAAAGGGCGTTTTCTCGAATAAACCCGCGCCCTGCACGGAACGCTGCGTCGCCAAGCTGCTCGGGGCCTGGACGTTTGACGAGGTGGTTGGTCAGAAAGACGGCGTGTTCCCCAAAAAACCGGACCCGACCGGCGGTTTGTACATCATGAACCAATGGGGATTCCAGCGGGACGAGATCGTGTACGTCGGCGATACTTCGACGGACATGCAGACGGCCCAAAATGCGGGTTTTTACGCGGTCGGAGTCACGTGGGGATTTCGCCCGGAAGAAGAACTGCGGGAAAATCACGCGAACAGGATCGTGCATGAGCCCATGGAGATCGCGGAGCTTTTCCGTTAGAATCAAAGAAAAAACGGAGTCATAATCGGCTCCGTTTTTGGGGATCAAAGCGACTCCATGGAGTCATTTTCTTGGGTGGCTTTGGTTGCTTTGACGATTTCGGCGTATGGAACGAACTTTTCCATCTGAACCCGGTCACCGGGACCAATCTGATACATAATTCCACGCCACGTGACCTTTTTCATCCGGAAAACACCGCAAATGGCCATCGCGTACACGAACTGGGTGAGAATGATCGAGACGGACGTTTTTACAAGTCCCCCAACTGTTTGCCGAGGGATATTTTCGCCGGTTTTCCGTAAATAGCGGCGGACGGACCCGTCCATGATCACAAAAGCTCCGAAGACCCCGATGACGTAGAGCAGGAACGAAGCGATGTTCCAATAAAACAATGTCCAGTTTTTCAGGCAAAGCCCGTAAATCGCCAACACAAACGAGGTGGCTGGCAGCATGAAAAGGAAAAACGCCTGGCCGACGATCACCCACCACTTCGGGTGATAGAGTTTCGCCAGAAGGATCTGACGCTTGACCCACGGATAAAAAGAAGCCAAATGGCAAAATTCCCGGTTTACCATTAAAAGGGACGGGTTGACCAGCACTTGTGCCCCCATCGCTCTCACGACAGGATAAGTTGGCACGTCATCCGTGAGTGTATTCTTCCAACGTTCCAGCAGACCTCCCTCAAAGAAAACCTCCCGGCGAAGCGCGAACGAACCACCCCAGGGAATTTGGCTGAAAGCCATTTGATTGACCGCCGCAACATTCCAGAGCATACGAACAAGTGACCCCCAGTTGCTATGTTCCGGAACATACCAACGCAGGCCAGATGTCGCCGCGAAACGCTGGTCGGAAAGAGGTTCTACGAGCTGACGGAGCCACGTGGGGAATGGGCGCGTATCTGCGTCAAGAATCGCGATGACCTGAAAAGATTCATCCAGTTTTTCAATGACGTGGGCCAGTGAGTTACATTTCAATGCACACGAGTCAAAATGTTCATCCACGATGACAATTTCGCATTTACATCTCGGACGAACCTTCGTTTCCTGAGCCAGAATATCCACCACAACCGGGATAGCCGGATCGGAATCAACCATGAAAAAAACCGTATAATTGGGATAGTCCTGCCGCAGAAGCCCCTGAATGCAGTATTTCAGGAATGGATCAGCCCCCCGAAGCGCCAACAGGACCGCAGCTTTAGGCTCATACAGTTCTTGGTTTTTTTTCCAGCCTTTGTGATGTACTTTGTACAGAAAACTGTACATGGCTCCATAGTGGACAAGATCAATGATGAGAACCAGGAAAAAAAGTGTGATGGATGATGTTAAAAATATCAATTCAAACACCAGTTTCTTCCAAAATTGGAATCGATTACTTTCTGGAAAAGGAACATTAGTAAATCATGATCTACAATCGGGCAGGGGAGATGAGGTGCCGCGGCGATCGTATTACTCGAATCAAATCGGGCGTCTTCCTGGAGGTACGCACGGAAAAGACGCATTTGAGAGGAAAAGTTTTTGCCAAACCAGTTCTCATCGCATTCCGTCGCAGATGCGTCCGGGACCAGATTCGAGAATTTCTCGACGGCTTCCTGAATGGTTTTCGCGATGACTTTCATTTGAGGAGGATTTGGATTGGTCAGGTGATAAGTCTTTCCGTGAAGTTCCTCGTGCGTGAAAATATGCGCCAGAACTTTGGCGACCCAGTCCACAGGAACGAGGTTTTTGCTCTCGTTTCCTTTCATTCCCATGGCCGCAAGTGCGAATTTGGCGCTCGTCGCCCCAAGATGAAGCTGACCGACAAGAGTATGAACGAGTTTCAGAGCCGCGTAAAGACCGCTGAGAGTCGGCGTGTAACCCGTTTTGGTGTCGCCGATCACGATCGAGGGACGGTAAACCGTCAGGGAGTCAAAGCCGAAATTTCGGACGCGTTCTTCCGCTTCAATTTTGCTTTGCTCGTAATCGTTGCGGAATTTTTGGCCCTCATTACATTGTGATTCAGAAAACTCCTTCCGGTTCCCCGCCACGTAAGCCGTGGAAATGTGGTGGAATTTTCGGATGTTTGCACGACGGCAGAGTTCCAGGATCGTATCCAGGCCTTTCAGGTTGGTACGATAAGGTTCCGCGTCACGCTGACCGTAAAATTCCAGGCTCGCGGCGCTGTGGATGACGGTTTCGACATTTTCACGGAGCCAGTCGGCTTTTTCGTCCAGCCAGCCTTTTCCGGTCAAATCACCCTGAATAATCAAAGGACGCGGGTACTTTTTCTGGGGAGTTTCCCACAGCGTCAGAATGTCTTCAATGCGTTCTTCGGCGTTCTTTTTTCGGGAAGGGCGCACTAAAACGACAAGGTTCTGACCACAATCGAGGAGCTCGCGCATAAAAAAAGCCCCTAACATTCCAGTGGCGCCAGTCAGAAATGCGAATTTGGATTGATTATTCATTGGTTCTCTGAAGGATAAAAATTAATTATACGGCTAATTCTTGTATTCAGTTTGTCAATAAAACCTGAAAATCTTCTGTTAAAAGAACAGAATTTTATAAGGGAATCGTCGTTTAAGGGAAAATATATAAGTTTTTTTTGATTTGATGTTAAATCTGGTAAAATTTATATCCCTCAAAATCGTTTAATCCGCTTCAGTCATAAAATATTTTAATATTTCAGCTAAAACAACTTGCGCTTTCTTGACCCGGCCATCCCCTGTGATCAACCCCGCGTTGGGATAGTCGTGGGTCCGATAGTCTCTGAAAACACACCAGTCCACCCCGTAAACATTCGGCTTGACCAGAAGAATCGGGAGAACATAAGAGGCCCAAAGCGCCTGATAACGCATCGTCCAGCCATTCCAAAGCGGCGGCTCAGAAACGATCGCTTTTCGGTCTGGCGCACTGGAACTCGGTACACGTATCTGAAGATAAAGCGGTACCCCAAAATGGGACCATCGGTCAATCAGGCGAGACCACTCCAGAAGCGGTCGGTCATAAGTCGCGAGATTCCTGTAACCAATATTGAATTCCAGCTGGAAACCGTTGATTTTGTTTCTGGATCGTAAAAGGTAGTCCGCGCAGATGATCGTTGGGTATTCCCGACTATCCTCATCTTCCACTCCATACGGAGGCGGGAGGACGTTATCACCCCAAGGCATATCAAGCGAGGTGAGAACCTCAGCGGTCGGCTGAAATTCATGGATCCAGCCAACGATTTTGATCGTCAGATCCAACTGCTGCAGAAGTGACAGTCCAAGCGGAAAATATGTGTTCACCCGGGACGTTGCCACCCACGTGGAGACTCTATTTCGGTAACGTTTAACCAAAAGGGACACATAATCACGCACCTTGTCGCAAATAACCTCGTAATTCCCAATGTACCGTGTGAGCATATCGGGAAGATGGGCCGGGAAGAAATTCAGGATTGGTCCAGCTGTGACACTGAAGCCGTTACTGACGCACCAGTCTATTTGCTGGTCGTACTCGTTCAGAATCTCGGGCCTTTGAAGAATTCGCGGCCATGAAACGGAAATATTAACGTGATTAAATGTCTGGAAGAAAATATCCTTGGTCTCTTTTTCCAGAATATTGTAATCCAGATGAACGCCGATATACTTGGGAGGAACTGCCTCTACGATGTGGATCGCGGTGTCATCGTCTGAAATGTCAAGCGGCGCATCATACAGGGAGGAGTCCTGAGTATTCCCGGAATCAGGCATCGTACCCAGAGTATCGCTGGTTTCCATCTCCATAAGCATCTGAGAGACCCGATCCTCGTCAAAATTATCTTCCTGTTCGATGAGCGATTTTTCGGTGGTGTATTCGAGGTCCAGCTCCTTTTTCAGCGCGATAGCGGCTTCCGTCGCGGGTTGGGCCAGCTTCCTGAGCAAAAGGATGCGTTCGATGTACGTTCTGGCAAGAAGTATCGACGCTTTCATGCAAAGCTGCATGGAGTAATTCGCGTATTTGTCGATTTCCGGGTCGTATTCTTCCTGATTGTACGAGAGTTTGATCGCATGAAAAAGATAACGCCCCGCATCCTGAATGGTATTCCAGAATTCTTCGGAGGGCACCAGTCCCAGCGTTTCCCAGTCCGAAGCCTGATTTCGAATCGAAGCGCATAAACCACGCGCCAGCTCGATAGAAAGCCAATAGGGATTTTGTGTCGGCGCCAGTGTCCCGGTTGTGAGCATTTTGTTCCCAAAGTTCGGAATCGTCCATGGAATACCAAAACGCAGATTTTCCGATTGCGGGTAATGAATGGCCAACTGATTTTCATCAAGTTCAGCCTGAACAGGAACCAGAGAACGATCCAGTGCCACAAGGTGAACCGTTTGCAGCATTTCGAACGTAGCGAAATCCTTTGGAGAAAAGAACCGTATGGTTTCCATAAAGTTATTCATGGGACCGCTCACAAAACGACATTACGTAAATAAAAAATACTCAATAAAAAACGGAAAGAAAATACTGGGGAGATAACTCCCAAAGTCCCAAAGGATTTTCTTTCTGTATGCCTCTATGCCCTGGTTTTTGCCCATTTTTCTTTAAAAAGTCGTAATTCTATCTTCTATTATACCACATTTCAGGTGATTTTCAATCAAAATCTTCCAAAAAATCCTCTTTTTATTGTAGGGAGGCTTTTTCCTCCTGGAAGTATTTTTTGAGCTGCATGGGGCGATGGTCCAGAACCATCTCCCCTGGCCGAAAATCGCCCGATTCCGCCCACTCTTCGGCAATGCGCGTCGCTTCGGTGAGTCGGCGTTCCGCTTCGACGCGATACTCTTCCAGCTCGGCGCGCTTCAGGTGGTCCGGGACGAAAAGCGGTTCCGTGAATACTGTCCGTACCCGTGAAAATGGCTTTGGAATGGCAAAACGATCCCAGGAATTAAAGCGCCAGGCCACGCTGATCCCCATGCCAGACGCGACGATGGGAAAGCCCGATTTGGATGCGGCATAAACCGTTCCGAGGGACATTTGACGGCGAGGCCCACGCGGGCCATCCGGCATCATGGTCAGGTGATACCCCGCTTTTCCTACGGCCAGCAAATGCCGAAGCGCCTCAGTTCCGCCCCGATTCGTGGAGCCCCGAAAAATCGTGAACCCCATGTGCCGCGAAAGGTGCGTGATGATCTCCGCATCGTGGTGATTCGAGGTGATCGTCGCAACTTTGCAGTGCCCGAAAAAAGCGACCGGGAGTAGAATGTACTCGTGCCAGAACGCGTACATAAAGGGCCCGCCCACTACCCGGCTTTTAGGGTCACACTCGGGATGAAGGGTCCAGTAGCGCGCGTCCCACGTAGAGGAGTAACGGTGGAAAATATAAGCACCAAACAGACCGGCGGGCTGGTCGAGGAACGTGAGCTTCATGGGATCGAACGAATACCGGGGGTTATTTCCAGGGGAATTCCTTCCCGGTGAGCCGTTCAAAGGCCTCAATGTACTTTTCGCGCGTTTTCGCGATCACATCTTCCGGAAGCGCCGGCGGAACGCTCTGGCGGTCCCAGTCGGAGGCAAGGAGCCAGTCACGGACGAACTGTTTATCGAACGATTTCTGACTGCGCCCGACTTCGTAATCGTCGGCGGGCCAGAAGCGGGAACTGTCCGGCGTGAGGACTTCATCGACCAGGATGATTTTACCGTCACGGACGCCCCACTCGAATTTCGTGTCGGCGATGATGATCCCACGGCTGGCGGCATATTCTGCGCCCCGCTGGAAGAGCGAAATGCTGCGGTCGCGCAGCTCGGTGGCGGCTTCAGTCCCGATCAGGTCACACATCTGCTCGAACGTCACGTTTTCGTCGTGCCCTTCTTCGGCCTTGGTGGTCGGCGTGAAGATCGGCGTTTCCAGACGGACAGATTCTTTCAGCCCTTCCGGAAGTTTGATTCCGCAGATCGTCTGGCTTTTCTGGTACTCTTTCCAGCCGGAGCCGGTCAGGCAGCCGCGAACGATACACTCGACCGGGAAAACCTTCGACTTTTTGCAGAGGGTAGAGCGCCCAGCCAGGTCGGCTTTCGTGGCGGCGTCCACACCGTCCAGACACGGCATTTGATCCACGTCCACCGTGATGAGGTGGTTCTCTTCACCGAGTTTCTCAAACCAGAACGCGGCGATTTGCGTCAGGACGCGCCCTTTGTCCGGGATCCCGGAAGGAAGGATCCAGTCGAACGCGCTGATGCGGTCGGAACTGACAAGGAGGACTTCATCGCCAAAATCGTAAATGTCGCGCACCTTGCCACGGCGGACCGGGAAATTCAGCGACGTCTGAAGAAGAGCTTTGGAGGACATAAAAACCTCTTCTGAATAAAATGGGAAATGGAAACAAAAAGTCAAACCATTATTATAGCGCAGATTTCAAATTAAGAAAGGGGGGGAGGGGAGAGAATCAAAGAGTAAATCGTCCCATCAATAAAAAAAGAGAAACGGCGGTTTCCTGCCATTGAAACCGCCGCACGATAATCAACTACCGGACGATGAGATCGCGGAAGTGCGCAATCAGGTTTTTGGTGACCGGGCCGACTTTACCGTCGCCGATCGGGCGCATGTCGATCTTCACCACCGGGATCAGCTCCGCGGCAGAACCGGTCAGGAAGCATTCGTCCGCGATGTACAGGTCGTGGCGGGTCCGGGCGACTTCGCGCACTTCGTAACCCATTTCTTTCGCCAGGTCAATGACTGCGCCACGTGTGATGCCTTCCAGAATCCCCGCGTCGGTCGGAGGGGTGTAGATCACTTCGTCCTTGATGATGAAAATATTGTCGCCGGTGCATTCCGCGATTTCGCCTTTCATATTCAGAAGCAGCGCTTCCTCACAGCCGGCGGTTTTAGCTTCGAGCTTTGCCATAATATTATTAAGGTAGTTCAGCGACTTGATGCGTGGACTCAGAGCGGCGGCAGGCATACGGATCGTGCTGGCGGTGACGATTTCCATCCCGTTATCGTACAGGGCCTGGGGGTAGAGGGTGATTTTGTCGGTGATGATGATCACCTGGGGATTCGAGCAGTTGTACGGGTTCAGCCCAAGATTTCCCGCACCACGGGTTACGACCAGACGAATGTAAGCGTCAGTCAGACCATTGATCGCCAACGTATCATCGACGGCTTTCATCATTTGCTCTTTGGTCATTGGAATTTCCAGAGCGATGGCGCGGGCGGAATTCCAGAGGCGGTCCATGTGCGCCTGGTGACGGAAGACTTTGCCGGAATAGGCGCGCATTCCTTCGAAAATGCCGTCACCGTACAGAAGCCCGTGGTCGAACACACTGATCTTCGCATCTTCTTTGGCAAAGTATTCACCGTTGATGTAAACTTTGATGGACATTTGATTCCTTTCCGAAACTGATTTTTGTTTATGTGTAGTAAGGAAATAAATACTAACTTTCTATTTTAGCACAAATGGCAGGAAAAGGAATACCCCCCTCCCCAAAAAACTTTTTAAGGAGGGGGGAAATGATATATTTTCCTTGAAATGGCCCTGAAAGATTATTCCTGCGGGGCAGTATTTCCTGAAAGATTCGGAGAGTTGATGTCAACCAGGGGGCTATTTGCCTCAATAGCGTTCTGGATGGCATTCGGTTGGATCGTTTTGGAGGCCATGAAATCGTAAATGGTCATCAGCGAGGGTGAGAGCATAAGGATCAATGCTCCTGGTGCGAAACAAAACATCAACGGAAAAACGAGTTTTGTCGGTGTCTTGTTTGCCTGAGCCATCGCGTGGTGACGCCGCATCGCGCGGAGGTGATCCGCCTGTTCGATCAAAGCGGTATTTGATTGATTGCCGAGCTGGGAACTGCGCAGAAGCAGGTAGCTGAACTGACGCATCTCGGGAATATTCACACGTTCCATCAAATCTTTAATCGCCTGTTCCAGTGACCCAAGCTCGATCTGGCGACGGAGGATACACAATTCCTGCGAAAGTTCCGGGTACTCGTAGATCTGATCGGCAATATGTTCCAGGCTTTCGTTCATCGTCATACCGCCGGAAGCGCACATGGCGAACATATCCATTGTGTCCGGGATCCCGGCGCGGATGTGTTCAATACGTTTTTTACGGACCCAGTAAACATAAAGTCGTGGAATAATGGAAAGGCCTGTGCCGACGAATAAACCGATGCACGTGTACTGTAGCATGAGGTCCGGGAAAAGGACGCCCATGTACATACCGATAAAGATCGGAAGCAGGAACAGAACCAGACGTGCCGCATAAATCGAGTTACGAGCGCTGAAACTGTAAAAACCGGCCTGACGGAGCAGTTGACGGAATTCCCGGTTTTCTTTCTCGTTTTCAGGAATAACGTTTGCCAAACCGGGGGTCAGAGACCCGAAAATGCCGTTTTCTTCCACAAATTCGTCGTCTTCGGATTTCTGCTTGGACCTGGGAAACAGCAAGGACAAAACGAGAAACGCGAGCACGGCTACACCAGCGCCTGACGCGATCATCATGAACAGTGTCTCGTTATTGGAGGCCGCAGCCGCTAAAACAGGTATAAAATGCAAGGCGATCATTTCTTTGTTCTACCTTATCAAACGAATTAATATTTTACTCGCATGATGGACCACGCCCAGAAACCGCCGATGACGAAGAGCCCGAGCGTAATTCCCAAAAGGACTGGCCCGTACGGGTTCATGATGAAACGGTACAGGTACGTATAATCCAGACCGCACAAAATCATAACCGCCAGAGCCGTTACAATAACCAGACCGATGATGGACATTCGGCTGCCAGCGGAAATGGCGTTAAGGTGCCCATGAAATTCCTGACGGTCACGTGATGAACGTGCCAATCGTTCCGCAAGCTGGGCCAAGTTACCGCCTGTGGTACGGTGGACCATGACGGCCGTTGTGAAAAGGCGGAACTCTGTAATCGGGATCCTGTGCGCCATACGTTCCATAACGAGTGAGGGAGATTGCCCCATTTGAAGCTGGCGGTTCGCGTACTGGAACTCGGTTTTAAGCGGATCTTCGATCTGCTCGGAAGTCATTTGAATGGCTTCTTCCAAACTCAGACCACCGCGTATTGCGTCGCCGATGGCCTCAAGGGTTTCAGGGAGATGCTTTCGCATTTGCCCCAGACGCCAGGAACGTCGGAGGAGCCAGTAAACCATTGGTAAAACCATACAGATGATCCCTGTACCGAGTGCAAGCGGTACATTATCGCTCAGCACAAGAACCAGACCACCGGTCAGGATCAATGTCGCCAAAATAAACAGTGAGGCGGTGAAAGGGGAGAGTTTGGTATTCCCCTCTTCCAGCATCTGGGCGAACCAGCGATCAAAGGCGTTGCGATTGTCGTTTTGGGTCAGTTTGGAGACCGTTTCCGCCTCGTCAAGCTCAATTTCACGTTTTTTCTGTTCTTCTGGCGTCAGCTTTCTGCGGAAGGCGGACACAATCTTTATGATCCCAAAAAGAATCATGAAAAACGCCGCCATAGCGAGCAGAGCGATTCCCCAGGGCGGGATGCTGCGCAGGAGTGAATTCAGAGCGCGCAAGTACATTTCCATCGTCAGGTTTCCCTTTTATTAAAACTGCCGGGCGGTGAACAAATCTTCAGGGAGCGTGATGCCCTGACTGTTCAGGCGTTCGAGGAATTCAGGTTTATTTCCAGTCGCGAAAAAGTTTCCAATCGCGCGTCCCATCATATCAGCGCCGCGCTGCTTGTAGTAAAACAGCTCGTTGATTTTGTAGTCATCATTCTCAAAACCGGTGATTTCTGCAACACTCATCACTCGACGTACACCACCGCGCAAACGGGCGAGCTGAACGACTAGCGTGATCGCGGAACTCACGTAACGACGAACTACGGAAACCGGTATTTCCAAACCAGTCATGCTGACCATAACCTCCAGACGGGAAAGTGAATCCCGGATGCCGTTTGCATGGATGGTTGTCAGTGAACCTTCGTGACCGGTATTCATTGCCTGAAGCATATCAAGGGCCTCCGGGCCGCGGACCTCGCCAAGGATGATTCGGTCAGGGCGCATACGCAGTGAGTTACGAACCAGGTCACGGAGCGTTACCTCGCCTTTCCCTTCATTGTTCGCGTTTCGGGATTCCAGCGAAACGACGTGGGGACGCTGAAGTTTCAGTTCGGCAGAGTCTTCGACCGTCACGAGACGTTCCCCGGCAGGGATGAATTTCGAGACGCAGTTGAGGAGCGTCGTTTTGCCGGAACCGGTACCGCCGCTGATCATGATGTTGATTTTACCTTCTACGGCCGACTTCAGAAGCTGAACGATCGGCTGTGGCACGGAACCGAAGGCGATCAGGTCTTCGATTGCCAGCGGGGTATTTCCGAAACGGCGAATGGAAAGAATCGGGCCGTTGATCGCTAACGGTTTGATGATCGCGTTCACACGGCTTCCGTCGGGAAGACGGGCATCTACCATAGGGGTCTGTTCATCAACACGCCGGCCGACTTTCGCGACGATTCTCTGAATGATTTGCATCAGGTGATTCGCATCGGCGAATTTAACATTGCTGGCATTCAAAACACCGTGTTTTTCGACGTAAACTTCTTCGGGCCCGTTAACCAAAATATCCGTGATTTCCGGGTCTTTCATAAAGACTTCCAGAGGACCAAGGCCGAAAGATTCTGCGACCAGTTCCGCAAGAAGCCGTTCTGTGTCGATGTCCTTGAACTCTTCCTTGCGTGAGTTCAGGACCTTTTGGGCGATTCTCTGAATGTGCGCGATCAGCCGCTCGTCGTTCATGTCGCTGACACGGCTGAGGTCCATTGCGTTCAGGATTTCACCATGAATAGTCGTTTTGGCTTTTTGGAACTCTACTTCTTTTTTGGAGAGTTCAGCCATCAGTTGCGTCGAGTCGGCCATAGGACCGGTGACTTTACTTGCCGGTTCATAAACCCCTGTGTCGAGTTTTGTTCCAGGCTTAAAATGAGTATTTTCGCTAAAAACCATTGTCTGGTTCATGTCGAAATCGGTGTTTTGCTCTTTATCGCTGTTCATAATGGAAACCTTTCAGGTTTTTTCGGCTTGGCGACTCCTTTTACCGCCTGCGATTCCAGAATCTAATATGTGCATTTATTGAAAGTGTAGTTTCCGGCACTTCCATTTATTTGATAATATTGTGTAAAGGACTTGCTCTCAATCCCGGAACGAGTTTCCTGTTTCAGGGTACCACTGAAAATTCCAAGCTTGTGTTTCTGCTGGAATTTCAGAATCCGGTTCGCAGAATCCGCCATGCTGACAGTCAAAGGATTGCCGGAATTCTGTTGGGCATAAGTTACATCGAGTACCTTGTTAAGCGTTGTACCCGTGACTTCGCTGTTATCAGGGGTTTCCAGAACTTTTTCAATGGATGTGGCAGGGGTTAAATCGTTAATTGCCGCCTGGATCGCCGAGCGGGCCGCACATTCCATTTCCACACTCTGAATAGTCAGGTATTGATAGTTCCAAAGAACTCCCGCGACCGTCAAGGCGACAATCAAACACAAAATCAGCCCAATCGTCATAAATCCACCACGACGCGGAGATGAAACGCGATTCTGATCCATAATTTGAAGCCCTGAAAAAGTCTATAGTGGTACTATGGTACACAATCTTTTTCTTCATATCGGTATTTTGGGCTATGCAGTTTATTATTTCATGCCTGTTTCTAAAGATTTTTTGTTTTGTGCAAAATTTCCCGGTTTTGCTGGATTTTTTTTGAAATATTGGCCGAAATACTGAAAGTGAAAGTCTGTGAACAGACTCAGTGTATGTTTCAGGAGTCCAAGGATGAGAGAATCCTTCGAAAATTTACGTCCGATATGTTCCCGCAAGCGTTCTTCCTGTCCGCGAGGAGGAATGTTTGTACTGGAATTGATCCTGCTTTTGCCGATTATTTTGCTGGTGCTTGTCCTGTTGTATCAGGTTTCCATCATGATGACGACATACCAGGCCCTGCGTGTGACGGTTTTCGATGCGACCACAGCTTTTGCTCAAAACCCGGTTCAGCCCGAAGTTGAGGGGGCGATCCACGCGGCAATTCAAGGGTACTATTTTCGTGACGCAACGGTAGAGCAGGCGAGGAACGCCTCGGAATGGGCCACGGTTCCAGGAAATACGGCTGCTGTGAAGTATCGGCTTCTGTATTCGTCCGATTCCGGGAATACCTGGAACTACTACACAGCGGAAATGCCTCCTGCCGGTGGAACGTTAATCGCGGTCGAACTGAAACTTGAAAACGCGGAAAAAGCGTATGGGCGTTACTGGCTTTTGTCCCGATTCGCTAATGTGAGGACAATTCAGAGCGGCTCCATGGTTCTTTCCCAGATTACCACACCGAAAATCTGATCTGGAGACGGATTCATGAAGAAGAATAAAAAAATTTCGCGGCGTGAAAAGGGCTCACTGACGATAGAGTTGGTGTTGATCTTTCCGGTTTTAATGCTGCTTTTCTTCCTGTTTTTTCAGGTCTCGGTAATGCTTTTGACGTACCATTCCCTGCAAACAACGGTCTCGCACGCGGCACTGGCGGCGACGACGGCTTCCTCGATGGACGAGATCACGGCCGTGGTGAACGCGGGGACTGCAAACTGGTATTACAAGACGAATGAACTTTCCCCGATTACGACCGCCGAAGAGTGGGACAATCAGGATGATCTGAAATTCCGGATCCTGGAGCAGGATGGAACTGGCTGGAAGTATGCCGTGACCATGCCTCAGCCCGGAACCAATGTGATGGTTGAGATCAAGCTTGGTGGAATGAAGACGAAATACCCGCATTTGTGGCTTATGCCGCAGTTCAAAGGAGTCGATGAGGACTCGGATTCTTTCGTCGTTTCCGCAATGGGCCGCCGGATGTAAATTGTAACGCGTTACTCCATTACCCCATCCATCAACGAGACAGTTCTGTCTGCATCGGCCGCAATGGATGGGTTGTGCGTCACCAGTACGATGGTGAGTTTTTCTTTTTCGTTCAGTCCGCGCAGAAGCTCGATAATTCCCCCCTCGGTCGAACGGTCCAGATTTCCGGTCGGTTCGTCAGCCAACAGAATTGTCGGTGAGTTGATCAGGGCGCGCGCGATGGCCGTCCGTTGCATTTCGCCGCCGGAAAGTTCGTTCGGCCGGTGCTTGAGCCGGTGTCCCAACCCAACGCGGTCAAGCAGTTCTTTCGCACGTTCACGATGTTTTTTGGCGTTGAACCTGAATTTCCAGTACCCTTCAGAAATCATCAGCGGCGTCAGTACGTTCTCCACAATGTCCAGCTCGGGAAGAAGGTGGTAGAACTGGAAAATCATCGAGATTTCGTGATTTCGCAAGTGGTCACGTCTTCGTTCGCTCTGATTATCGATTCGCTCGCCGCGGTATGTGATCTCACCACTGTCCGGATGTGTCAAAAGTCCCATAACGTGGAGCAGGGTACTTTTCCCCGAGCCGCTTTGACCGATGATAGAGAGAAATTCCCCCTCGCGGACCTCCATATTGATCCCCTTCAGGACCGGAATGGTGTTGGGTCCTTTGGTGAAACTTTTCTTGAGGTCATGAACCTGCATTATACTCATGGCTGTTGGTGATCCACTCATTATTCGTTAATTCATTATTCGTTTTTCCTACTCGTACCTCAGCGACTCCACCGGCTGTAATCTTGAAGCGTGCCACGCGGGGAAGACACTCGCCAGGACCGCGATGAAGAGCGCGCCGCCGACGATCCAGCCCACTGTCGTGAGTGAAATGTCGTACGGGACCTGGTAGAAGTAATAAATATCCGGCGAAAAAACCTCATGACCGAGGCACCAGCTCAGGAAGTCGGCCACTTCGTTAATATTCAGGACAAACGCCAGACCGAGGATCATTCCCAGACCGGCGCCGACGATCCCGAGGGCCAGGCCGTACATGAGGAAAATGCTCATGATCCCCCACGACGACGCGCCGAGGGCTTTCAGGATCCCGATGTCGCGCGTTTTATCCGTCACGACCATGTAGAAAATGGCAAGGATCCCGAACCCGCTCACGGCAATGATCATGAAGAGCAAAACGTTCAGGATCGCGATCTCCATATCGACCGCCTGAAGCAGGGGCATTTTGTCGTCACGCCACGTCTTGCAGATGAAAAGCTGCGGGTCGAAAACCTTCTGCAGTTCCTCGCAAGCCGCATCCAGATCGGAGCCGGGCTTGAGCTGGATCTGGATCTGGTTCGCCTTGTTCGGCATACCACGCAACTCCTGAAGCGTTTGCATGGAAATGAAAACGAACTGACTGTCGTACTCGCTCATTTTGCTTTCGTAGAGGTCCACGCACGTGAAGTGCCCCGTCACACCGGTCGGGCGAATGCTGCAATCGGGGAACGTCAGCATAACGTCCCGCCCTGGGAGAAGGTAAAATTTGTCGGTTCCGTCGGGTGAACGGTACATGGCCATTCCGATCCCGATGATGATTCCCGGGTGGGTCTCTTTCATAGGATCGAACACACCGCCGTCTTGTCCTCCAAACGGGTCGTCACCCATGCCGCCAAACGGGTCAGGTTCCGTTGGCGCAGCATTCTCGGCCTGCTCGTTGTTTTCGGACTGGCCCATAACGTCGAGCGACTCTTTCAGATCGAAATCCTTTGGATCCCCATTTTCCCCGGATTCTTTTTTCTCGGCGGCGAGGAACGGGTTGACCGGCGTTTCCGGCGGATTATCCATCGGGTGGTCGCTCAGTGTTTTGCCGGACGAAGAATCGTCCATCAGATCGAGGACCGGGGCGGTGTCCTCTTCCGCCTTTTTCATCGTTGGAAGGTCTTCCGCGCTTGTGTTTTTCGACTCGACGTGAAGTTCGGGGTTCGTCACGATCTCCAGACCGTTCATCGGCTCGCCGTAGTAGTCCCGGCGGTGCTGCCAGCCGGCGCGTTTCATGTCGGTGCGCTCTTTGAGCTTTCCTTTCTTGCGGTCCTTCGCGGGGAAAATCTTGTCCAGCACGCCGCGGGATTGCGTGTTTTCCTGTCCCTCGAACGTGTCGTACCCGCCGTCGCGCAGATCGAATGAAAGCGCTTTCCGGTTTTCCGGATGCTGGAGGAATTTGCCGAAATCACCCACGCTCGCTTTGGATCGTTCATCGACGCCAACGATGCAGACCTGCTCGGTCAGCTGCGCCTCACGTTCGTAGCCATCGACGTCGAGGATACGCGTTTTGTAGGTCAGAACACCCACGGTGGTGCAAATCGGGGTCATACCGATCACCTTGTCGCCGAGTGCGCCGCGGATCCGTTCCATTTGCCCTTCCGGATCGTAAAAACCATCGGAACTCGTGCTGGTGACCGTCAAATCGCCCATAATTCCGTGGATCCGGGTCTGCATTTCGTTCGCGAACCCGGACATAACGCTGTTCACGACGATCATCGTGGCCACGCCGAGCATCACGCTGATGATCGACGCCAGCACGATGTAGCGCGTCCGCAAATAACGAAGACAAAGAAAAATTTTATACATATAAGGACCGTAAAATGTTGGATTTTGGTAATATACGCAGATAGTATAAAGATTAATGGCAAAAAAGTCAAGAGCAGAAATGGAATTTAAAATAAAAAAACCCTGACTCCTGCCAGGGCTTGACAAAGTGAGAACGATGGGACTTGAACCCATGACCTACGGATTAAAAGTCAGTTGCTCTACCGACTGAGCTACGTTCTCATTGATGTTGGCTCTAACTATACCACAAATAAAATTTTTTTCAAGGGGGGTGGTGGGAATTTTCTTCAAAAAAGTCAAAAACTTCATTCGTTAAAGTCGCCGCCGAGGGTGGACGATGATTCAAAACGGACAAATCGATTCTTTTGGAAAGGGGTTTTCAATGACAGACAG
>JAUMVK010000063.1:0-18044 GCA_030530205.1 Thermoguttaceae bacterium | reverse complement strand
ACCCGATGACAAAAATTTTGCACTCAACTGTCTACTTTTCGCTTGCACTTGACCCTCTATTATTTTTTATTTTACACCGAACGTTGAAAAATCAAGCGAAAAAACTTAAAAATCTCAAAAAAAGATAAAAAAACCTAAAATTGTATGAAAAATTTTCTCACATAAGGGTTTTTCCGGAGGGGGGGTTGTAATTTGACGGGTTTCGGGTATGATGTAGATTAGAAAGGATCATTTTATGCTCGACCCACGACGGGAACGAATTCAGGACGATTTACGCGGATTGATCGACGGCGATGTTTTGGCGAACACCTCGGAAACGCAGGTGTATTCGATGGACGCCAGTCTGTACGAGGTCCAGCCGCTGTGCGTTGTCTGTCCCAAAACGACGCGGGATGTCATTTCCGTCGTGCGTTATGCCAGCGAAAACGGTCTGAGCGTCCATCCTCGCGGTTCAGGAAGCAGTTGTTCCGGAGCGCCTCTGGGTGAGGGGATCATTCTCGATATGTCGCGCTTTATGCGTCGGCTTTTGTACTACGATCCGAAAGAAAATATCCTGCATGTTCAGGCCGGCATGCAATGTTCCCGCCTGAACGAGCTTCTGGGCCCTTACAAGCGCCATATTCTCCCTGGAGCGGGTCAATCCTGGTCCAACACGGTTGGAGGTTTGCTTTCCATAGACGGTTATGGGAGCCGGTGGCTCTCGTTTGGCCGGCCTTCTGACTGGCTTCTGGAGGTGGAAATGGTCACGGCCAGTGGTAACACCGTGACTTTTTCCAATCAGGAACCGATTCCAGAGGAACTTTTGGCTGAACCGGAGGGAGCGGAAGAGGGATCTGACCCTGTAGATACTTCATCTCACGAAGATGAAAAAAAACGGCTGATTCGTGAAACTGCCACCCTTTTGAGCGAATACCGAAGAGAGCACGACCTTCCTCAAACCCGGCGCGTCATCGACAAAATGGGGTACAGGACCAACATTCAGAACGGGAATGCCCTGAACATGGCTCGCCTGGTCGCCGGCTCGGAAGGGACCCTGGGAATTATTACTGCGGTAAAGTTACAGCTCCCTGAAATCCCTCCGATCCGGAAGACAGTCCTTCTGCTTTTTTCGAGTATGGAAAAGGCGATGGGGGCGGTTCCTGCGCTTTTGCCGTTTCATCCAGAGGCATGTGAACTGATCGACAGACGATACCTGCATCTCGCCTCGGAACGGGACGTTCGGTTTGATGCCATGTTCCCTCCGGAAACTGAGGCGGTACTGCTCGTGGAGCTTTCCGATACCACTCAGTACAATATGCACAATCGTCTGCGGTCCCTTTCAGAACTGATGATCCGTCAGAAAGATCTGGCGTTTCAAATGATCGTTTCTGTGGATGACGCGGAAGCCGGGTTTTTCTGGGGCTTGGCCGGCACGTTCGAACCTTCCATGCGTTTCGGCAAGGGAAAACCCGTGCGTATCACCATCGTGGAGGACGCGGCGGTCATTCCATCGAAACTGTACGATTTTTTCCTGAAGATCCAGGAACTACTTCGAAAACACGGTCTTACAGCCGCGTTTTACGCCCACGCGATCCAGGGTCAGGTCCGGCTTCAGCCGCTCGCCGACCTTCACTCCCCGGAAGATGCCGCCCGTGTTCTGCGTTTTGCGTCGGATTACTACCGGCTTGTTCACGCCATGAACGGGACCATCGGCACCGAAAACGGCATGGGGCTGAGCTGGAAATACTGGTTTCCCATTTTTGAGCATCCATCATACGAATGGACTTGTGCGATTAAGCGTATCTTCGACCCTGAAACCCTTTTTCAACCCGGTAAAATGGGAACGGAAATTCCCCAGACGGCCGAAGCGCCTGAACTGGCCTGGCGCCTTGCGTTTCGTCCGAACGAGCCGTTCCCTCCTCAGGAAAATCCAAGCGAATCGGCGGAAAACGATCAACAGAATGAACTCGCCGGGTTGAAGCCCGATTCCGTAACCGATGGAGAAAGCGGAAACATTTTCGATGATCCCCCTGATTCCGGCGAGGAGAGGACAAACGACTCCATCATTTTCGTTCGGGAGAAAGTACGGGCAATTATCGGCAATGTTTTCGACGATATTTCGCCCGGAGGCACACTGGAGGACGTTTCCAGCAATGAAGATCTGAATTTTGAAACCGGAGACACTCTGAACTCCCTCACCAGTCTGGGGCTGGAATGGGATTCCGGAAGAATTCAGGTAATTTCCTCCCGTTGCAACGGATGCGGGAAATGCCGTGGGACCGATACACTCAGGAGAGCCTGCCCGATCGCCAGATACGACTGCAATGAGCTTTCATCTCCACGTGCCAAAGTTGCTTTAATGGAAGGTCTTTTGAACGAAACGCTTGAACTTTCCGAACTGGGAGACGATTCCTTTCGTAACATCTTCCATCGGTGCATCCAATGTCATTCGTGCAGGATAGAGTGTCCGTCCGGTGTAGATATTCCTTTCCTGGTCCGCAGCGCAGAAGAGGCTTGGGCGAAAGCGCGAGGGTTGAACTTTTACGAATCGTCACTCGTTCGACTGGATGTTTGGGTTGGACGTTTCCGCCGGTTCCCGTGGCTCGCAAATCTGGTTTTTCGGGTTGGTTTGCTTCGGTGGTTCCTGGAAAAAATGTTCGGTGTGGCACAAGGCCGGCATTTGCCACATCTGGAAAACAAATCGTACCTTGAGAAAATAAAGCGGAACCCGCAGCTGGTCAGGCCTGACAAAAGCGAGCCTGGCGCAGATGAAAATCCCGTTTTTGGTGACAGTTTGACCAAAATTCAGGGACGGGCCGTCTATTTCCTCGACACTTACGCAAACCATTTTGAAACGGCAGTGGCCCAAGCGACTGTGGACGTTTTTCGAAACAGCCACGTTCCGCTCATCATTCCACAGCGACAGCAGGGAAGCGGTATTTCTGCCGTGATGCTCGGGCGAAGTGATTATGTCCAAAAGCAGGTTTACCGCAACGCGGCTCTTTTGGCAGATTACGTACGACAGGGTTACGATGTCGTAGTGACGGAACCGACCACCGCTCTGGCATTTCGCTGGGAGTTCCCTCAAACGTATCCTGAAAACGAGGACATTGCATTGGTTTCACGCCATTGCTACGATGTGGGCGAGTACCTGTACAAGCTGCACCTGCTTCAAATCCTGAAAATGCCGACCAGACAACTTAACCTGAAAATCGGTTATCACGCTCCGTGCCGTTTGCGCGCGCTCCAAATCGGGCTTCCCTCGGTTCATCTGATGGGCCTCATTCCCGGAGTGGAGATCATGCAATCCCCACACGGCTGCTGTGGTATGGGCGGCACTTATGGCATGATGGCGTCGCACTACTCGTCCAGTCTGAAAATCGGCCGCCCGCTTCAGCTTTGGTTCCGTAACCCGCAAATTCAGATTGGAGCCACGGAATGCAGCTCGTGTAAACTTCAAATGTTGCATAACACCACCAAACCGGTCCTGCACCCGATCCAGATCCTGGCCCGGGCGTATGAGTAGTCAGCGTTTCTGCATCGCCAAATTTAGTTTTCAGTTTTCAGCTGCAAGTTCATTCTGACAACTGAAAACTGATAACTGACAACTAAAAATTGACAACCAAAAACAAACAGAGTTCCCCCCATGAAATCCCATTCAACCACCATTTTAACAGTCCGTCGGAACGGAATTGCGGCCATTGGCGGCGATGGTCAGGCGACGGTTGGTTCGACCATCATGAAACACGATGTACAGAAGATCCGTCGATTGGCAGGCGGCAAAGTCGTGTGCGGTTTTGCCGGAACCACGGCCGACGCTTTCGCTCTGATGGAACGTTTTGAAGCCAAACTGAAAGATTTTCCCGGAAACGTTCCGCGTGCTGCGACGGAGCTGGCCAAAGAGTGGCGGACCGACCGTGCGATGCGCCAGCTGGAAGCGTTAATGACCGTCATTGACGCGAAAAACACGTTACTCGTGACCGGGAACGGCGATGTGATCCAGCCTAGCGACTCAGTGCTCGGAATCGGTTCCGGCGGAAATTTCGCGGTGGCGGCCGCCCGTGCGCTTCTGCGAAATACCAGCCTTACAGCGACTGAAATCGTCCGTAAAGCATTGGAAATCGCTGCTGAAATCGACATTTACACGAATTCCAACATTCACGTGGAAGAAATTCCATGCGAGTAAACCCACTTTTCTTCAATCCGGAATCCAAATGAATACAAAACTCAAGGAACTTACTCCTCGTGAAATTGTACAGAAACTTGACGCGCACATCGTTGGTCAAACGGAGGCCAAACGAGCAGTTGCGATCGCCGTCCGAAATCGTTGGCGCCGTCAGCAGCTTCCCGAAGAACTGCGCAAGGAAATTTCTCCGAAAAACATTCTGATGATCGGCCCGACCGGAGTCGGAAAAACGGAGCTGGCCCGCCGTCTTGCCAAGCTTACGAACGCCCCTTTCGTGAAAGTCGAGGCGACGAAATACACTGAGGTTGGTTACTACGGCCGCGATGTGGAAAGTATGATCCGGGAACTGGTCGAAAATGGCATGAGTCTGGTCCGAAACCGCGAATTGGAAAAGATCAAAACCAGCGTGGAGGGCAAAGTCGAGGAACGGCTTTTGGATCTTCTGGAGCCGCTTTCCCAGGAACTTCCTGAGTTACCGGAAATTCCCGATTTTCTGAAAAACTCCGGGAAAATCGTCGATTTTGACGTTCATTTCCCCGACGATTTCCCGTCCGAGCTGAAAGAGAAAATCCTGAACACGTTTTCAAAATCCAATCTCCTGAAAAAACTCAACGAGATGCAAGATGATGCAAACGATATTCCCTTTGATGATGACGATGACGACCAAATCCATTTTGAAGACGATGACCTGAAAGAAGCAGGACGGCAGGCGAGTGAGGAAGTGAAAAAAATGTCTCTGGCCCACCGTGAGATCCTGCGTGCTGAGCTGAAAGCGGGACTTCTGGAAGATCGTGAAGTTGAAATTCCAACGCGTAAAAAAAACGCACCGCCGTTTATGATGATGGGCGCAATTGGTTCTGACTCTCTCGAAAACGGCATTTCAGATATGCTCGACAAAATGCTTCCACGCAAAACCGTTCGGCGAAAGGTCCCGGTTCGGGAAGCCCGTAAAATCCTGATGGAAATCGAGAGCGATGCTCTGTTGGACGACGAAAAGATCCAGGCCGAAGCCGTCGAACTGGCCGAAAATACCGGAATCATCTTCATCGATGAAATCGACAAGATCGTGGCCTCGAACTCGACCCACGGCGCGGACGTCTCACGTCAGGGAGTTCAGCGTGACCTGCTCCCCATCGTGGAAGGAACGACGATCCAGACCCGTTACGGTTACGTGAAAACCGATCACATCCTGTTCATCGCGGCAGGGGCTTTTCACCAGAACAAGCCAGGCGATCTGATGCCGGAGCTTCAGGGACGTTTCCCGATCCGCGTCGAGCTGCATGACCTGACCAAAGAAGACTTTCGCAAAATTCTGAAAGAGCCGGAAAATGCTCTTCTGCGGCAATACCAGGCTCTCCTGAAAACAGAGGGCGTGGAGATAAAATTTCTCCCCGAGGCTGTGGACGCGCTGGCCGATTACGCCTGGCAGGTGAATCAGACCTCACAAAACATCGGCGCAAGGCGGCTCTACACGATCCTGGAGCGGCTCCTGGAAGACGTAAGTTTTGACGCAGCCGAAACGGAGAAAAAGCAGATACGAATCACCGCGGCATACGTCAAAAAACGCCTGGAACCCGTAACGCAGGACGAGGATCTGAGCAGATTTATTCTTTGAAACGGTTTACGGGGACGACGCTTCCAGCGTCGTTGATCTGGAGGGTCGGCCCTCCGGATCTTACTGTGGCATTACTGCCACCGCTTGCCAATTAATTCCCGGCTTTCTGTAAAAATCACGCTTTTTTTCCGAAAAATCCTCCAAAATTGATTTGGGAAGGGTTGAAATTACACCGGAAAAGACTATAATGAGGTTAAAGTTCTTCGGCAGAGGCGACGCAATGCCGAAACCCGACTTTATTTTTGTATTGCCCGCAAGGGCGGAAAGACCCACAAGGAGTAAAATCGAATGGATCAGAAAACTATCAACGTGGCCATGATCGGTCAGGGTTTCATGGGGAAATCCCACTCGAACGCCTGGAGCCAGGTCAACAAATTCTTCAACCCGCCGATTACCCCCGTCATGCACACGGTTTACGGGATGGAAGCGGAACACCCGGAAGTCTTCGCGAAGAAATGGGGCTGGGCCAACGCTTCGACCAACTGGGAAGAAACCGTTAAAAGCCCGGAGATCGGCCTGGTCGATATTGTGACGCCGAACTTCATGCATGCTCCACCGGCCAAAGCCGCCATCATGGCCGGCAAAAAGTGCGTGACCTGCGAGAAACCGATCGCCGGCTCGCTGGACGACGCCCGTGCAATGGCCGAAGCATCTGAAAAGTACAACGTTCCGTCTTTCGTCTGGTTCGTTTATCGTCGCTGCCCGGCGGTCGCCTACGCGCACCAGATGGTCAAGGCCGGCATGCTCGGTGACATTCTGCACATCCGCGCGACCTACCTTCAGGACTGGGCCGATGAAAACGTTCCGATGACCTGGCGTTTCAAGAAAGAAACCGCCGGTTCCGGCGCCCACGGCGACCTGAACGCCCACATCACCGACATGACGCGCTTCGTCGCTGGCGTCGAGATCGAGGAGATCTGCGGCTGCATCAGCAAAACATTCGTTCCGAAACGCAAGAAGCTGACCGGTCTGATCAACCAGACGAACATCATCGGCGGCGCGCAGGCCGGCGGCGACGAATATGACGACGTGACGGTTGACGATGCGGTCCTTTATCTCGCCAAGTTCAACAACGGCGCGGTCGGAAGTTTCGAAGCCGCCCGTCAGGCGACCGGAAACAAAAACGCGAACTACTTCGAGATCAACGGCACGAAAGGCGCGCTCAAATTCGCGTTCGAGCGCATGAATGAGCTGCAGTTCTACGACGCCACGCGTCCGAGCGGTATTCAGGGCTGGACCACGATCCTGTGCACGCACGGCGCGGACCACCCGTACGTCGCCAACTGGTGGCCTGATGGGCATCTCATCGGCTACGAGCACACCTTCGTGAACATGGCGTACGACGTGCTGAAGGTCCTCAACGGTGAAGAACCGACGATCCCGCTCGCCACGTTCCGCGATGCGTACCAGACGCAGCGTATTCTCGAAGCCGCTCTGATCTGTGCGGAAGAGAAACGTTTCGTCAAGCTCGACGAAGTGAAATGAGTTTCCTGAACCCCTCCCCGAAAGGGGAGGTGACGTTCAACTTTTAAAAGCCCTCCCTGAAAGGGGAGGGGGACCGCCGCAGGCGGTGGAGGGGTTCCGATACCAGGACGGATTTTCCTCACTTCAGAACCCCCCAGTCCCCCTTCGTTCACCAGCCCCTTTTTCAGTGGGGCCTTTTTTTTAATTTCTTCCTCTTTTCCCGACCATGACCTCATTCCTCAACGCTTTCACCGTGGACGTGGAAGACTTTTACCAGGTCTCCGCTTTCGAAAAGTTCATCTCACGTGACTCTTGGGCCGACTACCCGCAGCGGATCGTGGAAAGTCTGCCACGGATTCTGGATCTGCTGGCCGAATTTCAGGTCCGGGGGACCTTTTTCATTCTGGGCTGGCAGGCGGAAAACCACCCGGAACTGATTCGCAAAATCGCCGACGCCGGACACGAAATCGGGTTTCATTCTTTCTCGCACTCCCTGATTTACGAGATGGAGCCGGCCGCGTTCCGTGAGGAACTTCAGAGGGGAAAGCGTCTTTTGGAGGACCTGACCGGGCAGAAAGTCGAGGCATTTCGCGCGCCGAGCTTTTCCATCACGAAAAAGTCCCTCTGGGCGCTGGACGTTTTGGCTGACGAGGGGTTCCGGTACGATTCGAGCATTTTTCCGATCTACCACGACCGATACGGGATCCCCGACGCGCCGCGGGAGATCCACTCCATCGAGACGCAAAACGGCACGCTCTGGGAATTCCCACCGTCCGCAGCGGCCTTCGGCAAAATGAACCTCCCCGTCTCCGGCGGCGGCTACTTCCGGCTTTACCCCTACGCCCTGACGCGGCATTTCCTTAGGCGCATCAATCAAAAAGAGGGGCGACCATTCATTTTCTACGTGCACCCGTGGGAGGTGGACCCGGAGCAACAGGTCCTTCCGTTCGGCTCCCGTGCGACCCAGTTCCGGCATCGGGTCGGACTGAAACGGAATTTGGCGAAACTGAGAAAACTTTTACGTGATTTCCAGTTTTGCACACTCTCTGAGGCGATTCAGGTCGAAAAAGAGAAAACAGGAAATTTTAAGTAGTCAAATTTTCCCTAAAAAACGGAATGAATATTTTATTCATCACGCACCGCTTCCCCTACCCGCCGAACCGCGGTGACAGCATCCGATCGTTCCACTTTCTGGAACGTTTCGCGGCCATGGGCTCCGTCTCACTCGCGTCGCTTTATGATGAGGAACCATCTGCAGAAGCGCGTGAAGCGCTGGGGAAACTCTGCCAAAACGTCGTGGCCTGCCGGTGGGGGCACAAACGCCGGTGGTTTCGCGCCGCCTGCGCCCTGATGAACGGGAAAACCATGACGGAGGGCCTTTTTTTCCGTCACGAATTCCGAAACAAACTGAGGAAACTCGTTTCCCGGACCCAGTTCGACCGAATCGTCGTTTTTTGTTCCAGCATGTTCCAGTACCTGAGCGTTCTGAAGGGGACGCGGAACGAACAGACGCCGGTCATCATGGACCTGGTGGACGTGGACAGTCAGAAGTGGTTCGACTACGCCGACAAAGCCCGCGGCTGGAAGCGGCTCGTTTTCAGGACTGAGGGCCGACGGCTGCGAAAGCTGGAAATCCAGATCGGAAACCGCTGCTCCGCCCTGCTCGCCGTCACTCCCGAGGAGACCGCCCTTTACAAAAGTTTTGCGGTGGGGAAGATCCCGGAATCCCTGCGGATCGAGGCGATCCCGAACGGCGTGAAGACCGATTTCTTCGACCCAACACTTCCAGAACTGGCGGCGATCCCCGAGATCCCGCACCGGCTGGTTTTCGTCGGGGCGCTCGATTACCGCGCCAACGTCGGCGGCGTGGAGTGGTTCGTTCAAAACGTCCTGCCGCCCCTTCGGGAACGATTCGCCGACTGCCAGTTTGACGTCGTGGGGAGCAATCCGGTCGCGTCGCTCCGTCAACTGGCCGAGACGGAGCCGGGAATGAATTTGATCGGAACCGTTCCGGATGTTCGTCCGTATTTAAAGCGTGCGTCTGTCGTGGTGATTCCGCTCCAGGTCGCCCGCGGCTTACAAAACAAAGTGCTTGAGGCGTGCGCGATGGCGCGGCCCACAGTCGTTTCGCCCTGTGCGGGAGAAGGCATCCAGCGTCTGACCAATGACGATTTTCGGGTCTGCGCCGAGCCGGAGGAGTGGGTCGAAACCCTCACAAGACTTTTCCTCTCAAACGAGGAACGCGCAGCATTAGCCCAGCATGGGCAGGAACTCGCAGAACAAAATTACGGCTGGAACGCTCAGCTGCGAAAGCTGGAAAACGTTCTTGAAGTTGTCAACAGATAGTTTTCAGTTGTCAGCGGAGGAACCGAAAACTAAAAAACTCAAGGAGAGAACAGGAAAGATGAAAGGCGTACTTTTTGTATATATGCTGGCCACTCTGGGAATGTGCTGTGGCTTTTTCTCACCTTTCATCGGAGTTTGCATTTACGTTCTGTTCGGTGTGATGGCTCCGAACGCGCTATGGTACTACTCTCTTCCTCCAACATATCTGAATACCGGGTTTGGTTTCTCGGAAGTCGTCGCGTACCCGATGATCCTCGGCTGGTTTATGAACCGCTGTGGAAACTTAAACATTGGAAAGGCGTACATGCCACTTTTCCTTCTTTGCGGATACAATCTCTGGGTTTTTATTTCCATGATGTTTACGAGCTGGTCACCCGCTGGTTTCGCTCAGGTCCTTATGAATGTCCGCCTCCTTTTGGCGATTTTCATCGTAATTTCTCTGTGTGATACACTTCAAAAACTCCGAATTATTATCTGGTGCCTCGTATTTGGTTCAGGGTTTGTGGCTTATGAGCTTAACATGTCGTACCTGAGCGGCTTTAACCGCCTTCAGATGGTCGGTTACTCCGGGATGGATAATAACTTCTTCGCCGTCTCGATGGTGGTCGGTGCCGTGGTGGCGTTTTTCACCGGAATTTCCGAGAGGAATATTGTACTCAAAGGTCTGGCATTTTTGGCCGCATTGCTTCAGGCACACGTCGTCATGTTTTCCATGTCACGTGGTGGTATGCTGGGGCTTGGCATCGCGTTCTTTGTTTCCTTCCTTGCTCTTCCCAAAACGGCAAGTAATATGACCCTCTACGCCATCTTCCTTTGTGCTGGCATTACCATGTTCGGCCCGAGCGCCCAGGAACGTTTTTTCTCCTCGTTCAAAAACATGGAAGACCTCGACGGTTCCGCCCAGTCCCGTCTGTTCAGCTGGAAAAACTGCATGGTTTCGATCAAAGAAAAACCATTATGGGGGGTGGGTGTGCAAAAATGGGCCACTTATTCCGCTTCCCGGTTTGGCGTGACACTGGAAGCGCACTCAACCTGGCTCCAGGCGGCCGTAGAATCCGGAATCCCAGCCCTTTTCTTCCTTTTGGGATTTTTCATGCTCACGGTTCTGCGGCTTATTCCGTTCGTTTGGGGGAGTCGAAAAGTACCTGACCCCCGAATAGCAACGTATATGCAAATGACCATCACAGGTACAATGGCGTACTGCATCTCCGCCCAGTTCGTCTCGTTGTATGCCATGGAAAACGTTTTCTATATGGCGACGGTGGGACTGGTTTGCCTGAAACTCGTCCACCTGAAGCAGGTCGCGGACGCGGAGGAAGAAACCGCCCGAATGTTTGAGATGCGTAAAGAAATGGAATATTCCCTGATGAGTTAAACCTTTATGAGAGCTTCCAATTCCATTTTTGCCAATGACCCGGTTGCCGGCACAGACCACTCCGCCACGCTGGCGATTTACCGAATCACGCTCCTTGGAGCATTCCTGAACCTCGTCCTCGTCGTCATTAAATTCGTCGCGGGGTTTCTTGGGAACAGTTCCGTCCTGGTGGCGGACGCCATGCACAGTTTGAGCGACTTCGTGACCGATTTCGTTCTGATCCTCGGCGCGAAATACTGGGCTGCGGACGCGGATGAGGGCCATCCCTATGGCCACGCCAAGCTGGAAACCATCGTGACCCTTTTCATCGGAGTCGCGCTGATCATCGTCGGCGGGCGGCTGATCCTCGGGGCCATTTCAACGCTGAGCTCCATGATTTTCGACGAATCGTACCACCACTCCATGCCGGGAAGCATCGCGTTCATCGCCGCTCTGGTTTCGATCCTCGTGAAAGAATTTCTGTACCGGATCACGGCAAAAGTCGGGCGAAATGTTCATTCCTCGGCTGTCGTGGCGAATGCGTGGCATCACCGGTCCGACGCGCTGAGCTCGATTCCCGCGGCGCTGGCGGTCGGCTGCTGCCTCCTCTGGGGCGAAAAGTACGCATTTCTGGACCCGGTCGCGACGGTCCTCGTCGGCGGGATGGTCTTTTATGCCGCCTGGACCATTCTTTATCCAACGTTCGGAACGCTGATGGACGCGGGAGCGTCGAGGGAAACCATTCAGAAAATCTCAGAAATAGTGAAAGCCACGCCGGGGGTCAGTAACCCGCACCACATCAGAACCCGCAGCATGGGCCAGGGGTACGACGTGGATCTTCACGTTTGGGTCAATGGAACCATGACCGTCCACGAAAGCCACCAACTGGCCCACACCATCGAAAAAACGCTCAAGCAGGCCCCCGATCTGAAGATTCTGGACGTCATCATCCACATCGAACCGGAAGGGGAGACCGGGGAAGACTGAAAGCAAAACTCACTGGTAAACCCGAACGTAATCGATCTCGTACGTCATCGGGAACGCGGAATCGTCGATCCCGTGCTGACCGCCCCAGCCGCCGCCGATCGCCGTGTTGATGATCAGGTAGTGCGGTTTATCGAACGGCCACGGGTCGATCTGCATGTCGCCGCGCTTGAACGTGTAGTAGAGATGATCGTCCACGAAAAAGTCCATCTTGTCGGCCGTCCACTCCACCGCATAAACGGCAAAGCGGTTTTCCACGTTTTCCAGACGAATATGCTCCCCCTTGCCAACGTGATGGCCGTCGTGAGCCGCGTGGACTGTCGCATGGATCTGGGTCGGGTTGAAACCGACGTACTCCATAATGTCGATCTCACCGCAGCGCGGCCAGCCGATTTGGTGAATATTCGTGCCGAGCATCCAGATGGCGGGCCATGAGCCGCGGCCGGTCGGGAGTTTGGCGCGGACTTCGATGCGGCCGTAGGTCCAGGACGCTTTGCCCTCGGTCGTAACGCTCCCGGACGTGTATTTCGCCTTCTGGCCATTTTCTTCGTAATCCTCGCGGAAGCTCTTGATCACGAGTTTTCCGTTCTTCAGGAAAACGTTTTTCTCGCGTTCTTTCGTATAGAACTGGGCTTCATTGTTCCGCACATAGCCGTGCTCGTAGCCCCATTTGGCGGGGTCGGGAAGGCCCGTGCCTTTGAATTCATCGTTCCAGACGAGCTTGAGCGTCTGGCCGTCGTGCGTCTTGACGGTCTGCGGAACGCGCGCCAGGCAGAGCGCAGGCAGCAAAATGGCGAGGCAGAAAATCAGTTTTTTCATGTTGGTTTTCCTTTGAGTCAGAGGTTAAATGATTTAAACTCATAATTGAAGGAAGTTCCAGAAATCTCCCATTCCAAACACCAAACCCGTTTCACTTTAACCCTTTCATTTAAACACGGATTTTCACGGATTCAAAGGATTAAAAGGGTTTCGTTGATTTGATAAAAAAAGGAGAATAAGATTAAAAAATTCTCGTTGAATAATCTGTGGAAATCCCTCTAATCCGTGAAAATCCGTGTTTAAATTGAGGTTTGAACCAAACCTCACTTACTCTTGGGAAAAGAGGGTGAGGTTTTTGAAACTTCCTTATATTCAAACAATTTAGTGGACTTAAACCCGTTCATTTTTCATGGATTCCGCGGCGCACTTCCGGCACAAACCCTGAAAATCGATCGTGTAGTCCAGAACGATGGCCCCATCCGGAACGTACTCCGATGGAAGGGTGAATGGAACTTCCTCGCCGCACGGAATATCGTAAACCGCCCCACAATCGACGCAAATCAAATGGTGGTGCGGATACATGAACGCATCGTAGCGCATCGAGGAGCCGGGATGATTCAGCCGGCGGATGATCCGGCATCGGCTGAGCTGCTCCAAAATTCTGTAAACGCTCATCCGTGAGACTCTCTCGCAAGCTGGATGAAGCCTTTCAAAAATCATATCAGGTGTGGGATGATTGTGCATTTCCCGGAGCGTCTGATACACGAGAAAACGCTGGACCGTGGCTGCAAGGCCATGCTGGTTACACAGTTCGCGAAAAGCGATAAATTCCGGGTCGTTTTTCGTCATTTTATCCTCGTTCCACTTGAGTTTCGAGTAAGGCCTCAAACCCGATCAAACTACTGCGCGTCGTGATGTTCACGGGCGATCGTGAGGAATTTCTCCAGTGCCTTCGAATCGTTCAGGTTCAGAATTTCCCGAATCTCGTCAAACTGACGCTCGAAACGCTCCATCGCGGCCAAAACGTTCTCCCGATTATCCATCAAAATATCACGCCAGATCTCGGGACTTCCGCCCGAAAGCCGGGTCATGGAAGCGTAGCCGGTCCCGGTGAAGGGGAAAAGCTCACGCTCCGTGACGGCCGAAAGAACGCAGGAAAGAAGGTGCGGCAGATGGCTCGTCCGCGCAAGTACCGCATCATGCTCGCTCGCTGGCATAAAAACCACGTTCGCGCCGACCGCTCGCCACATTGCCTCAACTTTCTCAAAAGCGTCTTTCGGCTCGCGGTTTGTCAGGACGGTCGTTTTTCCCACGTACAGATTTTCGTCTGCCGCGGCCGCGCCGGAGGTTTCCTTCCCCGCGATTGGGTGCCCGCCGATGAAGACGCAGCCGTCCGACTCGCAAAGGGCCTGGAAGTCCTCAAAAATCGACGCTTTCGTGCTTCCCACGTCCGTAAAAATAGTCCCGGGCCGTACAAACGGAAGGGCCTGGCGGATCGTCAGACCGATCGTCTCGACCGGGGTACAAACCACGACGATCTCCGCGTCAGAAACGGCCTCTTCGAGGGAATCAGCGATCTGGGTGATGCAACCTCCCGCCAGCGCGGTCTCCAGATTGGAGCGTCGGCGTCCGAAGCCGGAAATATTCGTCACGGCCCGATTTTTAAGGAGCGCTTTTCCGAGTGAGGCCCCAATCAGCCCAACGCCGATGATCGCGATCTTGTTCATCGAATTCGCTTCCATGACCTAAATGCTTTCATGAAGTTTAAAAACCACCCACCTCAAACACCAGGCCCGTTTCACTTTCACCCTTGATTTAAACACGGATTTTCACGGATTTAATGGATTAAAAGGATTTCGTTTTTTGGACCAGGAAGCGCAAAAAAACGCTTGAAAACCCGTTTAAATAATCCGTGGAAATCCTTTGAATCCGTGGAAATCCGTGTTTAAATGGAGGTTTGAACCAGGCCGCGCTTACACCTGGGAAAAGAACGTGAGGTTTTGGGGACTTCCTTTTGATTTAATTCTTCTTCTGTTCTTTCGCCCACGTGTCTTTCAGCGTCACTGTACTGTTGAACACGAGTTTTCCCGGTGTGGAATCTTTATCACAGCAGAAATACCCCAGCCGTTCAAACTGACACCGGAAACCCGGTTCCGCCGAGGCAAGCGATGGCTCGACCTTGCAGCCGGTCAGGACTTCTTCGGACTTCGGGTTGAAATTCGCCTCGCCCGTCTCAGGATCCTTCACGAGCAGCGGTTCGGGGAAAAGACGCACTTCCGCGTCAACAGCGTGTTCGGCAGAAACCCAGTGGATCGTCCCCTTCACCTTGCGGCCGTCGGGGGCCTGTCCGCCGCGCGTTTCCGGGTCGTACGTGCATTTCAGTTCCACGACGTTCCCGTCGGCGTCCTTCACGACTTCCTCACACTTGATAAAGTATCCCCAGCGCAGACGCACCTCTTTGCCCGGCGCAAGGCGGAAGTACTTCTTCGGCGGGTCTTCCATGAAGTCATCCTGCTCGATGTACAGCTCGCCCGTAAAGGGGATCTGGCGCGTGCCGTCTTCGGGCCGCTCCGGATTATTCACTGCGTCGAGGTAATCGACCTTTCCCGGCTCCCAGTTCGTGATCGTGACCTTCAGCGGACGCAGGACCGCCATGACCCGCGGCGCGACGGCGTTTAGATGCTCACGGACGTGGAACTCGAGCAGACCCATATCGACGCAGGAATCGACTTTGCTCACGCCGATGGTTTTGCAGAAATTCCGGATCGATTCGGGCGTGTAACCCCGGCGGCGGATCCCGCAGATGGTCGGCATACGGGGGTCGTCCCAGCCGCGCACGGCGCCGGAATTCACCAGCTTGAGCAGGAGGCGCTTGCTCATGACCGTCCCGGAAAGATTCAGACGCGCAAATTCGATCTGGCGCGGATTGTAGATCCCCAGCGTCTGGCAGAACCAGTTGTACAGCGGGCGGTGATTCTCGAATTCCAGAGTGCAGATCGAGTGCGTAATGTGCTCGATCGAGTCGCACTGACCGTGGGTAAAGTCGTACATCGGGTAAATGCACCATTTGTCGCCCGTACGGTGATGCGTCGCGCGGAGAATGCGGTACATGACCGGGTCGCGCATGTTCAGGTTCGGGCTCGCCATGTCGATCTTGGCGCGGAGGGTTTTGGAACCGTCCGGGAACTCGCCGTTCTTCATCCGAACGAACAGATCCAGGTTTTCCTCGACGCTCCGGTTCCTGTACGGGCTTTCCGTCCCGGGTTTCGTCAGGTCGCCGCGGGTTTTGGAGATTTCCTCGCCGGTCAGGTCGCAGACGTACGCGTCCCCCTGCTTGATGAGCTGGATGGCCCACTCGTAGAGCTGGTCGAAGTAGTCGGACGCAAAGAGTTTTTTGTCCCAGTGGAAGCCGAGCCATTCGATGTCTTCCTGGATCGACTCGACGTATTCGTCTTCCTCTTTGGAGGGGTTCGTGTCGTCGAAGCGGAGGTTGCACTTTCCGCCGTATTCCTGTGCGATGCCGAAGTTCAGGCAGATGGATTTCGCGTGGCCGATGTGCAGGTAGCCGTTCGGCTCCGGGGGAAACCGGGTCTGGATTTCCTTGTGTTTCCCGCTCGCGAGGTCTTCTTCCACGATTTTACGAATAAAGTCCTTGGATCCGGTATTTTCGCTGCGTTCTTCGGCTTCGGCCATTTTCTGCTCCCTCAAAAAAGTCGTTGGTTTATGAAAAGTTCTTCCGCTATTTTAACCGAACGGCGAAATAATAAAAGAGGGAGAGACCGGGAAAAGAAGAAAAAAATCGAAAAAAGTTGGAAAAGGCCTAACTCCTCACTACTAACTCATCACTTCCCCCGGTGGGGATTGACTTTTTTCCGTTTCGTGGGATAATCAGGGGAAATGGTCTGATTTCCTGTTTCAACCGGAAGGTTTTCAAATGAAAGAACGCATTGAACGTGATTCCATGGGCGAGGTGCGCCTCCCCGCCGAGGTTTACTACGGAGCGCAAACCCAACGCGCCGTCGAGAATTTCCCCATCGCTCTGGCTCCCCTGCCCCCGAAGATGATCCAGGCCTTGGGTCTGGTCAAATGGGCGTGCGCATCGGCCAATGAGGAGCTGGGTCTTCTGGGAAAGAAACTCGCCCCGGAGCAGATCGCCGCGCTGAAAACGGCCGCTCTTGAAGTCGCTGACGGCCAGATGGTGGACCAGTTCCCGATCGACATTTACCAGACCGGTTCCGGCACGTCGAGCAACATGAACGTGAACGAAGTCGTTTCCAACCGCGCGATCGAGCTGTGCGGCGGCGACCGGTTCGACATGAAAAAGCCGATCCACCCGAACGACCACGTGAACATGGGCCAGAGCACGAACGACATTTTCCCGACCGCGATCCACGTGGCGGGCGCGCGGGTCCTGCGGAACGAGCTGATCCCGGCCCTGCAAGCCTGCGCCGACGCGCTTTACGCCAAGGCGGACGAATGGGCGGACGTCCTGAAAATCGGCCGGACGCACCTTGCCGACGCGACCCCCATGACGCTCGGACAGGAATTCGGCGGTCTCGCCCGTCAGATGGAACTGGCCGCGGAGGACGCCCGGAACGCGGAGGCGGCGCTTTACGAACTCCCCGCCGGTGGGACGGCCGTCGGCTCCGGGATCAACACCCACCCGAAATTCGCGTCGGAGGTCGCCCGGTTCCTGACCGAAAAGACCGGCATTCCGTTCCGTGAGGCGGCGAACCACTTCGAGGCCAACGCCCAGCGGACCGGCGTGGTGCGGTGCCACGCGCTTCTGAAAGCGATCGCCGTCACGCTGATGAACGTCGCGAACAACATCCGATGGCTCGGTTCCGGCCCGCGCTGCGGCTTCCACGAAATTTCTCTGCCGGACCTCCAGCCGGGCAGTTCCATCATGCCGGGGAAGGTGAACCCGGTCCTGTGCGAGAGCATGATCCAGGTCGCGGCCCGGGTGATGGGGAACGACGCCACGATCGCCGTCTGCGGGGCCACGGGCGGACAGTTCCAGCTGAACATCACCATGCCACTGATGAGCGCGGTCCTGCTGGAAAGCATCGAGCTAATGGCGCGCTGCACGGCGGTCTTCTCCGAACGCTGCGTTTCGGGCCTCGCCGCCAACCGGGAGAAATGCGAGTCGGCGGTGGAGCAAAGCCTTTCCATGGTCACGTCGCTGAACCCGTACATCGGCTACGAACGCGCCGCAGCCCTGGCGAAAGAAGCGTTCAAAACGGGCAAAACCATCCGCGAGCTGTGCCTCGAAAAGGAAGTCCTCCCGCCGGACGTTCTGGCTCAGGCGCTCGACCCGATGAAAATGACGCGCCCAATGGCAGATTAGTTAGGAATTA
>JAUMVK010000062.1:0-18334 GCA_030530205.1 Thermoguttaceae bacterium | reverse complement strand
GTTGCTGGGGGGGTTGTTGAGTTATAGTAAGTTGCCGCTCCGCCGGATGAGGAAAAGTAGGAATAAGCCGCTCCGGCCGAAGATCAGAAGAAAGAAGAACCGCCCAAGGAGGAAGCGAAGCCCGAACCGAAAAAGGCCTCCGCTGAACCTTTCAAGGACGTTCCTGAAATCGCTCCGATCCCCGAAACTTCTTCCAGGGAAACGACCAAACTGGTGGACCTCCCTGACGCGGGTTCCGACGTGATGGTCTCGCTTCTGGGCGGTGACCTCGTATTCCCGGTGAAAGCAATCGGGAAGAAGCAGCCTGAACAGACCAAATTCTTCAATCTTGAGGAAGGCGACTCGGAAGGCGAAAATAAAGCATGGGATATTAAGTACAAGAACAAGGAGGAAGAATCCCTTGCCGCGATTCTGACTTTGGAAGACGGTGTGCTGAATTTCAAGTGGCAGCCGGATGCCAAAATCGCGCCCAAAGACCTCCCGATGCTTGCGAACTGCGCGTTGCTGCTGGAGGTTGGCGAAAAAGCCCACGTCCTGGCTTTGCGTGAGCCGATCGAGCTGCCTACGATTGTGCTTGACAAAAAAGGGATTGGAAACTTAAAAGGTGGAAAAATTGATCCGCCATTCCCCTCCCCTGATGTGGTTTACATTGAGTTCGTGCGAATTGGCGATTTTCCAGATGACTGCCCGGACATCCAATTCCCGGAACCGACAAAGGTTTCCGACCTGAATCCGAAAAAACCGATGAAAATCTCGTTTAACTTCAAAGATTCCAACGGGAATATGAACGAGGCGTTCTTCTTCGATTTCGTTCCTATGATCGGTTCCAACCTGACGGGTACTTTGACCGTTGGAAGGCAAGGAATGACGAAAGGTGTGGGGCCTCAGTTTATGGCTCAGTTAGCCCAGCTCCAGGATCCTCAGAGTGACATTCAAGTGAATAAATGGCAGACCGAAATCAAGAATTTAGAAATGAAGCTGGAGAAACAGGAAGCGTGGAAGCGGGATGCCGCGGATACAAATAAAATTGCTCAGCTTCAAGGGCAAATCTGGCTGGCCGGACTCGCAAAGAAAATGGTCAATCTGGATTTTGAATACCGTATCTACGCCCAATACGGTGAAGATCAGGTCGATTTGGTCGTCAGCCGCAAAATGAACCCTGACGAGTTGAAGCCCAACAAAAAAGGAAAGGCTTCAAAGAAGAAAGGCGGTTCTGAACCGGAAGAAGACGAAAACGATCTGGGCGGTATGAAGTTTTAGCGTTTCGCAAGGAGTGTGAGTTTTTCACCATGAAACAGTTAAAACCCTGGTTTTTCCTCTCGGTATTCACTTGGGGGCTTGCCGCATTTGGGGTTCAGGCCCCGGCAATGGGCGCGAGTGTCTTTGATGGAGTTCCGAAAGCTATTCGCCTTCCTGATTCCACCAGTGGGAGTGAAGTCGATTTCATGCCGATGGATCTCGGAGGAAAACCTTTGGAGATCACGTTGCTCGGCGGGGAAACCGCAATCCCCCAAAAGGGCGGGGCCAAAAAGAAAGTTCAGGACTCTGATGACGGCGGCGCAGCCAGGATAACCGGTTATACTTTGGAAAAGGAAGGAAACGCCTGCTGGAAGATCAAGTATAATCTGGAAGGCCGCGAGGCCACTTGTGTAACGCTGACCCACGACGGGAAAAAACTCACCTTCAAGTGGCGCACCAAAGTCCCGCAAAATCTCCTTCTCCCGATCGCGAACTGCGTTTTGAAGTTCACCTCCGGCTCGGACAGACACTACCTGGCGCTTCGTGAACCGGTGAAAATCGAAAATATTATGTTGAACCCGAAAACCGGTGTGGGCACGTTCAAAACGGAGATTTTGGACTACCCGCTCCCGGATCTGGAAACGCTCTTTTTTGAGTTGCAGTCTTTAGGCTCGCACAAGCCGGGCGAGGCCAACATAATCCTGCCGCCGAAGAAAAAAGTTTCGGAGATCTCGTCGAAAGACCCGATGAAGATACTGTTCAGGTTCAAAGATTCCAACGGGAACACGAAGACCGCTTTTTCTCTTGAGATACGGACAACGTTCGCGGCGGTCATTGCGGTTTCGATCGAACCATCGAAGGTTGACGCCAAAATGTTTGGCATGTTGTTTCGGGCGGCACAGGACCCGCAGATCGATATCGTGATGAGTAAAAACAGGGATAAAATCAATAGCATCAACAACAAGCTCAAAAAACAGAAAGCCTGGAAGCGCAACGCGAAAGATACAAATCAGGTTTCGGCGCTGCAAACGCAAAATTGGGGCCTTCAACAGCTCAAAGCGCTCGCAAAATCCGAGGCGAAACTGCGGATCTACATTGATTATGGGGAAACCCAGGTCAATGTTCTGGAAACCCAGCCCCTGACGGAAGAACAAAAGGCCGCCCGCCTGGAAAAGAAAAAACCGGTACAATCCGAAGAGGTCGCGGCGCCCGTGAAACCAAAGGAAGGTAACGAGCTTAAATTTTAACGGAATGAGTTCCACGGAGACCTTCATATATGTTTTGCAGAAACGTTTTGTTTATCATTTTTACACTTCTATTCTGCGTGTGCGGATTTACCGCGGAACAGGACCAGGCGATTTGGCAGTCCAAACCGGTCGAACATTGGACAAAAATCATTGACTCGGCAACGGAGAAAACCAAAGAAAAAGTACCGTCGATACGCGAGCAGTGGTACGCCGCCTACGCATTGGGAAAATACGCTGAAAAAGCTCAATCGGCCGTGCCGGTTTTGCTGAAACGCCTGCAAATCGATGCCGGGGAAGATGATGACGTGCGGGCGTGCATTCTCCTCACACTGGCTTTAATTGGTGACAAAGAAGCTGTCCCGGCCATTCTGGACGAGGTAGATTCGGAGTACGTTCTCATCCGGCGCACCGCTATCCTTGCGTTGAGAAAATTCCCGAAAGAACTTTCCGAAGCTGCGGAAACCGTGGAAAAACTCGAGACGATTCTGAAATCCACGACCGAATCCGAACGCCCGGTGAGGCCTAACTGCGCCGCTGCCCTCTGGCTCGTCGGGAAGCAAAAGCCTGTTCTGGATTGGATCGATCAAACGCTGGCGCTGGACAAAGAGTTCAACTATGTTCGGAACACGGAAATCTACCAGACTCTTGCCGCGATTCTGATGATTTTGGAAGATTCCGGCCCGGAAACGTTTGGGGAGGATTCTACGGCACTGGCCGAAAAATTGACCGAACTGGTTCAAAAAACGCCGGACGCGGATTCGGCGCTGAGTGCGTGCGAGATCCTGGTGAAACTTGGCCCCGCGGCCCTTCCGGCAGTTCAAAAAGTGGAAAATATTGCGACGAATTCGCGGCTTCTTTCTGTTTTGGCCGCGATCGATTCGGAAAACTCCGAGACGCAAACGCTTGTCTTGGCGACCGTCGAGGACTCCGCGGCTTCTTTGCCCTGCCGTATTGCCGCAATTCGTGGAACGCTTCATTTCCCCCAGACGCAGCGCGCGGCCGCGACGGACCTTCTGGTGAAGATCCTGAATGACCCCGACACGGACCCAGTGATTGCGAACGAAGCGCGCCTGACCCTGAAGAAACTCGGCGCAGGAACGTGAAATTACGAGGAATTAATGGCGAGCAGTGGCAGTAATGCCACCGTAAGATACGGAGGGCCGGCGGGACGCCGGTCAAGTTAGAGGTTTTAGGCCTTTTATTAACTTGACCGGCGAGGACGCCGGCCCTCCGTATCGACGACGCCCACAAGCGCCGTCCCCATATTCTGGCGTGTCACCTTAACTCGTCGTTGGGAGGCTCAATCTTTTCAGAAAGAGATTGACGCAAGGCCGATAATGGCTCCGGTTCAGGCGGCGTTTTTTCGGGACTTTTTTCCAGATTTATACCAGAAGCATTTCCTAAAATAGCGGCTCTGTCTTCGGGTGGAAGTTCATTTGTGGACAGAAACCGGAATTCTCTTCCGTTTTTTTTCATTTCATTACATGTCAGTACACGGAGTTGATACTCCTGCAATGAAACGATTCCCGATTCCACCTCTTCCGGAGTTGGTATCCATAAATAATTTTGGTTCATCCGGCAAGTGCGTACCAACCCTTTAATTTCCGGTTTTTCAGCTTGAAATTTCTCCATCGCGAAAACCATAACTCCGACGTTTTGTCGTCTTGTTTTGTAGCCCCAATCAATGTGGTCGAACAAAATCATTTTTAAGCCGCTTTTAGAACGCTCGCGTAAGCTGCGGAGACGGGGAGAATTAGAAAGTACGTTTACGCGAATTATCAACGGCGATATGGACTCCCAACCTTCCCAACCATAAAACTCTGCGGCTCCGCATCTTACGCGTGTGATAAAAACAACAGCCCCTGAACCTGGCTGTATTTTAATTATCTTTTCGGTACGCGGTTACCGGATGAGCCAAACTTCATTCCCTAGAGGATCAGCATCGCATCACCGTAACTGTAAAACCGGTACTCGTTCGCGATCGCTTCATCGTACGCGCGTTTTATCAGCTCGTCGCCGCCAAACGTGCGGACCAGAACCAAAAGGGTCGATTTGGGGAGGTGGAAATTCGTCATCAGGACGTCCACCGCGTGAAACCGGTACGGCGGACGAATGAAGAGATCAATGTCGCCAGAAAACGGTTCCAGTTCGTGCGATGCTTCCAGAACTCGGACGGACGTGGTCCCGACCGTCACGATCCGGCCGCCGTTGGCGCGGCAGTTTTTCAGGGCGTTCGAGACTTCGGGCGTCAAACGGCCCCATTCTTTGTGCATTTGGTGCTCATCCAGCTTCTCACACGAGATCGGCCGGAACGTTCCCAGCCCCACGTGAAGTGTCACGAATTCTTTCTTTACGCCCTTCGCCTCGATTTGGGCCAGAAGCTCGTTCGTGAAGTGCAGGCCGGCGGTGGGGGCCGCGACCGCTCCCGGGTCCTGCGCGTAAACCGTCTGGTAGTTTTCCACGTCCCGCTCGTCCGAAACCCCCTTGCGGATGTACGGCGGAATCGGGACGCTGCCCACTTCCTGCAAAATGTCCCAGCAGACCTCATCGGTTGGGTCCCCGTCCAGAAGCGGCAGGCAGATCCATGAACCATCGGCAGCGATTTTGCGCTCCATCAGAAGCCGCACATAAGGCCGGGAATATGCGTCCAAAAGCGTTACCTGCTCGCCGGGCTGGAGCTTGCCGCGAGTCGTGCCCAGAATGTGCCAACGCTGAAACCTGCGAGGGTATTTGTCGAAGTGGAAACCGTTTCCTTCCAGATCCGCGTCGGAGGCAGGCTCGAGAAAAAGCCCTTCCCACGCGCCGCCCGTGAGTGTCCGCAACCCCTTCAGCCGGGCCGGCACGACCTTGGTATTGTTCAGGACGAGGCAGTCGTTCGGGTTGAGAAACTCCGGCAAATCCCGCACGTGGCGGTGCTGGATCGTCTGCGTTTTCCGGTCCACGACCAAAAGCCGGGCGTCTGAGCGATTCGCCATGGGCCGCGACGCGATGAGGTGTTCCGGGAGTGTGTAGTCGTAATAATTGATCGAATTGAAATCAGGTTCCATGATTCCATCCCGCCAGTGGCCGGGCAAAAAAGGGGAAATACTCAGGTCTCCAATTATACCCGGAAGCGCGAAAAAGTCAAGAGGTGGGGAATCTTTACGGGGACGACGCTTCCAGCGTCGTCTAAAATTCATAATTCAAAATACATAATTCACACTTGGAAACGACGCTGGAAGCGTCGTCCACGTAAAGATTCCCCCCCTCTTGACAAATGATTTCTCGCACGTATAATTAGAGTATTGACTTATTTTTCAACCATTCCTAACGTCCAAGAAGGAACCTTCAAAATGGCAAAATGCTCTATCGGTCTGATGGGTCTGGCGGTCATGGGCCAGAATCTCGTGCTTAATATGGCAGATCACGGCTTCAGCGTCGCGGTTTTCAACCGGACCACCTCGAAAGTCGATGATTTCGTAAACTCCGACGCCGCCAAAGGAAAGGCGATCGTGGGCTGCCACTCGCTGGAAGAACTGGTCGCGAGTCTGGAACGTCCGCGCAAGATCATGCTCATGATCCAGTCCAAAGACCCGGTCCCGGCCCCGGAGATCGCCCTTTACCCGAACAACGCGGCCGTGGACGCCGTGATCGAGCAGCTCATCCCGATGCTTGAGCCGGGCGACGTGATCATCGACGGCGGAAACACGCACTACCGCGACACGGACCGCCGCACGAAGTACGTCGAATCCAAGGGTCTGCTCTACGTCGGGACCGGCGTTTCCGGCGGTGAAGAAGGCGCCCGCAAGGGTCCGAGCCTCATGCCCGGCGGTTCGCCCGCAGCGTGGCCGCTCATCAAGGACATTTTCCAGAGCATCTCGGCCAAAGTCGGCCCGAATCACGACCTGCCGTGCTGCGAGTGGATCGGTCCGCGCGGCGCCGGCCATTACGTCAAAATGGTCCATAACGGGATCGAGTACGGCGACATGCAGCTCATCTCCGAGGCGTACTGGCTCATGAAGAACATTCTGGGCCTCACCAACGATGAACTGTACGACGTGTTTGCCGAGTGGAACAAAGGCGACCTGGACAGTTACCTGATCGAGATCACGCGCGACATTTTTAGCGTCAAAGACGCGAAAACGGGCGGCTACCTCGTCGATTTCATCATGGACATGGCCGGCGCGAAGGGCACCGGGAAGTGGATGTCGCAGCTGGCGCTTGACCTCGGCGCGCCAAGCACGCTCGTGACGGAAGCGGTTTACGCCCGTTCGCTCTCCTCGCAGAAAAAAGCGCGCGTGGCCGCCTCCAAAGTCCTGGTCGGCCCGGAAAAGAAAGAATTCACCGGCGACAAAAAAGCGTTCATCGAAGCGGTTCGCAAAGCCCTCTACGCCTCGAAGATCTGCTCCTACGCGCAGGGTTACGTTCAGATGCGTATGGCGGCGCAGGCGGATGACTGGGATCTGCAGTACGGCCCGATCGCCCTGCTGTGGCGCGGCGGGTGCATCATTCGTGCGGTCTTCCTCCAGAGAATTAAAGACGCGTTCGACAAAAACCCGGCATTGGAAAACCTTCTGCTGGACGATTACTTCAAGGCGGAAGTGACAAACGCTCAGGAATCGTGGCGCAGCGTCGTGAAAACGGCGGTCGAGTTCGGGATCCCCTGCCCGGCCATCTCCGGCGCGCTTTCCTACTACGACGGCTACCGCAGCGAACGGCTCCCGGCCAACCTGATCCAGGCCCAGCGTGACTACTTCGGCGCGCATACGTTCAAGCGCATCGACGAAGCGGAAGACCAGGCGTTCCACGCCGAGTGGCTCCAGCTTCGCAAGCAGCCGTGAGTGAATCGGTTATAGGGGACGATGCTTTCTGCATCGTCTCCTGACTCCCAACCTTTAACTTTTTCTGATGATGCCTTGATACATCGTCTCTTTATTTTTAAACGATGCTGGTGGTGTCGTCTCCTTGATCTTTTGTCCCTTGTGTTTTTCATCACTAAGTGAAAACCGCAAAGGAAGTCTGCGGCTTCTGTATTGCCATACCCAAAATAATGAACGAAGAACTGACTTTTGCTGAAAACTCCGGCGAGAATGCTCAAGAGCTGGAACCGGTTTTGACCGCGATTCGGGAACGAGATGCCGGTCGGGTGCGCGATTTCATACACTCGGGAGGGAATGCTCGGGCCAGAACTCCGGAGGGGTGGACACTCCTTCAGACGGCCTCGGCAGAGGGTGCGTTGGAAGTTGTTCAGGTTCTTTTGGAGCATGGAGCCGAGCCGGACCTGGAAAACCTCTGTGTCTTTTTCGCAGCCCAGTCGGGAAATACCGCGCTGGTGCGGTCTCTGCTCGAAACGCTTCACCTCTCGCCGGGGATCCTGGACCCGGACGGGAACACGCTCCTCCATCACGCGGCGGAGAGCGGGTCGGCGGAACTCGTCGCGTTTCTTCTGGAAGCCGGGCTCGACCCTCGGGCGCAGGGGGCCGCGAGGCTGACCGCTCTGGAACGGGCCGCATGGCAGGGAGATCTGGAAATCGTGCGTCTGCTGGTCGAGGCGGGGGCCGACGTCAACTCCGAAGGGGGCCGCTGGAGCGCGCCGCTTGCCGAAGCGAGAAAGCCGCTTTGCGAGGCGGTTTACCTGTACGGCCCGCCCCTGTACGCCGCCGCGAGCCGGGGACATTTGCCGGTCGTGCGGTACCTCGTCAGCCAGGGCGCCGACCCGAACGGCCGGGACTGCAACGGACGAACGGCCCTCCATGCCGCCTCGCGGGCGGAAAACCCCGACTGCATGCAGTTCCTGCTCAGCCTCGGCGCGGAATGATACGGGGACGACGCTTCCAGCGTCGTCTCTAATTATGAATTAAGAATTTTGAATTATGAATTAAACGACGCTGGAAGCGTCGTCCCCGTATTTATGATTGGCGAGCGGTGGCAGTTATGCCACCGAAAATTCCGGGGCAAGAGTCCGAGCATTGACGACCGTTTAAACGCAATGAACCAAAGGAAGGGAAACCTGATACATCATGAACGAAATTTTAAAAACCCGCATATTCCCGGGACTTTTTAACGTCGGTGTACTGGTCTGGAGAGGCGCACTGCTTTTCTTCCCATTCGCTCTTTTTGCGTACGTGGGAATTATAGTCTTTGCCTGGTGGTTGGGAGAATCTGTCAGCGGCCTGGAAGGTCGTTTTCTTTGGGGGTCGGGAGAGTTTCTTTGCGACTTGGCAGGCCGTTCCCTTTGGGTGGTGATGCTGATATGCGCCGGGATCGCTTTCGTCGTCCCGTTTGTCCTCGCGCCCTATACCCAAAAAGAAAAATTTGCCCTTCTTCTGATTCTTTTTAATTATTACTGGCTTTGGTTGACCGGGTTCTCACCCAAGAGACGAAAAGAGTGTTTCAACGCCTGGCGGGAGGCCCCCACGCGGGTGACATTTGGCTGGATGGATGGGCTGTGCATGTTCTTCTCGGCACTGGCGATCGGCGTCATCGCGTGGTTTAACCCCCCGGACCTTTTCATCGACGACCTGAACGACTTCGCATTTCCTATGGTGTGGCTGACGGTTGGTTTCGTCCAATTCCCTTTTTTGTGTTTTATCGGTTTTCGTTCGGGCGAGACGCTTCAGGCCGCCTGTGAACAGCGGATCTACCCGTTTGTATTGCTTCACGGAGTTTTCAATTCCCTGCTCACCCAGTGCGTCATGCTGGTGTTTGGCCTGTCGGCGGTGCACTCCGTTCCGGAGTTCCTCGGACTCGTGGTCCTTGTTTTACTGTACGGCATTTATTTTGTGCCTGGTTCCGCGACGTCGATGGTTCTTTTTATGATATTGGCAGGAATCGTGAAACTGGCGTCGATGATCGTCAGGAAATTTTCGAGACGCTGATCCCTTCGGAATCGAACCAATAGGAGAAACTCATGAATCTGAAATATTGTTTACTCCTGGTCTTAACCCTGGTCCCCGGCGCTGTGCTTCAGGCGACGGAGCCTCCGAAGGAGGTCCTGGAGGCCGTCGAAACGCTGCGCCGACCGGAGGCTGTGCCGGAATCGGCGTCGCTGGACGATCTGTTTTCCTGCCTTCAGAAAGACGGACTGCAAAGTCTCGGTAATGCCGCGAAAATCAACGGCGCTCAGCAGGCAATCGAATTCGAGCGCAGCGATCTTCTGTTATGGGCTGGATATCTGTACCAGGAACAGATGGCCAGAGACGACAGATACAGTCTGGCGGTCCTCACGCGGATACTGGAACGGCCCGATATTACGCCGGAACAGGCCGACGAAGCGTTGAAACTTTTTGTCGTCAGGAAATTCCAGTATCGGTGTTATACGATTCCTCTGCCCAACGGCGGGAATTTGTGCCAGTACCTGTTCCCGGATCCCGAGGAGGAGGAAATCCAATTCGCGGTTTTGCCCGCCAAGTATCAGGCTCGCGCGCTGCAATATCTGGATTGGGGGCGCGCCCAATTTTACGAAGATATGATTTCGCACCAGCCGCTCGAGGGAAAAATAAAGACCCGGCTGGAAGCCGCTCTGAAGAACCAGGTTCTCGACGCGCAAACCTTTTGGTGGGCGGTGGACGGTTATTTGCATCCGTCACCGCCTTTGGGGGAAGTCCGGAATCTTTCGAAGAACCAACTCGACGAGCTTGCCAGGCAGGTCCGCGGCTTTGATTCCCCGCGTTTTACCGAAGAAGTCCGGGCGCAAACGCACGAAATGCTGAAACTGTACGCCCTTTCCCTCGAGTGGGATGAGGCCATTAAAAAATTTATGCGCTCGGATTCGTGGGATGGATCCATGGATTCCCTGCTCACCCGAACCATCGAAGAATTCCGTGCTCTGCGAAAATGGCCCCGGCTCCCCGACTGCCGGGAGTGGCGATGTTTCGAGGTGGTCAGCGCCATCCTTCGGGAAAAGAAGCCAGAACGTTATTCGGAATTCATTCGCGAATTGCGCGCCACGGCGGGGACGGTCGAGACGATCAGCCAGTGGCTCCCGGAGAAAGACAATTGAATGGAACTAAAAAATATTTAAGCCACAAAGAACGCAAAGGACGCAAAGAGAATAAAAGATTGTTGCGTGTCGCGTGTTGATTGATGTCAAGAAAAATCCCTTTGCGCTCTTTGCGTCCTTTGCGTCTTAAAAAAACGCTGGCGCCTCTTTCAGATCTCACGCGGAGATGCGGAGGCGCGGAGGGGGAGAGAAGGAGCGCGAATTGGCAACGGTTACTGGCCCTGGCATTCCCAACAAAAAACTCCGCGGCTCCGCAGCTCCGCGTGAGGTAAAAAACACCATACACCGAACCGGTACGAGGTTTTCACGGAGGAATACATGAAGCTGAAAATCAACATCATTTTCTGGGTCGCGGCCTTTATGTTTCCGTTGTGGAACTCCGTTTATGCGTTCGAGATCAGGGAAACGCCCATCGACGGCCTGCCGTCTCCCGAACATTTCCGCTCCGAATACGAAGATTCGATTTTTCTGGCCGTTTCGCCGGATGGAAAGCACACGATCGGGAATCTGTTTCCGGGAAATCTGCTCGTGGACGGCAAACTCCTGCCCTGCAAAGAGGAGGAAAAACCCGACGGGATTTGGCTGTATTCCAATCCGTGGGACGATCGGATCCTGGCGGAGAATTCCTGCCTGGTGGAAACTGAGCCGGCGTGGAAGCTGACTCTCTGGGTCGGCAAGAAGCGTTTTCTGAACGTTTCTTCCTCCGAAGATCTGCAGGTGATCGACTTCTGGCTGGAGCCGGTTCCCGAACAGAACCAACCCGTTCCCATGGCCGTGCTGGAAAAATCCGGTGGGGAGCGAGTTCAATTCCTCGATCCCCAAACCGTCAGAAAAATCAGGCCGGAACAGATGTACTGGCGCCGAACCTTTGTGAGTCCCAGCGGCGAACAGACGATCCGGCTGGAAACCGACCCGGACGGGAAGCAGCGTTTGACGTGGGTCGAGGAAGGGAAAACCATCATTCAGGATTGCGACGCGATCCATCACGTTTTCTGGCTCTCCGAGGAATTGAGTTTTGAAGTTTACAGCGCCCAGACGAAAGAAGATCGCGTCCACCGCTGGAGCCGGGGAAAATGGGACGTTTCCGCGAGCTGGCCGGAATTCAACATATTGGCCGATGAACCCTCAAATACGTTTCAGATCGAATGGAATTCCCGGACTTACGGCCCGTTCATGAACGCCCATTCGCGGATTTATTCGCTTCATACGAAACACGCGGCGGTGTTCGTGCAGTTTGCCGACAGTCAAAAGTGGGGGATCCTGACAGACGAAGGGCTTGCCGCACCCCTTTATGACCATCTCGTTTCACTGCGGTCGCTAGCGTATCTGAGGACCCGGCTGAGCATCGAGACGAATCACTGGCACACGCTCGGGTTTCGTGACGGAAAATGGTATCGGGTCGATTTTTCGTGGGATTAAACGCTGGGGCCAATTTACGGCGCTGGAAACGTCGTCCCCGTAAATCACGTGTGGTAGTCGGCGTTGATGTGCACGTACTCGGTCGTCAGGTCGCACGTCCAGAACCGGCACCCCTGGCGGCCCTCGCCGAATTTCAGGTCGATGACGATCTCCCGGTTGCTGGCCATTGACTTGGAAACCTCCGCGGCATCGAAGTCGGTCGGGGCGCCGTTCGCGAAGACGAGGAAGCCGTTGATGTGGAGCGTCGCTTTTTTCACGTCAAACGGAACGTTCGAGTAACCGGCCGACGACATGATCCGCCCCCAGTTCGGGTCGTTCCCGTACAGCGCGCACTTGGTCAGCGGGCTTTCCGCGACGTAACGGGCGATCTGCCGCGCGTCGGCCTCGGTTTTCAGCCCCTTCACGTTCAGCGTCACGAGATGCGAGGCCCCCTCGCCGTCTTCTGGAATGGACCGGGCCAAATCGGCACATATCGATTCCAGCGTATCTGCGAAGTCTTTATTTTTCGCGACGTTTTCACCGCCGGCGGCCCCGTTCGCCAGAAGCAGCAGCGTGTCGTTGGTGCTCGTGTGACCGTCCACCGTGATGCAGTTGAACGTCGTGTGGACGATTTTCTTGAGGAGTTTCTGGGCGGATTTCCCGTCAAGCACCGCGTCGGTCAGGACGATCCCGAGGAAAGTCGCCATGTTCGGGGCGATCATCCCCGCGCCCTTGGCCATTCCCGCAATCGTGACCACCGTGCCGTCTTCGAGCGTGATCTGCTTCGAGAAAAGTTTGTGGTGCGTGTCAGTCGTCATGATCCCCTTGGCGGCCGCGACGAGTGATTTTTCGTCGTCCTTGAGTTTTTTGGAGATCTTTTTGATCCCCGCTTCGATCACGTCCATCGGGAGGAAGTGGCCGATGATCCCGGTGCTCATCACCAGCGCGCCGTCTTCTGCGGCTCCGACGGCCTGGGCGGCCCAGGCGGCCATCTGCCGGGCGTCGTTCAGACCCCGCTCGCCGGTGCAGGCGTTGGCGTTTCCGGAGTTCACGACGATCGCCTGGATCCGGTCGCTCGGAACGAGACTTCGGTCAAGCACGACCGGAGCGGCACAAACGAGATTTTGCGTAAACACGCCGGCGGCGCTTGCCGGAACGTCCGAGGCGATGAACGTCATATCGGCCCGGGATTTATCCTGCTTGATCCCCGTGTACATCGCGGCGAATTTGAACCCTTTGGGAATGAAATGCTTCTGATCTTTAGCCATTTGAAAAACCCTGTATAGAACGGTGAAACAAGAACCAATTTGCCCTTTTATTTTAGCACACAAAAGGATTTTTGCAAGGGGGGAAACCCCAAAAATCCCCCGGCCGTTGAGAAGTTTTGGAAATTTGCCCGCCCGGGGCCGCGAACCCATTGACAATATGATTTAATGGTGTTATAATATTATATTAGATGAAAGGCTTTTGTTTCTGTCCTGGTTGGTGTCCGCTTTTATTGTAATGGGAAAAGAATCAGACACGAGGTGTTCCTATGTATTATTCACCGGATCCACTGACTTTCTGGGTGCTATTGTGGCTATTTATAAAAATTCGTGGGGACAATGACGAGGCCTGAGCCGCTGCTGAGCGATGGGCGCGATGGGTGAATTACGGCTTTTTGGCGGTGATTTCTCTCATGGCTCTGATCGGCTTGCTAATCATCGGAACAGTCATCGCTGCGTTCTTTGCCCCAGATACGATTAACGGTTTTTTCGACTGGCTTGAAGTGAAGTGGAATCTTCCCTTTCGCATTAATTTCCCTTTTTAACTCGGCGTATGGCCGCCAAACCCTCATGAGGCCGATATGAAAGTCAAAATTCAAATCAATGGTCAAACCTACGAAAAGGAAATCGACGATTCCGGTCCTGTGACGATCAATGTATCATCGGGCAATGGGGCAACCAATTCTGATTCTTTTGAAAAGGCTTTTGAATCTTTTGACAAGGCGTTTGCTGAATCGGAAGCAGATTCCGCGGATACTCCATACACTCCTCAAAAAAATGACCCAAAAGCCCAAGATGATCCCCTTTGGGCAAAAATCGTTGCGTTTTTTTATTGTTGCGGATGTTTGTTTGTTTTGTGCTTGTTGCTCTTTTTGGGCATAATAGTTGCCATCTAATGCCCTTGTGGGATAAAAATTTTCCCTCAAACGTTTTGCCTTCCGCCATTTGAGCCTAGGTCCCGAAGCGAAAACGGGTACTTTTTTCTCACGCGGAGATGCGGAGACGCGGAGTTTTATGGTTGAAACGTTCTCTGCTCCTCCGCGCCTCCGCCGCTCCGCGTGAGATCTGAAAGAGACGCGACCAGGCAAGGAATGCGGCTTCAAATTTGTTTTTTTAGCCGCAAAGGACGCAAAGAACGCAAAGGGGTTTGGCTTGTTACCGCTCAGCACGCATCTTTGCCAAACCCAGCGTCAAATATTTTGATATTCATCGAAGGATACTTCGCATAGCGCTTGCCGTGGAGTTTTCCCATCTGGAAGCAATGGAGAATCCAGAATTTCCCAAACACTGTCAGTAGTCATCAATACTTTATCGAAAGGTTCAGATGAAATTGCGAAATAGTACTCCCTGTCACCTTCCCAAGCATCACAATGAATTACATACCAAACTCCTTTGTATTTGAATTGGCATCGTTCAAAACCACCATAATCTAACCAGTACAAAAGGTTGTCGATCGGGGCGAAATTGGGGTCCTCTTCCTCAAGCCCCACTTTGGAGCCGGGGATCCTGCTGATGAGCGGTTCTTCCATTTTTTCTTTGTTCAGGTTCTCATCCATGGTATTTTAATTCCGATTCATGAAAAAATACGAATGTCTTCGGGCTTTGCCTCACAAATAATATCTGCGAGGCTTTTATTGTTATCGAAAACCTTGGCGTTTACCGCTTCTTCAACCGTTTGAAATCCAAAAAAAACCTTATGGCTTTCGTATTTTCCAGAAGAATCGATATACCCGACATTGATTCTCCCTTCATTTTCACCATAAAGGGAGTAACATTTCCTGGGTCCGACATAGATTTCAGCCCAACTTCCCTTGCATTCATACCAGTCACGCCAAAAGATTTTCAGGTTCTCATCCATGGTCTTCCAATTCCGATTCATGAAAAAAAGTCTATAGCCTCCAAGCCAAATTCACAGATAATATCCGCGACGCTTTTATTGTCGTCGAAGATTTTGGCGTTTACTGCTTCTTCGACAGTCTGAAATCCCTGGAAGTCCAAAAAACGCTGGTATTTTCCTGTGAAATCTTTGTAACCAACGGAAATATAACCTTCATTTGGACCCGTAACGGTGTAAAATTTTTGGGGCATTATATGGATTTCAGCCCAACTAACATAACCTTCATGCCAGATTTTCCAAAATTGTTCCAATATTTCATTTGAGGGGGGCGAATCCATTTTGTCCTCCGTTTCGCGCAGCCCAATAGCGTCGTTTTGAGAAATTTCTTTTGACCGTTGTCAGTTTTCCGCGGCCGATGAAAATGAAAAGTCCGACATGTCGGAATTTTCGGGGATGAACACAAACCAGGACTGCCGCACAGAAGCCGCGGAAAAACCCCATAAAAAAAGGGCTTTGCGCCCTAGCACATCCGAAGGGACTCGAACCCCCAACACTCGGTTCCGAAGACCGATGCTCTATCCATTGAACTACGGATGCGACGATTAATTATAGTATAGCATTTTTTTGATTTTGTGCAAGGGTGGGAGGCAGAATTTTTTTCTGAATTTCGTCTCTCGGCAGTTTGGAGGCCGGGCCGTCCCTCCGAATTAACGACGCTGGAAGCGTCGTCCCCGCAGGGGTTGGATTTTTAAACGACGCTGGAAGCGTCGTCCCCGCAGTGGCCGCTCACTCGCCGCATTTCTGCGCAGATCTCGTCCAGCGTCCGGTTTACGTGCACATCGGAAATCGCACCTTTCAGAATGTTTGCCCTTTCGCGGGCTTCCTCCGCTTTGTACTCCTCTTCCGTGATGAGGCCCAGCACGAGATCCAGGTCGCGAATGTGGCGGAAGTGGTCACTTTTTCTCGGGTGGTTTTCCGCTTCGAGGATCTGCAGGCAGAGACGCAGGAGAAGCCGCCTCATGCCCTCAAGCCGGGAACAGATCGGGGAGTAGAGCCACAGCCAGCGAGTGTACTCGGCCCTCATCAGCGCGTACCGCTCCCGCCACTGCTCCGGGGTGAGGTCGTAGCTCTTTTGAAGCGGCCGGCCGTCGTCGTGGAACGGGAGCGTGAACGGCTCGTCGGAAAGATCGCTCAGAACGTGGAAATAGGACATTGGAAACCCTCTTTTTACCTTGCTCTCTGATATTCTAACGTTTTTTTTGAGAATGTCAAGCCGGGAGGGTAAATTAGTCTTGCGCAAAAGGGAAATTTTGGTTAAAATTCAATCCGGTTTGTGTTGATATTTCCTCAAGGGACTGTTTCATGCCGGGTCCAAAGCTGCCATATACTCGATTTTTGTCTGCGGGAGCGCTTCTCCTTGCGGTCGTTTGTGTATGGACGCTTGCGGGGTGCAGAGCCTTCAACGCGAATCGGGCCTCTTATTCCTCATTTGACGCGAATCAGCTAAGCAAAGGGAACGCGCAGAACCCGCTCCAGATCCGCGGCGATCTGGACCCGTTCCAGGTCTGGGAAACTACAGTGGACGTGATACGGCTTTACTTTGACCGGATCATCGACGAATACCCCTGCCAACGCAGCGGAGAAACGATTACGGAAGGGCTTCTGCGGACCAAACCGCAAATCGGAGCGACCTGTTTCGAACCGTGGCGAAGGGACTCGGTGAACGTGACTGAACGCCAGTACGCTACCGTTCAGTCGATGCGTCGTACCGCTAAAGTGCGCGTTCGTCACGCCAATGGGCATTATATTATTCACGTGCGTGTTGATAAAGAACTGGAAGATCTGGCGCAGCCGAGCCACGCCCGGCTTCCGTCTGCGACGTTCCGGTTAGACACGCAAATCCCCGAAACGAATGACCCGATCGCGGTACAGGACTATAATGAGGGCTGGCTTCCGCAGGGACGGGATTTCGCCTTGGAACAAAGTATTCTCAACCAGCTTCAGCTTCGGCTTGACGCTCTCTCTCATCAGCCCTAGCATATTATGAGTTGCACAATTACACGCCATTTGGATTTTTGTTACGCTCACCGTCTTCCGGAATATGACGGAAAATGCAGGTTTCTGCACGGACATAATGGTCATGTGGAAATTACCATCGCCGCCGATTCGCTCGATGAAGGGGGGATGGTCCTCGACTTCGCGAAAGTACGTTCCAGTCTGGAGGCGTGGATCGACGAGGAACTGGATCACCATACGATCCTGTTTCGCCTGGATCCGCTGGTGAAGATCCTTCAAAAAGCGGGGCAGAAAGTCGTCGTGATGGACGTGATCCCAACCTCGGAAAACATCGCGGAGATGATTTGCCGCCAGGGACGCGCGATGGGGATGAACGTCACGCGAGTCGCGCTCTGGGAAACGGCCCGGAATTGCGCGGAATATTTTAATTGAAAGGAGAAACGTAATGGGTATAACTCGCAGAAATTTCGTGACCGCGGGAACCGCGGCGGTTTGCGGCCTTGCTTTGGTTTCGGGTTCCGCTCAGGCTCAGCCGGTGGTGGAAGGGGAGCGGATCGAGCTACCCACGCCGAGAAAGACCGGTGGAATGCCGCTTTTGGACGCGCTTTCGACCCGTAAAACGACGCGCGTGTACAGTTCCCGTATGCTCGACGCGCAGACGCTCTCCAGTCTCCTTTGGGCCGCGTTCGGGATCAGCCGTGAGGATGGCCGGCGGACTGCGCCAAGCGCTCTGAACTCGCAGGAAATCCAGATTTATGTCATTCTGGAGGGCGGGATTTACGTTTACGAGCCGAAAGAACACGCGCTCGAACGGAAACTTGAGGGCGATTTCCGGAAACTGGCCGGGACGCAGAGTTACGCGCAGAGCGTGCCCGTTTCGTTCGTGTACGTCGCGGATCTGGAAAAGAGTTTGACCTCGCCGGAGAGCAGTGAGTCGTACGCCTGCGTGGACTGCGGGTTCATCGGCCAGAACGTGTACCTCTTCGCGGCGGCGAACGGTTTAAGCTCGGCATTTCGCGGTTCGATCGATCGGTCGGCCATCGCGGAAACGCTGAAACTTAAGGCGAGCCAGCGCGTTCTTTACGGTCAGTCGATCGGTTACACCGACGATGAAATTTTGCACACCGCGCCGATCCAGCTGAAGAAGTAAGGGGAAGACACCTGTGTGTGTCGTTCCCCAAATTAGGAATGAGGAGTTGGGAATCGAAAGGTCTTCGGCTTTTATGGGTGGAAAATTTTTGAAATAGGCGTTACGCGAAGCGTCAATTCTTCTTCCCAACTCCTGATCCCTCATTAAGACGACGCTGGAAGCGTCGTCCCCGCAGATTTTGGATTTTGAAACGACGCTGGA
>JAUMVK010000061.1:0-18536 GCA_030530205.1 Thermoguttaceae bacterium | reverse complement strand
GCTCAAAAAGCCAAAGCTCAAAAAGTAAAGGCGCCGAAAGCCAAGGACAAGAAAGCCAACGATAAAAAAGAAAAGGCCAAGTAGCGTTTTCGCAGTTGTAAGGCGAAACACCGTATAGGGCTTCAGAACTGAATCCAACCCCCGCCCCTCACAAAAGAGACGGGGGTTTTCTTTGAAATATCTTTCGGCATACTCCCGATATACGATGAGAATACGATCACCCCAATAAGAGCCGTCTTCAGCCCGATTTTCCAGTAACCCCCTTGACAGCCTGATTTTTTATATTAAGATTAGGTTTATTACAACGTCCGGCCGGCACTGCTCCATTTATCTTATCCACGGAATGAAGGGATCGTTTAATGAAGGCCAAGGCGGCAAATCGTAAAATGAGAAATGGTCTTTTTTTAATTGTTACCAAACTGTTCGTTGTTTGGAGTATCGCTTCGGTCGTTCGGGCTGATGTGACGGAAGTGCTGTGCCCGACTTTTCCGTCAGATGTCCAGCTCGTGCGAATCAAAGTTACAGGAATATCTTCGGCATTCCCGTGTTTTGAGTGGTCGCACAGCTTGGAAGATAATGGTGAAAACTGGCAATACTCCGGTTTGTGCTGCAATGAGGACGGCGATTTTATCCGCTTCCCGGATGGCAGAAATGTCTGGATTTCTGGTCCGAAATGTACCATGGAAGAAAAAGACAGGATTTTCAGGAGGGAGCAGAAAAGCCGCCTAGCCGAATTGCAGAAGAAGTTCGGGAAAAAATGGGACGCTTTGGAGATACTGGTTTCTGAAGACGAGGAGAATGTCGCTTTCATAGCTGCGAGAGGGGAAAAACGTTACTTCTACGAAACGAAAGATGGGAAACTAACTCTGTTACAGAAGGTTAAAAAAGATACAGCCGCGTACCTGGACTATAAACCGATTCACAAACTTCTGGTGTTTACGAGTTATTCCGATAATGGGATGAACCTGATCCTCTGGTCACGAAACGGTATGAAAAAAGAGTATCACGGGGATTATTTACAGCTGGTGACCTGTAAAAGCGGATACGGTGTGGAGGTCCTTGACCCGGAAGGGAACCACTATTTTGAGTGGGCGAGCGGCTTGAGAATTTCTGTCCCTGAAAAAAGAACGGTCTTTGCGATCTTTTCCGAACAAAAACCGCTTCTGCTGCAATATCGCGATGGACATACCAATGCGTTTTACCTTGGTGAAAAACTGCTTGCTAAAGGCAGTATTCTCATCAATCTTGCCGATCTTCGCAAATCGCCTTACGATTATTTGATCTATGCGTTTGACGGCAGAAATGCCACGATCACAAGTTCTAATGGAGACGTATTTAGTTACGAGAACGCGTACTGGAACGGGATTTCTGAAAATTGCGAAAAATGGTCCCTCTGCGTTTTCAACCCGGAAAATCCCAGTGGTGATACATTTTTGCTTCTGAGTGACGGCCAGAAATTGGGTCCGTTTGCGGACATTGGCAATGTTTTTTTCAGGCACGACGCATCCTCGTGGGCTGCGGTGGTTCAAACGAAGGAGGACAGACGCTACACCGTCTTTTATAATGGGATCACCGGCCAAAAATACGATAACATTCTCCGCCTTGAATCATATCCTGAATCGGACCATTGCCATACTTATGGGTTGCGGGACGGGAAATGGTATCGAATTGATATTCAACTGGATTGATGGGACTCCGTTTTCAAAATAAACTCAAATCAGGATGTTTTTGGAACTTCCCTCCAATACAATTTTTGAGCTTATATGGGGGGATTTTCTGAAAAAATTTGTCTGACTGTCTTGATTGCTGTTGTCTGCCAGATGGTGATGGTTTCAGCGGAAAATTAAACCAGGACCTCCGGGATACATTTTGACGATTCCGCCCTTCAAAGTCTCTAATAATCTGGTTTTTTGAAAAATTCTCTGGTATAATAATATGCAAACGAAAAGAAGACACCAAATGACAAAAAATTTACATTCAACTGTCAACTTTTCGCTTGCACTTGACCCTTGATCTGTTATTAATAACCAATTTTCGCCAGTCCCCCATCAAAAGTCGACCAAAACAGCAACCTTTATTCTAAAAATTTCACGAAATCTTCCCCACTGCCTTTCCCTCGCGAAATCCGGACCCTTGACAACGTGTTTTCTTAATATTATAATGGGCCTTATCATTCCTTCCGAAAGAAACCCCTTTCGAATGAAAGTTCAGCGAGCCATGACAGCCGACGAACTTTATCCGGCAAGGATAATACGAACGCGCGTTTTGATTTATCCGCAAAGGATACAAAGAGGGGAGAAACAGATAGTTCAACAAGTTCACAGAGTTCTTCAGAAAGGAACAAACAGTGGATAAGAAACTCGTAATCATCACTGGAAGCCCACGCAAAGGTGCAACTGAGGGAATGGCCGACTCTTGCGTTCGCGCCGCCGCCCTCTCAGAGAAGTTTGACAAATGAAAGAATGAAATAACATGAAAAAGAATCTTAACCTCCGAGCAGTAGTCGCGCCAACGCCGGTCGTCATTGCGGCAGCGTACGATGAAAAAAGCAAAGCGGACGCCTGCACGCTCGCATTCTATATGCCGTCCAGCCATTTCCCGCCGTGCGTGACGATCGGTATCAACGCCACCGCCAAGCGCAAGACACTCAAAAGCATACTTCGTTCCGGCGTGTTTACCATCGGATACCCAAGCATCGATCAGGCCGGAGAGGCCGACTGGCTCGGTATCGCGTCAAGCTGGGAACACGACAAAATCGCAGAAGTCGGCTGGACGGTTTCAAAAGGCGAAAAGACGGGCGCCCCCGTGATAAACGAATTGAAACTGACGCTTGAATGCAAGGTCGTGAATACCGTAACGGTCGGCAGCCACGTACAGATCACAGGCGAAGTCGTAAATATTCTCGCCGATGAAGACATCGTTGACGAACGCGGCAAATACGATCTCAACAAGCTCAAACCCATCATTTACGACGAAGAAAAGCGTATTTACCTCGCCCACGGAGAAAAAGCCGCCGACGCCTTCAAAGCTGGGCTGGTATTCAGGAAAGATGATAATTGCAAGGAAACGACACCATGATCATACGAAAGTATCGTGAAGCCGATCTGGACGACATGATCGCCATCTGGAACGAGATCGTCGAGGCGGGAGACGCTTTTCCGCAGGAGGAGCCGTTGACGCGCGAAACGGGCGAGGAGTTTTTCTCGTCCCAGACGCATACCGGCGTGGCGGTTGACGAAGCCGGCACGGTTCAGGGGCTTTACATTCTCCATCCGAACAACGTCGGGCGGTGCGGTCACATCGCCAACGCCAGCTATGCGGTCCGGTCCACTTGCCGGGGGCAACACATCGGCGAGAAACTGGTCATCGACTGCCTCGAACAGGCAAAATCCCACGGATTCGGCATCCTCCAGTTCAATGCGGTGGTCGAGGGGAATACCCATGCGCGCCACCTCTACGAACGCCTTGGTTTCACCCAGCTCGGCACGATCCCGGGCGGCTTCCGCATGAAAGACGGAACGTTCGCCAACATCTGCCCTTATTTCCGGGAAACCTGATTTAAACGTGATGTGGGATTTTTGTAATCCTTTTCGCTCCTTAACCGTCCTTTTCCCACTCGTAACTTAAAAACAAACGCCATGAACAGACGTGAATTTGGAAATCGCTTGTTTCGCCTGACCGATGCGGGAGTCGCTGCCGGGTCGTTTTTCTCTGCACCGTACGTTTTCGGGGACGATTCGGACGAGTCCGCCGCCGTTTCCCGGTCGGAAATGGAATCGATCTACGAGGAAGTCAAAACGCCGTACAAGTACGGGATCATTCTCGACAAACTCAACGGTCAACTGGTGGACTGCCCGTCGATTTTCCGCAAGGACGGCGTCTGGTACATGATCTTCATTTCCATGACCGGCGGCGTCGGTTACGAAACGTTTCTCGCCAAAAGCGACGACCTGATCCAATGGGAATTTCTCGGGCCGATCCTCACGTTTCCGAAGTCGGGCTGGGACGCCTGGCAGGTGGCGGGATACGCCTCGTTGATCGACCCGGCCTGGGGTGGTTCCGCCGAGATCCAGCAGTACGACGGCCGGTACTGGCTGACGTATTTGGGCGGGAGTCGCAAAGGTTACGAGACCGATCCTCTTTCGATGGGCGTTGCGTTCACAGACGACCCGACGGCCGCCAAAGAGTGGACGCGGTACGAGCGGAATCCGATTTTTTCCCCGCAGGACGAAGACGCCCGGTGGTTTGAAAAAACAACGCTGTATAAAAGCACGGTGATTTGGGACAAGGCGCAGACCCTCGGCGCGCCGTTTGTGATGTACTACAACGCCAAACACGCCGGGACGGAACGGATCGGCATGGCGATTTCAAAAGACATGCGGAACTGGACGCGATACGGCGCCGACCCGGTCATTGACAATCAGCGCGGCATCTCCGGCGACCCGCAGATCGTGAAAATCGGCGATTACTGGGTCATGTTCTACTTCGGCGCGTTCTGGAAGCCGAAAGCGTTCGACACGTTTGCCGTTTCCAAAGACCTGGTTCACTGGACGAAATGGATGGGCGCGGACTTGATCTCGCCCTCCGAACCGTGGGACGCGACCTATGCCCACAAGCCGTGGTGTGTCAAAGTGGACGGCGTCGTTTACCATTTCTACTGCGCCGTTGGCGACCGCGGAAGAGCCATCGCTCTGGCAACGTCGAAGAAGCTGTAAAGACGATGGCCCCAAAACAACAACGGCGGCGCATTTTATTGCGTCGCCGCGTTTTCATTCTGCTATCGTCTATAAATTTCAGTACAGATACTGCCAACCGTTCATTTAAAAGGGAATGCCGATCCCGACGGGCCCAACACCGACGTGAAGACCAACGCCAACGCCATGACGACCAATGCCAATGCCTACACCTACATGGGGCCGAATCCGTCGGGCACGGCGCGGGGCGGGCTGATAAGCCCGTTGAGCACGGCGCGGGGCGGGTTGATAATTAGCTACCGCGGGGGCCGGTTCAGGGCTGCCGTTTTCGGGAGTAGCACCTTGGGCCATTGCCGAGCTGCTAAAAGCGATGCACAAGCAAACGATAATCATTGCTGCAAAAAACTTCTTCATTAAGTCTGCCTCCTGTATTGGTAGGGCTGAGTAAAACCAAACAACTAACATTTTCCTGAATGATCGCTTGGATTCAAACCTGACCAATTGTTCATTCTATTATCAGTACGCACGGTTTGAAGAATAGTTCGCTCAAATTAACAATTATTTTTCAATAAGCATAAAAATTCCAAAAAAACCGGGACGGTGGGAGACGCAAGGGGTTGACACCTCACGTCTCATCGCTTTCATTGCGGATGGTTACAAAGTCCACGGGGCGCGCATCGGGCGGGAGATCATGGCCGTCTGCTCCGGTGTCGGGTTGACCAGTTCACGTTTTGCCGGGTCCCAAACCACTTTGCTCTTCGTTCGGACGGCAATGTCGCACAGGTGCGAAATCGTGTCGCTTCGAACCGCGTCTTTGAGGCACGAAACCGGCGTTCGGTCGAACCGGACGGCATCGACGAAGTTCTGCGCGTGGTGCGTGCTGACGGTTAAAACCGGATCACTCAGATCGGGATCGGCGATCAGCTCGGACGAGCTCGCCTTCAGGCCGGCGCGGTAAACGTCGATCCAGTCGCCATTCTCGCCGATGAACTTGGTGGAGTCCCGATTCGTCGCGACGAATTTGACCTTCACATCGCCGAGCATGATGTTCATGTCCCAGTCGTAAACGGTATTGTAGAGCGGTTCGCCGATTTTGCCGGTCCCTTCAACGGTCATCAGCCCGGAAAGGTCGGCATCGCAGCCCCAGACCATGATGTCGAGCGGGTGGGCGCCCCAGCCGCCGAGGTAGCCGATCGACTGGTCGTAGATCCAGTACGTCCCCGACGGGCGGCAGCGGTCCGCGCAGTACGGCACTTTCGGGGCCGGGCCGAGCCAGCGCTCGTAGCCGTCTTCGCCCAGGTTTTCCGGGATCGGGCACGGCGTCGGATTCCCGCCGGTTCCGCCGTTGGGGGAGTAAACTTCGATCTCGCGGACCTTGCCGATCCGCCCCTGACGGACCATTTCGCAGCCGACGTGGCAGTGGGAGAGCGAGCGTTGCTGGGTCCCGTACTGAAAGTGGACTTTATTCTCCGCGAAGACTTTTTCGCACATCAGGACCTGCTCGAGCGTCAGCCCCAGCGGCTTTTCGACGTAGCAGGACTTCTTCGCCCGGGCAGCGTAAAGCGCGATCGGGACGTGCCAGTGGTCCGGCGTGCAGACCGTAACGGCGTCGATGGACGGGTCCTCCAGGATCTCGCGGAAATCCAGAAACCCTTTCCCGCCGCAGGCCCTGGAAATGCTTTCCCGGCGGCTTTTGTAGCAGTCCGCCACCGCAACGACTTGGGCGTTGGAGCAGCTCAGCATCATGCGAAAGACCTGGGCGCCGCGTCCGCCCACGCCGATGCAGCCGATGTTGACACGCTCGGAAGCCGCGGCCTTTTCGCCGTCGCCAAGACAGGATGAAGGGATCAAAAATGGGGAACTGACGCCGGCGGTGGTCAGGAACTGAAGAAAATTTCTGCGTTTCATGGTGGTTGATGGGGGTTAGGGGTTAAAGGTTAAAAATGCGCGATCCCCGCGTTGGGGCAGGCGGTTTTCCGGTTCGGCGTCAGATCCGTGGAGATCTTGCCCGTGACGAGCAGAAGCAGGTCTCCCGAAACGTTCTGGATGAACGGATCGTCCCACTGTTGGGGGCCGTGCCCGAACGCGGAGTAGGCGGAAATGCCCTTTTCCTCTTTTCTCGCCCAGACGACCGGGAACGGCGGGCGGTTGTAGCAGTCGCCCTTCATCCCCTGCGTGTTGAGCGTCAAATAAACGTGCAGGTCACGGTTGAAGTTTTTCATGCAGTACCACTCCTCGAAACACCGGTGCGACTTCCCCGGCATGGTCTTCAGGCACGGCAGTTCCACCGGGTCGGCGAAAAGGACCTCCGCCTCCTGCTGCGGGCCGTGGATGATGAACTGCCCGCCGACCAGCCGGGTGAAAGGCGTCCGAACGCTTTCCGGGTCATTCCTGTACGTTTCTTCTGTCGGTTTGCTGACGTACTGTGTCCCGTTGCAGCGCCACGAGTCGGTCGTCGGGTGCAGCGACAAAAGCCCCACACCGGCGCGGACGGCCTCGACCAGTTTTTCCTGTGTCCCGGCCGGCACGGGATTGCCCGGGCATTGGGGATTGCGGACGTACAGGTCGCCGCTCGTGTACAGAATGATTGCGCTGAACTGTGTCAGGTCCTCGCCAAAGACGTTTCCGTCCTTGGTGCAAAGGACTTCGAGGCCGTTTTTCTCCCCGAACTCCCGAAAAAACGTCCCGCATTTGCCGGTCTTGCCGTCGTAGTCCCGGGTCGGGTCGTGGATGTAGCCCGAACTGTAATCGTAGTACAGGACTTTCTTTCTGCCCTCCTGCGCCAGCAGCGGAGCGCCAAACGCCAACGCGCCGGAAAGGGCCGTCAATTTCAAAAATCGTCGTCGTTTCATATTTCTTAAATCCCGGATGCGGTCTTGAGCCGTATTTCTTCACTCCGAATTCCTCAGGCCTGATCCCGACAGTTTAAGCCTCAGATTTGTCAGGGAGTTTGCCGCCGCTTTGTACGTGAAAGCCGTGCCGGACGCCCGGAACTCGGACGTTTTCGGAGCGACCTTTTCCGGCTCGTCGAGCGAGTTGCGGTCCGTGGCCTTTTCGGAGGTCAAAACCGTTTCTTCGACCGTGAATTCCGGCTGGCCGGCCCAGTTTTTCAGCTCGATCCGGACGTCGGCTGGGGAGGCGCTCCGGTTGACGATGCGCACGATCAGATCGCCGGTTTGCGTATCGCGATGGGCGACGGCGAACAGATCCCGCGCCGGGGTTCCGTCTTTGGGCCGAAGAACCGAAACTTCCGTGGGAATCACGCGGTCCCCCTTCTGGGTCGCGAACATTTGCTGAACGTAGTAGATCGGCTGGCAGAACGTCCGGCGATTGTCGAACCCGATCATCTGGACGGACCAGGACGGGTCGTTCACGTTATGAAATCGCGGGGCGTACGAGGCCATGGTCACGTGGTCTGCGTTGCGTTCCATCCCGATCATCATGGCGGCTTCGCCCAGCGCGTCGTTCAGGTTCCCGTTATGGGTCTTCTGCGAAACGCCGAACTCGCCGATGTAAACCTTGCGCTTGCCGCGCGTTTCGGAATCATACCGGTCGGGAATGACCGCCAGTTTGCCGGGCGTGGCGTAGAAGTGGTCGTCCCGAATGTCCACGTCGGCGTCCGGGATCTCGATACACGAAACGTAGATCAGATCCGGGTATTTCGCCTTGAGAGCCGCGTGGAACGCCTTGTAGCGCGGAATGTACTCCTTCCCCCAGTTTTCGTTCCCGATCTCGACGTAACGCAGATTGAACGGCTCGGGATGCCCCGCCGCGGCGCGCATCGCACCGTACCGGCTCGTGACCGGGCCAAGGGCGTATTCGATCGCGTTGAGAGCGTCGTCGATGAACGGCTGAAGGTCCTCGACGGGCACCATGCCGCCGTCGCGGAACTCGCACGCCATGCCGCAGCTGACGACGAGCATCGCCTCGGCGTTGAGGTCCTCGCAGAACTGCAAATACTCGTGCAGGCCCAAGCCCTGGTTGGAGCGGTACCCCCAGAGGCTCCAGCGGGAGGGGCGGGTCTCGGTCGGGCCCAGAGTCGTCGTCGGCTGGTAGCGGTTGGCGATCGTGCACCCTTCCACGACGCACCCGCCCGGGAACCGGACGAAACCGGGGTTAAGGTCGCGGAACCGCTCGACCAGGTCCTTCCTTAGCCCGTTGGGGCGGTCATTGAAGGTCGGCGGAAAGAGCGAAACTTCATCGAGGTAAACCTTCCCCGGCTTCGTGAAAACCAGTTCGAGCCGCGCGTCGGCCGTCTCCCGACCGGTGAAAACGGCTTCGTACTTCGTCCACCCGGCCGAGGTGATCTCGAGGGTCGTTTCGCCCAGAACCGCATTTTCCGGCCCGACCAGCCGAACCGCAACGGCCGTTTTTTCCGGCGCGCGGGCGAAAACCGAGAATTTGTACTTCTCGCCCTTGTTGATCGGGATGCCCCAGAACCCATCGTTGGAGAGGATCGCCTCGCCCTTGGGGAACGCCGTCCCGACGGTCACACAGGCGTACGACGGATTGTTTTTATGGATCGGGTTTTCCGTTTCGAGCGTCAGGTACGCTTCCACGTCGCGGGCGGAAAACTCCCAGTTGGGGAATTTGTTTTCGGAGCGGAACTCTACGCCCCACCCCTTGTTCGGGCCGACGGCTTTGCCGCCACGAATGACGGTTCCTTCCGGGAGACGGTAGTCCTCGAAACTGCGGTTTTCGATCTGCTCGGCATACAGCCCGCCATCGCCGGAGTAGTTGATCTCCTCAAAGAAGAGCCCGAACATGCCGGGATTAAGCGGAAGGCCCTCCGCGCCGGTATCGATGGTGACGCTAGCCGTCTGACCCAACGCGCCCCCGACGGAGAAAGCCCAGAGAAGCATACAGCAAATGATCGGTTTTTTCATGGATCGCCTCTTGAAAATCTGTGTATTATCGAGAAACCAACGACGCCGACGCCGTTGAATATTTCCATTATAACAAAGAATCCTTTTTTTTCAAGAGGCTCTTTCGCAAGACGTAAGGAATGAGGAGCGTCCGTTTTGTACTCCTCATTCCCGATCCAAAATTTACTTCCGTTTCCGCCAGCACATCAGCCCGAACGCGCCGAACAGGAACATCACCCACGCGGATGGTTCCGGTACGGTACTGGCATTGATCGTCGCGTAAACCGTATCGCCCGCTCCGTTAAAGGATAAGATCCAGTAACTCGCGTCCGAAGCCGGCAGCAAAGAGTTCCAGAAATCAATGTTGAGATCGTCCCCAAAAGCGCCCGACGTGTTCTGGATGATCGGGTAACTGCTGCCGGGTAGAATGTCCCCCATATCCAGGTCAAGTACGGCATCCGAAGCGACGTTAAAGGAGCTGGCTTTCAGAAGGTCCATCCCGGTCGCGCCCTGCTCCATCAGAAGCATGGCGCCCGAATCGAGTTTGAACTCGCCGTCAACCGTTGCCACTCCAACGGAATTCCCCGGCGAAAAGACCGCGCTCGGGCTGACCGTGACACCACCCGTCATCGTCCCGAGGAAGTCGAGCCGCCCCGCCGAAGCGGTCAGCCTGGAAGCCTCAAACCCCTGGGCGGCATTGATCTTCAGCCTTTCCTCGCCGGTTTTGACCACCGTTCCACTGCCGGAAACCTTGTTGGTGAACGTCTGTTCGGAATCGTAAGCGAATTCCAGCGTCCCGGCATTAACGACGGCGCTCGTTCCCAGCGTGCCGTTGCCAGAAAGTCGGAGAACGCCCTCGCGGATGTTTGCCGTTCCGTCAAACGTGTTGGCGGCCGTCAATTCCAGCGTTCCCGCTCCGTCTTTGTAGAACGTCCTGTTGCTTTCGTTGTGGGGATTGGTAATGATCGCAGAAATGATCAAGTCGGACTTCGTATCCAGCACCGTCGCGGAATCGCTTGTAACGTCTTCAATGTATAAGCTCGTTCCGTGGCCGAAACTGTATGTTGCTTTTTCTTTGGTCAGGTCCGAAGAGAAAATAACCGGGTCCGCCGCCGCGTCTGTACGAAGAACGGAAACTTTGGAGGACAGCTTGTAGCCCAGCCAGGTCGCGTTGCCGTCTGAGGCGTACATTTGCGCGCCGTTTTTGAAAACCGTATTTGCCAGGTTGTTGTAAACCTCTCCGGAGTTGGAAAGTTTTCCGCCGTCAACGATGATCTGGACCAGCGAGTTTGTGCTGGCGTTGGCGATAACGTCCTGCCTGGCGAGAACGAGTTCCGCGCCCTTGTTGACGGTGACCGTTCTTCCGGATTGCAGCTTGCCCAAAGCAGAGGTCTTGTTGGAGTTATTCCAGCTTCCGGCAGCGACCACCGTGCCGCCGTTGATGACGAGGTTGCCGGTATAACTGCTTCCGCCGTTGGTAAACGTTTGAGTTCCCGCTCCGTTTGCATTGATGATCAGTTCAACGTTGCTTTCGATCGTACCGGCATACGTCAGATTTTGAGACGTAATATTAAGCGTCAGCGTAGATTTGGTTTCTGTTGTATTGTAAACCCTGCCTAATTTATTGTTGGAGCCATCGTCCACAATACCTTTGAAGACCTGGCTGAACCCGTTCATGTCGAGATAGCCGTAGTTATACAGAATACCGACATTAGCGCCGAAAGGCTGTTCCGCCGCCAGACGCGTTTGCCCTCTGGACGACGTACTTGCCCAACCGGTTTGGAAGGGGCCGGTAAAGGAGTCATTGTCCGAGTGGGTTTGAATAATCAGCCAGCCGGAATCGGAAACCAGCTTCAGTTTGCCGGAACCGGTTACATTGCCGGTTAGAGTGATGTTTTTGCTCCAACCGGATTTAAACCCGGTTTCGGACATAACATTCAAATCGTTTGGTATTGTGATGTTATTGTTGTTATTCTGGATCGTTCCGCCGTTGAGCTTGATGACCTGAGCGCCGATGAACTGCGTGCAGTCTGACGAGTTAACCCCGTCTTTGCCGACGCGCATGTTGCCTTTCACAAGCAAAGACCCTTTGTATTGGCTTCCGTCGCCGCTGAATCGAAGCCATCCGGAATCACTGCCAACGGTCAGCGAGGCGCTCCCTTTTAACGCGCCCGTAAGGGTCAGCATTTTGCTCCAGCCCGCCTGTATGGTCGAGCCATCTTTGGTAATGGTTATGTCAGAGGCCAGAACGCCGTTATTATTGTTGTTCAATATCGACCCGCCGTTGAAATTAATACCCGTGGAGGTGTTGAAGTTCGTTCCAACGCGAATGTATCCGCCGTCCAGCTTGATGGAGCCGCTGCCCGTCCAGGTGCCGTCGCAGGCGACAAATCCGGAGCCGGGAGATTCAAACACCAGGTTGCCGTCAACACGAACAGCCCCGCCGGATGCGATGAGTGAAGAGCCGCGCTTGACTTTAATGGTGTTCCCCTCTGTCCCCAAAGCCAGCGTTCCGCCAGTCGCCTTCATGGCCGAAACCGGGAGCGTGTCGCAGGAAAACAAAAGTGTACCAGCCGAAACGGTCGTCGCGCCAGTGTAGGTATTCGTGCGCGGAAGCGTCAGCGTTCCTTCGCCGGTTTTGTAAAATGGACCGGTGCCAGACATCGTATAATCATACGTTTTCGTCCCAGAAACATGGAATTCAACGCCGTCCGCCCCAATGGCAATATTAGCTTCCGGAATCGTATCGTCGGTATAAACGACCGGGTCCGCAAAAGAGGCGCTGGCCCAAAAAGCCCCTAACAAAAGCAAAGCGACCCGATCGCGTGACAAAATGCGAGGGAAGGGGAGGATCAGACTGTTTCCTTTGGGTGATTTCATTTTGTGCCTTCTCAATCAGAAACGGGAAAAAGGGTTACTCACCGGGGCAGTCCGGACTGGTCCCGATGATGTTAGTACCTAACTCAATGAGATTATTATATACCAGATTCCAGAAATTGATAGGCTTGAGAGGGAAAAAAAAGTTAAAAAAAGAGACAAATTTTAAAAAATGCGGGGACGGCGTCTGGAACGTCGTCCCCGTAATTTAAGCTCGTCTCACTCTAAAGTCGTTACCCCGTGCTTCTTCAGCCAGTACAGGGCGTGCGACGTCTGGCGGTACTTTTGCGTGAAGTCTTTGCCGGACGCTTTGCCCGTTCCCGAGATGGCCTTGACCGGCTCCGCTAACGTTCTGACCAGGAAATCCCGGTAGCGGGGATCACCGCTGATTTCCGACGCGAAGGCCAGCCCTTCCGCGACGAGGATCGAGTACCGGCCGGAATCCGCGTATTTCGGGCATCCGGTTTTGTAACGGAACCCCTGTTTCTCCTCGTTCCAGGCATAGTCCAGCAGCCAGTCGGCGCAGCGAACGATGACGGTCTTGATCTGTTCCTTGCGTGCCGGGTCAGGCTCCGTCTCGTAGTACCGCGCCAGGCCGTGAAGCAGAACGCCGACGGCAAACGCTTTCCCGCCGCGGTGCTCTTTTTTGTCCGGGCAGTCACATTCCGTCTGGTCCTGACGCAGGTCGAAGCAGCCGGTCTCCGGGTTCTGCTTGCTCTGGATCTTCTCGAAATAGATCCGTGCCGCGTTGAGATAATACGGATTGCGGGTAAACCGATACGCGTAGATGGCGTTGGTCAGCGGCCAGCCCGCCGCGCGTTCGATGCCGAAATCAAAATTCGGCGTGTACCATTTCGCCTGAGTGAAGCAGACGGTATTCGCTTTGGAAAGTATTTCCACGTCTCCCGTCAACGCGCCGATGTAGAAATTCCCCGGCTGAAAATCGTGCCCGCCGCCGTTGTCAGTTTCCGCTCTGAACCAGTGCGGGACCTGACTCGCCTGCCCGGTCAAGCCTTCCAGACGCGGATCGTCCGGCTCGAAAAATCCGCCGACGTGCCCGAAGGTGTGCAAATACATGCGTTCTTTGGCGTTCGGATTGACCGGGTATTTCTGGAAATCGACCGTCATGTAATGCTGAGCCATTTCGATCCCGCGCTTGAGGATCGCCACGTCGCCGGTTCGGGCGAAGTGCATGGCGCAGGTGTAGGAGAGGTCGTACTCGTTGTTGCCCCAGTTGTTGACCCGTTCGCCAAACCAGTCCCCAAAGCTCATCCAGCCGTACTCGCCACGCTCCCGACGCCCTTTTTCGAGGTTCTCGAACGACTTCCGGAACGCCTGTTCGTAGCCGTCAAACTCGCCCTCTGCGGCCGGGCTGACCGGCGGGAAAACGCCCACCGAGCAATAGTATTCCGGCGCACACGCGGCAAAAATCGGGTTTTGGAGATGCTCCCGGAGATGCTCGTCCTGCTCCATCCGCTCTTTCGACGCCCCCCAGAATTCGGCGGTGATCTCCATCCCGCGCTTGAACCGGTAGCAGCCGTCTTTGAGCCAGAAGTAGTTTTGGATCAGATTGTCGCGCTCGTTTTTCTTCGGATCGTCGCCGTAACCGTCGGGCAGCTGCGGCAGGACCTCATAAGCCAGAGCGGCGCCGTCTTCCGACGTCTCTCTGACCGAAAAACCTTTCGGCCAGGTTTGCCAGAAGTTTTTAAACAGGAACTCGCCGCAGGGCAGTTCCAGGTAGCCGTCAAACCGGTCGGTTTCCTGCTTTTGGCCGTTGATCTCGACCGAGGCGTGGTTGAGTTCGTCCTGGAGAATCTGGCAAGAGTATTTGCCGCCGTTCAAAACGATCGGAAGGGAAACGGACGAGGAACGAATCAGCGTAAACGGTTCATCCAGCCGTTTGTTGCCGATCGTCCAGCGGACTCGAAACAGATCACCGTCCCGATAGTCGGTGATTTCCTGGCGCCAGACCATTCCCGACTCCTCCGCGTCTTTGGCGGATTCCCGGGCCTGCTCCATGCTGTCCGCTTCGATGTAACGTCCTTCAAGGCGAATGGTAACGCGCACGTCTTTGAGGTCCGCAACCTGCTTGTATCCCTGCTCCGTCGCGTAGAGTTTTCGACCGTCCGCCAGCACGATTTCCGATTCAAACGGACTGGAACCTTCCTCAAGGGAGACCCCGGAATTCTGGGGTTCAGCCGAATCCCGTTCCGGCAGGATCTCCAGCGTGTAGTTCACCGGCTTTTGTGCGTCCGTATCGGCCCGAAAATCGACGACGAGCCACTGAACCGAACCGTCCTGCCAATAAGTAACCGGGGTAAACTGGGCTTTGAGCTCTTCGCCCTCCGCATTTTTCAGGTGGATATTCCAAACGGATTCATCGCCGTTCAGCACGCCCCGAGCCAGCGGCACGCCGGACGTTACAGGCCAGTTTTGCCGGGCGAAGCCGGTCGGCTCGGAAACGTACAGATCGATCGACGTTTTGACCGTTTTATTCGCTTCGGAAGCCTCCCACGCCGGGAGCGGGACGGTCTTCGAAATCTTCTGGCCGGAACGGTTGACCGGGAGCGTTACGACCGCTTTTTCGTAGTTGTCCCACGGGCAGAGGACCGCGTGATTTCGCAGTCCGGAATCCGCTTCCACGATCGTTTTTGGCTTTGCGTTTTCATCTCCTTCCCTCGGAATAAACGTCACTTCAGCCGGAGGCGCCGGAGCGTTGGTCGTCCAGGAGATCTGCACGTAATCGTTGGGCGTTTCACTCCCGAAATCCGGATTGAACGGCGAATCGCTGTCGATGTAATGGCTCTGCGGGTCTTCGAACGTTACTTCTTCCGTGGTCGGGACGAAGCGGATGTAGTCGCAGTACGCCCAGCCTTTGTTTTCGGACGCGTACCGGTCATCGACCCAGAGTTCAAAAACGCCGTCGGAGATCTCGTAGATCCCGAAATCGTTCTCGCCGCGGAAGTTGGACTTTTCCCACGTTTTCCCGCCGTCAAACGACAGCGCCAGCGGGCGGTTCGTTCCGTTCATGAAAACCCGATACCGGCCCGCGGGAATACCGGTGATTTTCGTATGCAGGACCGGCGCGCCGTCTTCCGGCTTTTCCCGGTCTACGTCCGTCGGCAGAACCGGCGTCGTAACCGACGCGCCGTTGGAGCGTTTATGGATCACGTCGGCTTCTTTCGTCCAAATCTGCCAGTTGGACTCGCCCGTCTGATTGAGCCGTATGGCGTCCTTCGGCTCCGACCAGTCTTCAAATTCATAGACCAGCCCTTCCAGCTGCTCACGTTTCGTCTGCGCCAGCGCCACCGCCGCGTTCCAACAGACAGCAAATAACAGGATCCAGAATAAAGTTCGTTTCATGGTAGTTCAGGGGGGGTAAAGGTAACAGGTGCCCGATTTATTCAAAACGCGCTACTCGAACTGATAGACGCGGACGTAATCGATCTCAAACGTTTGCGGGAAAACCCGCATCGACGTGCATCACCGCCCGAGCCGGGAGAGATGAAAGAATTGTGAGGAGCAAAAACAGAAAGGTCCTTTTCATTCTCACGATTCCAGGAAGGTTTTGCCAGCAAAGCAGCCCAACGGGCCGACACGATAAAATTATTATACCGGATCTTCCAGAATTTGGTAGGCCCGAGAGGAAAAAAGGTTGGGAAAAAGTCATAATTTTTGTAAAAGAGAAAAAGCCGACGCGGGGGGAGCGGCGGGGGAGTTCCCAAGCCAGGCGGTTACGTCCTGAAGCGGGTACTTTGCCGCCTGTTCATCTCTCAAGAGCCTGATTCTTTCTTCCTGTTCCGCATTAAGCCCCGCTAGGGCCGCACGACGTTCACGAAGTTTTTCCATGTCTTCAAAAGAAAGGGAATCTCTGACTTCGGCTTCGTGAATGAGCTGCTTTAAAATCGCTTCACGTTCTGAAAATTCGGTCTTGATATTGTCAATTTTAATAGCAAGGGCATTTTTGAAGGCTTCCGCGTCTTTATCATAAATCTCCTTCAGCTTTGCCTCGTTCTCTTTGTATTCTGCCGAAAAATCAATGACTGTTTTTCGCTTGTCCTGATTTTCCTGAAGTTTCTGACTTTCTTCGTCAATTTGCTTCTGAATTTCCTCGGCGTTGTCAACATATCCAAAAGTGACATAAGTTCCAAAAGAACGCCAAGACCATGTTTTAGCATTTTTGAGTTTGATATTCAAATCATCAATATATTCTCCTTGAGCCTGAATCGTCTTATTAAGTTCTTCAAGCTCTTTTGCCCTCATCTCTTTCTTCAGGGCCTTCATCGCTTCGGCTGAAGCGTTGATTTTGCCTTTTCCATTGTCAAAAGTGATACCAAGGTCCTGAAGATTAATTCCAAGTTGCTGGGTGGTGCGTTCAAGATCACTCCATGCGCTTTTCGATGCATTCAACTGTTCAGAACTCAGGGATGTTTTATTCCCAAATTCTTCTAAAGTATCAAGACATTTTTTTGCTGATTCACGATAAGCATCATTCCGTTTACATAACTCTTCCATTGCTTTGGCTGATTCTGCTGTCTTATCTGTAAAACCACCAAAAAGGTACATGACGCCAGAAACAGCACCACCAATAGCAAGAATGCCACCAAGAAACCAAGTAAGAGGACACCCTAACATGGCAAAATTAAGAATAGATTGAGCGACACCAAGAACTTTCATACCAGCAGCGGCAACATAACTTGCAGCAGCAAGGCCATATTGAACGACAATATTCTTCTCAAGGGCAACTCTTGATAAATTTGTAGCAACTTGATTTTTTAATTGGCTAAATGTTAATAATTCTCCACAGTAAGTGGCTTTTTGTAAATTTGAACAAAAAGATAAAAGAGTAGTGCCAACGATGTCGATACTAACACCAGAGAGACTTATAACATCTCCCAATGGTTTCAATGACTTTGCAGCTCCATTAAAAGCACCATTCATAAGGTTGGTAAGGGACTTGGTTCTCTTGCCTAAGTCGTCGAGTTTGGAAGAAATATCAATAAGGGATTTATTAAATTGATCCTGATTGACATTAAGAGCGACGAAAGCCTCGCCCGCTTGAATTGCCTGAGTACTCATGGGGCCCTCTTGATTAATTTTTCAAAAAATGTAAAATGGGATAAAGGAGGTTGAAAAATGAATAGCCAAAAATATTTCGACAACGAAAAAACTGAAAATCAAAATGAATATCAGGAGATACATCCTGAATTCAAAACGGACTACACTGACATAAAAATGAACAGGAGTGGTTATCCGGATTTCAAAGATTTACCCTTATGGCATAAAATGATAGTTGTATTGTTTATCATTTTTTGTATACCATTAGGTACTGTACTCTTTTTGGGAATCGTAAGACTTTTTACATCAGGGGCAATTTTTTATTTAATACCAATATTTGTGCTTGGTTGTTTGGTAGTAAGAGTAATGTGTACTCTGTTATTCCCAAGCAATAATACTAAAAAATAGCATCCCTCCACAATTCCACGAGTTTTTCCCGGCTCTTTTCCAGGGCTGCGCTCATGAACGGTCGCGGTTTTACCTTGCCAACCTTTTTGGTAGTTGGAACCGTACCGCGCAGCGCAAGCATTTTCTGATAGTTCCGTTCCGCAAGTGCCACTTCCTTTTCCGTTCTCAGGTGACGCCAAACCACATAAATCGTTTGACTCCATCCCGCTGAAAGTTTTGGAATTTTCGGATCGTGAGTCCCTATTCCCCAGGGAACCGACCAATCCTTTTCCGGGGCCGTGTCGTGATCCGTAAGCAAAACGGGGCCAGTTCCGCCTTTCCCGGCTGGGAGACCCACGCCGAAACGTGGTTTCTGCCAAACCTTCGGGATCTTGACGGTTCCGCCGTGTTCAAGCGTTCGAGCCGCTTGGGAATTTTCATACTTGATCGGACCGACGAAAACCGAGTCGGTTCTGCTGTCGTAGTCATATCGGATCCCACTTTTCAATGTCCCGGTAACTGACCGTGGCGGCTGGCCGGGTTTGGAGGGCGATTTTTTTGGCGAGAGGGATCTGCTTTAAATCGCTCGCCTGTTTGCGGGGCTTGGCAAAACAATTTCTGAATATTTCTGAATCTTTACAGAATAATTACAAAA
>JAUMVK010000017.1:0-78257 GCA_030530205.1 Thermoguttaceae bacterium | reverse complement strand
TCCAGTTCATCGGGTTTTCGATTGGATCCCCGAAGAGTTCGGCAAATTGCGATTTACTACGGGAAATTTTGATTTGTCGCTTTGGTCTGCGAAGGAGACGAACTCCTTTTGTTTCGCCAATGGTGGTACTATCAATTCAATATTTGAGAGTACTGTCTGGTTAATTTTATATGTTCCATTTGTTGTTCTCGCGCTTTCTTCTATCTGCCTGCGTACACTGGGCATTTTCCAGGCTATAAACAAGTAGGGCAAGAGAACAACGCTTGAATCTATATGAGCCGCAATGACGGTATCCGGGAAAATAAGATCATCATGATCTTCTTGGGAGTAAACTGCTGTTCCTTCCAACGATTTATTTCCGTTTCCTCTACACATATAGAATTCTGATGTGTGAATTCTCTTGTCATAGGGCGGGCGTTCGTCAAAAGTCCCATTTTTCCAAGCTTCAGGATTAAAAGTTCCTTGTGTCACAGCGGAAAGAGTAAGTACCTTCTCCGTATGGCTACCCTTCATTGAAGGCGAGACTCCATTCCTCATATTGGACATAAACGATTTTGCTTTGACTGTCTTATATCCTTGTCCCTCGAACCTCTCGGCAAATTGCGACTGTTTAACCGATGAATTTTTTATGCGACTGCTTGACATTCGCCTGGTTCACCATCGCATATTGGAGGGTCGTATCGACGCTTTGATGGCCCAGGAGCTGCTGCACCTGTTCGATCGGCATGCCTTTGTCGATGGCCATCGTTGCGAGCGTCCGGCGGAATTTGTGGGGGTGGATCCGGCACAGGTTCAGCTTTTTGCCAAGCTCGTGCATACGTATCTCGATCCCGCGAATTTGCAACCGGCCGTGGGGATGCTGCAGCGAAACGAACAGTGCCGGGTTGTCGTCCGTCCTGCTGTTCAGGTAGTTTTGGAGGTGTATCTTTGCCCGGGCGTCGAAATACACCTTTCGCTGTTTGTTCCCCTTGCCGAGCACGACACACTCGCGGTTCGTGAAGTCGATATCCTCCCGGTTGAGGAGCACCAGCTCACCGACGCGCATTCCGGTGGACGCCAGCACGTCGATCAGGGCCAGATCCCGACTGTTTTCACAGTGGTCGCGCATGATCTCCAGCGCCTCGTCGGAGTACGTTTCCTTGACGGTCTTGCACGTCTTCACCTTGTGAATGCGGCGGACGGGGCTTTTCATGATGTAGTCCTCATCCTCCAGCCAGGCGAAGAAGCTCGAAAGGATCCGCCGGATATTGTCGATGGTAGTCTTTCCCGCGGCTCGGTTCGTCTGGTACTCATCCAGATAAAGCCGCAGATCATCGGTCGTGATTTGGAGCACGCCCTTGCCGATGGAATTGAGCATGTTGCGCAGGGTGGATTCGTAGTAGTGGATGGTCTTCTCCGAACACCCTTCGACCCGTTTGGCCGCGAGAAACAGCTGGACGTGATCGACATCGGATTCCGCACAGGTTTCCTGAATACAGGCGGTCAGTACCGTGTGCAGCCGCTTCATCTGACTGTTGTCGAGGTACGCGAGCATTTGCTGCTCAATTTTTGTAATCGTCTGGCTGGTCATGCTAGTTTCCTCCTGATTTACCAACATCCTGCGCCATAACGATTGTTATTCAAATAATTTCTTCATCAACGCCCTTTGAGCGTCGGTGATTTCCTTTAGTGCCTGTTGGGCTTCAAATTTTGATTTGGCGCATTGGCGAACAAGTCGTATATATTTGTCTTGTTCAGTCAAAGGGGGAAACATCACCTGTAATGCACTGAGTTGTCTTCTGTTTATTGTGGCAATTCCTGTAGTTCGCTTTGCGCACCATAGGAAATATGCCTTCGTGCTCGGAAGAAGAATATACGCTGCCAAGAACTCTGGCCTAATCAAAGCCTTGTCAACACGTACCCGGAACACGTGATTTTGATAAATACACTGTTCCGGCAGTACTCCCGCCAAGCAACCGCGTCCAACTTTATCAGGGTCTCCGCCTTCAATCATTAAAATATCATCTTCCAATAACGCATACTTTGATATTTCATCCTGGGTAGCGTCTATGTATTTTGTTTCAGTCCAGTCTATAAAGCCATTCTGAACATTTGCAGTACAAATATATGGAACCTTAGTGAGTTCGTTATACTTCGGTTTTCTTCCCTTAGTAATTCCTGACAAAATATCAGAAATCTCACTTAAAGGCTTGCAAGGATATCCGAAGCAATTCTCTCTAGGGTCCCCGAAGCTCTCGGCAAATTGCGATTTCACCAATTCGTCCGTTTTTATGATCAATTCTTTATAGGCACTTTTTACCCGTTCCATGGCCCATAAAACATCTACGATTTCTTGCTGTTTCTCAACTGGCGGAAGGTAAAACTCAAAATCCTTGAGTTGATTCCATTTGATGCGCCTTGTCAGGGAACCCGTAGAATTAGAGACGATAAACTTCCAAAGCTTTTTGCTGTACAGCACGGCAATGAGATATCCATCAACAATAGCCCCCTGCTTTTCTCTGATCGTCAATATATCGGCTGAGCAAATGCCATCAAAATCTGCTCGTGGTGCCCTTTCACGGAAATCGCTTCCATACAAGCTTCGCCTTACGAGCAAATAATCCCCAGCCTTGAACGATTTCTGGGCAGAATGAATCTTTCTCGCATCCTGTTTGCGGGAGATGGTAAACGCGAAACCGTCAATGCAATCTGAACCAATATACCATTCATAATCCGAATTTGCAGGGTCATCAATTCTTTCGGAGTATTCTTCTGCTACATCGCTGAGTTTAACCAGCCTCCAGGATGAGGGGTCATATTCCTCAAAAGTAATGGCCTTTCCACCAAAAGGACTTTCTTCAAATTCAGGATCGATTTCCCGATACTGAGAGTGTGCAGATACAGAAGCCGACATGAATGCATCCAGACTGTCTGTAAAATCTTCATCATCGGGGTCCACATCACTATTGACGTAGAGTTTGATATTCAAATTTCCATCGTTGGCGAGGATTTCTTCTTCAGACACGCGCCGTGAAAAGTCAGGAATGTCATTCTCACTGAAATAGGCCTGTGTAATGCGAGCGATATCCTCCTCAAACAGATAATTCTGCGACTGTACCTTGTGGGTACACTTTTCAGCTTCAATAAACAGGATTGATCGTTTATGCCTGTCAGGTTTCTTTGCCCGAAGAATCACTATGCAGGACTCCAATCCGCTGTTATAAAAAAGGTGACGTCCCAGACCGATTACAGCGTCAACACAATCACTCGCAATAATGGCCTTCCGAATCTCTTTTTCTTCACTTCGGTTAAGTACTCCGTGAGGCAAAAGAATAGCCGCACGCCCGGTGTCGGGTTTCAAGGAAGCAATTATATGCTGAATAAACGCGTAATCTGCCCTGGACTGAGGCGGCGTGCCAAACGTATTTCTGCCATATTTATCATTCTCGAATGCGGCCCGATCCCACTGGCTAATGGAATAAGGAGGATTGGCCAGCACAATATCGAACTTCTTTAATGTGCCATTCTCGATAAAGGAAGGAACTTTGAGCGTATCATCATTTACGATGTTGAAATCCACGATCCCGTGCAGGAACAGATTCATCCGGCCGATCGCGCACGTCAGCTGGTTGATCTCCTGGCCGAAGATTTGAAGGTTTCGCCATTCCTTGCCCTGTTTTTTCAGGTGGGCGATGCAGGAAATGAGCATGCCCGCACTGCCGCAGGTGGGGTCATATACCGACTCGCCGCTCTGGGGCTGCAGGATTTCCGTCATGAGGTGGACGACGGTTCTGTTCGTGTAGAACTCCTGCGCCGTGTGCCCGCTGTCGTCGGCGAACTGTTTGATGAGGTACTCGTAACCGTTACCCAGCTCGTCCTCCGGACAATTCGCCAGGGAAAGCGATCGGGACGAAAAATGCTCCAGAAGGTCTTTTAAAAGCCGGTCCGGAAGTCGGTTCTTGTTCGTCCACGCGCCGTCGCCGAAAATGCCGGTCATTTTGTCGCCGTTGGCCTTCTCGATCTCTTTGAACGCGGTGACGATCGCCCGACCAACGTCCTCCGTGACCTTGCGAACGTCCTCCCAGTGATGGCCCTTCGGAACGATGAACGTGTGAAGGTCGCTTTCGGGAAAGAGGCCAATATCATCGCCGTACTCGGCCAGCGCCTTTTCCGTTTCTTCGTCGTAAACGTCGCAAATCCGCTTGAAAAACAGCAGCGGGAAAATGTACTGCTTGTAAGCCCCCGCGTCGATGTTCGTGCGGAGCAGGACCGCCGATTGCCACAGGTACGACTTGAGTTCATCGATCGTCATGCGTTCAGCCATCGATGTAACCTCCTTCCTTGAGCAGCGTCATCAGCGCTTCTTCGCTGTCACGGACCTCTTGCAAAGCCGCGAAGAATTCGGCGCGTATCTTCTTCGGGTCGATAGGCGGCGCAGGGGTCTTCTCGATGTAGGCGTTGACCGAAAGCGTGTATTCCTTCGCCCGGATGGTTTCAAGATCGACGATGGCACACTTGTCGATCACAGGCTCGTATTTCTGCCAAAGCCGGAAAACCTGGTCGGTATCCGCTTCGGTCATGATGTTCTTTGCCCGCTGTGCGGTGTAGATGCCTGTCGCGTCGATCATGCAGATCTTTCCGCGATGGGTGAGCGGCTTGTTATTGTTCAGGAACAGAATACACGCCGAGACGCCCGCCCCGTAAAACAGGTTGCCAACCAGCGCGATCACGCACTCAACGCAGTCGGTCTCGATCATCTTTTTGCGGATCTCCCCCTCACGCCCGCCGTGGAACAGAACACCCTGCGGCATGACGACCGCACAGCGCCCCTTGCCCGGACGCATGGATTTGTACATGTGCTGCAGCCAGGCGTAGTCCGCGTTGGAGTCGGTTGGGCTGCCCCAGAGGTTACGCCCCCACGGGTCGCCCTCGAAACTCTCCGCCCCCCAGTGATCCAGCCCGAACGGTGGATTGGCCAGCACGCAGTCGAACTGACGCAGCTGCCCGTTGTGGATGAATACCGGCTTGCGGAGCGTGTCCTCGCGCTCGATTCGGAACTCCTTGGCCCCGTGGAGGAAAAGATTCATTCGGGCGATGGCCGACGTGGAGAGGTTCTTTTCCTGGCCGTAAATCTTGCCGTAGGACGCTCTTTCGTCGTCCATGTTCCGGATCGCCTCGATGAGCATGCCGCCCGTCCCGCAGGCCGGGTCGTAAACCGATTCGCCGGATTTCGGGCTGAGCAGGCGTACCATCAGCTTGACGATAGACCGGGGGGTGTAGAACTCGCCCGCGTTCTTTTTGCTCATATCGGCGAACTTCTTGATCAGGTACTCATAGGCGTCGCCCATGACGTCCGCTGAATAGTTGCGATTCCCGACCGGCAGGGCCGACATGTGCTCGATGAGGTCCTTCAGACGCTCGTCATCGAGCTTGGTTTTATCCGTCCAGTTGGCATCGTCGAACGAGGAAAAGAGCCCCGCCATTGTGTCGGGGTTGGCGTGCTCGATCCCCATCATCGCGTCCACGATGGCCTTCCCAACGTCCTCGTTGGTGTTCCGCACGTCGTTCCAGTGGCACCCCTGCGGAACCACGAACGTGTGAAGTTCATCATCGGGATAAAACTTGATATCGTCCCCGTATTCCTGTTTGGCGTCGGCCGCTTCTTCGTCATACACGTCCGAAATGCGCTTGAAGAACAGGATCGGAATGACGTAGGATTTGTAATCGTCCTGATCGATCGGGCCGCGGAGGATGTTGCAGGCCTCGTACAGATGATTGTACAGCGCGTTCGCCGTGGTCTCGCGGTCTTCGACCTCACCAGCGTGCTGCGCTTCTTCGGTCACCCGGACGGCTTCCGTCATCGCATCCTGGCTTTTGCCCGTTTTCGGTGAATACGCCGCCGCTCGGGAAATGCCATCACCGGCAGTCTTTTCCAGAATGACGCCGTATTTGGACTCAAAGGCGTTCAGGATTTCGAGCTGCTCCGCGTCCAGGAACGTCAGTGCGAGCTTTCGAATGTCGGCAGGGATACCGTAATAAGCCTCGGCAATTCCCCCCGCAATCGCCGCGATCGTATCACTGTCGCCCCCGATGGAAACGGCATTCCGGATGGTGTCCTCGAAGCCGGTGGACTCAAAAAACGCTTCCAGCGCCTGCGGCACCGACCCCTGGCACGAGACGTCAAATATATACGTCTTGCGAATGTCCGCCAGCTTGAAATCGATCCTGTAATAGTGCGCCTCGATGAAATCGCGGATCTCGATCATACTCTTCCCGCTCCGGGCGAGAAAGATGGCAGCGGCCGTCGCTTCGGCTCCCTTCAAGCCTTCCGGGTGATTGTGCGTGACTTCGGTCACCGCCGCCGACAGGGCTTGGGCTTCTTCGAGCGTCGAGGCCGCGAAACCGCATGGACTGACGCGCATCGCAGCCCCGTTCCCCCAGCTGTTATACGGTTGAGGATCGCCGTCATAAATCCATCTGCGAATCGAGCCGCCATACCCGGCATGAGGATATTTGTGCCCAAGTTCCTGCATCCGCAAGACGGCCTGCTGGCTTAACAAATCGCAGCTGACGCCGCAGTCCAGAATCGCCTGCGCGACCGCGAGCGTCATGACGCTGTCGTCCGTTGGTCTGCATCCCTTGAGATGAGAAAGCAGCTCGAAGTCCTTTGATTTCCTGTTCTCCCATTCAAATCTGGATCCGGCAATATCGCCGATGATTGCTCCTAACATTTCGTTGTTACCGTTTTGCTTATGGACATTTCTACAAGTTCTCTTTTAGAAAGTAATAAAGTAAAATTATAATTATATCTCAATAAATGAGCGGGGAAAGGGGGGGGAATTACAGTGTATACGATTTTTTCAGAAAAAAATGATGAGAAAAATTTGCGAGCGATAAAAGACCCGCGCGGACCTCAATCGTGCTTTGAGAAGCCTTGTAAAATCGCAGAAAGAACCTATTTTTCTGGATTTTTGATTAAAGGACTGCTTTTCAAACTTTTCGATTTTGCGCCATCTCCCCCCTGGTTAACATTTTTACAATGGGATTTAAGTATTTTTGCCTGTTTGACCTTGTAAAACCGTCGGGCCGTCAGTCTGTCTGGCTTCCCGTCCTTTGTTTCGCGGTCTGCCTATCGTGGAAGGTGGGCCTCCGGGCCTTGTATCGGGCCGTTTTAGCGGCGTTCTTTAGGTCTGCGTCACCACGTCCGCACAATCGGCCCTGGGTGCGCGTCTGCGTGCCGTCGTGCCGGTCGTGGGGTGAACATCCCCACGTGATCCGCGAGCCGCAGGCGGCCTTTGGCGGGGGTTGCTGTCGGTGGGTCGCGTATACGACTTTGCCTGGAAGCCGCGGGCCTGCGTATCGTGAAAGGCGCGCGGCCACGGGGGTAGAGATACCGGTCTCGAAATGGGGGTAGAGATACCAGCTGCGTGCGCTCGGTTTATGGGGGTAGAGATACCGGCTCAGATCCAGATTTCCATACGGTTATTTTGAATCGTCTCTCCTTTATTCAGTTATCGAATGTCGTCCATTTTTCGTACAAGCCTCGCAAGTACCGGAGGGGTCTCTCCGGTCGTGTTTGGGGTTCAAACGGCCAGAAATGGCCGATTTTGGCCGTTTCTGGGGGGTTGTAGGGAAATTTCCACCTCCCTGACTTGAGAAACCTGCCGATCGTGGAATTGGTGGCCCTTCCTGTCGCCAGGTGATCCGCGCAGCCGCCGGTCGTCTGGAAAAAATTCCCAAATTTCGCCCCAGCCGATCGTGAAAAGTGCCCCCGATGCCTCCGATACTCGCGCGTAATCTTTCTTAATGTGTAAATAATTAATTTATCCCTCCGAATTTTAATTCTTCTTTTATTTAATTTTTCTGAGCTATTTCCGCGATGGAGAAAAAATCGGGGACACCGGGGATATTTTAAAGAGAGAACGTCGGTTTCAGTCCCTTTTTCGCCGTCCGAAACTGTGCCCCCGATTTTCTCGAACGTTCAAAATATCGGGGGCTGAATCGGGGGCAGTGCCTCCGATAATTGGGGGCACAGAATCAAAAATAATCAAAAGTCCGATCGGCGAAAAAATGCTAATTAGAATTAACGGGAATCTGGTAAAGGAAAAAATTCTAGGAGGTCTGGGGGGTGTGGAAAGTTTGAGAATTATATTCAATTTTTCTGCTCGCGTTTTTCCTTTCTGCCCCCGATTCATGCCCCCTATTTCTTTTCTTCTGTCCCCGATCTTTTTCTTCACGATCGGCCACCTTTTTGAGCATCCTGAAAATCAAAATAGGCCGTACAAAATCAAAACCGAAACGCCGGATTTCGGGCCAGTTTTCGCCCCGCGGAGGGTGGTTTTTCTTCACGATCGGCTTGAAAATTCCCCCGCAGCGGGTTCGCGCAAATGCCGCAGACGCCCCACTTTACCACGATCGGGAGGGTGGCTGCGCGAAAAACCGACCGCCAGGACTGCTCCCTTTTCACGATCGGCCCGCGCTGCAGGTACGGTGGTTGGTGGTCAGGCTCGTATACGACGTTGAGAAATGCGGGGCTGGGTATGCGGGGTTTTGTGTGCCGTGCCGGGTTCCCGCTGGGGCGCTCGCTTTTCACGATCTGCGGGGGGCTATTGACTTTGGAACGGATCTTGTTAAAATCGAAAGAGTTAAAGGGAAGAAGCTCGTACAGAGTGCCTGGATTTGACGAGGAGGGAGGAAGAATGAACACCACGCCGGAAATGCGGAAGAGGATTTTAGACCATTTCGCCGATGAGTATATGATCGCTAGAAAGCATTGCCTTTACGGGAGCTGGAGCCGGGACTACATGAAACAATACGTTACAGAACGATTTATAATCAAGTTTTGCTTTCTGGAATCGTTGAAAATCTTGAACTGGCGAGAAGTGTGGAGACTGAGAACTGAAGGATTGGTTGAGCTTCTGGAACACGGAGACGTGAAAAGACGCAAAGACGTGATCAAAATTTTGGAATCCAAACTCACAAAAAAGAAAGAAAAATCCTCTTAAACGGCACTATGAGGAATTTCGCTGGATGGTGCGAAACGGCAAATTCCAATAGATCCGGGTGGGGCTACTTTTCACGATCGGCGGTCAGCCTCGTATACGAAATTTTGGCGGCGGGGGGTGGGCGGTCAGCCTCGTATACGAAATTGATCCGGCGGCGGGCGTGTGATTAAAAAATGCCCAGCGTGGCTGGGCGGATGCGGGCGGCGGGGCTGCTACCAAATCTGGAAAGCTTCGGCGCTGAGCCAGGTTTCGGTGGTTTCCTGGACCAGGGCGTAGAAGCTGAAGGGGGAATTTTCCCAAAGCTCCGGCAGGTCGGGGTGATCCAGCAGGGCCTGCCAGAATCCGGCGATGTGCTCGGGCGTGATCTGCCAGTCGTGGCGGGCGGCGAGTTCCACGGCGTGGGTGGTGCTGATCCGGGCGAGGTCGGTGTAGAAGTCGGGGTTCTGCATGGCGTTCACTCCTTATTGGTTTTGGGAAATCTGAAGAAGTTTTCAGCATCGACGAGGTCCTGCCCGAACCAGTCCAGGAGGAAGGCCCGCGCAAGTTTCGGCAGCTTGGCGATGTCTGCCTGGAAGACCTCGGAGACGCTCAGGCCGTCAATGGGCATCATGTAGTTCATGGTGTCGCGGTCCAGGGTGCGCGGCTGCACGTCGGTCCCATATTCACGATCGGCGGACCGGATGAGGATCGGCTGCGCATCGTCGAGGCGCGGCTCCTGGCCGTGTTTTCCTTTGGCGATGAAGAATTCCCCGTTCGGGGTGGTGAAGATGAAGAAGTCAGGGCCTTCGCAAACGGTGGTGAAGAATTTTTTGGTCATTTTAGCGCTCCTTTCGTGGTTCATTCCTCGGTCTGTTCGTGGGTGGTGGTCTGCTTGAGCCAGAGGCGCAGCTGGGCCATCAGGCTGCGTGTGGCGTTGGTGTCGCGGAAGTCGATCGGCGGGACCGGGAAGGCCGGGAATGGTTCATGGTCCGTGTTGTAAATGGTCCAGCCGAACCAGGGCGCATCTCTGCCGTCTCCCGTGGGATCCGCGTCGCCGGTCGTGGTTTCGTAGATGTCGATCTCGGTCCCGAGGCTCCGGGCGGTCATCCGTGCGAGGTGCCAGAAATCATTCCGCGCCCGCCTGCGTTTCGTCTGCTCACGATCGGCTTTTTGCTGGATCGCGTTGATGATGAGCGTGTCGATGATTTCGGCGATTTCCTCGGGCCGATCGTGGGAGGTGACCACGGCCCCTTCGGGCAGCTCGATCCAGGCGCCCGGGTCGCTCGGGTCGCTCCATTCGATGGCGTCGAGAAGCTCCGGGTCGATGATGAGCGTTGCGTCGCCGTCCGGGTAGGTCATGATGGTGCCGAGGAAGGTCTCGGTATAGCCGGGTTCATCGTTTGTCTCTCCGGGTTCCTCCAGGGCGGGGAAGAACTTTTTGAGGATGGTTTCGGTCAGGCAGCAGCGGGTCGGTTTTTTGGTCTTTTGGGTTTTGTTGGTCATGGTTTTAAGTCCTTTCTGGTTTGATGGTGAAGCCACCCGCGCCGGTGCGGGCGGCTCGTGGGGGGTGGTTTAGTAGTTCAGCAGGAGGGCCTTTTCCGTGCTTCCGCAGCCGTAGTGAAGGTCCTGGATGTCGATGAGCTTCCCGAACGTGTAGCCCGCATCCTGGAGGATCGCGAGGTCCCGTGCCCAAGCGGTCGAGCGTTCCGCGTACCTCAGCGGCAGGCCCAGCGCCTTGAGCTGCGCGATCATGTCGAGCCAGGGCTGCGGTTCTCTGTAGTTCCACGGGTCGCCGACATCGACCGCCGGGTAGCCTTTTTCGTGGCTGCGCTGGTATTTCTCGAAGGCCTCGGTCTGTTCCCATTCTTCCGGGTCCGTCTCGAATTCCTCGCACCAGACCGCTTCGCGCGTCTCGATGACCGTGTGCTCGTCGCCTTCGTGGAGGTTTTCGGGCCGGTTGGCAAGGCCGCAGAAGCAGCTTCTTTCGGTCCCGCCGACCGTGTAACGTTCGACCAGGAGGTACATCGGGCGGGTGGTCTTGCGCTCGGTCTGGGCATTAAAAAAGCCCTCATTGATTGAGAGCTGATCGGATTCATTATCAGGAGTGATTTCCGCCGGTTGACTTGTTTCCGGCTGGGTGACTTCCAGCGCCGCCGGATCGACCACCTCGATGAACCGGAACTCACGATTCGGAATCAAAACCTCGCGCCGCTTTTTCTGGGTCAGCCCGATGTAGCCGTCAATCTCGCGCCGGTCGATCGTGATGATGGTTCCGCGGTTGGCTAACTTTATTATGATTTTGCAGTTGATTTTCTGAAAATGTCAATGACTCGGTATTGACGAACTCTTTATCTGTGATATAATTCAAAGGTGGATGTGGTTCTTCCTGTGTAAATGGTTTGGTATTTTTTATCATTATGCTCTGAACCTGTCCGGGGTTTAGGTATATGCAATTACCGGATGAACCGAATTTTTTGTTAGAAAATTACTCATTTGTGTAAAATACCTGTTGGAAAGGTAAGTCATGAACATTTTCGACGAATGGGAAGGCCGAGATCCTCTGGACTTCACAAACCGACCGAAAAAATCCGGAAAGAAGCAGACAGTACCCACCAAACAAAAGAAACCTTTTCACAAAACGCCGGCAGGCACGGGGTGTGGTTGCTTACTCTGGATACTCCTAATCACCCTAATCTGGAGCAGTTGCCAAAATTTTCGCTCAGAAATAGCATCCAACGCACCCAGTATATCGAATGAATCTTCAGAAATACAAGGCGATTATAGAACGATAACACCTGAAGAAAAAAAGTTCATCGGCCAACACGCAAGGAATGTTATAGCATTACAAAAACAATACCGCTCATTACAAACCGTACTTGAAGTCAAAATTTTACAAGATAAGGCAAAAGAAGGATTCTGGGATTTAGGTCACTACCTATACGGGTCACGTCTCAAAGAATATGACGATATTCGAGAAGCTTATAATGCCCTAATCAGTGTTGCCGGTGCTTTCATATCACAAGATCGAAATTATTATACTGAAGAAAAAAAATATTTCGCAATCATCAAACAAAACTGTTCACCATATTTGGAATGGCGTGGAACGCCTGACACCTCTAAAATTTTAAAATCTGTAACTCTGGACTGGTCCCAATGTCCAGAATCAGATAAAAAACAAATAGGTAAACACGCACGGTATCTGGAAGAACAAAAAGAAAGATATTTAGCATTGGTCAATGAACCAGGTTTCATTCAACAAGGATACAAATTAAACTATGAAACTTGGCAGGATACACTTCTGGCAGAACTCGATAAATTAACAGAAAATGTTCCCTACGAAAACCACGATTATTACCAAGATGTAGAAAGTGCTACTTTTGAACTAGTAGATGCTATAGCGTATTCAGATTCATGGCGGCAGAGATCAGATTTTAAAGAAAAAGTTAAAAATTTCATCCGCCTATTTGACGAACGACTCACGCCGTACTTGGAATGGTAACGAAAAAGGGAACTTCCTCGGGGTGCACAGATCCGCCGTGAACCGTCCGGTTTGATCTTGAAATCTGTGGTCTCGGTGGTTTCATTTCCACGATCGGCCAGGCGCAAATTCCATAAAAAAACCGGTTTCAGAGCCATGATTATGCTCTAAAACCGGGGTTTTTGGTCCGAATCCCGCGTTATTCAAATTGGTGGATCAGTCCGGCGATCGCGCCGCCGCAGGTTTTGTCTCGCTCCCTCACGAACCGCAGGGCCTTTTCCACCTCGGAGTGGTCGTAGATCTGCGTGGTGTTCGTCGAGGCGTGCCCGAGGGCGGTCGCGGCGGCGTCGCGGCTCATCAGCAGCGAGAGGAACGTCGCAGTCGCGTGTCGCAGCTGGTACGGCGACCAGTGCTGGATCAGGTCAGATTCCGGACGGCCTTCTTTCCGCATCCGCTCGTTCGCCCTTTTAATCGTGCGGGCGATGTTGGTGCTGTAGCTGTCCTTTGTGTAGTAATTGTTGTAGTTCGGCTGGGGCTGAGGCGTTTTGTAGCCCAGGCGCTCGGCGCGTTCGAGCCATGCGTCGCGCGGGCTGAACAGCGGCTCGTCGGGCTGCTTGCCGCGGGCGTGCCGTTCCAGAATGGCGATCTCGTATTTCCCGAAGCCGATCACGCGCGACTTGTTGTGAATCTGGGTCTTATGCTTGAAGGGCATATAAACCCAGCCGTCGGGATCTCGCTTCACGAATTGCTCGAGCGTCATGCGGAAAAGCTCGCTCGGTCGCATGCCGCTGATCCGCTGCAGGATCACCATGTCGCGGATCGTGGGCAGGAGGTGCGGCAGTGTTTTCAGAATCTCGGTATCGGGGACTTCTTCCCGCGGGGGATTGTCCCGGGCCTCGCCCATCCGTAGCGGTTTGACGTAATTCAGCCGGGCGGCTGTGCTCTCCGAGACCAGCTCGTTCTCCACGCCGAACTTGAACATCTGCACGATGTAACCCGTCAGGTCGTTAATGTAACGCCGGGCGTAGTTGGCGGCGATGAACTGCTCGCGGCAATCCTTCAAGGCCAGCGGGCCGAAATCCTCCACGTCCATGTCCCCGTACCGTTCCTTGACCACCCGCAGGGCCGTCCGGACCGAGTGAAAGCGGGTCTTGTCGCGGAATTGGTTCAGGTAGTGGAGGACCAGCTCCATGACCCGCAATCCGGCGACCGGCTGGCAAATCGTGGGAGAAGGCTCCGGGGCCGGCTCCACTTTCACGATCGGCCTGGGCTTTGCCCGATGAACGGCTGGCGGGACCTGATCCGGCTCGTAGCTGCGTGTTTCGCGCAGGAGCATTTCGTAGAGTTTGGTCCGTGCCTGCTGGGGATCGCGCCCGAGGTAGATCTTTCGTTTCTGGTAGGTGCAGTATAAATCGCCCCTCTGGGTGGTGTAAATGCTGGGGACCTTGCCTCCGATCTGGCGGAGGAGTTTCTTCGAGATTTTCGGAGATTTTTTAGAGTTTTTGGCCTGCACCGCAGGCGTTTCGGAAGATTTTTCAGAAAAATTTTCCGATTTTCTTGAAGTTTTTGAAATTTTTGAATTTTTTTAATTTTTGTTCATTTCTTTGTCTCCTTAATACCGGAAAAAAAGGACTTTTCGGGTATGACCGAGGTATGACTTTGGTATGACTGGTATGACTTCATACCAAAATGACCTCGGCGGTCAAACGAAATGGCAAGAACAAAAAAATCGTTTCGTCCCGTAAAACACGAGACGAAACGCGGAGTGGGCGTTGCTGAACTCGAATCAGTGACCTCCGCGGTGTGAGCACGGCGCTCTAACCAGCTGAGCTAAACGCCCGAATTGAAAAAATAAAGTCATAAATGCCTAACACACTCTCGACATTTATATGAAAAAGTATAACTGATTTTTAATTTTTCGCAAGGGGGGGGGCTTGAAGATTTTTTTAATTTTTCTGGTTCATCGGTAATCATGTACCTGAAAAACAGTTAAAACGCGAACAGGTTCAGTGGATGAAACAAAAACATAAATAACATCCCAGCCATTTCTCTTTGAACCTCAAGACGCAGGTGATTTCTGCAGGAGATGATTTTAATGTTTCTGCAAGTCAAGCCAAAAACTGGGCTTGACTTCCTGCAGTATTTGGTTATAATAGAGTAGTCAGATGTTTTCCTATTTTAACACGCTTATGGCTACTGCACTTGAATTAAATCACGTTTGGAAAAAGTTTCATCGCGGCGAGTTCAACGACTGTCTGCGCGATGCGATTCCCGCTTTTTTTAAGTCCCTCGTTGGGTTAGGACCTAAAAAAGACGAGCTGGCGAATAAAGACTTTTGGGCACTCTCAGACATTGATTTCAAGGTCGAGGAAGGGGAACGCCTCGGGATCATCGGTCACAACGGTGCGGGGAAAAGCACGCTTCTGAAGATTCTTTCCCAGATCATCGCCCCCAACCGCGGCTCTATGAAGGTCAACGGTCGGCTGCGCGCGCTAATCGAAATTGGAGCGGGTTTTCACGGTGATCTGACCGGACGCGAGAACATTTACCTCAACGGCGCTATCCTTGGAATGAGCCGCAAGCAGATCGACGCGAGTTTCGACTCGATAGTCGATTTTTCGGGGATCGAGGAGTTCCTTGATATGCCGCTGAAACGCTACTCGTCGGGCATGGCCGCGCGGCTGGGTTTTGCGGTGGCGGCACATTTGGACCCGGAGATCCTCATCGTGGACGAGGTCCTCTCGGTCGGTGACACGCAGTTCCAGAAAAAGTGCCTCGGCAAGATGAGCGAGGTGGCCAATGCTGGCCGTACAGTCCTTTTCGTCTCGCACAACATGGCGGCGGTGCGTCAGCTCTGCTCCCGCGCGATCCTGCTGGAGCACGGCAAACTGATCGATGACGGCAAGCCCAAAGAGGTGATCTCCAATTATATCAAGGCCTGGAGCGAGGAAGAGTCCAATTCCCAACGTAACAATTACAACCTCCGTGCGGGCGATGGTCGTGCCCGAATCAAAAACGTTCTGATCGGTCCTTCCCCCGACGATCTTTCACCGATGTACATTACAGATTGCGGCCAGGAACTTTATGTGCGTGTTGAATACGAGTCATTTGCTCCGATTGAGCACCCTGTGATCCAGGTTGTTTTTGGAAATGTCATGGATTATGTATTTGAGATCAATACGTACATAACCCCCAACCGTTTGGAAAAACTCGAAAAAACCGGGGCGATTCAATTTCACATTCCTGAATTGCCGATTACGTTCGGGGAATACCCATTATATGTTTCGATCAAGAATTACAACGAACGTCAATTCGTGACTCTTGTCGATGAATGGACACAGGCCGGCCTTTTGATGGTTTCAAAAGAATCCTCTCAGTTTGAATTTTCGGGTGTTGGCTTTTTTGGCCGTGTAGTTGTCCCATATAAATGGCTGGAATTGGGAGATAAATGAAATGGATTGGGAAGAAAGAGCGGAAGGTTATCGTCATGAAATCAACACCGAGGAAAATGACTCGTGCGGCCAGGAATTCCGTATGATCACCCCCAGAAGTCGTGTTCTGGACGTTGGTTGTGCCTGCGGTGATATGGGAAGTTCGCTGCATTACGAGAAAGAATGTCACGTCTGGGGGTGTGACTACAATCCCTACAGTCTTCAGGAAGCTGAAAAAACCGGGGGCTTCGAACGTTTATTTCCTATTGATTTAAATACATTCACAGTTGATGACTTCCCCGAGTTTCACGCTTTTTTTGATTTTATCCTTTTGGGTGATGTATTGGAACATTTGATCCAGCCCTCGGAGACTCTGGCGAAACTCAAGAGTTTCCTGAAGCCCGATGGGCACTTTGTGGTTTCGATTCCCAATATCGCCCATTCCAGCATTAAAATGAAATTGCTTCAGGATGATTTTACTTATACACCGTCTGGTTTGCTGGATTGTACACATCTTCGTTTTTTTACTTACAAAACCTTTCCCGAATTTTTTGGAAATCTGGGTTTGAAGATTGAAAAAGTATCTGGAAGTGTTAAAGGAATCGAGGAAGACAAAATCCGCCAGTTTCCAATGGCCTGTCGGCGTCTCATTGTGAAAGATATACATTCCTGGATTTTCCAGTATGTGATGAAAATCGGTGTTTCATCAGAAAAAAAGGAAGATCTTGTTGCCTTTAACTGGCAAAAAATGAACATATCCAAAGAGGACCTGCCTTCTGATATTTACTGGCATAATGACAGAAGTCATTACGTAAAATACGTGTATGGCTCCTTTTTCAGCCATATACTTGATTTTTTAAGTAATATTTTGAGGCGAAGAGGGAAGAAAAATCCATGAAAAATGCTTCCCCTTTGACCATTTCCATCGCGCTTTGCACGTACAACGGTGAGAGGTTCCTCCAGGAACAGCTCGACTCGCTCGGTGCGCAAACCCGTTTGCCGGATGAAGTGGTCGTGGGGGATGATGGATCTGCTGACCGAACCATGGAAATTCTGGAACATTGGGCCGAAAAAGTTCCATTTCCGGTTCGGATTCAGAGAAACACAAAAGGGTTGGGACCTGCGAAGAATTTTGAGGCTGTGATGGAACGGTGTACCGGTGACATCGTGTTTTTGTGCGATCAGGACGATGTATGGTTTCCGGAAAAAATTCAAAAAATGTCGGCTGTTTTTGAAGCCCGGCCCGAAATTGGTCTCGTGTACTGTGAAGCTTCGACCATCGATGAAAACGGCCGGGATTTGGGAATTGCCCGCTCAGAAATCAGTCGTGCGCACGTGCTAAACTCCGCAATGAACCTTTTTTCGCCTAACTGTACTCGACATAATCCTCCCGGTTGCTGTTCGGCTGTTCGGCGTGTACTGTTAGAAAAGGTCTTGCCCATTCCGGAAGACCTCGGTCACGATATGCTGCTCTTCCTGCGTGTCCCCGCTTTGGCTGACGTTAAGACGCTTTGGGAACCGCTAATTCAGTACCGATTTCACGGTCAAAACGCCAGTTTCCATGATGATTGGCAAGCGGAATTCCGGAAAATTCAGTCTAAAGAACGGACCTGCTACCGTTGGGAGACGGGAGTTTATTTTCTCCTTGAACCTAAAATTCAGGCGTTTCTCGACTGGCTCGAAGGTGTTCCGGACTCGCCGTATAAGCGCCGGTGCATTCGGTACGTGAAAGGAAATCAGGTTCATTACCCGAATCGATACCACCTCCAGCGGAACTTTTTCATCTTCTTCCCGCTGTTTTTTTGGGAGGTTTTTACTGGACGTTACTTCCAGCGGTTCCAGCCTTTCAAGTCCATGGCGTATGATGTTCTGACCGGTCTCAAAAACGGATTGAACCCCATCGCAACGCTGAAACTCGCGGGAAATGTCATCGGAAAAGTCTGGAGAAAATTGCTATGCCGATGAATCTTTCGGTTTCCATCGCGCTTTGTACCTACAACGGCGAGCGGTTTCTGAGGGAGCAGCTGGATAGTTACTCCCGACAGACGCGGCTTCCCGACGAGATCGTCGTGTGTGATGACGGGTCAAAAGACCGAACGCTGGTCATTCTGGAAGAGTGGGCGAAAACATCCCCGTGTAACGTCCGAATCGTGAGGAATGAGCAGAATCTCGGCTACGCCCAGAACTTTGGGAAGGCCGTCTCGCTCTGCACCGGGGACGTAATTTTCCTTTCTGACCAGGACGACGTTTGGGAACCGGAAAAGATCGAGAAAATGACCGCCGTGTTTGAGGAAGAACCCGAGGTGAATCTCGTCGTTTCGGACGGCTTCATCATCGACGAGAACGCGCAAAAGGTCGAAGGAAGTATGCGCGAACTGACGGAACTTTGGTATTACGATGAGCCAGAGGCTTTTTGTGTTTTGAATCCCCAAAAAGCGGACTGCTTTCCCCAGGGCTGTGCCAGCGCGTTCCGAGCGACTCTTCGTGAACTGTTTCTTCCGGTCCCTCCCAACTGGCCTCACGATATTTGGCTCCAGGTCACTGCCCCTCTTGCAGGACAAGGAAGGGTTCTGAATTCCCGACTATTTTCGTACAGACTTTATTCGGCCAATACTTCACCTTACGGCCTGTTTTTTGAAAGAAAAAGATTTTGGGAGCACAAACAGTCCATTTATTACTGGAATATTGCCGAACAATTTTGGGCGTGGGAATCACGTATCGAGGGATTCCGGAATCGCGTGCTTCAGATGAAGAACGAGCCTCTCAAGCGTCAATATTTATCCCTTTTACGCCGAAATGAGCGCCATTTTACGAATCGCTCGCGAATCCAGCGAAACCTGCTCCTTTTCGCCCCATTGGTCCTTCGTGAACTTTTACCCGATGGTTACGCATCGCATCTTTTCCCTGTTCGTTCACTGATTTACGATTTGAAGCGTGGTTTTTGTGGTATTTTCAAAAGAAAAGGATGTTCAAAATGAATTGGCTTCTTCCATTGAAAAAAGTCTGGTGGGCAGTGCGTTACTCCTTTCCGATATGGGTCGATAATCACACTTATCCTCCGTTGATCAGGACGACCAAAAACCGGCTTTTTCGCAGTCATGCAGCCCGGGTTCATTCTGTGATGCGTCAATACGAAATCGCCTTTGGCCATTCTTTTGACCTTCAAAACCCGCAAACTTTTAACGAAAAGATCCAGTGGCTGAAACTCTTTTACCCAAACCCATTGATTACAGTTTGTGCCGATAAATACCGGGTCCGGGAGTACGTGGCAGAGACTATCGGCCCTCAATACCTCGCAAATTTGCTTGCCGTTTATGATCGGCCTGGCGAGATTGATTTTGACGCTCTCCCAAACCAGTTTGCCCTGAAAGTAAATTGGGGCTCGGGCCAAAATTATATCTGCCGGAACAAATCAGAGATTTCGGAAAACGAATGCAGGAAAACGCTCAAAAATTGGCTTAAACCCTGGCAGAATCAATACTTTTTCGCTCTGGAATGGGGTTACAGGGACATCCCGCCTAAAATCATTTGCGAGGAGTACCTGAAATTTCTTGAGGACAATCCAAAAGTCTTCAAAATCATGTGTTTTAATGGCGAGCCGCGCGTAGTTCAACTGGTTATGGATGATAAAACACCGAGGGAAACCATCAACTACTACGACACGCAGTGGAACCTCCTCCCTTTCGGACAGAATTTCCCGACCAATCCGGAACCGATTGCCAAACCCGTTTTTTGGGAAGAAATGCTTGAACTGGCGAGGAAGCTCTGCAAGCCGTTCCCGTTTGTGCGTGTGGATTTTTATGAAAGCCCGAAACATATTTATTTCAGTGAAATGACATTCTATTCCGATGCGGGTCTTGCCAGGTTTCAGCCTGAGGAATGGGACCTGAAACTCGGCGAAATGTTGACCCTTCCGGAACCTGTAATCGAGAAACCGTAAAATGCTCAAGAAAATCCTGAAATCGTTTTATTATTTCCTCTTCGGCAAGATTTACGCCGATATGGAGGCTAAAATCCAGGCGCTGGAAGACAAAGTGTTCATTTTGCGCTCGGGTCTGTGGGATGAGGATTTTTATATCCGGCAGTCGGGCTGGAACCGGCGTATGGGCGGTACACCGCTCGATCATTACCTGACGGTTGGTTGGAAAATGGGGATCAATCCTTCAGAGAAGTTCGACGGAAACGAAATGCTTCGCCGAAAACCTGACCTGAAAATGAACCCGCTCGTGTATCACCTGCGTTACGGCAAGTACCCGTTGGTGAACGTATGCAAGCCGACCGATGAGGGGGTGCAGGCGTACCTCGACGCGAAGGCGAAACGGACCGCACCGTCCAAAAAGGTCGTGTACACCTGCATCACGAACGGGTACGACGATCTGGGCGAGATCCGCTGTTTCCACTACACTGACCCTGCCTGGGATTACGTCTGCTTCACCGATGATGAAGAATTGATCGGGATGAAAACGTTCGGGATCTGGGAGATTCGACCTCTCCAATTCACAAATCTGGACAAAATCCGCAACGCCCGCCGGCATAAGATCCAGCCGCACAAACTGTTTCCTGAGTACGACGAAAGTCTCTGGCTCGACGCGAATGTAAACATTTTAACACCGTTCCTTTTCGAAGAAATCAACCGCCGGAACACAAGCATGCTAATTCCAATGCATGCCACAAGGAACTGTTTGTACGACGAGTTTGATTTTGTGAACAAGGCGGGGATCATTGATCAGGAACTGGGTCAGAAGCAAATTGAAGCATACCGAAAGGCTGGATTCCCAAAACATTACGGCCTGCACGAGACGAACATCGTTTACCGCCGCCACAACGAACCGGACGTCATAGCCGTTATGGACGAATGGCTCTACTGGATCGAAAACTACACCCAGCGTGACCAGCTAAGTCTTTCGTTTGCGCTCTGGAAAAACCATTTTTCCGTGACATCGTGTTCTTTCCCGAACGCCCGAAATGATGGTGTGAATTTCTGCGTCTTTCATCATAGGGGAAAGTAAAATCGTCTTTCTGGAAGTGTGAAAACCACAAGAGGATTTCACACTTCCGCCAAAAATTTGGTATCGTAAAACCAAGCGTCTGACCTGATTTTCTGGAATCCCTGAAAAGATTTTTGCTTGACAAAAACGTGTCTCGCCATATAATTATGAAAAAAGAGTAGTGAATCCGGCCAAACCGTTTGACTCTGATTCAACATTCGAATCCTGTAAAGATTTTATTCTTTTTTGTTTTTATTTTCCTGTTTTCTCTAACCTCCAATAAGGAAACCTATGAATTTCTACCGCGACATCACCTTCGCCGCGCCCTCAACCGGCCTGACCAACTTCCCGGCTCTTGTCCGAATTCAAAACGATCGGATGAAAAAACGCATTTCATCGCCAAATGGTTTCGATGTGTCTTTTCAGCAGAACGGGACAGATATTCCATTTGAGTTGGACTTTTACGACTCATCGACCGGCTCCGGGGCCTGGTGGGTTAAGATCCCCACTCTGCCCGCCAACAATCCAACCACCATCCGTATGGTGTATGGTGACTCGAACATTTCTACCGACCCAAGCTCACCCTCGACGGTTTGGTCAGACTACCTGGCCGTTTACCATTTCAATGAAATCGATCCCGGCAGACAGTTCAACTCGGCAGGTGGCGTTTATGGTACCTGGAGTAACTCCACGGCCCAGGACAGGGCTGTTTCGTTCACTTCGGGCGGTGTAACCGGGCGTATGCTTTCCGTGAGCGATCTTTTCACATGGAATTCTACTCCAAAGATAACGTGCCCCTGTTCCAACGCTCGGGGTGACATCGTAAACTTTTCGGTTGTGTATAAAGTATCGCCGCAGTTTAATTACTCGACCGGCGCCTGTTTGATCCGCACGGGAAACTCACAGCTCACGAACGATCGGCACTCCGTTTACTCTGGCGACATTACACGGCAGGCGCCTCTTGCGGAAGAGACACTGGCTTATATGAACACCTCCTGGCGGTCATCCGACAATCAGGTCGTCTGGCAGACAAATGACACATTTGAAACCGGCTCGATGACAAGTCAATGGATCGTCGCCCCCAGCGATGTGACCTGCCTTTACTGCTATTCTGGAGCCGCAAACGGTGTCCGGGCAACTTTCCAGATAGACGAGCTTCGCGTCTCCAACCGATTTGTCACACAAGCGGAAACTTCTTATGAGAATAACATCCTGACGCATCACAGTCAGTACGTTACTTATGGGTTGGAGTATCACACCGATGGGACCCCGGTCGTGGACTTCCTTCCCTGGGCCCGCCAGCCGATATTTCTCGATTGAACGCGCAGGCAGGTTCCCGAAAAACAAGGAACCTGCCCTTGACAATTCCTTTTAATTTTGTTAAAATAAGAAAGATTAACCGCATTACGAGTTAGCAAAAGGTTTTTTCCATGGAATGTCGTATTTGTCATAATGCTGAAAATAATTCAGAGGCCATTTTCACCGAGTTTAGCATGGGACTGCACGAAGATTTCCGGTATTTTCGCTGTTCCAGATGTGGTTGTGTGCAAATCGCCGAGGAACCCGCAGACATGAGCCGATATTACTCTTCTGACAAATACTACTCTTTCAACCGGCTTCAGGCTTATAAAAACCGCTCCTTTAAAGAACGATGGATCGACGATCACTTTTTCCGATACGTTTTCTGGAAAAGGGGCAAAATAGGCGCGCTGCTTTATTTGAAAGAAGTAAAAAGCTCCTTGTCCTGGGTTTACAAACTTCGCTGGAACCCGGAATCATCCATTCTCGATGTTGGCTGCGGAGATGGCAGATTGCTTTACATCATGCGTGACTGCGGTTTTAAAGATCTTACAGGAGCAGACCCCTTTATTGAAAAAGAGGTTCATGACGGGAATTTATCCATCCAGAAAAAAACTCTGGACCAGATCGACCGAAAATTCGACGTTATAATGCTCCATCATTCCATGGAACACGTGTTTGACCAAAACAAACTTGTACGGAGTATTTATAAAGTTTTGAACGATGACGGGATTGCGATAATAAGACTGCCTCTTTTTTCAGATTTTATGTATCAAAAATTCGGGCAGTATGTTCAAAGTCTTGACCCGCCCAGGCACTTTTACCTGCATACTCTTGACAGTATTACCCGGTTGTTTGCAAACGCAAATCTGCAAGCGGTCGAAATTTGGCAAGACCCTTATATCGAAGGGTTTATCGCCTCAGAAAAGATTCGTTCAGAAGAAACCGGTACTCCACAAACTCCGTGGCAAAAAATGCTCCCTGTATTCCGTAATATGTGCGACAAATACAAGTCGGACTGTTACACGTTCGTGGTTCAAAAGAAACCGGACGTTCGCCCTCTATAGGTCTGAAAAATGGTAAATTCCACCGTTTCCATCGCGATGTGTACCTTCAATGGCGCGCGTTTCCTGCGGGAACAGCTCGACAGCTTTTCCTGTCAAACACGTTTACCAGACGAGATCGTGATTTGTGACGACTCCTCAGTGGATGAGACCATGGAAATTCTGGAAAAATGGGCCAGTTCTGCACCTTTCGAGGTCCGTATTTTCAGGAATGAGAAAAACCTTGGGTTCGTACAAAATTTTGCGAAAGCAGTCTCGCTTTGTACGAAGAACGTGATTTTCCTCTCCGACCAGGATGATGTATGGGAACCTGATAAAATCGCCGCCATGATGGTCCCTTTTGAGAATTCTCCGGAAATTGGAGTCGTTTCCTCGGGGGGATTCATCATTGACGAAAATGGGACCCGACTGAACGATCAGGAATATCTGCTGGCACAAAACTGGTTCTACGACGAAACCGTTGCTTATTGTGTCTTTCGGCCCAAATTAAGTGACTGTTTTCCTCGCGGCTGTGCGTCCGCATTCCGCGCATCCCTGCGTGACATTTTACTTCCAATTCCTCCGCATTGGGGGCACGATCTCTGGCTGAACGTCATTTACCGATGCCGTTTTCAGGGGTGTTTTCTCCCCAAACCTTTGTTCTCGTACCGAATTTATTCAGGAAATACGACAAGCGGAATTTTCGAGTCACGTCTGGAACTGATGGAACAAAAAAAGAAGATATTCCACTGGAACGCTGCTTCACAGTACTGGGCGAATGAAGCGATGATCTCCGAATTTGAGGAAAGGATCCACAAAATGGAACCTTCTCCTTACGTTCAACAATGTATTCGTTATTTGGCAAATAACCGGAAGCACTTTCCAAACCGGTCCAGGATTCAAAGGAACGGGATCCTGTTTTTTCCGCTGTTTTTACTCGAAATTGTTTCGGGACGTTACTTTCAACATTACGCGCCCTGGCGAGCTATTTTTCACGATTTGAGGGTGGGGCTCTGGAATGGCCTCAATCCTGTCAAATTCGCGAAAAGCTTTTATAGCCTTGGAAGGAAAATCGTGGAGAAGGTACAAAATAAAAAATCATGAACCAACCATTGCTCACCATTGCTGTTTGTACCCGCAAGCGTCCGGAACTCGTAAAAAAGTGCCTGGAAAGCCTGCTCGTACAGAAAACAGAAATCCCGTTTGATGTCGTGGTCGTCGAAAACGATGAACTGCAGGAAAGCCGGAAAATCGTGGAAGCATGTGTGGAACAAGCTCAAAAAATCGGCTTGGAAATGCGATATTTCTGCGAGCCGACGCAGAACATCGCTCTCGCGAGAAATCGGGCGATCCGTGAATGTCGGGGAGATTTTGTGCTGTTCATCGATGATGACGAAACGGCAGCAGAGGATTGGGTCGAAAAGATGGTCGATATCCAAAAACGGACCGACGGCGATGTGGTACAGGGAACCTGTGAGCCTGTTTTTCCTGACGACTTTCCGGAATTGTTCCGTCATGGAAGTATTTACCCGTACGAGGCTTTTTCCGAAGAGTGTGCCCGGGTGCCAGGTGTGACGACGAATTCGACTCTTTACCGACTGGCGGCGCTTTCCGGGCGTGAAAACCCCCTTGACCCGGATTACGGAACCACTGGCGGAAGTGATTTTGAACTTTCCCTTTATCTCGACGGGATCGGGAAAACCCAGTACAAAACCGCTCTTGCGAAAGTGTACGAGTTTCAACCCCTAACACGCGCCAGCTATCGGTTCTTCATTGAGAGAAATTTTCGTGAGGCCCTGAACACCTATCGGGCGGTGCGTAAACACTGCGGTCGTGTTGGAAGTCTCCGTTTTTGTGCGTTGCGCCTCATGCTAAAACTCAAGGGTTTGGGCAAAGCGGCCCTGATTTTCCCGCTTCACCCGGCCATTGCCTCGCTGCAATTTTCGGAGAATCTGGCGGGTTTGGCGGGGCTGTTTTGTGCCTTGTTGGGTCTCAGGAAAAGGGGGTACAAATGACAGGAATTTCCATCGCCCTTTGCACCTGGAACGGAGAGAAATTCCTCCGCGAGCAGTTGGAAAGTTTTTCCGCCCAGACCAGACTTCCTGATGAAGTTCTTGTAGGAGACGACTGCTCAACAGACCACACCATCGAAATCCTCGAGGAGTGGGCGAAAACCGCTCCTTTTCGGGTCGAAATCACCAGAAATCCCCAAAATCTCGGCTACGAGAAAAACTTCGAGCAGACTATGCTCCGGTGTTCCGGTGACATTATTTTTCCTGCCGATCAGGATGACGTGTGGCTTCCCGAAAAACTCGAAACGATGGTTCGCGCGTTTGAGGAAAACCCGGATGTGGGGGTCGTGTACTGCGGCCGGACGCTCATCGACCAGGACGGAAATCCACTTTCGGAGCGTGTGACGGAACTTTTTAAAATTTATCACCCCGCAGATTCGGCTTACTTTCTCGCTGACTGGGCGGATGAACACCCGGACTGCGCAGGCTGTATGTCCGCAGTGCGGAGATCCATCGTGGAAAAACTCTTCCCGATTCCGAAGCCCTGGGCACACGATACATGGGTTTTTACGATGGCTCCGTTTTACACACAGCTCAAAACCCTTCATGTTCCGCTTATGCGCTTCCGCCGTCACACGACGAACGCTTCGGCTCTGGGTAAAGAACCTGATTGGGCGAACGGACGTAACGTCTATTATCTCACGAGTGTGGGACAGTACCGCTTTCACGCGCCGCTTTGCGAGGATCTGCGCAAGCATTTCGCCGACCAGCCGGACTGCGAGTACAAAACACGGTATTTACGCTATCTGGATGCTCAAAAACTTCATTTCGGGCGGCGGGTTAAAGTTCAGGACCATTTCCTCACGCATTTTTGGCTCGCTCTTTGGGAGTTTGCGCGAGGCGGTTATTGCCAGCATCCGCAGCCGGTTCGGTCTTTTTTGTTCGATGTAAAAGAGGGAATTATTAAGGTTTTCAAATGAAAGAAACGAGAGATCTGAACAATCATTCGATTTCAAATCGTAACGACTGGCTTTTGATGTTCGTCGAGCCGTTCCACTACCACGAATTGCTGTGGCAGATGGTCCTGAGCGACATCAAACTCCGCTACAAACAGGCGATTATGGGGTTTTTCTGGGCTTTATTTGTGCCGCTCATGGTCGTGTGCAGCGGGGCAGTGCTGAAATACGTCATGGCGACGATTTCCGGCCAGCCGCTCGATATTCCTTCTTTCTCGAATATGGCGGTCAAGGCGATGGGCTGGTCGCTGTTTCTTGGCATTCTAAACAACGGAGCGACTTCCTTGCTTGGAAACATCAACCTGATTACAAAGATTTATTTCCCTCGTGAGGTCATTCTGATTGCCGGGATGCTCGTCCAACTTTTTGATACACTGGTTGGTTCGGTCGTACTTGCGGGACTTTTGATTTTTATCGGGGCTGTCACCTGGAGCTGGAACCTCCTCTGGATCCCGATTTTGGGCCTTCTCCTGATTCTCCTCGCCTTGTCGATTGGCTTTTTCTTGAGTTGTTCGATGGTTTTTTACCGTGACGTGAAATACCTCCTGAATGTTTTCACCAGTTTCGGGATTTTTTTCACGCCGGTCTTTTTCGAGATCAACCAGATTGGAGGAAAACTCGGTTTCGCGATGATGCTCAACCCGGTCGCGCCGCTTTTGGAGGGCCTGCGGCTGGTGATCGTGCAGGGACACAATCTCTTCCAGCCTCTGTATGACGCGAATCAGGTGATGGTCTGGCACCCGGGTTTTCTCCTTTACGCCGCCCTTGTTTCGATCCTTGGGTTTGTCTTTATGTGGCGTTACTTCCATGTAAAAGAAATGCAGTACGCCGAATACATTTGAGAGAAAAATGACAAACGAAACAAAACAGACAGTCTGGATTTTAGTGTCGATTTTACTTGTCGGGCTTCTGCTTCGGCTGGGTATCATGGCTGTTATGGACGGTTCCGAGTTGCAAATCGTGGATGAGACTCACTACGATGAACTGGCCGTTCACTTGGTGGAAACAGGGGATTTTGGTTCCGAAACAGAACCGTATGTTTCGATCCGTCCGCCTCTTTACCCGTGGCTCATTTCGGAGATTTACCGCGTTTTCAGCATTCAGAATTACACGGCCGTTCGAGTGATCCAGATTTTGATCTCGCTCGTGACGGTCCTCTGTGTGTACGGCCTCGCTCGTGAGTGCGGCTTTCTTTCGCGGAACGCTTCACTCGCAGCGGCGGGGATTTTCTGCTTTTACCCATCGCTCGTCATGCAGAATTTCTTCATTCTGACTGAGACGTTTTTCACGTTCTGGCTCGTGTTGGTCCTTTGGTCAGCCTTGCGCTTTCTGCGGACCGGCTCGATTTACGCGGCGTGTTTCTGTGGGGCTTTTATCGCCTTGGGAGCATTAACGCGCAGTATTTTGTGGCTCTCGCCCTTTCCACTGGCCTTGTTTATTCTGTTTTGTCCAAACCAATCGTCGGTTTTTACCTGGAAACACCGGCTTGCCGGGGTGCTCGCGCTTCTGGTCTTCGCCGGGGTCGGCATGGCTCCATGGATGATTCGTAACACCCGACTGCAAAAAACGTTCGTCGCGATCGACTGCATGAGCGGGCGGAACCTCATGATGGGGAACTACGAGTTCACGCCGCTGTACCGTGCATGGGATGCCATTTCGATGGCCCCCCCAAAAGACTGGTACACCGTTCTTCAGAAAGATTACACGCAAAAGAATCCGGGAACCTCGTTTAACGCACAGACCCAGGGCCAGAAAGACCGTCTGGCGGGTGAGTACGCCAAGAATTACATGAAGTCACATCTTGTTCAGACGCTCGAACGGACCGGTATGAAAGCGCTCTGCTTCTGGCAGTTGGAGCGTTCGATTCCCGCAGGGATTCAGCGAGGTTTCTGGGGTGTAGATCGATTGGGGGAAAGTTCACGCAAAACCCTGTTTTTGGTCTCGACCTGTCTTGTAACGTTCCCGTTCGCCCTGATCTTCCTGTTAGCGATTTTTGGAATTTTCTCGCAGGAATTCTCCACAAAGACGATCCCTCAAATCGCGCTTTTGCTCGCGGTTCTGCTTTACTTTTGGGCTTTGCACTCGCTTGCGTTCGCCCATGAACGTTATCATCTGCCGCTGGTTCCGATCCTCACCCTGTTCGCCGTGAGCAGTTTGTACAACATACGAACAGCACGGCTTTGTTTCTGTAAAACGCCGCCGCGCTGGATCCCAGCCATCGCGCTGAGCATCACCTTTCTCACGTTTTGGTGTTTCGAGGTTTGCTGGGCGCTTGGCTAAATTCCGGAATCATGCTCTTTAGTTCGCAGGCTTCTCAAATCGAAGTTCCACCGGACCAATCAGGCCAGATTTGTACGTCGGGCCGTGATAATTGGTCGGAATGCTTCGGTAATGATTCGCCAGAGTACTGTAAATTTCGACTTCAATCCGGTTTTCACCTTCAGTCAGGAAGCCGGTCAAATCGATTTCCCACGGTTGGCAGACCAAAACTCCGGCCGACTTTCCGTTGACTCGGACTTCTGCCGTCGCGCAGAGATCGCCCAGTGAAAGAACGGCTTTCCCCTGCGATTGCTCTTTTGTAACCGTCACGGTCTTTCCATAGACGGCCCCGCCGGAATAGTACTGCAGCCCTGTTCCCTCACTGCTCCAATCGCAGAGAGTGTCGATTTCTCCATCTTTTGTCGAGAAGAGCACCGGCTCAGCAAAAGCCGCTCCCCCTTCAAGCGGCGAATCGGGCAGAACGATCACGACCGAAGAAGGTTTTTTCGCCCCAATATTGGAGCATACCCACCGCCGGGTTTTAAACTGCTTCGGCTCGGTCGGTTTCACGGCGAATTCTTTCCCGTCCACGAAAACTCTCGGTACAGACTCGACAGCCTGATCCAGAATAAGTGTCAGCGCGTCCAAACCTGCTGGAGCGGCCAAACGATACTCCATTGACGCAGGCGGGGCAGCGTTAAACTCAACCGTGTCAAGCGTGTACCAGCTCATCGCGTTCGGGAACGCTTTTGCTTTCTCTTCTCTGGAAAGGTCATCCCACTCTGGCTGGGCCTGACGCGGTTCGTGTACGCCCTTTTCGAGGAACCAGAACCCACGCCCCGCCGTCGGGTACGAAAGCGTCAAGACCTGCGTTTCCCCCGAAAGCTCGACGGTCTTTGCGTCGTTCGGAACGGGTTTGCCGTCCAGAAATACTGCATCGGGAAGATTTCCACCCTTCTGGATCGTGGCCGTCCCCTTCCAGCGGACCGTCGTGGTCAGGAAGTACCGCTTTGGTGGATTCTCTTTCACGAAAAGCGTCTCGTTGTGTCCTCTCTGACTGGCTCCCAAACCGATAAAGCCATCGTTGAGGTTTTCCTTCAAGCCGTGATAGCCCTGATGACCGGGATTTCCCTCAATACCCCAACGCCACGAAAATTCATACGGGGTCCACGAGGAATCCAGTTTTTCAAGAGACTCAACCGGATTTGCCGCAGGAGCCGACGTCAGGGGTACCGACTTCACCCAGAATCGTGGGCCATAACCGGACGAACAGGGTTTCCAGTCCTCAGAACCAGCTCGACGATATTCGAATCGACGGGCTTCCGCTCCGATAGTCATATTATCTGCTGTAACGGGCAGACTGAAATCACCCCACTGATTGTTCATCGTCGGCAGAAGTTTGAACGACCACGTTCCTTCAACAGGAACGACCTCCCACGAGGCGGGTTCCACAGGTTCTGAGACTTGCGCCGGCCTGCCACCGTCGAAGACGAAAACACACGCCTCATTCCGGGCGACCGGAATCTGGACCGACGTGTAGCCGTCTTTAACTTCCGTGATCCTGACAGGCAAAACCTTCCCCGTCATCGGGTCCCAGCGTTCAGGCTGGCCTGTGCAACGGAAGGAGACGACCGAATCCCTCTCTGCTCCCATGACCATGTAAACGTCGTAATGGCCAATTTTTCGGTGCAGGTACTTAATCGGGCTTCCGGCGATAATATCCCGGGGCAGCGAGACAAATCGTTTATCCATCTCAGGCGACGCTGAGGAACCCCCTGTACGCACGTCCTTGCGTCCAAATCGATGCAGGTCGTGAACGTTTTGAGGGTCAAGCGGTTTGGGCTCACTGTTTCCTTCGAGCCTGTACCTCAAATCAAGCGTCGAGAAACGGGTCTTTTTTCCGTCCGAAACGGAGAAGAAAATTCCAGCGGTCCGGTTCCCTCCATCGTCGTCCAAAGCGTCGATGCGGATTTTATCACCGTTTTTCAGGGGCAACGTCCCAGTCCAACCCGACTCATAATTGGCGTTCGAGCAGACTTTTTGGTCATTGACGAACAAATCCCCGTGATTGTCACAGAAGAATTTCACCTGATAAGTCGCCGGAGCATCGGAAAGCCCTTTGAGCGTTCCCACGGCCTGAATCCTGTTTGTATGTTCTTTGGACCACGCCCAGTACCCGGTAAAACCCCCGGGGTAAACACGCGGCGAGGCTTCCGGCTCAGCGGGAGCTTTCGGAGCTTCGACTTTTCCGAGGCGGTCCTGAGCCGTCTGAAGAATTTCATTCACCAGTTTGTCGAGCATAGGGTCATTGGCTCCCGCCCGGTCAGAAACGACGGGTTTCTTGCCCGCAATGAAAACGAGGCCGCCCGCCTGCTGGAATTGTCGCAGTTTGACGAGTGTATCCCACTGAACCGCTTCCATCGACGGAATGACCACAGCTACGAAATTCATACCGGAAACCGAGAGTTTCGCCTGCGTATCTCCCTTCTGAGGCACGATCTGCGCACGCTGGATCGACTGATCGTCGATAAAGGCGATGTCACGGTTCGTGGCGTAGATCCGTTTCGCAAGATCGAAAGCCGTCGCCGTCGCTTCCTTCTGGTTCTCGCTCAGACCGGCCCAGTACGGCGTGACTGGGTAAATGATGGCGACTTCAGCCTGCCACGTTCCCTGGCTGAGCAGGTACGACAGACGTTCATAGTACTTCAGAAAAACGTCCATGTGTTTCCAGTACGGCATACGGAAGTGATAGCACGGAGGCGCCCATTCCCAACGGCTGCCGTGGGTCGTGTAGTAAAGCCCGTGGAGGTTGAGGAGCGTCGCGCCAAAGACAAAGTTCTCGTTCGTGGCGTACATTAGTCCGTCCGGATTCGCTCCCCATCCCAGAGAATGATACCCTTCCAGCCAAACACGCGGACGCCGGTAAAGATTACTGATGGAAGACGAAACTTTATCCTTGATGAAGTCCGCCTGACCGCCGGGCGTATCGTGACCGGGAGCCGTGTACCAGCGTATGGCGCTGAAGTAATCGTGGTACTGTGTCGGGTCGTAGCCGCGCCCGTTATTGTCGCAGCCAAAAATCATCCCGCGGCTGTAATGCCACATGAAGATCGGCTTGAAGTACCGCAATTCACTCAGATAAACCTGCACGGCCATGGTATCTATCCTGGCTTTTGGGGTCTGATTGCCCAAATCCGTGAACAAACCCGCCGCAACGCTGAAGAAGTCGTACCCTTTCACCTCGGCAAAACGCTCCGCGAAATCGTCCGTCCACTGCCAGCCGCGGTAGCCGACATTCAATTCGTCGTTGAAGAAATAATTCAAACCAGCGGATGTTCCTTCATTGTGATCTTCAAAGGGCTGGAAGAATTTTTCGATGATGCGCTGACCTGACTGTGGGTGAAGCGGGTTAAGAGTACCAGCCTGAACTTCGTACGTAAACTCCCAAACCGCGTACTGCGCCGTCCCGGAATTTCTCTCAGGTTCATTGACAGAAAACGTTCCTGTAACTTCGTCTCCGCAAAGCCTGAAACCAGCGCCTGTGATCCGTCCGTTTTCGACCGGGTAGGCGGCATAGGCAATGTGGTTTTCTGATGATTCAAGTGTAAACGACTCACCAGGTTTTACCATTCTGACCTGTTTCCCCCTCAGGGCGCGGGCGTTGATTTCACGGTCACCATAAATGATCTCGTTGAACAGGTTGTCGGTATTGTTCCAGTCAAGTGTGTAGGTACTCAGGCCGATCCCCATGTTATATTTTGCGGCGACGTGGGATGCGTGCGCGTAAAAATCCCACCATTCCGGGGAGAAAATGGCAGGGTCATTCCTGTACGACGGCCACCCGGGTGTATCTTTGTGAACGTAATTGACCTGTACACCCGAAATTCCTTTCCGGTGCAGTTCCTCAATCTGCCATTCAAGCCGTTTTTTATCGAGCCTGTCACCAGACCACCACCAGAACGGGACCTCGCCATACCCAGCGGGTGGTTTCTGGAAATCCTCAAGAAGATTTTGCGGTGATCGGTTCGGCCAACCCAACGCATTCAAAGGAAACGACGGAAGTCGTGACGGATCCGAAACGTCTAGCGGCGATTCAAAACCCAGCCCCAACGAAACAAACAGAAGTACGAAAAGAAACGCACTGGGGAAATTCTTTAACATAAGTGTGTACCGGAAGATGGAAAGATTCGATTTTAAAACAGAAGCGCGGTTTTGTCTTCCACGCTTCATTACTTAATTATTTTCAGAAATTACGGGGGATCTCATACCCCTTGGTTTCCTGTCTTGCGTAGAAGGTCGCGGCCTGATCATCTCCGACGATCTTTTCTGCCTTCGGGTCCCATTTGATTTCACGGTTCAAACGGGCAGCGATCCCGCAGAGGTGGCAGGCGTTCATGGCCTGAACGTGGGAAACGACGTCCGAAATGCAAGTTCCGCCTTCGCGCACGCAGCGGATGAAGTTCTCCTTGTGCCCTTCCACCGGTTTGCCATGGAACAGTTCCCGATAATCGTCCTCAGTGAACGCGTCCTGCGGAAGTTCCTCAACAGGCTTGCCTTTGCAGCGGCCACGGCTGACGTGGAAGCGGCCCTTGGTTCCCTCGAAGAGGATCCCGTTACCGTCCGGTGAGCCGCTCACGACGTGCATTTCGATGCCGTTCTCGAACATGCACTTGATGTCGAAATTATCGCTCGTGTTGTACCGATTGTCCACGGTCGGGTAACCGTCCTTGAACTCCACCGGGTGATGGGCGTTCGTGCCGTCGAAGGAGATCGGGCCGGTGCCGGGCGTCTGGAGATTAAGAGCCCAGAGAGCGCAGTCGATGTGGTGCGCGCCCCAGTCGGTGAATTTGCCGCCGGAGTATTCGTACCACCAGCGGAACTCGTAGTGGCAGCGTGTCTGGCCCAAATTGCCGTCGCGGTTGTTCGTCACGCCCGTCGAGAGGAAATCATGACGAGGAGCGGGACCTTGCCACATCTCCCAGTCGAGACCAGCCGGGACCTCCGCCTTCGGAATCTCGCCGGAAGTGGGCGATCCACCAATGTCGCACGTGATCTTTTTCACGTCGCCAATGTAACCCTTCCGGACCAGCAGCGTCGCTTTGACAAACTGGTCGATCTGGCAGCGTTGCCACGTACCGATCTGGAAGGCTTTGCCGTATTTGGCGCAGGCGCGGCGGATGATCTGGTTTTCCTCGAGCGTCAGCGTCAGCGGCTTCTGGCAGAAAACGTGCTTTCCCGCCATGAGCGCTTCGACCGCGATTTTGACGTGCCAGTGGTCCGGCGTGACGATGGAAACTGCGTCGATGTCGTCGCGTTCCAGGATCCGGCGGTAGTCCTTGTACGTGTCCGGCTGAATAACCTGGCCGTTCGCGTCACGCTTGCCGATGCCGGAATTGATGGTACGGGCGATGCCGTAGTTTTCGTCAACGTCGCAAATCGCCACGATGTCAGTGAGGCCGTTAAAACCGTGGGCGTCGCCCAGGCCCATGCTCCCGACGCCGATGCAGCCCAAGCGGATCCGGTCGCTCGGAGCCTGCGCCCAAACCGGTTTCGGGGCATAAGTCACGGGAATCGCCGTCGCCATTGCGGCCAAAGCGGCTGATTTTTTGAGAAAATCCCGGCGGGATAATTCACTCATATTTAGTCTCCTATCTGTATAAAGGTCTTGAAAAAATGTCGGTTTTCAGTACTCGAATCGTCCCGGCAGATCGCGGTCCCGGCACTCCGCAGGAGTCACGACCGGTCGGTAGTTATCTTCGCCCTGGAACTTTTCGTGAAGTTTCCCGAAGAATGACGGGTGGAACGGGCAGTTGTCGTCCAGCCAGTTGTTCAGCGTCAGCAGTTCGTCGGCCGTCAGCGTCACGTTCGGGTGCCATGCCTTAAGCTGCCGCGCGTACTGCTTGACCGCCTCGCTGTCGAACGTGCATTCCTTATCCATAAGCCAGGCCGAAAGTGATGACGACGGCGAGCAGATCTGGTACGGCGGGATGTACTCGATCCCGTTCGAGGCTGCGTCCTCATTGCGCTCCTTGCGGTTTCCCCAGAGGAGTTTGTTTTCGTCGTCCGCCAGTTTCTTCATGGAATTATACGAAACGCTGTAGGTTCCATCCGGTCTGCCCGTCAAATCGAGCGTGGAACGGCCTTCACCCGGTGTCCCGTAATGGCACGACACACAGTTACGGTCGAGGATCGGCTGGATCTGCCGCTCGTAGTCGAACGTCATTTGGGGTCCGTCCAGATACGCACCTTTCAGGAAGCCGCTTGTCTGGTTCGGCTGCGGAATCAATTCCGCGACCGGTTTTCCCATAGCCTGCGGCTGGGGACCGGCTGAGCGTGTCGGCGCGTTATTCGGTGTCTCGTGACACCCCACGCAGGCGCGTGTCTCGCCCGGGCGGAAGTTTACGTAGGTGCGTTCGGTCTGGATCGCCCTGAAATCTTTGTCGAGGGCCTGGAAGATGATCGCCCGATCGGCAGGAACGTAGAAACGGGCCGAGCCGTCCTCCTCAACGGGTACGATCCCGAGCTGGATCCGGACGGCCAGGTGCCCTGCTCCAATGGCCGAATGGGCGTGGGTCGTGCCCGCATGATCATCATGGAACGGTTTTCGGGCGGACCATGAACGGGGAATCTGTTCCATGACCCGGAGGTATTTGACTGCCCCGCGCTCCACGCCGTCCATACCGGTGTAAACGTCGGTCATCACGACGACCGCCTTGTTTTCCTTCGCGAGGTTTTCATCCAGAAGGCTGGGCCGAATCGGGGGAACCGGCCGCGCAACCAGCGGGTAAGGAAGCCAGCAGGAGACCGAATCGTCCTTGAGCAGAAGCTCGCCCACGCCATTACCGTCGATCACGTTCAGCGCGTAGCCGGCCGGGTCGTTCCACATCAGCCCCTCAGGCTTGCAGGAGACCAGGAAAAGATTTTCGTTGATCGGGTACGGGTCCTTGAACAGGCGGCCGGGTTTTCCAGTCATGTCGCGGTACCAGTTCCCCTCAGCGTCTTTGAAGTGGAAACCGTTGTGGTGGAACGTCGCGACGTCCGACGTGATGTACTTCATCGTTTCAGGACTGCGCACGTTATCCTTGACGTCGATCACGATGACCGTCCCCATGGCGTTGTTCGGGCAGCAGTGGGACGCGCCGAGGAAGACGATTTTCGTCGTACCGGGGATCGGGCGGGCGTAGATCATCGTCTCCGGGAACGTGATCGTATTACCGTAAATTTCCGAGGAATTCGTCCCGTCCGGGTTGACAGCCCAGAGGGCCTTGACGTTTCCCGCCGCTTTATCGACGTACTCCCAGCGGTGGTACAGGATCCTGCCGTCTGGCAGGACCGCGGGTGACTGCTCCGAAAGGGCGGAAAACGTCAGCGGCTGCATGTTCGAGCCGTCGGCGTTCATGCGGTACAGGTTCGAGACGGTCAAATTGTCCCCCGAGTCGCAAAGCACCGAAAACAGGCAGCGGGTGGAAATGAACGCGATCCCACCGTCCGGCAAGTAACACGGCTGCATGTCATCAGTACCGCGATGGTACCCTGCCGTGGCAAAACGCGCATGAAGAGCGTCCTCGATCTCGGGCGGGAAGGTGAGCTGCTTCAGGCCGGTCCCGTCCACGTTGATCTCGTAAATACGGTAGCCTTCCTGATTCGAGCGTTTCCAGTCGAAGACGATTTTCTTGGCGTCGAAAGAAACGTCAAACCGGTTGATCACGCCGCCGGCAAGAACGGGATTAACATCGCGTACCTTGCCGGTTTTCAGGTTAAGGATCGACAACCCACCACCCGGGGCCCAACGTGAGTTGACGTGATCGGTGTAAACGTGGTTGGAGGTAAGCGTCACGCGGCGAATAAAGACAATTTCCTCAATGCCTTTTTCCAGAAGCCGCTTTGCAGCCGAAACGTTGAAAATAATCGGGGCTTTGTCAGCCGTCGGGACCGGTTTCAGTTCTTCCGGCGCGTTCGCCATGCCTTTCATATAGACTGCCTTGGACGGATACGGGACCGGGTCAGGACGAACCTCGAACGTGACCGTCCCGTTTTTGGCGCTTTCAACCAGACCGACCTCGGCGGTGAAACGGGTGTATTTCCCATCCAGCTTATAATGAAGAATGGACGGCGCATGGGCGTAGATGGCTTTTTCGAACGTCTTGCCGCAGATTTTGACGGGTTTTCCGGCGTGATCTTTATTGATCAGCATGGTCCCCCAGCCGGTCTGCGAGGAAACCGGCTTGATCGTCGTCATATCAACGGCATTCCCATCCGTGTCATAAAGCGTCGGCACACCCCACGCAGCCTGGTCGTAGTCGTAATTGTCAGGCCCGAACGTCGCGACAAGGTAAAGATCCGACGTACCGTTGAGTGGAACATCCAATGCTTTCGCCGGCGAATTGACGTTTAAAACATCCGTCTTAACAGGCGGAAAAGCAGCCGCCTGACTTTGAACAGCATTTAAGAGAATGATCAAAATCAGGGCAACGCGGTAAATGACCATTGGATGGAACATGAAAATGACTCCTCAAGGCAAGACTGAAACCGGGAAACCGATGGAGAGCTCATCTCAACGGTTGGGATTGGGCCGTCTGCGCGGAGCGCTCATTCTGCGCTGGATCTCGTTTTTCCGCGCATTGATTTTTTCTTTCTGCTCAGGGGTAAGGACTTCTTCCATTTTCTGTTCCATCTCCTTGCGGAGGGCTTCCATCTGTTTACTCAATTCCTCGAACCTGGGGCGGAACTCGTCCTGAATTTCATAGATTTTTTCTTTCTGTTCCAGGGTCACGAAATCCCTGTAACCGAACGGAAGCATGCCGCGCATCACGTATGGACGACGGGCCGGCGCAGGAGCGGGAGCGGGAGCTTCAACAGCGGGCGCAGCTGGAGCGGGTTTAGCGGCAGGGGCAGGCGTTTCCGCAGCGGGAGCAGGAGCGGGTTGGGCAACCGGAGCAGGTGCGGGAGCTTCCACTTTCGGGGCCGGAGCCGGTTCAGCGGCAGGCGCAGGAGCAGCTTCCTGAGCAGAAGCCGTGATGGAAAAAGCCAAAACCACACAGGAAATGACAGAAATCAAAGAGAAAATGCGACGCATAAATCCTCCAATGGGAAAATGGGTGAAAAAAGGTGAATAATTTAAAGGTTTAATGATTCAGAGCATTCTGAACGACCGAGCGCATCAGGTCAAGCGGCGGGTTCGTACCGGTGAAACGCTCAAACTGCATTCCGGCCTGAAGCACGAACATACGCAAGCCGTTCACGACCGGGCAGCCAAGTTCACGAGCCGAGCGGATGAAAAGGGTTTCCTCCGGATTGTAAACCGCGTCGAAACAGACGTGCGACTCTTTCAGCCGATCCACGTCGTAGGGCGAATTCTTCACGTTCGGGAACATTCCGATCGGCGTGCAGTTCACGAGGTACTCGACTTCGATCTCGTGGCGGAAATCCCATTCGCACGCTTCAGCCGTGTAGCCATCGGCGGCGAGGCGTTCCGCAAGAGACTGCGCTCTGGGGAAATCCGCGTCGGTCAGCACGAGCGTGGCTCCCCGCCGGGCCAAACCGATAGCGAGCGCTTTTCCCACACCGCCGGAGCCCATGATCAGGGCGGTTTTACCAGCCAGAGGGGTTTCGTGGATCGCGCCAGTTTCCGGATCGTCCAGTGGCTCCGACCAATTCAGCGGAGCGGGCCCACACTCAACCGAGGGAGCGGCTGAGGCCAGTGAACTCATGGCGGCCTGGTAGTCGGTATTCGTTCCGAAAGAAGTGCCGTCTTCGTTCCAGAGGACCGTGTTGCACGCGCCAATGACCTTCACCGAAGTATCGACCCGATCCAAAAGCGGAATGACCTTTTCCTTGTGCGGGATGGTGACACTCAGACCTTTCAGATTCAGTACTTTCGGCGCAGCGTAGAAAAACTCGGCAAGGCATTCCGGCGGAACCCTCAGCGGGATGTAAACGCGATTCGGGAGGTGGTTTTCAATAAAGGCCGAATTATGAATGACGGGGCTCATGGAGTGCCCGACCGGGTCAGCGATTACACCAAAAACCTCAACTTCGGGTGTCAGTTCCTCGGCACGGTACAAATCCCTCATAACGTCCCACGTGAGCATACCGGGCGCGAGAGCCGGCCCACCGGCTGGCTGGCAATATGTAAAAGGCGCACCAAACGCCTGACAGAGAATTCGGCTGGGAACCCCAAACTCGCCCATACAGAAACCGACGAGCGGGATTTTCGCGTCCCGTTTCCGCTTCACCAAATCGAGCATTCTGAGCGTATCTAGCGGAGTTTGGGCAAAACAGGCAATTTTCACCACGTCCGCATCCTGGGCTGCGAGACGCTCATAAAGTCCTTCCAAATCAGCCGGTGTTTCGACAAAATTGTGCCAGCTAACGATTCTCTTCGAGGTCCCTGTGCGTGGAATCTCCGCAGCGACACCATCTTCCAGATCGACATATTCCGCTCCGGCTTCCATGGCCTGAACCAGAAAGTGATGTCTGCGTTCCTCGGTAAGATACCACATTCCCCCATCCTCAGCTCGCCGGCACGTAACAATGACGGGCGTAGGACGATCCTTGAGCAGAAGATCAATAACCGGTTCAGCCTGAAGATGGTCGAGACGGAGTTCCACAAGCCTGGCTCCTTTTTCGGCCAGAGCCTGATGTTCCATCGACAGCTGACGGTGGGTTGGGAACGCGATCGAAACACAAATCATGGAATTACTTCCTTTAAGTGACGTTAATCATACAGCCACAAAATTAAAAAATGGCCGATTTCCAGCAATACATTCTGTGAATTTTACCAAAGAAGAGGTCTGCCGTCAAGCCCCCGCAAAGAGTCTGAAAGGTGTGAAAAGGAAAATTTTTATTCTTTTTTTAAATATTTTCGATAATTTATCTCAAGGGGCCTTGACAGAAACTTAAAAATACGCAAAATATTACTCAGAAAACTGGCAAATTTTCCGTAACACGATTAGAAGCGGAAACACCCGAGAGATTTCATGAGTGACGAGAAAGAATCCGATTCATTGGCCGATGAACTTTACCCGATTTTGGGGCAATGCCCTGATGAGGGTACAAACGATTCAGAAGGATCACCCTCCTGTATATCGTGCCCGGTTTCGGACTGTCCTACACGTGGTTTGCTCTCGCCTGAGCGTATGAAGTCGATTATCGACGCGGAGAAAAGCGCCCCTTTAACCCCGGTTCAAATGACATTTTCAAGTCTGGCGGTTTTTGTGCTTCCACTCATTTGCGCCCTGATTGGTTTAGGAACCCTTTCTACGCTCCTTGGCCAGGTTCCTGCCGCGTTAATAGGTTTTGTCGCAGGAATACTCATCGCAAGGGTATTTTATCACTGATGCGGCTCCCGCGGAGCGTGGTCACACGCCCTGCCTGCCCTAAACGTAATTCAACCTTAAAATTTTGAAATGACTTCCAAATTCGAGACTTATACTTTCCCCCGAGGGATCCATCCACGTGAAGGGAAAGAACTTTCCGGGAAACAGAGCATTGAAATCCTTCCGGTTCCCGCTGAGCTTCGCCTTCCTCTTTCCCAGCACATTGGCGCTCCGGCAAAGTTATGCGTCGCCGTGAATGATAAACTGGAGTATGGCCAGCGTGTCGCTGATGCCGGCGGTTTCGTTTCCGCTCCCGTTTACGCGTCTCTTCCCGGAAAGGTAAAACGTATTAATTTCGTTACGATGCCAAACGGTCGGCGCGTTGAGTCAGTGCTCGTGGCTGTGGACGCGGAAGGGTTTGACACTCAGGCCCTTTTCGACCGGATGGTTCATCTGAAAGAGTACCGTCTTGCCGATTACTCGCCGGAAGAAATCCTCAAGAAGATTTCCAACGCGGGGTTGGTTGGTCAGGGCGGCGCCGCTTTTCCGACTCACGTAAAACTTGCGAGAAATGCGGAAAAGCCAGTCGATACGCTTTTGCTGAATGGTTGTGAGTGTGAACCGTATCTGACAGGCGACCATCGTCTTATGCTCGAAATGCCCGACACGGTGGTAGCAGGCGCTCGTTTTGCGGCCAAAGCCGTTGGCGCAAAAAACGTTAAAATCTGTATCGAGGCAAACAAGCCTGACGCTCTTGAAAAAGTAGCCGATGCTGTTGAACGCTGGAAAAAGTCCAAAGAAGCGGATGAGGCCGCGATCGAAGTTGCGTGCATGAAGACGAAGTACCCGCAAGGGGGCGAAAAGCAGTTGATTTATGCTGCATTGCGTCGGAAGGTCCCGCTTGGAAAACTCCCGATGGATGTCGGCGCCGCCGTGATGAACGTAGGAACGTCCGTTTCTGCTGCGATGGCGGTCCTTTACGATCAGCCGCTTACCCATCGCGTCGTGACAGTCACCGGTGGTGGAATCGCACGGCCAGCCAATCTTTTCGTGCCGATCGGAACGCCCATTTCGGTTTTGATCGAACACTGCGGCGGTCTGCAAAACGCCCAGCGAGTTCTGATGGGCGGCCCGATGATGGGTTTCGCCGTCGGTTCACTCGAGATCCCCGTAACGAAAGGAACGAGCGGGATCACCATTCTGACGAAAGAGGAAATAAGCTCGGAGAAAGAAACACACTGCGTTCGCTGCGGCCGTTGTGTTAGCGCATGCCCTATGCACCTGATCCCGAACCGGCTAATGTTTTCCGCTCGCGCCAAAAACTGGGACGTTTTCAAGGAACATTACCCAATGGCTTGTATTGAGTGCGGCTGCTGTGCGTTCTCCTGCCCTGCCAAGATTCCAATTGTACAGTTGATCCGTGTGGGGAAAATGGAACTGGCAAAACAGAAAAACGGGAAGTAATTCCGACTGACTCTTTTTATTTGGAAATCATCATGGAAAATTTTGAAGTCACCAGTTCACCGCATCTGACCCGTGATCATAGATCCACGCGCCTGATGATGTTACAGGTCATTCTCGCGCTGGTTCCTACAATCATCGCGTCGATTGTGGTGTTTAAACACTTTGCCGTGTTTCAGTTGGCGGTTTGTGTATTGACATGCTGCGCGGCCGAGTGGATTTTTGAATCTTTTCACAAAAAATACTGGACCCTCGGTGATAATTCAGCAATCGTGACCGGTCTGATTTTGGCCCTTTCCCTCCCGTGGAACGCACCGTGGTACGTACCTGTTACAGCCTCCATCATCGCCATAGGAATCGGTAAAGCCGCTTACGGCGGATTGGGTTACAATATTTTCAATCCCGCCATGGTAGGGCGCGCGTTCGTCATGATCAGCTTCGCAACGGTCATGGGAGGCGGAGCTTATCAATACCAGGGCGAAGATTTGAGCGGGATCGTAACACAGGCCACCCCTTTGACCATGAGCAAATCGGATGGGATACCGGTAGAATTCCAGGGAACCACGTCTTTGTTTATTTTGAAGATGTGTTTCGCCAGCGTACACAACGGCTCACTCGGTGAAGTGAGCGGTCTTGCGATTCTTCTGGGTGGTCTTTACCTCTTTTTCCGGCAAAATGGAAGTTGGCGTATCACGGTTGGAATGCTCATGACGATTTTCCTCTTTGGAATGATGACCTCGCCTAACGAGAACGCCCTCTATTATGGTCTGTTTTATCTGACGAATGGAGCGGTTCTTTTCGGAGCCTTCTTCATAGCGACGGACCCGGTTACGTCTCCAATTACCCCGATGGGGCATTGGTATTTCGGAATTGGTGTTGGAGTTTTGACGATGGTCTTCCGTTTGTTTAGCGGTTACCCGGAAGGGGTCATGTTCGCGGTGCTCCTGATGAACGCGCTTACCCCGCTTCTGAACCAGATCACTATTCCCAAGCCTTTTGGTTATCAGAAATAAATAATCAAGCGTTTATTCCTTTAATTTTTGAGTATTACTTAACATTCACGGCAAAGAAAATTTGAAGATGGAAACCAATCAAAGCAACGAAAGCGGTCAGACCCTCCCGGTCAAACGTCCGCATTATCTCCTTCAGGCGTGGCTGGTGATTTTTTTATCAGCGTTATACGCGGCGATTCTGGTTTACGTTCAGATTCAGCTCGGCCCTCAAATTGAGGATAATAAAACAGCGGCTACTTTCGCACAAATACCTGTTCTCGTTCAGGGTGCGGACCCGAATAAGACTGAAAAAGTTACGATCACAGGCACAGACGGCAAAGCGGCCGTGGTGTACCGTGTGAAGAACGAACAAGGTGAGGCGATCGGCTGGGTCTTTCCAGGCACCGGACAGGGGTTCAGCGACACGATCTCCCTCATCATTGGTTTGGACTCCAAGATCGAAACACTGACAGGCCTTTACGTTCTGGACCAAAAGGAAACGCCCGGACTGGGGAATTTCATCACCGGCGAAAACTTTCGTGGCCAATTCGCGGGAAAGAACGTCTATGTTCCTCTAGCCGCAAAAGCCGGAGAAACCACATCTCCTGAAGAAATTCGTGCCGTGACCGGTGCGACGATTTCTTCCAAGGCAGTGTGTGACATCGTCAACGCGACTGTGGCCAAGTACAAGAACGCGGCTTTAACTCAAAACTGAACCATCAAATCAAAAGGGCGGATTGGGCAAGACGTGTAATCTTCCCCATCGGCTCAAAAGGATAAAAAAATGAAGACTTTACCTTCAGCAGGTCAACGTTTCATCAATGGGATCATCCCGGAAAACCCGACCTATCGGCTTCTGCTTGGTATGTGCCCGACGCTGGCGGTCACGAATAACATGCAGGCTGCGCTTACCATGGCCGCGGCGACCACGTTCGTGCTTTTCTGCTCCAACATCATGATCAGCCTGATTCGCAATCTGCTCAAGCCGCACTTGCGGATCCTGGTTTTCACGCTGACGATCGCGACTTTTGTGACGGTAGTGGACCGGATCCTGGCCGCCTACATGTACGAGATGAGCAAGCAGCTCGGGCCTTACATTCCGTTGATTATCGTGAACTGCATCATCATTTCCCGGTGCGAGGCGTGCGCTTCTCTCCAAAACCCGTTCATCTCGGCGTGCGACGCTTTGGGCGTCGGGATCGGGTTCACGCTGGGACTTGCGTCGATCGCGACCGTCCGGGAAATTCTCGGCTCGGGCACGTGGCTGGGCTTCACGGTTCTTCCGCCGGAAATCTGGACGCCGTGGAGCATCATGATCCTCCCGCCCGGCGCATTCATGACGCTCGGCGTTTTGCTCGCTGCGGTGAATTTCATCCAATCGAAAATCAAAACTGAGTGAAGGCTAAAAAAGAAAGAAAACCATGGACTTACTCATTGAAATGCTGCTTCTCATCGTCACGACGGCGGTGATTAATAACTTCGTGCTGAAGAATTTCGTCGGGATCTGCCCGTTTTTGGGCGTTTCGAGGAAAATCAGCACCGCGTTCGGAATGGGCTGCGCGGTGACTTTCGTCATGGCCATCGCGGGCTTTTTGAGCTGGACGATCACGTATTACATTTTGAGGCCGGAAGCCCCCCTGCCCGTCTGGGTCTGGAATCTCGCCGGCGGTGACGGTGCTGCGCCGGATCTTTCGATCCTTTCGTACCTGGTTTACATTTTCGTCATCGCCGCGAGCGTGCAGTTCGTCGAAATGTACGTGCGGAAGTTCTTCCCGTCCCTTTACAAAGCGTTCGGTGTGTACCTTCCCCTGATCACGACCAACTGCGCGATTCTGTTCGCGTGCCTCGAGATCCTGAAAAACCTCCAGGAGCCGACCAACCTTTGGGGCCTGCATACGGCAATGGTTTACGTGATTGGCGGTGGATTAGGCTTCACGCTCGCGATCACGATCATGGCCGGCATCCGTGAAGAGCTTCAAATGACGCAAGTTCCTGGTCCATTCCGCGGTGTGGGCATCGCACTGATCACCGCCTCGATTTTGGCCATGGCGTTTATGGGGTTCTCGGGAGTCGATAAAGGTATCCAGCGGTTGGTTCAGCCGCAGCAACAGGAAACCACTCAGGCACAGGACACCCCCCCTGCTCAGAATGTAGAACGGGCTCAGCTATAGGCCGTTGGTTTGGTTCTTTTATCGTTGATTTTGATTTTAACCGGGAGGAACGCGCAATCGATCCTCCCGGATCGTTTTTGCCGTCATTCTTTTGGTTCTGAAAGGTTTCCCACCATGCATAAGTGTTTTCCCTTTTTCCTCACTGTTTTTTTTACTCTCTGTTCCTTCGTTCTGGCTGACGAGGAAATCGCGAAGATGGAACTGACCGGTGACTGGTCGGTTCGCGTGACTTATGCCGGACACACGCAGGATTTCGCGATCGAACCCGCCAAACTCACGCAGGTCACCGACGAAGAAATGGTCCTTCCGCTTTTCAACCCCGCGGGCCCGCCGTGGCGCAAGGCGCAGCCGTTTGCCGGGGTCCGTGCGTACGAGTGCGCTGTACGCTACGCGTTTCTGCCCGAGTCCGAAGTCGTACGCAGCGCTCCCTCAAGCGACCCGAATGCCGTGACGTTCCAGCGTGACGCGGATTATCAACTCGACGTAGAGTGGGGAAACATTGGTCGGATCGCAGATGGAAAAATCGCCGAGGGCCAGAAGGTTTATGTCAGCTACCAGTTTGGCAAAATGCGCATCGACGCGATCGTTCTGAACGAGGACGGCTCGTTCAACCTCATTCAGGGCGAATCGCACGTTGCAAACCCGGAACTTCCGGAAATCCCCGCGGGAGAGAAACTCCTCGGGACGGTCTGGATTTCCGGCCGAATCGACCGGCTGAGCGAGAAAAACCTTTTCCCGACCTCGACGCCGAAAGAGTACAAACCGATGTTCCTGGCGAAGGACACGATCCCGACGGTTTATGGAAAACTGGAACGCGGCGAAACGGTCCGGATCATGGCGTGGGGCGACTCGGTGACGGCGTGCGGGTTCCTTCCCGACGAGGACCGCTGGCAGTCTCAATTCGTCACGCGCCTCCAGAAGCGTTTCCCGCAGGCGAAAATCGAGCTGATCCACGAGGGCTGGGGCGGACGAAACTCGCGCTCCTACCGTAACGAGCCGGCCGGTTCGCCGAAGAACTACAAAGAAAAGGTCCTGGACGTGAAACCGGACCTGGTCGTGATGGAGTTCGTGAATGATTCCGGGTTTAACCCTGAGAAAGTGGAAACCGAATATTCCGGGATCCTGGCCGATTTTCAGGAGCGTGGGATCGAGTGGATCATCTGCTCGCCGCATTACGTCCGTGCCGACTGGATGGGGCTTTCGAGCGAGTTTGGGATCGACGACGACCCGCGCTCCTACGTGGCTGGCCTGAAGGAATTCTGCGCGAAACATCACATTGCGCTGGCGGACGCGTCGTTCTATTACGGCCAGCTTTACCGCCGCGGGATCCCATACTCGACCCTCATGGTGAATAATATTAACCACCCGAACAAACTCGGGATGAGCCTTTTCGCCGACGCGCTGATGAAGCTCTTTGAGTGAGCTAAAACACCATGCCCGTCGCACAGGAATGCTTGATTTAAACACGGATTTCCACGGATTTAAGGGATTAAAAGGATTTTTTCAGAAAAGACTTCGAGCTTCTTTCTTTAAAAATCTGCGTAAATCCTTTTAATCCGTGGAAATCCGTGTTTAAATGAAAACCTGAAGCGGGACGCGCTCCAGGTTTTGGAAAAACTTTTCAAAAAATTGGGTCTTTTTCGGCCTACTCTCCGATGATTTCCATGCCCCACGTCTCCAGTGCCGGGAACATGATCTCACCGTTCAGGAAATCCGTGGAAAGTGGCGTCCGTACTCCTTCTGAGTCGATTTTCTCAAATTTGAGCTTCGCGCCTTCCGGGAAACCAAGCTCGTGAACGTTCAGAGAAACGCGGCTTTGGACCGGTTCGGTCGAGAAATTCGTGAAAATCACCACGGCCTTTTCGGTCTTGCCTGAGTTCCAGTCGCGTTTCTGAGTTTGAGGGTCGGTCGGGTACGAAACGATCCGCCACGTGCCGGTCTGCACGGCTTCCATCGTGACGGGCGTCGGGCCGTGCCAGTTCCAGTCGTCGGTGATTTTCGGAAGCTCCGCGAGGAATTTCGCCGGCCGCGCCATTTCCCCACGCCAGAAGTACGGGTGGATCTGGCTGCGGAACCGGACGAGCGGGCGCAGGTACTTCATCAGGTCCTCGCGTTTGACCGTTGAGAGGCTGAACCAGCCTATCTGCTCCCCGTAAACAAGCTGCTGGGCCGCTTTCATCCGGAACGCCTGATCGGAGCAGCCACCGTAATTTCTGCCGAAACACTGGATCGCGCCGCCATAAACGAACGCCAGGGCCGGGACCCCATCATCCGCCTGCACGTGCCAGGTCAGGAATGCGTCGAGCCGATTCGCGTACACCTCGGCGTTGCACTCGGACGTGATGAAGCGTTCCGACGCGGGAGAAGCGGGCGTTCCGTTTTTCAGCACGTCGCCACGGATCTCAGTCAGCATTTTCTCGTAAGATTCGCGCCACCATGATCCGCCGCCCAGTGGGTGACCGTGCGTTGGATCCATGCAGAGGACCGGCGCCGCCGCGGCGATCTGATCCATATAAACCCCTTTGACCGATTGATCGTTCATCAGACCCGCGACCGTGGTGTGCATTTTGTTCCGCCACAGCTCGGCGCTCGGGCACATCACGCCCAACTTGACGGGCGAACCGTCCGCCTCTTTGCTTCCGTACGACTCGATAAACGGCTCGCCGTTTTCTTTTTTCGCCACGGCCGGAAGCGCGATGGAGGTGAACTGAAAGTCCTCAAGGCCGCGGTCTCGGGAATCCCAAAGCCGCCCGTTGATGTATGGCATGACGAAGGTCTGGTTTTCGCCCTGGATCTTCTCTACCGCCTCGCGGAAACCGTCCATCGGGACGTAGTGCGGGTAATCATTATCGAACGGGTTCTTGTGCCAGCAGTACCAGTGCAAAGCGGTCTGGACGCCAAACGCCTCATGAAATGCTTTCGTCCGCTCGTACACGGATTCTCCCGTGCCGCCATCCTGCGCCCAGACGTTGAGTTCCTTCAAACACTGGGAGGAGTCGGGGCGGCCGTTTTCGTCGAGCGTCGGGAACCACTTCGCATTTTGCCTGACCCAGTCGCGGTAAATCGTCGCGGCGTCCACCCAGTCCCCGCGGAACGAGCGGAGAACCACCTCGCCGGTGCCATCGAAGGCGTTTCCCGAAATCGTCTGGTTCGGGATCGGGTACAAAAACGCCATTTGGAACGCGGATTTCCCGGGGAACGCCGTCATTCTCAGCTCTTTGTGGGAACCGTCCGGATCATGAACGCCGAGGTAAACCCCCGCGCCCGTTTCTTCATCCCAGGCCGCAAACCAGGGCATGACGCACCAGCCAGCCGGGTAACTTGCGCGGTAATTTACGGAGCTTTGAGGAGCATGACGCACCAAAGAACCACTCGTCCCGGGGTAATACGCCGTTACACTTGGGCCAAAATCGCCGCACGTGAGCAAGCCCGGCCAGAATTCCATCAGAGTGTACTCGTCGGAGCCGCTTTTTCCGCTCCAGTTCAACCGGATCCCATCTTTTTCTTGGTCAGCCTGAAGCTGAAGCGTCACTTCGACGGGAATCTCCGTGTCACCAAGTGCAAGGACCTTCGGTGAACAGAAACGAAATTCTGCCCCTGACCCAAGCGGTTTAAGCTCGATGGACTTCCAGGTCGAATCCGACGAAACTGTAAAATTCTCGAACGGTTTTTCGTCAGGGTTTTCAGACTTTTGAATCTTGCGAAAATTCAACCGGAAAAGCGGCTCCCCCTCTCCGGTCGTGAAACATGTACCGGAGTTTTTATCCGCCAGAGTCAAAAGCCGAAGAGAACCGGTTTTCTTCTCCAGAAGTGCAGCCAGATCCCGGCTTTTTACCAGAATCAGTTCGTCACTGAGGTATTCAATGCCCGGTGAGGTTTGTTCCACCGTCCCGTAAAACGGCTTTGGGATCGTCGCTCCCGAAAGGAGCAGTGACTTCGCGATCTCTTTGCGCCACGGTTCCTTAATATCTGCCAGTGAGGAAACATCGTCAGAAATTTCAAGTTTTACGTAGGGCGCAAATGGTTTCACGAAGAATTTTTTCCCAAAAGCCCGGAACTCATCGAGCGACTCAAACGAACGAGCCGCCATCCAGGCCACCCACGATCTGCGCTCAGAATCCCACGAGTTCCAGGCCATATACATGTCGGCGTGCAGGTATGGCCCATAGCCACCTAACCCGTCGTAGGTTCCACAACCACCGGAGAGCGCGAGGAAGTTTTTTCCATCGGAAACCGCCCCGAACTGGCTGAAAGAATTTTGCGCGTCGGCGCCGGTAAAGGTCCCGGTCTTGAATTCTGCGGTGGCTGCGGAGCCTTTGGGAGCATTCAGTCCCGCCCACTCGGTGATATTCGGATCATTCGGGTGGATCTCGAGGAAATGCGCCTCTCGCCACTCACGCGGCCGTTCCTGCCGGGCGACGGCCTTGACGTAAATCAGGCCCGGAATCGTCTTGAAGTAAAACCACTCGTACGCGGCGTTCGTGCCGGATTCCGAGGGTTTGCCGTTGATCGAGTAAAAGCCGCGCGTTCGCACGACCGTGCAGATCGGGCCGTCCGAAAGGAGTTCCAGCGTCGGGTTCGGGTCCAGATTCACGCCCCACTGCTTTCCATCGCCGTAGAGCCGGTCGTGAAACGCCAGCGAGTCGAGCACGCGGCCGGTCTTCAGGAACTCGACCCGACTGGGGAACGCGCCGCGTTTGGCCGCTTCGTGAGTGATCCGGAACTCGGAGTTTTCGACCTGAAACGCCGCGACCTGCTCCGGGCCTTTAACGTTCGGATCGGAAACGACCGGTTCCAGCGTGAATTCAAGGACCTGGTCTTTCGACCGTGCGATCAGATTTTCGTCGCATTGGAAAACCAGCGTCTCGCCGGCGTACTGGGCCGGAATCGCGGTTTCGCCAAGACGGACCTGAATATTCTGCGGGTCCGTTTCCAGGAGGAAAGCCAAAACGCGGGCCGGGACGCGCGCCATCACCAGACCCGACTCGGGGATCTCCTGCACTTTGAGCGTCAAGGCCCCAAAAGAAACCGAGGCCGAAAAAATCGAAACGAAAACGATTAAGGATTTCAGGAAGGACTTCATGATTGGGTCTTTCTGGGGCAGGTGGTGGGAGGAATTGGAACGTTCATTTCTTGAGGGTCTTGCGCTCTTCTTCGGCGTAGATCCGGCGTTTTTCCTGGAAGTATTCGTACTCCTTCTTTTCCTCGTCGGTCCACGTGTTCGCTTCGCAGTAGGAGCCGCAGAACGGGATCAGAAGGTCGAGCCAGCAGGCGAACGTGCGCTTTTCCGCGTCGCTCATCTGGACACCGTAGTGGGAAGGTTCAAAGTACGTGAAAATCTTTGGACTGTTTACCGCTCCGTACATTTTGGGCGGGAGCATCTCCGCGCGGCTGCGGGGCTTCAGCCAGGTCATCCACGGGTTCCCGTCCGGCTTTCCGGAAGTCGTAAGCTCCACGTACGACCGCGTGTACGCCCGTTTCGGGTCCACGTTCCCCGCGCCGATGAGCGAAATCGTTTCCGGCTTCGCAATCTCGCCCGTGAGGCAGAGCGTGGTTTTTTCGTTCTTCCCGTCGTGGCACTTGACGCAGTGGCGGTCCAGAATCGGCTGAATTTCCTGCCGGTAGCTGAAACCGTCCACGGGCGCGTTCGGGTCGAGCGACCTGGGACGCTGGATCCCGAGGTAAAGGTCCGTCGAGTCGAGCCACGAGGCGTTCTGGTACTCCGCGACGAGCGGGTGGAGTGAACCGTCGAGCCGCCGTGGGATCTGGATCGGTTTGCGCATCGCGAGGGTGGAACCCCGCTGGGAGGTGGTCAGCGCGTCGTTTTTGTTCTCGTGGCAGCCCAGGCAGGCAAACTGCTCGCCGTTCATGAGCGTTGCCCAGCTGCGCATCGATTGGAGCGTGAAGCCGTTTTCGTCGAGGACCTGGAAATAGACCGGCAGGCGCGCGGGGACCTGGAAGCAGCAGCTGCCGTCCTCCTCGATCTCGACCTCGCCGATGACGTGTTTTACGTCCCAGCTTCCGGAATTGAGCGAAATGGGCGTCTGGCAAAGGCCGGTCTCGCACTCGCCGCCGTTCTGGCCGTAACCCATCCTGCAGCAGCGGTACTCGAGCGCCACGACGCGGAGTTTTTTCGCTTTTCCTGGCTCGATTCCTTTCAAACCGGGGCCAAAGTAAACGTTCTGGAGGTAAAAAGTCCCGAAATTATCGTCCAGATCCACGTGGTCCCCGCGGTCGGGCGGGACGGTCTGCTTCATCACCGGGACGATCCGGCCGGTTCCCTGCCACGGGTCGAAGGCGAGCAGCTCGCGCGTCCCGTCGGGTTTCATGTAGTACGCGCCGAACGGGGGATTCAGCGGGCCGAACGTCCGTGGGGAGCCTTCCGGAACGAACGAGCAGAGGAAATTTTCCTCGTCGAACGCAAACGGGTGCGCGTACTGGGGGCCGATCTGCCCGAAAATGTCGATCATGAAATCTTCGATCCCGCGCGGCTTCACGTCGGCGTGTTCCGAGCCGAGAGTTCCGTCGAGTTTTGTGTTCACCAGCGTGATCCCCTCGTCGCCCTGAGTCCCTTGCGTGCGGTCCACGATTCCGAGCTTTCCTTTGTAGATCGTATGATGGCCGGAAATCGTCGCGAGGACTTTCGAGCTTCCGGGGATCCGCTGGGCGTGGAGAATGGAGGACGGGAACATGGAGTCGTTCCCGTAATATTCCGTCTGCTGAGTGCCGTCCGGGTTCATCGAGATGAGCGGGTGATTATAGAGCGCCGACCGGTCGTTATACTCCCAGCGCGTGAAGACGACTTTCCCGTCTTCCAGAATTTGCGGGAGGTTGGTCTGAAGCTGGTCGTACGTCATGCGCCGAATGTCCGAGCCGTCGGCAGCGCAGGAGTAAATGTCGGCCGAGGCCCTGTACCAGCAGTCGCTGATGTGGATGCTGCGGGTGGACGAGAAAACGATCCGGCCGTTGGGAAGGAAAAACGGCTCGCAGTCCGCCACGTGCAGGACTTTCCCCTCGGCGTTTTTTAGCGGGAACGTGAGCTGCTTCACCTGCCGCGTCCCCAGATCCATCGAGTACAAGTAGAGGGAATCGTCCCGGAAATCGCTGCGCATCGAGAAGACCAGCGTCTTGCCGTCGTACGAAAGCGTCGGGTAGCAAATGCACCCTTCCGGCTTTTCGATCAAAACCTCGTTCGTCACCGTCCCGTCTTCGTGGAGCGTCGCGAGGCAAAGCTGGGAGCCGGGTTTGTATGAGGGCGTCACGTCAAGAACCTGCTCGTCCGGAATGTCGTACTTCCCGATCAGGCCGTTGGTCGAGCCGAAAACGTGGTGCTTCACGTAGATGAACTGGTTAGCACGGGTCAGAAGGTCGGCGAGGCGGGCTTTTCGGCGCTCGGCGCAGGCCAGGAAGTAAAGCGTCTTCCAGCGCGCGTCGGTCCCGGGGACGCCGTCTTTGGCGAGGGTTTCAACTTCTGCTGCGATGGTTTTGGAAGCCGGGAGGAACGTGCAGTCTTTCAGGACTTTGGAAACCAGCTGCTTCTCAAACTCGTTTCCATTCGCATCGCGGAACGCCCGCTGAATGTCCAGCCCGCAGTCCTGTGTGAGCCAGTCGCGCTGGAGCCGCCACTCGGGAAACGCGACCTCCGGCGGGTTTTTGACCGGAACGTCGGCGGGAGGCGCGTCGAAGCACGAAATTTCTGCGATCTGAATGTTCAGGTTCCGGCCGTCGGCGCAGCTCGGCAGACCGAGGTGCCTTTCCCAGTCGCGCATGGTCCAGTCCCAGTTGAAGCTGATCTTGCGTTGGTTCGACTCGTTGACCCGCACGCCGAGGAATCGGGTTTTGACCGGTTCATCCAACTGTACGAAAGCCGAATTGGACCAGTTAACGAGCGGGAGCTCCACGTTCCTCACGATCGCGCGGCAGTTCTGCGTTCCCTGAGCATCGTCACACGTGAAGATCGTGACGTTCGAGGCCATGGTCAGAACCCCCGCGTTCCGGGCGACGAAGCGTACGCCTTTCACTTCGCGGACTTCGCCGAGGTCCAGAATGAACCGTCCCGTGACCGGCGCCTGGGCCTTTGGCGGGTAAACGCCCTTTTCATCGCTTCCGTCCCGCGTGTCGTCCAGAATGCAGGCGTAGGTTCCCAGATCGCCGTCGATCATGCGCTCGATCGCGTACCGCCCCGGCGGGTTGGGGAACACTTCGTCGGCCGTCCAGACCGAAACGGGTTTGAACTCGGCCGCGAAAGCGAAGGAGGCGGCGAACAAAAACGTGAGGAAAAAGGAAGGTTTCATGGGGTGGTGAGGATTCAGAAAGGTTGGGGTTTAAAGGCCCCCTCCTTGAGGGGACTGGCTCGCGAAGCGAGACTGGGGGAGTTCGGTGACCGCGCCGAATGATTCCCCCGGGCACTGCGTGCCACCCCCCTCAAGGAGGGAGGCTTTTATTCTTTCAGCGCGTCCATTTCCTGCTGGGCGCTGATCCTGCGCTTGGTCTGGAAGTACTCGTACTCGGCTTTTTCGGCCTCGGTCCAGGTATTATGCTGGCCGTAGGACCCGGCGAAGGGGATGCAAAGGTCGATCCAACACGCGACCTTGCGTTTTTCCTCGTCGGTAAGTTTCACTCCCTCGTGCGTGGGTTCGAGATAATTCATCAGCGCACTCTTCGTGGACCCGGCAGAGTACGGCGGCTGAAGCTCCGAGCCGCTGCGCGAAACGATCCAGCTCACCCACTTGCTGCAGTGGTGATTTCCGAAATCGGTCAGTTCCAGATACGACCTCGCGTAATTTCGTTTGTGGTCATCCTGCGGACGGTGGGTTCTCCCCTTCCACGAGATGAATTCCCCGGTGAGGGTGGGCTGCGGCGAGCCTTCCTTCCCGTCGTGACACCGGATGCAGTGCTGGTCCCAAATTGGCTGGATCTCCTGCATGTAGCTGAACCCCTCGACCGGCGCGTCCGGGTCGAGGCTCCGCGTCATGCTGACCCCGAGGTAGTTCGGAAGGGAATCGAGAAAACTCCCGGTTTCCAGCGCTTCGACGAACGGGTGCTTTTTCCCGTCAATGGTCTGGAGTTTGCTGATCGGTCGTTTCATTGCGAGCGTAGCCTGACGCTGGGACACCAGCCCCACGTCGCGTTTATTTTCGTGGCAGCCGAGGCAGGCGAACAGTTCACCCCCCTGGAGCGTCGCCCAGCTGCGCATCGTCTGGACCATCCGCCCCTTTTCGTCGAGGAGCTGGAAATAAACCGGCGTGCGGGCCGGGACCTCAAAGTAGGCGCTTCCGTCTTCTTCGACCGGGACTTCACCCAGGACATGCTTCACGTCCCAGCTCCCGGAGTTGAACGAGATCGGCGTGTGAACGTTTCCGAAACCTCCCGGCCCGCGGTTGCTCGCAAGACCGACCCGGGCGGCGCGGTATTCCAGCGCCACGACGCGCAGACGCTTGATCGTTCCTGGTTCCGCCCCTTTCAGACCCGGACCGAGGTAAACGTTCTGAACGTAAAACTGGCCCCAATTCTGTTTCGGGTCGCAGGTCGTCGCACGGATGGGCGGAGCTTTCCGAGGCGTGAACGGGATCGCCTGGCAGCAGGAGATCGACCAGTCAAACGCCAGAAGCTCACGATTTCCCAAATCGTCCTGGAAGTAGATCCCAAAGGGCGGGTACATGAACGGGAACTGGGTGAAAGTCCCTTCCGGCTGGAAACCCGTGAGGTAGTGCGTCTCGTCGAAGGCGAACGGGTACTGCCACTGGGGACCGTCGTGCCCGTAAACGTCGATTTCGGAGACTTCATGGTCGATTTGAGGCGCGCGGGAAGGTGCGTGGCCCGGCTCGTTGTTCGGGGAGGATCCCGCTACGAACTCGATCCCCTCGTTCTCCTGCGTCCCTTGCGTCGGGTTGATCAGGACCAACTTCCCCTTCTGGAGGACGTGATGGCCGGAAATGATCGCCAGGGCTTTGGACGAGCCGGGGATCCCGGTCGTGTGCAGGATCGAGGTCGGGTACCACGAATTCCCGCCGTAATATTCCATCTGAGACGTTCCGTCCGGGTTCATCGTCAGGACCGGCTGGCAGAACGTCGCGTTCCGGTCGTTATACTCCCAGCGGGTGAACGCCACACGGCCGTCCGCGAGTATATGCGGGTACATCGTGTGGAGCTGGTCAAAGCCCAGCCGCCGGATGTGTGTCCCGTCAGCGTCGCAAGTGTAGAGGTTTGCAGTCCGCATCGGCCAGCAAATGTCCATCAGCACGCCGCGCGTGGAGGAGAAAACGATTTTCCCCTCGGGCGTGACGCACGGCTCCGTGTCGCTTACCGGCCAGACTTTCCCGTCGGGGCCCACCAGATCGAACGTGATCTGTTCCACCTCGCGCGTTTCCATGTTCATGCGGTAAAGGTGGTAATTATCGGTCTTGAAGTCCTCGCGCATCGAAAAATAAAGCGTTTTCGCGTCGTAAGTGAGCGAAAGGTCACGGATCCCGCCGTTCGGCTTGCTCAGGAGCAGTTCGTTCGTGACGGAGCCGTCCTCGTGGATCGTCGCAAGGCAGAGCTGGGAGCCGGGCCGGAATTCGTCCGTAATGTCACCGTAGGCTGGGGGCTGGCGGTCGGTCTGGAGTTCCGTTTCCTCGACGATCACCCCGCCGCCGTAAACGTAGTGCTTCACGTAAAGAAACTGGCTCATTTTCCCCTTGAGAAACGCGAGACGCTCCCGGCGGCGGGCGCGGCACTTTTCGATGTACGCCTCCTTTTCTGCCCCGGTTTTGAACGGGTTTCCGACGTTCAGGCCGAAATCCTGGTAAAGCCAGTCTTTCAGAAGACGATCCTCCGGGTACGCGATTTGAGGCGGATTCGGCGCGCGGAGGTCCGACGGCCGATCCGTGAAAAACACGACTTCGGCGATCTCGGCGAGGAACTGGTCCCCCAGTCCGGAGACCGGCATGTGTTTTTTGGCCATCACCGCCCGAATATTGATCCATTGATTTGCCCGGTGGGAGTCGGGGATCCCCGCGCCAAGGTCCGCCTCCCACGAATCCTGGATCTTTACGCCGACGTACCGGGCCGTCACCTCACGCCCGAACCAGCAGAATGCGGAGTAACCGTTTCGCGTTTCCAGGAGGCGAAAACCGGTCACGAGATTCTGAACGTTCTTCGTCCCCTGCTCATCGTCACACGTGAAAACCGTGATCACTCGCGGCATTCTCGGAGCGTTGAAAAACGGCGAGACATATTTCATCCCCACGAACTTTCGGGTTTCCCCCAGGTCCAACACGAACGAGCCCGTCACCGGGTTGGAACCCTTCGGAGGGATGGTCGTTTCTTTCGTGCCGGTACGCGAATCGTCGAGGAAGATCGCCGTGGTTTCGGGGTTTCCGTCGATCATCAGCCCGGCCGCGTGACCTTCGGAACACTCGGTGGGAGTCCAGACCGAGATGGGGCGAAACTCCGCTGCGAACGTGAGGGAAAACGAAAGGAAAGCGAGAGTAAAAATGAACCAGCGCATCATGAACGAAAGCCCGCGTTTCCAGTCAGGATCGACCTGCGAGCGGGATGAAATGCAAAAAAAACCAAAGGATGGGAGGAAGGGTAAACACGGAATCAGCCGCGCCTCAAAGCGGGATTTAAACACGGATTTTCACGGATTTATTGGATAAAAAGGATTTCTTCAGTAAAGACTTCAAACTTTCTTCCTTCTTTAAAAATCCTTCAAATCCTTTTAATCCGTGGAAATCCGTGGAAATCCGTGTTTAAATGGGGTTTGAGGCGGGCGGGGTTTTGTGTCTGGTTAAACTTTACAAAAGGGGGCCGCCTTAATTTTTTGAATCTTTAAAAATATTTCTTCGCGTTGGACGGCCGGATCTCCGTGAGCGTCCCTTTGTAGTGGCGCAGGGAGGTGGGAACGTATGGGTGCTTGGCGATCTCGTCTTCGCGCAGGTCCACGCCCAGACCGGGGCGGCCGTTGATCTGCATCTTTCCGTTCACGACTTTCACGTCCTCGTCGCAGACCTCGCAGCGCCACGGAACGTCCGACGACATGGTTTCGAGCAGGAAGAAACTCGGGGTCGAAGCCGCCAGCTGGAGCGTCGCTGCGTTCGCCACCGGGCCGCTCGGATTGTGCGGGCACAGCGGAATGTGGTGGGTCTCGGCGATGGCCGCGATCTTTTTCAGCTCCGTCAGACCGCCCGCGTGGGAAACGTCCGGCTGGATGTAATCGGCGCCGCGTGCTTCCAGAAGCGAACGGAACGCCCAGCTCCCGTAAAGGCGCTCCCCGAACGAAAGCGGAACGTCGATGCGCGAGCGCAGATCGGCGATCGCCTCGATCGTGTCGGGGATGATCGGCTCCTCGAACCAGAAAATATTGTAGTTTTTCAGTTCCTTCGCGATGCGCAGAGCGGTCGGGAGGTCGAACCGGCCGTGGCCCTCGATCAGGATCTCGGCTTTCCCTGCGCAGGCCTCGTAAACCAGCTCCACGCAGCGGACCGCCTTGCGGAAAACGGCGGGGTCGATGCTCCGGTAGGACGAGCCGAACGGGTCCCACTTCAGGCCGTACCACTGGCACTCGGCGATGGTCTGGGCGGCTTTCTCGGCAAATTCCTCGGGTTCTTTTGCGGGGGCGAACCAGCCGTTGGCGTAGCAGGGGACTTCCCGGCGGACTTCCCCGCCCAGCAGACGCCAGCACGGGACGCCGAGGTCCTTCCCCAGAATGTCCCAGAGCGCCATATCGACGGCGGAGATCGCGCTCATCAGGACCGGCCCGCCGCGCCAGTAGGCGTCGCGGTACGAGTCGTGCCAGATCGCCTCGATGTTGCGGGGGTCTTTACCGATCAGGTCGCGCTCCAGATCGTGGACCGCCTGAACGACCGTCGGCTCTTTGTACTCGAGCGTCGCTTCGCCCACGCCGTACAGACCGTCCACGTCGGTCATGACCTTCACAAAAACCCAGTTCGTCCGGTACGCGTTGCAGATGAAAGTGCGAATTTCTTTAATTTTCACGGCCTTTTACTCCTGAATCCGATCTCTTTTGAAAGTGAAAAGTAAAGCCACTAAAACGGCCAAAAATCCGATGAAATACACGGCTCCGAGGAACTGGAAGCCATAGGAAAGGCCGGCGGTTTCGCCGTAACGGTCCGCCATCACACCCAAAATCAGGGGCGAAGTGGAACCGACCAAAAATGCGACGAACGACATAAACGCGACAGCCGAAGAACGTATCTCCGGCGGAACCACGTCGAACATCGCGGCGTGTGTATTTGTTTCATACAGACCGCGGAAAATCCCGAAAACGGCAAACGCGGCGCACGTCACCGCCAGGCTCCCCGCCAGGCCGCAGAAGTAAATGGCCGGCGCGCCGAGCAGAAGGGCCAGGGCCTGAATGACGAGGCGGAACCTTTCAAATTTCTGAACGAATAGGTCCGTCACGACGCCGCCAAGCAGGATCCCGATGAACGCCGCCGCATTGTGGTAGAACATCGAATTCCACCCCGCCATGGTGACGTCAAGTTCGAATTTCTTTTCCAAAAGAGCCGGCCCCCACTGCATATAACCGTTATTCACGAAAACGATCGCGGAAAAACCGACCGTCAAGAGGAGGACCGTCGGCGTAGTCAGGAAATAACGAAGTGTCTGGCCGATTGTCGGTTTCTCAACCGGAACAGGTTTTTCTGTTGGGGACTGATTTTCTTCTTCTGGCATTCCCTTGAGTCGGAAGATAAACACGATCCCAAGCAGGAAGCCCAGAAAACCGTAAATATAAAACGCGGAGCGCCACCCTCCGAAGTGCTGCGCGATCCAACCCGCCAGAAACCCGCTCGAGATGACCCCGAAATAAAACGCGCCCTGATGGATCGAAAACGCTATGGATCGGGTCTTTTTATGCCACGCCGCCAGCATTGGGTACGCCGCCGGAACATAAAAGGCCTCACCTCCCCCTGTAGCGACTGAGCGAAACAAAACGAGCATTAAAAACCCATTCGCCAGACCAGTCAGCATGGTCGAAAGTGACCAAAACAGAAGGCAGATCGTAATGATCCATTTCTTGTTGAATCGGTCTCCAACCCAACCCGTGATCGGCATCAAAATCGCCAGGACCGCCAAAAGGACCGTCGCGGCCAGCCCCATTTGCTGACTGTTGAGGCAAAGGTCCTCCTTGATGGAAGTCGTTAAAATCCCAAACAGAGCACGGTCGGCCTGGTTGAACAAAAATGCGAGGGAAAGGAGGAACAAAAGCTCCCAGCGATAAAATTTCATTTTAGTTTCCAATTCATGAATCATTCAAAAACGAGCAGCCGAATCGACTCGCCCGGCACTGGCGCCAGACCGTCGGCAATTTCCGGATCGCCCGGCGCGGCGGCGTGGACCAGTTTCTTTCCCGGAACGGTGAGCTTGAACTCGGCCGACTCCTTGTTCGGGTTCCAGAGCAGAACGCCGAGTTTTTTCCCAGATTCGTCCGTGTAGGCTTTCGCGATGAGTTTTCCTTCGCACGTGAAACCGTCCGAATCGACGAATTTCCCGCGCACGAGCAGATCGGCGTGGGCTTTCTGGAACTCGATCACGGATTTCGAGTAGGCGAAACACTCGGACGCTTCGCGGTCAAAGTGGCCGAAACCGAGGCGGTCGCGACTGTGGCACTCCACGTACTCCTGCGTCGTGGGGAGTTTGCCCGTCAGGACGCACTTTTTGTCCGGCGGGTAACGCAGCTCGATCTCATGATTCAACCCGAAAACGCACGCGTAATTCGTGAAAACCGGATGCTCGACCGGCATCGGGTCGCGAATCGTCAGCGTCACTTCCGGGAACGTGTACCGGTAAAGCTCCGGGAAGCGCATATTCCCGGGGACGTTTTCGATCATCGCGTTCAAAACGGCTGCTTTCGGAGGACCGAACGCTCCGAAGCACATTCCGTGGTAGTACGAAACCGCCTGGGCGCCAGCGTCGTTCAGCCCTTCCGTCAGGATGATGAAATTCGGGTTGATCTTCTTCATTGCCGCGTCGAGTTTTTCAAGCAGGTAGGCGGCCTGCGTGCCGTGCCCCATCGAGGGGACCGGGTGACCGTGATTCGGCGCGAAGCAAAGCTGGGAGTGACCGACGCCGAGCTGGTCGAACAGAAGGCCGTCGGCGCCGAAATCGTTCGCCTGTTTCGCCAGGCCGAGCATAATCTCGAACCAGCGCGGATTTCCGGAACAGGCCAAACCGCAGAAGTGGGCCGGCGAATCGTCGAATTTCTGCCAGACTTCGTGCGCGACCGAGCCGTCTTTCAGACGCATGCTCAACGCTTCGCCTTCTTTCGCCCAAAACGCTTTATTATCCGAGTCGATGAGCTGGCCGTTCGCGTACATGTAAACCCTTTTTCCGCGTGCGTGGGCGGCGGCGATCCCCTTGATCAGCTCCTCACGCCCACCGAGTTCCTCAGCCGGGAAATATTCCGGGTACAAATGATCGTGCCCGCCGTGATGCCAGCCGAAGAGGGCGATGAAGTCGTAGCCCATCGCGTCGGCCGCGTCGCAGATCGCCCCGCCAATGTCGGAGTACTTCCACATCGTGTGGCGGCCGTTCTGCTGCTTCAGGATCACGAGGAACATTCCGCTCATGTTCTTGACCCACTCGGGTTTCTGCTCGCCGACTTTCGCCCACGTGTCGAACCAGGCGCGGTAATGCCGGGCCGCAAAGTGCCAGTCGCCAGAGTACGGCAGAACGTTCAGGAGGTTTTTGCTCCAGACCACCGGTTTTCCGTCTGTCATGGCGGGGATCTGCGGCAGGTGGACGATGCTCACTTTGAACTTTTTCGTTTCGGGCGAGTAACGCACCATGAAACGCTTCGATTCCCGCGCCGGGTCGTAGCTCCCGACGGAAAGCCCGAACTGCTCGCCGGCGAATGCGATCCACTGCATCGTGAACGGGTGGCTCGGGTACTGCGCGCTTTTCACGTAGTCATCCCCCGACTTCGGCCACGTCTGGCCCCACATCGGATCGTTCACCTCTTGCGGCTGGTCCGGCGTGGTCGTGAATTTTTCCCCCAGACCGCACGGCCAGAGGAGTGGCGTTTTGCTCAGATCCGCGTCGATGCCGATGAGCACCGGGCCGGTAAACTCGGAAACGACCCAGTCGGTCGTGCCGTTCGTCACGTCGGCGTTCACCTGGAACGCGCCGTCTTTAATGCATACCGTCAGCCGGACCGAAATTCTGAACGTGCGATCCCCCAGACGCATTTCCGGGTAGAAAACCTCGAAACTGCCATCGGCGTTCTGCTTCTGCTCGAGCTGCTGCAGAGTGTCCTCGATGATGAGCGTTTTCCCGGAGTAGTCCGGATTAGCCGGGTTTTCCAGAAGCGCCATCGACCAGACCGGGCGGGGACTTCCCGCGACGGAGGGGCTTCCCTGGGTCGGGGAGATGGAAAGACCCTGGGAGTTCCAGACAAGCGCGGCGGTTTCGGATTTCAGCTCAAGATTCGGGCTGGCCGCCATCGCCACCGCCGCGAAACCGAGACAAAGGAAGGAAAGCAAAAAATGTTTCATTGTTCCTGCGTGTTCAAAGAAGGATCGGTTAATTTTTTATTGAAACGGTTTACTACCAGTGCAATCGCGCCGTCGCCGCAAACGTTACAAGCGGTCCCGAAGCAGTCGGTCGTGATGTACAAAGCGATCATCAGACCGGTCGCGACTTCATCAAAACCCAGAACACTCTGCAAAATGGCCGTAGCCGCCATGATTGCACCGCCGGGAACCCCTGGAGCCGCGATCATCGTAACACCAAGCAGCGCAATGAAAGCCGCGAAAGTCGGAAGGGACGAGTCACCTCCCGTCAGTATGGCGATCGCCAAAGCAAAAGCCGTAATTTTCAGCGTACTCCCGGCCAGGTGGATCGTGGCGCAGAGCGGGACGCAAAAGTCCGCGATTTCCGACTTGACGCCGTTTTTCTTGACCTGCTGGAGCGTGACGGGGATCGTCGCGGCGGAGGATGAAGTCCCCAGGGCCGTGAAGTAGGCCGGGAGCATGTTCCAGAACGCTTTGAGCGGATTCTTTCGGGCAACAAGACCCGCGGCAATAAATTGGATAGCAAGCAGTCCAAAATGTAAATCAAAGACAACCAGAATGATTTTCCCGAAAACATTCAGCATTTTCCAAATCGTTCCTTCGGCTGTCATCCCCATAAAGATACATAAGATGAAGAGAGGAAGGAAAGGTATGATCGTCTTAATGATCAGGCGCTCGATGATGAACCTGAACTCATCCGCGAATTGTTTCAGGGTGGCGGATCCCGTCTTCGCGATCCCAATCCCTAAAACGAAAGCCAACACCAGCGCAGACATCACCCCCATCACCGGCGGGATCTCCATCACGAAATACGGCGTCCTGATCAGATCTGAGGCTTCCGGCGGCGCAACCACGGAAAGGTCTTTCAAAAGCCACGGGAAAATACCCGTACAGCTGAAATAGGTCATGAAACCCGAAAACAGCGTGGACCCATACGCCAGACAAATCGTCAAAAGGAGTATTTTCCCGGAATGGATCCCAAGACCGGAAATCCCGGAAACGATCAAGCCAAGAATGATCAGCGGAATACAGAAACCAAGGTATTGCGCAAAAATCATCTGGATCGTCGCAAAAATACGAACCGCCCAACCCGGGAGGAAAAGTCCCAGCACAATACCAAGAGCGACCGCGATCAGAACACGAAAAAGGAGGGGAACTCGAAAACGCATTTGCAAAGATGGAATTCTAAAGGGTGAGGAAACGAAAGGGACTCAGGCCAAAATGGGCGACCAGGATCAACCGCCAGACATCATTATACACTTCCCCAAAAGAAAGTCAAGCACCAGGAGAAAAAGTTTTCAGTTTTCAGTTTCCAGTTTTAAGAATTTCCCGAAATCTCTCAGAAAAATCCCAGCCTCTCCCAGAAATTCCCAGGCCCTCCCAGGATTAAAAAACTGAAAACTGGGAACTGAAAACTCCTTACCCCTCATTGAGCGAACCACTTCGGAAGCCCATCAAGTCGAGGCTCACCCACGAAAAGCCGATTTTTTTCAGCTCGGCGGTCAGTTCCTCGCGGCGTTCGAGCAGCAGCGGCATCCATTCCGGCGTCGTTTCGATTCGGGCCAGGTCGTTTTCATGAACGCGGACCCGCAGCGGGGAAACGCCCCAGTTCTGGAGGAACGCCTCAGCCAGCTCGATTTTTAGCAGGCGCTCGGGTGTAATTTCGACACCGTACGCGATCCTGCTCGCCAGACAAGGCGTGGAAGGTTTTTCAGCCGTCGAAAGTCCCCAGAAACGCGCCGCGGCCCGGACGTCGGCCTTGGTCATGCCCGCCTCCATGAGGGGGCTTCGCACGCCGTTTTCCTGGACCGCGCGGTAGCCCGGCCGGAAATCGCCCAAATCGTCGGCGTTTGAGCCCTCAACCAGGACCGAAAAACCTCGCGCCTCTGCCGCCGCCCGGAGTTTCCCGAGAATATGACGCTTGCAGAAGAAGCACCGCTCACGCGGATTGGCCCTATACTCCGGAAGTGAGATTTCATCGGTTGAGACAAATTGGTGCGGTATCCCGATTTCCTCTGCCGTTTTCCTGATTTCTTCCAGCGCGGCACGAGGCATGGAGGCGCTCTCTGCCGTGAGCGCAAGGACATCCCAACCGTTTTCCTTCGCAGCCAGTACCGCCGCACGAGCCAATACGGAACTATCGACCCCGCCGGAAAAAGCGACTGCGCAAGGGCCCAAAGAGGAAAAAACTGATATGAGGGGGGAAACGTCCATCTTAAATCCTGATCTGAAAAAAGGGGGAGGGGGGAGAGTTGAGTGACGTTTTGCGTAACGTAAGCTGAAGAAAGACTTCACCCGGCACTTCCATCACTCCAATCTCAACTCTTTACTCTTGTTAAATTTTACTCGTTTTCTCCCGTCTGTCAACCCGGTTCCCCCTTGAAATGAAATAAAAGACAAAGTATAATAGAATCGTCAATAGTCCCTCCGCCCTGTCAAACACGGTCCTGTAATTCTCAACTCACGATTCATAATTGAAAAAATGTTTTCCCGCTTTACCTCCCTTTTTTCCGCTCTGGCTCTTGCATTTTCGAGCCTTTTCATTTCCCTCCCCCGACCCGCAGATGCCGAAATTGCCGAGCTGGATATAACAGCCGGTACACTACGTGTCGTTCCGAGAGATGAAACCAAAACACCGATCCTTCCAGCCGAACTTCCTTCTGAGGCACAAAGTCCAGGGTTAAAAGCCCTCCGTTTCGACTGGGACTCGTCACTCAGTTCATACATTGAAATGCTTTTTCGGAAAGTAATTTCACTTCCGGCTTTCGGGGAGGCTAAGGTTCATGCGAGATTCTGGGCGCCATCGGGCTGCACCGTCCGTGGATTCAACGTCCGTTTTCGCGACGCGGAAGGCGAGATCCTCCAGTTCCCCGCCGAGGCCAATTTCCTCAAAGGCGGATTCTTCGAGGTGAACTGGACCATTCGGCCCGACGGAGCGTCTGGCTCTTGGGGGATTGAAAAACCGAATAAAATCATCGATATGCCGGCGGTCATGCACTCGATGGTGGTCGGCTACCAGGAAAAGATCCAGAACGGCGAGGTCTGGCTCCTCAGTCTGACGGTCGAAACCGTCCCTGCGGTGGCACCCGAACAGCGGGAAGCGTCGATGGTGAACGCCGCGCGACCAGTCGTCCCGGACGATGGAAGCGAGTTTTACCGCAAGCCGGACGGCTGGGGAAAGAACGATTTTGAGTTCCGCGACGGGAAGATCTTCGTTTCCAACGCGGTAACCGGCGGCGGGTTCGTCGAGCATAAACTCCACGTCACGCGCTGGGTGAACAAGCCGGTGAAACTCGTTTTTGAAACGGAACGTCTGGCCGGGCGTGCGTCGATCGGCGCCATTTTCGCCTACGCCGACAAAGAGCAGACCGACACGATGAAAGACCGCTTCCCGACCCCGCTAGGGGAAATTCCGGAGGGCCGCGGGATGGTGGAGATCGACCTGACGGAAACCCTCGCGCCGGCGCAGTGGCCGGTCCGCCCGCTTCACTTCACGTTTGAGCGGCTGGACTGCAAAGACGCGGAGGGAAAGCAGATCCCGGCCGCTTTCATAGTTCATTCCATCCGGCTCGTTCAGCGGCAAACCCAGGCCGAGGCGGTCGATTTTGCCGTGGAGACTGGCAATCCGATCCACGTCCTGAAACCCGGCGAGGAGTCGGGCCTCCGTTTCCGCTTCACGAATCGCGGCGACCGGGACGGCGACTTCACGTTCCGGATGGAGTACGTGAACTACTTCGGCAAGACGCGGACCGAAACGCTTTCCGCCTCGCTGAAGGCCGGGGAGACCAAAACGCTGGAGCCGAAATGGCGGCCGGACTCGCTCGGGCACTGGGACCTCCGCGCGACGGTTTCTGAAGACCATTTCCCGGGGATCACGGCGGTCAAAGAGCGTTCCATCGCGTATTTCAAGCCGTCCGGCCCGACTCCGCGCCTGGGGGACGGCCAGTTCCTTTTCAGCGTCTGCACGCACACGGAACGCTGGGGCGAGGTGGACCGCGACCGTGAAGTCCTCGCTTCGGCCCTCTGCGGGATCAAAGTCTCCCGTCTGGGGATCGGCTGGGCCGGCGTCGAACCTCGAAAGGGCGAGTGGAACTGGACCATGAAGGACGAGCTGGTCGAAAAGTACGCCAAAGTCGGGATCGAACCGCAGTTTATTCTCAGCTCCACGCCGACCTGGGCGCTCCCCGAAGCTCTGCGGAACGACAAAACGATCCCGGGCTGGAAATACCGCTGCGAGGATCTTGAGGACTGGAAGAATTACGTGCGCACGGTCGCGAAACGCTACCTCGGAAAAGCGCGTTTTTACGAAAACTGGAACGAGCCGGACCTTCTGGGGTTCAGTGCGATGAACCTCAACGAGTACGTTTCCCTCCAGAAAGCCGCTTTTGAGGCCCTCCACGAAGTCGACCCGAAACTGGTCAGCATGACGGGCGGTTTCGCGACGCTCGGCCGCCACGCGGGACTGATTTACCCCGAGTTCCAGCGTGATTTTCTCGCCGAAGCGAAGGGGTACTTCGACGTTCACGCCTTCCACGCCCACGGCTGGTTCGACGGCTACCGTGTGCAGATCGACGACCGGTTCATGCCGATCCGGCGCGAAACGGGCACCGACTCCGTGCCTTGGTACAGCAACGAGACGGCTATGACCTCCGTCGGGAATCAGCGCCCCCGCCAGGCGCAGAACCTTTTCAAAAAACTGACTTTCGCGTGGGCGCGCGGGTCGATCGGCTACACGTGGTACGACATGCGCGACGACGGCTACGACCCGCGGTACGGCGAGCACCATTTCGGGATGGTCACGAACGATTTTTACCCCAAACCGGTCTATTCCGTGTACAATATGCTGACGGCAAACTACTCGGCAATGCAAACCGCCCGTGACGTTTCGCCGGATGAGACCGCCTGTATTTACGCGTTTTCCGGCGGCAAAACGATTTTGCTGGCCGCGTGGACGGAGTCCCGGCTGAAGGAGACGCGCCACTTCGTGATCCGCACGGACGCGAAGTCGGCCACCCTGATCGACCTGATGGGGAACGAAACGCCGGTGGAGATCCGTGAAGGCCACGCCGTTCTGGAAGTGGGGCCGGTTCCCGTGACGCTGAAACTCGAGGACGCGACGGTCGGCGAGCCGCTCGGCGAGCTGGTGAAAGCCTCAGTTTCGGGCGACTGCGTGCCGGGACGTGTAACGGAGCTGACGCTGAATTTCCTTAATCCTCTCACAAGCGACGCGGATTTTGAGGTCCAGCCGCTTCCGCTTTTCGGCCTTTCGTACCCGACCGAGGCGCGGATGGTCCACTGCGGGCCGCTTGGGGCTAGGATAATCACGCTCGAAATGAACGTCGGGCCCGATTTTACCACCGTGACCATCCTGCCAGTTCTTTACAAACTGTGCGGGACGAACTGGGAGGGGATCGTTTACCTTCCGCTGAAACCGGCGTACTGGCTTGAGGGAGAATTTCGTGAAAATGCTCCATCTAATCCGACCTTAACACATCGCACCCCCTTGACACCTGCCGACCCGGCCAACGCGCACCGACTCTGGAAAGGACCCGAGGACCTGAGCGCCACGTGCCTGATCGCTGCCAATGCAGAAGCCCTGAAAGTTCGTTTTCTCGTTCAGGACGATGTACCGACAGAGGGAGATTATTCCTCGGTGTTGATTTCCACCCCGGGAAAACCAGATTCGCTCCGCGAGATCAAAAACGCAAAGCCTCCCAAACATGAAGGGCCCCAGGCGGTTTACGAGTTTACTCTTCCATGGAAAGACTTGGGGATCACGAGCACAGCACTGGCGGAAGAAGGGGTCCACCTCGATTTTCTGGTCAGCGACGATGACGGGGAGGGCCTCGACACGCTGCTCCATACGAGACCCGAACAGCCAAATGCTGAAAATATGCAGAAGGCGGGAAGGTTTCTTTTCAAATGATCTTTAAAGTTTGAATGGACGCTGACGCGTAAGGAAAACTCAGAAGGATGTGGATCCTTGGGAGTTTTTCTAGCGAGTCAGCGCCCATTCTTCATTCAAAAAACCTGATTCTTAGTTGATTTTGTAAAGCTCCAGCTCCCAGACTCTCGCGAGGTAGCCGGGCGTATTAATGAAGAGGCGCAGGCGGTCGGTCGTCACGTCGCCGAACTGAACGCCAAGGTCGCACGCGGCCGTGTTTCCCTTGACCCCCGCCTTCGGAATATCGACCCATCGGCCGTTCTGGAACGTCTGAAGCTGGAAATTCTCGACAGGGGTACGCGGATGGTCACCACCGGCCTGGCCCGTCACGATGCGGCAGGCGTTGATCGTCACCGGCTCATCCCACGTGAATTCGACCCAGGTCTCCGAGCGTTCGCTTTCCTGCCCGCCGAGCGAGACCCAGCGCGAATTGTTGTTGAACACGTCGGCGATCCCGTCGTTGATTTTCGTCACGGGGTACAAACCGCTCGCGTGTTCCGACGAGGCTTTCACTTTGGCCGTCCGGGCGTAGTTGATCCCGGCGGTCGGGAGCCATTTCGGCGTTTGGATCACGGTCTGGTCCTGCGGGAAATCGGCCACGCCGGCCTGCATCAGCTCGACCAGCTCCGGCAGGTACTTCGCGTAAACGGCCCGCGGGTTGCAGTCGTGCTTCCGGCAGACGGCCGCGGCCATTCCGACCACTTCGCCCATCATGCCGCCGGTGCGCATGACGCGGATGGTCCCCAGCGCAATGTGCGTAACACTGATGTCACGCCCGGCCATGAAGAGGTTTTCCACGTTCCGACTGTAAAGCGTCCGGTACGGGATCGCGTAGTGCGGCGGCTTCTTCCCACCCACGCAGTATGTCCGGAACTCGTTCCCCGGGAAGTACTTCGAGTTGTGCGGGTCGAGGTAGTGCAGGTCGATCGACCACGTGCACGGCACGCAGGCGTCTTCCCACTGACGGTCCGACGTAATGTCCTGCTCGCAAAGCACCACGTCGCCGAGGATCCTGCGGGATTCACGCTTTCCGCAGATGAACGCGAGCCAGCCGAATTCCCGGTTTTTGACCGCTTCCGGCCATTTGCCGTCGGCGTGGTTTTTCATGTAGGACCAATGCCCGTACGCCGCGCGCAATGCGTTATCGCGGATGCGCTCGAACTCCCAGATCTGGTCGTACGTCAGGCCCGTTTCCCAGTCCCAGTCACCGCGGAGCATGGGCTTGATGCTTTCCTTGCAGAACTGGTGCGCCCAGGGGACTTCCGGGAACGTGGTCTGATGATCGGCCTCGACCGTGTACCACTGGCACGACGCGCCCATCGTGAATTTATCCCGTTTATCCAGCGCGCTCGGCTCGCCGAACTCGTCCTTGGCTTCGCGGCCCATCAGCCAGTCGGCGCCGGCGAGGAACCCGACGCACCCGTCCCCGGTGCAGTCCGCAAAGAGTTTTCCCTTAAACCGGGTTTCGACGCCCGTTTCGATGTGCTTCCCGATGACGGCCGAAATGGAATCCCCGTCTTTCTCCGCCGCTACGACGTGGGTCGAGAGGAAAAGGTCGAGATTCGCGTACTTCTGGCAGAGCGCGAGCCGCTCGCCGTCTTTGTAGTGGGCCGCCTCACGAGCGTTTCCGCCGCCGTGAGGGCCCATCAGGTACGTGAGATTCCCGACGTTCCGGTACGGAGGAAGATTCACGCCGCCATTCAGGTGAACGCGGACTTCGGTCGAGCCGTTCCCGCCCAGAACGGGCCGGTCCTGGATCAGAGCGACGTTCAGACCGAGCTGGGCCGCTGCGCAGGCCGCGCACGTTCCCGCGATCCCGCCGCCCACGACGACCAGGTCGTAAACCTTCGGGTTTTCCTCGCGAACCAGCGGTCGCACGGCGTCAAGCGGTTCCGGGTTGTCCGGCAGTGCGCACTTTTCGGCGGGGTCGGTCGTGAAGTAAAGCGCGTCCACACGACCGTCGAAACCGGTCAGGTCCTGAAGCTCAACAGCGCATTTCAAATCTTTTTCCGTCACGGTCACGGAACCGGCTTTCTGCCAGCACCAGCCTGAGCCATAAATTCCGAGCGTGATTTCGGAGGGTTTACCATTTAAAATGAGTCTAAATTTTCCAGGTGACCAGGAATCGAGTTCCTTGCTCACTCCTAACTCCTCACTCCTAACTCCTAACTTTTTTTCGCACTCTGTGCGAATTTCGGCCGGCATCCACGGGGAGACCCAGTTTCTCGTTCGGGCGAAGACCTGGTACGTGCCGGGCTTGGGAAGCGCGACGGTCGTTTTCGCGTTGGCGACGGGTTTTCCCATGCCATGCGCGAGCAGGATCACCGAGCCGGCCTCACCGGGGGATTTAATGTCCATGAACTGCTGGTCCACGGCCCAGCCGCCTTTTTCCTGGAAGCTCTCGGCCTCGACGAAGACGGAATCCGCAGCCCAGGCACAGGAGGCCAAAAGAACGAACGACAAAAACAGGAGTAACTTTTTCATGACGGGCTCCTTGAGTGAGGAGTTAAAATGAAAGGCGGTAATGGAGCGCGGAGCGCGGAATTACGCGCCGGCTTAAACCACCACGGACGAATGGGAGGCGGTAATGGAGCGCAGAGCGCGGAATTACGCGCCAGCTTAAACCACCACGGACTCTGAGAGGCTTGAGGGGTTATGGCAGGAAAGTGGTTGAACTCTCATTAATGTTAGCCGAAACCCCGCCATTTGTCAACCCCCTCCGACCTTTTTTTAAGAAAATTTTCGCGCCCCACATTGACAGAAAAAGACATTAATATAAAATGATGGGATAGAAAATCACCTTTTTTAAGTGGTCAGTCGTCAGCGTTTCGGCTGCGCCGAAATAAAGTTTTCAGTTCTCAGCTTTCAGTTGATCAACTGATGACCAAAAACTCCTAACTCCTAACTTCTCACTCCTAACCATGAAAAAAGCGATCGCACTCCTTTCCGGCGGCTTTGACAGTCTCCTGGCCATCAAGATCATGCAGAAGCAGGGTTTTGAGGTCGTGGGGCTGAACGTCATCACCCCTTTCTGCGACACTTCGGCTGCGGCCCGCGAATGTGCCGAAATGCTCGGCATTGAGTGCCGCTTCGTTCATACGGACGCCTCGTACATCGAGATGGTCCGCCACCCGCGCTACGGCTACGGCAAGGGCGTGAACCCGTGCCTCGACTGCCACCTGTACATGATCCACCGGGCGAAGGAGCTCTTCGACGAGGTCGGCGCCGACATCGTGATCACCGGCGAGGTCCTCGGCCAGCGCCCGATGAGCCAGCAGCGCCACCACCTCGAAATGCTCGAGTACCACAGCGGTCTGAAGGGCCGGCTCATCCGCCCGATCTGCGGCCAGCTCCTCCCACCCACCGAGGCCGAGCTCACCGGGATCGTGGACCGGTCGCAGCTTTACGCCCTTTCCGGCCGTGCCCGGGGGCCGCTGCACCAGCTCGGGAAGGAGCTCGGGATCGAAAACCCGAAGAACGCCATGGCCGGGTGTGTCCTGACGGAGATCTCCTTCGCGCCGCGCGTCCGGGATCTGCTTCGGCATGAGACCGACCGGACCGAAATCTGGGAGTACGCGCTTCTGCGCTGCGGCCGCCACTTCCGGTTTGACCGCACGGCCCGGGTGATCATGGGTCGGCGGGAGTCTGACTGCGACGCCCTTTCGGCGGCCTTCCACGAACACGCGCAGGACCGGGACGACGTGATCTACTGGGAGCCGAACAATTACATGGGGCCGAGCGTCATGCTCATCGGCAGGATCGACGACGAAACGCGCCGTTTTGCGCTGGACCTCCAGGTCGCCTACTCCAAAAATGCGCCCAAAGCCCCGGAGACCATTTTGCTGGACGAGTACCACAAAACGGAACAGACCGTCGTGCCCTTCACGCCGACCGAGGGTTTTGACCGGGAACGGTTCAGGACGCTGTGAGCCTATTCCTGAAGCGCCGCATCCAGTGAAGAATTAACCCGAATAAGGCCCCGCAGGGCCTTTTTCGTCCTGAGCTTTCTTGCTGATTTTGTGTTTAGCACTGGCAGTCTGGATAAAATCTGAGGATTAAAAGGATTTTTTCTGATATTTCCTAAACTCTCTTGGCAATTTATACCGATAAACGCAAAAGCAGTGATAATAGGGAAATTTTCACTGGTCCGAATTATCGAAACTGGAGAGAATTGGAATGGATTCCAAAAATTTTCATCGGGTACGCGGTTTTCGTCGTTTGGCCTTTTTTCTGGCGTTGAGTCTTTTTGGGACATCGGCGGTTCCGGGCTTCGGGGCAGTCACGGAAGTGGGCGATTACGACTCGCTTTTCAGCGCGCTGAATAACCCGGAGACGACCGAGGTGAGCCAGACGGCCGGTATCACGCTGGGCGGCAACGGACTGGCGATTTCCGGCTCACACGAGCTGAGCCTGAATCAGTACGACCTGCGCCAGGGGGCCTCGAGCGGCTTCTTCTTTAACGAGTCGGAAAGCGGCACGCCCGTGCTCGGAATCACCGGCGACGGCATTTCTTCCAGCCAGTTCGCCTTCACCGATCTGGTCAACACAGGGGCCACGTACGGGACCATCCGTCTGACCGACATCACCAACTCTCCGACCGACTCGAGCGCCAAGCTGAACAACATCAGCGGCATGACGCTCGCTCTGGACCACTCCACCGTCGCGATGGGAGACACGCTTTCCATTACGTCGGGCGGTCTGTATGTGGACCAGAACTCGACGCTTTCCCCGACCGGAAGCCTGAGCGCGTCGAATAACTCAACGATCGAGATCCAGCACGACTACACGAACACCAACCCCACGACGCTCGACCAGAGCACGATGTACGTGAACGGGAATTTCACCGGGGCGCTCACCGCGTCGAATGCGTCCGGCGTGACCGTGACGGGCGATCATTCCGGCGACATGGAAATCTCCGGCCTCTCCAACGTCCAGGTGGCGGGCGAGACCCGGCTCGACGGCAGCACACTGACCGTCAAGGGGAGCCAGGTCGATGAGGAATACGGCGCGCAGTACCGTTCCATCCTTGCCACGCCGCAAATCAAAGGGAACGGGACGATCAACCTCTCCGAAGGCGCCCTGATCACCGCGAACGACGGCGACGATGAAACCGCCAGCGCTTCGGACGATCTGCTCATCCAGACCGACGGCGGCGACCTGACGCTCAACATCACGACCAACGAAGGCGGCTACATCCAGCCCAACGGCGCGCTGACGATGAAGGCCACTGACGGCAATAATCTGAACGTCAACATGAACGGCGAGGGTTGGATCCAGCCCCAGACCGGAAATCTCTCCCTTTTGGCCGATGCGGGCTCCAAACTGAACATCGACGCGAAGGGCGTGTACGAAAACGAAGGCCAGACGATCGGGCAGGCGGTCTTTACGACCAACGCGGACGCCATCGTCGGCGGGAACGGTGAAGTCAACATCACCCTGAAAGACGCGGCCTCGCTCGACTCCTGCGGGAACATGACCCTCGGCACCGGTTCCGGAACCGTGAACGTGAACCTCGAAGCCGAAAACTGGGGCTACATGCAGGTCGGGATCCAGGGCCAGGAACAGTCCAAACTCACGATCGGGACGGAAAACTCGACCGTGAACATGACGATCAACGAGAACAACTCAGTCAGCGGCGACGCCGGGATCATCGCGGCGGCCGATGCGGGCTCCACGGCCAACATCACGCTCAACGGCGGAGCGATCATGGGCGGGTCCTTCGTTTCCGGCTCCGGGTACATCTACAACGATTTCGTCCTGGGCAAAGCCGGCACGGCCTCGCTTACGGGCACTGGCAGCGTGGCGGCCAAAAACCTCATCGTCGGCAAGGAAGACGGCAGTAACGCCGAGCTGAAAACGAAAGGAAGCATCTACGCCCAAAACCTGGTCGCCGGCGAGCAGGAAGGAAGCACCGGCACTGTCGAATTTGGCGACCCGAACTCCACGTTCGTCCTTTACGGCTCGAACTCTCCGCTTGAGGAAGACCTCAAGGCCGAAGGTAACGGCTCCATCACCCTGAAGGACCTTTACGGCACGGACGAAACCGGCGCGCTGAACTCCTACGCCCTGCTCGATCAGAACGCCCAGATGGCGGCCAAGGACGTGGCAGTCGAGGCCTCGTTCCTTCAGATGAATAACGGCTCGAAAATCAACGCCGCCAACGATTTGACCGTTTCCGACGGCACGTACATCAATTTCGGCCCGAAAGCCGAGCTGAACGGCAAGACGGTAAACATCACCGACACCACGCTGAGCCTGACGGGTGCGGACTCCCGGATCACCGCCGACGACGTGACCATCACGAACAGTTTCGTGGACGCATACCAGGATGGTTACCACGCTAACGGCCTGAACGTCACCGGGAATCTGACCTTCGACAAATCGGCCTACTCGCTGGTCCTGAACCCGGACGGAACTGCAACCTCGCCAATTACGGTCACGGACGGTGCGTTAACGATCCAGAACGGGTCGGAACTTTACTGGGGCTTCACCGGTGACATTACGACCGACACGGAATGGGCCATTGCCACGGCGGATGAGGGAATCACAGGCGAGTGGAAACTCCCGGATGAAGAAACCTCCCCTGACAAAGAAACGCTCTTCCGCTACAGCCAGCGGATCGAGACGGACTCCGAAACGGGCGCCGCGACGCAGTACCTCGGGCTTTCCCTGAACGAGCATTTCTTCAACGTTCGTGCGAACTCGCTGCAACTGGCGCGCCAGAGCCTATGGAACACCGTTGAAGATCGCATTTCGTGGAACGCTGGCAACAGCGCGTACCTCGGTCCCAAATCGCCTTTCAACAGTTATAACGAGCAATATTCTGCGTGGTTCAAGGCCGGCTACCGCGGCATGAACGCCAAAGGCCGCGACGGTTACGACATGGATGCGTTTAACCTCGCCATCGGTATGGATTGCGCTTTTGAGGATTATTTCGCCGCCGGCGCGTTCTTCCACTACGGGAATCCCGAACTCAAGGAAGACCATGAAACCGCCAGCGCGGATAACTATTCCTTCGGTATTTACGCCGGCTACAAGCTGTGGGCTGGTTTTGAACTCAAAGGAATGTTGAGCTATACACTTTCCGATTACGATATGGAACGTAACCTGACAGATTTCGGAAGCGCCAAATCGTCGTTTAGAGGTTCCGGCCTGACAGCCAGCGCAGAAATTGCCCGACCGTTCTTCTTCAACCGGCTCGTCATTCGCCCGCTCTTTGCAGTGGATACGGAATGTATCTGGCAGGATGAAGCAATCGAAGAAGGAAGCTACGCCCTGTTTTACAAGAAGAACGACGACACTTGGACATACGCCAGAATGGGTGGAAAACTCGACTTTGCGCCAACTGACACTCTGGTCCTGAATGTAAAAGCGTTCTACGCCATTCAACTCGATGATTCGGGACCGACCACTTCCGAGGCCCGTTTCGTTAGTACCCGTGACACCATGCAGTGCGTAGGGGCGTGGCTCGGCGATCATTACTTCAACGTTGGTGCGACACTTTCCTGGATGATTTCCGACAAAGTGACCCTTTTCGGTGGTTATGACGGATACTTTTCCGACCAGTCCAATATTCACAGTGGAAACGGCGGGATCCAGTTTAACTTCTAAACAGTGTGGATGGTTGAGAGTGGGGGGTGGAGTTGACGCTCTGGCGTTACGTTGCCTGAAAAAAGAGTGTAACCTATAAAAAGCCGAAGGCTTTTCCAACTCCACTCTCAACAATCCACCCTTTTCTCCCCCCCCTCTTGTATTTTTCTCTCTCTTGTGTTAAACTGAAGTATTCTGTTTTCATTCACCCTTTAAAATGGACCCGAATCATGAAACACCTCCTTTCATTTATTCTGGCTTTCCTCACGGCGTGCACGGTTTTCGCCGGGGAACGAACCACCACGATCACAGCCGAGTTTGCCTCCGTTCAGGACGCACAGTCTGCTCAACTAGAAACACTCGAGCTTCCTCCCGGCAAGACGCTCGCCGTCGCCTCCCGCTGGGACGATACCAACGGTGACCACTACTTCATGACCGAGACCCTGGCCGAAAACGGGTGGAAAGGGACGTTCTACCTCAATAAGGTGGACGAGGGCTACCGCAAGAAATTCGTGAAGTTCATGGTCGAAAACGGCTGCTCCGTCGGCTCTCATACGACGAACCACCAGTGGCTCGGGTCCCTCGTCCCGAACGCCGTCTGGCAGGAGATCGCCGAAAACCGCGTTGTGCTGGAATCATCGCTGGATCTGCCCGTGACGACGTTCACCTTCCCGTTCTCGCTCCCCGGTACGCTCAATGACCCCGACTTCGAGCAAAAGATCGGCCAGATGCTCGTCCGCGCCGGGATCAACGGCATGGCCGAACCGCCGACCGTGCAGGAGCGCGCCAAGCTCGACCCGAAAGAGTGCGTCACGTGTTGGCTCTTCCGCGCCGACGACGCCAACCCGCAGCTCGAGGTTTTTAACAAGACGTTCGACCAGGGCGTGAAGGAACTCGAGGCGGGAAACCTCAGCGCGATGGGGCCGTTCTTCGTCCTGGGCGTCCACTCCTGGCAGAAAAAGTCCGGCCCGGACGGGTTCCAGCGTCTCTCGAAGATCCTCGCCACCAAAGCGCACGTTCCCGAGTACTGGTACTGCACCGTGGACGAGTACTGCGCGTGGCGGCATAATTTCCTCAATGCCCAAATCTCCCGCAAAAGCGCGGGCAAAAAGACCGTTGAGTTCACCGTGAAGCGCGCCACCCCGGCAAGCGTCGGCGCCTGCGTCCCGTGTGGGCTGAAGATCACCCCCGTCCCGAAAAGCGTTACGGTCAAAGGCCGCCGCCTCGACGTCAACCCCGATGGGACGTTCCTCCTCCCGGCGAAAAACGACCTCCCGGTCCGCATCGGCCTGATGACCGCCGAAAACGGCTTCACCAGCGAGAAGTTCCCGGGCCTGAAAATCCTGACCGGCGTGGACCTCGAGAAAAACGTCCTGCACTGCGAGGTTGAGACCGAGGATCAGAAAGTCGAAAATCTGGTCTGCACCGTCCGCCTTCCGCTGCGCTGGAAAAACGGCGTTCAGGTGAAACCGGTCCGGCTGGACTCCAAGGGTAAAACCACGTTTGACCTGGAACTGGGCGAGCAGGATGACGACCCGATCCACGCCTGCGACGCGCTGTACGTCGTGAACCAGTGCGACTTCCGCCTCAATGGCGAGCCCATGCGCGTCTATAGCACCGTGACGCTCGACCAGCCGGAGCTCCAGCAGGCCGTCCCCCGCACCACGGCCATGACCGTCGGCGTTTGCGACGAGAAATTTTTCGACGAGGAGAAACTGGCGGCCTCGTCCCGGCTGAACGCGGCGCTTCAGGACCTCAGCGACGAGGAATTTACGAAGTGGCTCCCGTGTGACCGCAGTGGGAAGATCGCGCCGTACGTCATGGAATGCCACATCGAGTGGAGCGGCGGAATGGCCGTTTATGCCGTGCAGTTCGAGGCCGACGCGCAGAATGCCGCCGACTGTACGTTCCAGGTGACCGACCCGTACAATCTGAAGAACGTCTTCCTGAACGGGGATCCGGTCGAGGTCCACCATCACGGCATCACTCTGAAAGCCCAGCCCGGCGTCAACCGCCTGATCTACGTCCTGAAAGGAGCCGGCTATGGCGTCCGAAAGAGCGAGATCAGCCTCAAAAAAGAGGACGGCGAGATGGTCCGATTCGTGCCGTTCGCGCAGTAGGCGGAGCCGTTTTTGAGTGTGGATGGTGGTGTGAGGAGTTAGGAGTTGACGCTGGCACGTAACGTTGGCTTCAGAATGATTTTAAGCCGTAAAAAGCCGAAGCTTTTCTAACTCCTAACTCCTAACTCCTCACTTTTTTTCCCTCCCCACTTGACATTCCTCCCCCCACATGGTAAAATTGACTTACTTGATTTTCTGACGTACAAAATTTTCCTCACCCCTTCCTTTTGTGACGAAACAAGGAGTTAAAGATGAAACTCAGTGAACTCTCGCGCCGTGACTGGTTCAAAAACGTGGGTCTGGGTCTGGGCGCCGCGGCGGTCGGAGTTTCGGCCAGCCAGGACGCCAGCGCCGACTTCGTGACCAAAAAAGTCGCCCAGCGCGGCACGGAATACACCGGAAAAGACGCGGTCCCGTGCACGCTCTCCGAGGGTAAAGTCTCCCGCCCCGCTTCGGAAATTCCCGCCGTCAGCGAGACGGACGTTCTGGTCGTCGGCGGCGGTCCCGCGGGCTGCTGTGCCGCCATCGCTGCGGCCCGTGCCGGCGTGAAAGTCACTCTGGTCGAACGCTACAATCATTTCGGTGGTCTGGCCACCGGCGGGCTGGTCCTCATCATTCTGGGCCACTGGACGACGAACAAAGCGGGCGAAAAAGTCCAGGTCGTTCAAGGCCTCGGCGAAGAAATGATGCAGCGTCTGGAAAAACTCCCGAACGGTATTTGCAACCGGAACTTCGGCCGCAACCCGACCATCGACGCGGAGGTTTACAAGTACCTGCTCGTCGAAATGCTGATGGAATCGAACATCGAACTGTTCCTCCACAGCTGGGCGATCGACGCGATCGTGGACGACTCTCCCGACGCGAAAACCGGTAATCCGGTCGTCAAGGGCGCGGTCATTCAGACGAAACTTGGCCCCCAGGCGATCCTCGCCAAACAGGTGATCGATACGACGGGGGACGGCGACGTTTTCGCTTACGCCGGCTGCGCCTACACGCGCCGTCTGTACCACATCGGTCTGCCGTGCCGTCTGGGAAATACGGACAAAATTCACGTCGAACCGGGCACGAAGGTCCCGTACATTGGCGACATTACCCCGATCAAAGGCGTGCGCTGGCTCAACATGCAGGGCCCCGACGCGGACGGGCTGGACGTTCGTGAGCTGACGAGGCTCGAACTGAACAGCCGCCGCCAGATCTGGAAGAACTACATGAACCTCAAGAATACGCCCGGTTGCGAGGACGTGTTCCTGATGGAGACCGCCCCCCAGCTCGGCGTCCGCATCACGCGCGTGCTGGAAGGGACCGAAGAAATGACGCTCGAAGGCGCCAAGGCCGGGCAGACGTTCGACTCCTGCGTCGGTTACGGCGGCGCGTGGCAAGGCGACCACATCGGCTGGCAGATCCCCTACGGCTCGCTGATCTCGAAGAACGTCGAAAACATTCTGACCGGTGGACGCAGTATTTGCGGCGCCCCCAACATGTCCGAGCTGCTCCGCGTCATTCCGAACTGCTGGTCTTCCGGCCATTCCGCTGGCGTCGCGGCCGCGTGCGCCGTCAAGCAGAACTGCACCGCCCGTGACGTGAACTTGGACGAAGTTCGCCGCGTGCTGAAAGAACAGGGCGCGTACCTCGGGTAAAAGTTTTCAGTTTCAAGT